>JAVYVJ010000001.1:0-600000 GCA_038727705.1 Zestosphaera sp. | reverse complement strand
GAAGCACCTAAGATGTGGTGTGAAGGTAAATTTGCTCCTGGCGACAGACCAACGATAAATCCGTCAGGCGGCTTGAAAGCAAGAGGGCATCCTGTAGGAGCTACTGGGTTATATCAGTTGGCCGAGGTAGTGATGCAACTCAGAGGCGATTTCCCAGGAGTCAGAGTGGCGGCTGAAGTAGGCCTGACCCAGAACATAGGTGGGGTGGGGTCGAACATAACGACCGTCATTTTGAGGAGGTGAGTACTCGGTGACAACGATTCAGAGGGTTTGGAGGATAAAGGATGTGCTACTCAACATAATAGCCACTAAATGTTTAGAATGCGGCTACGTTGTCTATCCTCCTAAGGCAAGGTGCCCTAAGTGCGGCTCAGAGAGAGTGGTACGTGAGAACCTGCCACGCGAGGGTGAGGTGCTGACCTACACAATCATTCAGGTGCCGGCTAAGGGGTTCGAGGAATTCGCACCCCTTATAATAGCTTTAATCAAGTTAGGAGACGCTAAAGTGCTTTCCGAGATCGTGGAGGTCAGGCCTGAGGAAGTGAGGATCGGCATGAAGGTGGTGGCTACGGTAAGAAGGACTGCCAAGACTATTGACGGCGGGATTCCATACGTTGTTAAATTCAGACCTATCGAAGAGGAAGACGTTGGGAGGTAGTTCGGGGTTAGGGGCTTCACAACAGGCAACATCGTCCTGCAAGACTCTTTAAAGTTCCATGAAACTCAAAATTGCTAAGGTTCCTGGTTATAAACTCAGCAACGTGATTTAAGATGTGGTGAAATAATGAGCTCCTCAGAATATGTGGATATCTCGGATTTTCAGAAGCTAGACCTAAGAATAGGTCTAGTGGAGAGTGCGGAGAGGATCGCGGGCTCCAAGAGACTGATCCGGTTAGTTGTTGACTTAGGCGAGAAGGGAAGGAGGCAACTCGTAGCAGGCCTCGCTGAATGGTATAGACCTGAAGATTTGGTTGGTAAGAACGTAGTGGTTGTTACCAACCTCAAGCCGAGAAAAATGATGGGTTTCGAGTCCCACGGCATGTTGCTGGCGGCAGGCTGCGGTGAAGGGGAGATTCCAGTTATACTAACGGTTGAGAAACCCGTTAAACCGGGTACTAAAGTGTGCTAAGGAGGTTTAAGTTTTAGTTTTACCTGAAATGTTACACAATAAGTTCTGCGGGTGTTACTCTCCAGATTCCTTTCTACCCAACTTCTCGGAGATGGTTGCTTGAGCAGCAGCAAGCCTGGCTACAACTATTCTGAATGGGGAAGCGCTTACATAGTCCAGGCCTGCCTTGTGTAGGAACATAATGGACGCTGGATCTCCTCCGTGCTCCCCGCATATACCTACCTCTAGATTCGGATTGGCTTTCTTGCCTTCTTTGGTGCCCAGCTCAACTAATTTCCCGACGCCGTCAACATCTATAGTCTGGAATGGGTTCTCGGGTAGTATCTCGTACTCCAAGTATTGAGGCATGAACTTGTTCTCGACGTCATCTCTGCTAAAACTGAATGTACCTTGAGTCAAGTCATTGGTTCCAAAGCTGAAGAAGTCGACCTCCTTGGCTATCTCACCTGCTGTTAAGCACGCTCTCACAGTCTCTATCATTGTACCTATCTTAACGTCGCTTAAGTCAATGCCATACTCCCTCTCGACATCCTTTATAGCAGGTATTACTGCTCTCTGTTTGACGAATTTAACCTCGTTGACGTGCGCTACCTGTGGTATCATTATCTCTAGTACAGGTTTGTAGCCCTCCTTCTTCAGTTCAGCTGCAGCTTCTAACATCGCCCTGCTTAAGTAGTAGTATATCTCAGTGAAAGTAACCCCGACCCTCACACCCCTGTGACCCATCATGGGGTTGTGCTCCTTAAGGGTTGAGACCCTCTTGTAGAGGGTCTCAAGCTTCTTAAGCCTGTCTTCAAGTTCTTTAATCAGGGTAGGCATTAGCTCTCTAGCGGCTTGAGAGGTGCTGAGCTCGAGATACGCCGTTCTGACCTCGTAGAGGTCCTTAAGTATCTCCTCCGGAGCCGGCAGGAACTCGTGCAGCGGCGGGTCTATCAGCCTTATAACCACAGGCAATCCGTCCATTATCTTAAGCATCTCCTTGAAGTCAGGTTTTATCATCTCCACAAGCTTCCTCAGGTGTTCCTCCCTACCTTCCCTCGTGTCTGAAAGTATTACATTCCTCAAGGCTTCTAATCTTTCGGGTTTTCTGAACATCCTCTCTATCCTGAGTAGGCCTATTCCTTCAGCGCCGAACTTCCTTGCAATGAAGGCATCCTCGGGCACGTCCGCGTTGGCTCTGACGCCAAGCCTCCTAAACTCGTCAGCCCACCTAAGCAACCTATCTAGCTCGGATATCATCTCAGGTTCTACAGTCGGTACTCTACCCACATAGACGTTGCCGGTGTTACCATCTATAGTTATCCAGTCGCCCTCCCTCACCTGCTTCCCGTTAACCTCGAAGACCTTCCTCTCGTAATCCACTTTAATGGCCTCAGCCCCCACGACCGCGGGCTTCCCTATACCTCTAGCCACTACCGCTGCATGTGACGTCATCCCACCCTTAGACGTCAATATGCCTACCGCTGCATAGAAACCATGTACATCGTCGGGCTTAGTCTCGACTCTAACCAATATTACTTTCTTACCTTCCCTCGCCCTAATGACTGCGGTGTCAGGGTCGAAGACCGCTTCACCGCTGACCGCTCCCGGCGAAGCAGGTAGACCCTTAGCCACGGGCTCCGCTTTGGCTTTAGGGTCGACCCTCGGATAGAGGAGTCTAAGAACAGTGTCCGGCGAGACCTTCATAATCGCTTCCTCCCTCAGTATTATCCCCTCCTCAGCCATCTCCACAGCAGTCTTCACTCTGGCCACCGGGGTCATCTTAGCTACCCTGTTCTGCAGGAAGTAGAGCCTGCCCTTCTCTATAGTGAACTCTATGTCCATCACGTCTCTGTTTAACTTCTCAAGAGTCTTGCCAGCCCTTATCAAATCCTCATAGATTGCAGGCATCCTCTCCTTCAACTCATCAAGACTTAGCGGCGTCCTAATGCCTGCTACCACGTCCTCGCCCTGAGCGTTGGGCAGGAACTCCCCATAGGGTCTGTTATCGCCTGTAGCGACGTCACGAGTGAAGTAGACGCCTGTGCCTGAGTCCCAGCCCATATTACCGAATACCATAGTTACTATGTTGACAGCTGTGCAATCAGCTATCTCAGGCGTTATGTTGTTGGCCATCCTGTAGAATATCGCACGCGGATTCATCCAAGATCTGAAGACCGCTTTGACGGCCAGTTCTAGTTGCTTCCACGGATCCTGCGGGAACTCACCCCAGTTCTCCTTGATTAGTTTCTTATACTCATCAACTATCTTCTTCAGGTACTCCACTGAGAACCTCCACAGATTAGGGGCCGTGTCTGCTGGTGGTTGCGCGTCAAGCCTTATGGTATACTTGGGGTACTTGACCTTAATCGCTTCTAACTCGTTAGCGTACAGCCTCTCAGTCTGCTGCTTAAATTCCTCTTCATACTTGTCGAAGACCTGATTAAACAGTTCCTCGTTAATCTCGAGGACTATTCTACCGAACATGGCTAGGAACCTTCTGTAGGCGTCGTAGGCAAACCATTCGTTATTAGTGAGTCTTGCTAGACCCTTCACCACGTCATCGTTAATACCTAGATTCAGAACTGTGTCCATCATGCCGGGCATGGAGACCGCGGCTCCGGATCTCACAGAGACCAGCAACGGGTTCTCCGGCGAGCCGAAGATCTTGCCGGTCTTCTCCTCAAGTTGCTTCATATACTCCTTGACCTGATCCATCAAGCCCTCTGGCATCTCCATGCTTCTTATGATGTCCCAGATTTTCCTGATCAACTGATCCCTCACGTGAGGCGGTGGATTCCTCTCAAGCTCCTTAACTATGCTCTCTATCTCATCGCGGCGACATGTGAAAAACTCTCTGCATGCTTGGGTAGTTATTATGAATCCTGGAGGTACAGGCAACCCTAATTGAGTCATTTGTGCTAATGAAGCGCCCTTACCTCCCAGCGTCCTTTTATCCTTCCAATCGGCCTCTTCAAAACTGAATACGTACCTCACACCTCAACCCTCGCTTAATTACCTTAAGCGGAGTTTTTAAATGACGTTATCACTCTTCAATTACTCGTCTGAAATAACGAGCCTCATGCTGACCGAGACTTCCCCGGCTAACCACATGCTGATTACGTTCAGGATGCGGCGCCATCTCTTAACTAATTCACGAATGTTGGCAGGAGATGCTGTAAGGTAGTAAACTATCATTACCAGCGTTGTGTAGAAGAGGGGAACTACTTGAACAGCGTAGAAGCTGTACTGAGTCCTCCCTCCTAGAAACCACATTGCCACATACATTAAATAGGTAAGCCAAGTGAACACGTGAGTCACCCCCTTATCAGGGAGATCGCGGAGTGAGGGTAGGATAATCAGGGAGAGGGCGGCTGTAAGAGTGTACAGGACTGGGTTACCTGACGCAATCAAGTCGGCGATGAACTGACCACTACCTGCATCCCACACATAGTGCAGTGGGAACGGGTTTCTGCCTAATAACCAGTCCCATGGCATAGCCTGCGGCGGACCTTCCGTCGTCTTGACGCTTAAGTGCCATCTGAAGGCGCCTTCAACTGATGCATTCCACCACTGGAGGAAACCATCTCTAACTATGTACGGAATCCCCAGAAGCAGTAGGAGGAGTATTGGAGTGTATACAATCAGTAAGAACACCTTAGCAGGTTTCTCCCTCTTAATCCAGTAGAGCACTGCGGGAACCGCCGGGAATGCCCCGCTGAACTTGCTGGCGAAGCCAAGACCCACGAAGATCGACGTTAGTCCAAGTCTATTAGTTAGCACGGAGTAGAGGGTCAGCGTGGTGAATAGAGCCACAAATATATCGAGCATCGCCACCATAGACATCGACCTGAACGTCTTGTCAAAGGCCGTGATTAAAGCCGTGGCCAGCCCTAACACTAGCCAGGTATCTTTTTTCACTACCTCTCGAAACAACAGGAATATGAAGACTAGGATCAACGTGCCTGCGATGATCGAAGGCACTCTCCAGAAGGCAGGGTAGTCGCCTAGAAGAACCATGGAAAGTCCTATAAAGTACTTAACTAGGGGCGGGTGCTCTAAGTTCATATAGCTAAACACTCCCTCAGCATTGGGATAGCAATACCCCCTGATTACCTGCTTAACACCAGAATAACTGAGCAGACTTGCTATGAGGGATTGATTAACCTCCACACACAAGGCTGGCAGGAACTTCCCGTCCGAGCTGAACTTGTAGTACTCCTCACCCTTAATTATCCTACCACCTAAATCATTTTCTATAAATCCCTTAACCCTACTAACTATTTTCAAATACTCGTACTCACTCAATGGATTATACAGTTCCACAGTCACGATTGTCATGCCGCGCTGAGCTCTGTCTGGGCTCACCCCTAAGTACTTAATTATCGTATTTCTTGCCGCACTTACATACCAGCACTCATCGGATATGTAGTCCTCTATGCCTGAGGCGTAAGTGTACGTTAGATAGCCGTAAGCAAGCAGGAAAGCAATCACGACCAGGGCGCTTAAAAGTCTGTGTGCGGATTTCCCGACTTTCTGCCTTTTGAGTACGTCCACAACTATTGAACACCACCTTCATCAACTTAAAATTTAAGACATACGTTAAAAACAGTTTTAATGCGTCCAACCTACGTCAGTAACTCACGGCCCGCTATGCAAAATTACAAATCGATCTTACAAGAAACTAACAAATGGTCTGAAGCGTTATGAAGCCCCTCAGCAAAGTATTTTTGATCGTAAAACCTCCTATAGCAGGAGGTGAGTTGGTGAATGTACAGGGTAGCCGACATTGATTTGAGAGATGCTGGTTTCAAAGAGATTGAATGGGCGGAGAGACATATGCCCGTCCTGATGAGGATTAGAGATGAATTCTATAAAGAGAAGCCATTGGCAGGAGTCAGAGTTGCAGCAGTCCTCCACGTAACTAAGGAAACTGCTGTGTTGGTCAGGACTCTAACGGAGGGGGGTGCTGAGGTCTGGTTGGCAGGGAGCAATCCCCTCTCCACGCAAGACTCGGTGGCTGCCGCGCTAGCCAGCGAGGGCATTCATGTGTTTGCATGGAGAGGTCAGACCCAACACGAGTACTATGAGTGTATCGCTCAGGCGGCGTCGTCTAACCCTGACGTAGTAATAGATGATGGTGCTGATCTTCACGCGTACTTGCATGGAGTTCTCAGAGACGCAGGTTCAAGAGTTTGGGGTGGAACCGAGGAAACCACCACAGGTGTCAATAGGTTGAGATCCCTTGAGAGGGAGGGAGGGCTCCTATATCCCGTGATAGCGGTTAACGACTCGCTAACTAAATTCATGTTTGACAATAGATATGGTACTGGCCAATCCGTTATAGACGGCGTCTTGAGAGCCACGAACCTGCTTCTGGCCGGCAAGGTATTCGTGGTGGCTGGATATGGGTGGGTTGGTAGAGGCATAGCTATGAGGGCGCGCGGCATGGGCGCTAGAGTAGTTGTGACTGAGGTGGATCCTGTGAGGGCCCTGGAGGCGGTGATGGATGGCTTTGAAGTAATGAGCATGGGTAAGGCGTCTGCAGTAGGGGACGTGTTCGTGACTGCTACAGGAAATAAGGGAGTTATAAGGGAGGAACACTTCAGGTTGATGAAGGACGGTGCAGTGCTGGCTAACGCAGGGCATTTCAACGTGGAGGTGTGCGTTGAGGATCTGGAGAGGATTTCACTCCGTAAGAGGTCCGTGAGACCTAATCTGGAGGAATATACGTTACCTGACGGGAGGAAGCTGTATCTAATAGGTGAGGGGAGATTAGTGAATCTAGTGTCGGCCGAGGGACATCCGAGCGAGGTGATGGACATGAGCTTCGCAAACCAAGCGTTGGCTACGAAGTATATAGTCAGGAACAGATCTGCCTTAGAGAAGCGTGTTTACGTCCTTCCGAGGGAGATAGATGAGGAGATAGCCCAATATAAGCTGCGTTCGATGAATGTAGAGATAGACAAGTTGACGGAGGAGCAGATCCGCTACATTTCTGCTTGGAAATACGGCACGTGAAGATGGCTTAGGGCTTGCGGCTTTGATACTTAATCGGTCTTAGAGGAAAGACAGTACTTCATGCATGAATTCATGCAGAGCTCTAGCTCTTCATCCTTCTTCATGTTACAGAAGTCGGTACAGAGCTCCTCACACTTCATTATTGAAGAGCTTAATCCATCCATATCTACATCACTAGGGAGATATAGTCATGGAAGACTTTTTATAATTTCGCTCCTACTTAGATTATATGGTGTTATCATGAGTGACGCGAAATTTGAAGGAAATGAGCTACTAATCGGAGATATCAATAACGTGTGGTTTGAGTACGATAGGCAAACTGATATTCTCTACATAAACTTTGGCTACGATATAGAAGACGCTGATGAGGCAGTGTTAACGGAAAGCAACGTCGTGGCGAGGATTAAAGGGGGTAAAGTGGTCTCACTGACTGTCTTCGACTTTATGAAGAGATTGGGTATTGGAACATGAGCTTGACTCAACTATTTAATGAGGTCAAAAGCATTTCAGATCACCTAGAGTTAACCAGATTGGCTTTAGATCTCTCATCGTACCATAGGATACAGGGCTCAAGGGAGATATTGCGGAGTGCTGACTTCATAAGAGCATCTCTGGAGGACAGGGGTGTTGGAGTTTCCGTACACACATTTAGCTATGCAAGTCCTCAGAAATGGATAAGTCCTCTCGTCGGTTGGGATCTCCGTGATGGTGAAGTCCGTGTTACATACCCGTATCAGAAAACCGTCTCTTCAGTGAGGAGGGCATGGACCGCCGTTGCAGCACATTCACCGGGCGGTGAGTTCGCTGGGCGTGTGAGTTACGTCGAGAACGAGGAGTCTATACCAAGCGACGCTGAGGTGGTTTTGACGAGCAACAGAAGTCTAAGCATGTACCTGAGACTGGTTGAAAAAGGGGTTAAGGCTGTCCTCATTTACAGGAGGGATGCGGTACTCGACGGCGTACCCTACGTGAGTCTCTTTCCGACGCCTTCGGAGTTGCCTAAGATGAAGTCTCCAGTGCTGTGCATATCACGAAGAGATGCGGAGATGATGAGGTGGAGCATCCTCAAAGGGGAGAGGGTTCAAGTCGAAGGCTTCGTCAAGGCAAGCTACACCGACCCAAGGGATATTAAAGTAATATCCGCTGAGTTTGGCGATGGTGAAAAGGAGGTTCATCTAACAGCGCACTACTGTCACCCAAAGGGGACTATCAACGATAATGTGAGCGGTGCTGCCGCACTCTTATGTATAGCCAGAGCCCTCGGTAGGTCTATTAAGAGAACGGGATGTGAGTTGGGAGGGATGAGGGTCAGGTTTGTATGGATACCTGAGCATTACGGGTCGCTTGCTTTAGTTAGGAAGCTGCTTAAGGAGGGAGTTAAAATAGAGGGCGCGTTAAACTTGGATATGGTGGGTGAGAAGCAATCGCTTACAGGCTCTGTTTTGAATTTCATACGTTCGCCTGCATTACTGGCGAGCGGGTTTGAGGCCCATGCTTTCAGGAATTTCTACGTAGAAGTAAACAGAGGTTGGGGATTACCAGCCCTTAACGAAATTAAACCATCATTAAGGTTTGACAGTAGATGCTATGTGGCGGGTAGCGATCATGACTCGTACATCGTATTCGGGATTCCCGCAGTCTCCCTGACTAACTGGCCTGACAGGTTCTATCACACAAGTCTTGACATGATAGACAAGTTCAGCGCAAGTAACGCATTGCTCATCGCCCTCACGGCCCTTAAGACTGTGCTGACGTATGAACCGCGAAATAAGTCAGCGATGAAGCACTACATAAGTTATGTGTCGGAGCTTGAGTATTTCAGAGCCCGTGGCTCGCTGGCCATGCTGCGTCAGAGGATCTACACCAGCGTAAGGAAGCGTGTGAAGTGCATGGAGGTAGCTGAGAACTCGGGATTTCCTTCCACGCAACACATACTCAGGGTGTCTAAGGAACCTAGACTCCGCGAAGAACTGAGGAAGTTATTCAGCAGAGAGCCTTGGACCCCCACGGCCTTAGCTGTAGGGGCTCTGTACTCGTCGTGCGGGATCAGCGACAACGACTTAAGAAAGTTCATGTCTGCAGAGCTCGGCATCAGCATCAAGGAAAGCGACTTTAATCTAATACTTGAGGCGTTGCAGAGCTTAAGAACCGGTTCGTGAGGTATGCTATATGTTATTAGTGTATTACGGCAAAGGTAAGGGCAAAACTACGGCTGCAATTGGCACTGCATTACGTGCGTTAGGTTGGGGTTGGAAGGTCCTCGTACTGCAGTTCATGAAGGGTGAAGTCAGTGGCGAGTACGTGTTCATAAATAAGTTGTCTCGCATGCTTAGGAAGCAGATCTACGTGATGAGGCTAGGTTGCGAGGGATTCGTTAATCCGGAGGATCTCAGTAGCTATGCTGCATCACTTAATATGGCGCTGAGTTACGGATTCCTAGTGCATGTATATCCGTCCCTTACACGCAGGTTAAAGCCCAAGCTGGTAGTTTTTGATGAACTAGGTCTGGCTGTGCACATGGGTTTGATTGACGAGAGCTTAGCTATCAGAATATTGAGAAACTTTGTGAGTAACACCGAAAGGCACGCCATAGTTACCGGGCGATATGTGCCGAAAACGTTAAGGGAGATCGCCGATCTAGTGACGGAGGTTAGAGAGGTCAGGCATTACTTCAAAAAAGGCTTTGCAAACATCAAGGGTTTAGATATCTGAGTTTAGCGGACGAGGAATACGTATAAGTTGTAGGTGGCTATATAGTAGGCGAAGACTAGGGAGACTATGCTCATTAACTTTATCAGGATGTTTATGGAAGGGCCTGCCGCGTCCTTCATGGGATCACCTACAGTATCTCCTATGACCGCCGCTTTATGGGCCTCGCTTCCTTTACCGCCGTGAGACCCGGCTTCTATGAATTTCTTGGCGTTATCCCACGTGTTTCCAACGTTGCCTTGGAATAGCCCCAGTAACAGGCCTGAGATCGTAGCGGCGAGCAACATGCCGGCCAGGCCATAAGGTCCTAGAATTAAGCCGACGGCGAGCGGGGTTACGATAGCTATTATGCCCGGCAGAACTAACCTCTTTATAGCGTAGGTCGTCACTATAGCTACAGCCCTCCCATAATCGGGCCTGTCCTTAAACTCAAGTATCCCCGGCTTTTCTCTAAATTGTCTCCTAATCTCTTCTATAAGGACGAAGGCTGAGTCACTGACCGCGAGAATTACTATCGAAGTGAATACAGCAGGCATCACCACCCCTATGAACATGCCTGAAATTAGGCCGGCGTCTAGGATTGTCAGCCGCTGGAAGAGCTCAGTTAACTTCACGCCTGTGTGGTGTTGGAGTACAGAGGCGTATGCGCCTATGAAGGCTAAGGCAGTTAGGGCGGCTGAGCCTATGGCAAATCCCTTACTCACTGACTTCATGGTGTTTCCAGCGGCGTCGAGTTTGTCTGTTATAGAACGCACCTCCTCGCCCAGTCCCGCTTGCTCGGCTATCCCCGCGGCATTGTCAGTTATAGGGCCGTACGCGTCAGCACTTACGACAACCCCCGTCAAGGACAGCATGCCCACAGCGGATAGGGCAACCCCGTAGATGCCAAGCCAGAACTCTTGCGTGTACAGCCATAGAATCAAAAACGATATCAGTGAGGCGACGGAGATCATAAGTGCTGGTATGAATGCACTTAGTAGACCGTAAGCAAAACCTGTTAGGATGGTTAAGGCCGGGCCGGCTTCAGACATCCTAGCGACTTTCCTGACGGGGGAGTATCTAGCATTAGTAAAGTAATCGCTCGTCAACCCTATCGTAACCCCTGCCACTAACCCGGCGACTATGACGACCCAGATTCTGAGCCCTAGCTCACCTCCTATCAACTGCGTCACCGCGAAGCCCGATGTAATAGCTATCAGGATGGAGGCAACTACGGTGGCCGAAGTTAGTGACTTCGAAGGATCGCCTCCCTCCTTAGTACGTACAACGAAGGACGACAATATAGAGGCCACAATTCCTGCAGCAGCAACGAGCAAGGGGATTAGAGCGAAGCTACCCCATGAGTAAGTCGCGAAACCCCTCAGTTGGGTGGATGCTATGATCATCGTTGAGATTATAGCACCTACGTACGACTCAAATAAATCAGCGCCCATCCCTGCCACATCGCCCACATTATCGCCCACATTATCGGCTATGACCCCGGGGTTCCTGGGGTCGTCCTCCGGTATACCAACCTCAACTTTACCGACTAGGTCGGACCCTATGTCAGCAGCCTTAGTGTAGATCCCGCCGCCCACTCTTGCGAAGAGAGCGACTGACGAAGCACCGAAGCTGTAACCTATTATGTCATTTATTGCTTCAACACCCTCGCCGTAAATCACGTACTGAATAACTATCAGTAGTAGTCCAATTCCTACAGTCATCAAACCCATTACTAGACCGCCGTTGAACGCTAGTCTGAGCGCTTTGTTAATTCCATTCTCTTTAGCAGCGTGGGTGGTGCGCACGTTAGAGTCTACAGCTACCCTCATGCCGACATAGCCGGCGATGACTGAGGAGAGCGCCCCTAGGACGTAACTGAAAGCCATTCTCAGAGAGCTGAACAGTGCCAAGAGAACCGCCAGCACCACGGCTATTACGAATATGACTGTGTATTGCTTTTTAAGGTAAGCTCTAGCGCCCTCCTTTATGTATTCATGTATCTCAATCATCTTGCCGGATCCGCTGGGCTCTCTAACTATCCTGTAGGACATTAATAACGCGTACACGATCGCAACTAACGCGATTATCAGGATAGCGGATTCCACATACATGATCTGCACCTGAACTCTACATAAGGGTTAACGCTTAAAAGCTTTATTTGGGTAGAGGTTCTGTAAACACTAGGGTAGTGAACGTGATGCTGCTGAGGTGGTGTTGAGGATTTGACTATCCAGAACACGTCAATCTACTCTAAGGTAGGACTGGACGAGGTCTTGGCTACAGCCATACTCTCAAACACCTTGACCAGCAAGGGGGTGCGGGTCTATGTTGAGTTCGTGCCACAGACGATCAAGACTCCTCTTAAGATAGTTAGAAGCTATGCAGTGGGTCTCACACCGTCCCAATTTATCAGCATATATAGCTCAACAGGTTTCCACATCCTTTCAGAGAAGAAACTTGGCATCGTAACTAAGTATGATGACTCAGGGAAGGGGGAGATCCTCATGAGCCTTTCTGAAACAACCACATTAACCCAGACAATCCTAGAATATATTCAAACATTGAACGCGGCAGTAGAGCTTCCGGAGCAACTGCTTAAAGATGTGACGTCATACACCTCCGGACGAGTAAATGACATGAGTAAGATAGGTAAGGCACTGGCTAAAGCAGTAAAAGTGAATTACAACTCGACCGACTTCCCTAACGTGCTCTACACATACTTCCTCAACGTGATACGTTCAAGATCCTATAAATTGAATCCCGAAGTGGAGAAGGAAGCTACTAAGTATGATGAAGCTCTAAAACTCATTGACGAAATTCTCAATAGTGAGAACGTGATCCGTTATGGACCGTTGAGGGTTGCAGTGGTCTCACGCGATTTCGATAAGCAGATTATAAAGGATAACTACTGGCTGTTAAAGCCGCTAACGCACGACATGTTGTCAAAATTGTGTAGGGAGGATGGAGTAGGCATGGTGGTTCTAGAGACAGAGCTGGGACACACTTTAAAGGTGTGTTTGGGCGTCAGAAGCGTCAGCTTCGTCAACATAATATCGTCACTGCCTAAGGAACTCTCCAGCGAACTCAGCGTATCCTTAAGAGGAAGTCACGTTATGATAAAGTTTAAGGACCCGTCGAAGAGCTCGTTAGACACTATGTTGAACGTGGTTGATATAATTGCCTCTAACATAGTATCTTTGTTAACCAAGCAGTAAGGTCTGGCAGGTCATTTTAATGAGGGCTCTAGTTACCGGTGGGGCGGGCTTCATAGGTTCCCACGTAGTTGATTACCTGGTTAGGGAGGGTTACGAGACATTCATAGTAGATAACCTGAGTTCAGGCACTACAAGGAACATAGAACATTTGCTAAAGGGTAACAAGGTCGGGTTCTTAACCAAGGACCTAAAGGTCCTTGACGAAGAACTGAAGGCAGCGTTCAGAGACGTCAATACGGTCTATCACTTTGCCGCGAACCCGGAGGTCAGGATCTCGACGACGGAACCGCGCGTTCATTTCGAGGAGAACGTCGTGGTCACTTTTAATGTCCTCGAGTGCTGTAGACTCGAGGATGTTGAGGAGCTGGTCTTCGCCAGCTCCTCCACAGTATACGGCGACGCCGACGTGTTCCCCACGCCGGAGAGTTACCCAACGAGACCTATATCTGTCTACGGCGCCTCGAAGCTCATGTCCGAGAACTTGATAATGACATATAGTGAGGTATATGGTCTGAAGGCGCTTATTCTCAGATTTGCCAACATAGTCGGTCCTAGGCAAACACACGGAGTTATAGTGGACTTTATCAAGAAGTTAAGAAGCAACCCTAAGACATTGGAGATACTGGGTGACGGAACTCAAAAGAAGTCCTACCTGCATGTTAAAGACCTAATTTCAGGCATGAATAAAGCATTAAAACACCTCAGGTCGTCGGGAAGAAGCCAGGAGGTCTACAACATAGGTAACGTCGACTGGATATCTGTCAGAGAGATAGCCGATTTAGTAGTCGAGGAGATGGGGTTAACTGAGGTCAAGTATACCTACAAACCAGCCACCCCTGACGGGAGAGGTTGGGTAGGCGATGTCAAGTTCATGCTACTTGATGCAAAAAAGTTGATGAACTTGGGTTGGTATCCTACCCTGACCTCTAGGGAAGCCCTGAGAGAGACTGTAAGGTGGATGCTGGGGAAGGACTGAAGCTGGTTTTATGGTTTTAAGGAGCCGATATCGCTGGACTTAACCAGTGAAATCGGTGTAGGCTTCACACCTAAATCGTGTGCTGGTTTTATGGTTTTAGGATACTGGAAACTCCATCCTGAAGAGCGGGGGTCACTAAAAGGGCGCTATGAAGTCATCGGGCTTCGGTGGTTCCGGCTTCAGGCCCTTTCTCTGTCTTATTTGAGCCACTATATCGAATAGCAGAGATTCAGGAACGGAAGCCCATTTACTGAATTCAGTGCCCCAGAACGCCCGACCTGCCGTCGCTGATCTTAAGTCATTAGCTAAGTCTAGGGATTCAGCCACAGGTATCTCTGCTATAACTCTTGAGACATCGCTGCTAAGGGTTATCACGTCCAGAACCTTACCTCTCTTCTTTGTGATGACGGAGATTGCGGAGCTCATTAAGTCCACAGGGACCCTAAGGTCTATCTTCTGTATAGGCTCTAGTAAAGTTGGTCTGGAGAGCAACATTCCTGCGTAGATCGGATTCCTAATGGCTGGGTATATCTGTGCAGGCCCCCTGTGGGCTGGATCTTCATGAACGACGGCGTCGTGGAGTATTACCTTCACTCCTCTAACTCTCTCCATTGCTAGAGGTCCTTCATTCATAGCTAGCCTGAACCCTTGTATCAAGGTGTCTTTAATCTCCCTCAGGTATTGGATGCCAGAGGTCTTGTCCACGAAGACGTTGATTCCCTCATCGATCGCCCATATCTTCTTTCCCTCATCATAATCCCAACCGGCCTGATCCCTTAAAATCCTGGCCATCTCCCTTGGATCCATATTCTCTGTTATCGCTCCTTGTTGGATGAGCGTGATGGTCTCCTCGTTGAGGGGTTCAACACTCACGTAGAACTTATTATGTTTGTTAGGGGACTTACCCTCAAGAATCTGAGAGGAGGTTCTTATGGCTTCCCTATAGACTATTATAGGTGGCGTCGTGTCGACCTCTATACCGTAATTCTCCTTAAGGAGTGTAAGTGTGATCTCGAGGTGTAGGGGTCCCATACCTGCCAGGAGATACTCTCCCGTCTCCTCATTTATCTTAACTATCAGGTTCGGGTCCTCTATCGCCATCTTTCTTAAAGCGTCTATGAGTTTCGTCAGGTCTTGGGTCTTCTTAGGCTCCACGGCCATGGTTACGACAGGCTCAGTCACGTACCTTAGCCTCTCGAAAGGAGCTGCTACGTCTTTGAACATCATATTAACCGCTGTCTCGCCAGCCCTGGCTCTGTCCAGACCTAGCACTGCACCTATGTTACCTGCAAACACGGACTCCACTTGCTCCCTAAAGGGTCCCATGTAGAGCGATACCTGAAGGACTTTCTGCGATGTCCTCGAATTAACTAGCCAGACTTCCTCACCGGATTTCAGAGTGCCCGACATCACTCTCCCGGTCGCTACAAAACCTGCGTGAGGATCGAGCCTCATGTCGTTGATCATGTAAACTATCGGTCCTTTCGGATCTGCCTCCATCATGGCCCTGCCTAACTCTGTGTTTATATCGCCCTTCCATATCTTCGGGATTCGGTATCTCTGTGCATCCCTCGGGTTAGGAACATGGGTAATGACCGCCTCAAGGAGCGTCTCATGCAACGGCGCTATCTTCTGGAATTCCTCTACAGCCTCTCTACCTTTCTCATAGGCTTTAATCAGATCCATCACGTTAACTCCTTTCCTCTGAGCGTGGGGTACTGTCAACCCGATTTTATCCTTGGCCGAGCCGAAAATCACTTGGCCTTTGGCAACGTCTAGAGTCCATTTATCCCTGAATTCAGGGTCAGCGTTCTCGACTATGAGTCTGTTGACTTCCTTTATTATATCTACGAATCTCTTCTGTATTTCTTGAGGGGAAAGCTTAAGTTCCTTTATTAGCCTGTCTATCTTATTGATAAAGAGAAGAGGCCTCACCCTCTCTTCGAGCGACTGCCTAAGCACCGTCTCAGTCTGCGTCATTACACCCTCGACAGCATCAACTACCACTATGGCGCCATCAAGCACACGTAAAGACCTTGTAACCCTGCCTGAGAAGTCGACGTGCCCCGGCGTGTCAATCAGGTTTATTACGTAGCCCCTTCCTCCCAGCTCGTGATACAAGCTGATGTTGGCGGCTTTAACTGTAACTCCCCTCTTCTGCTCCACGTCAAGGTAGTCGAGGGCCAGGGCCTCGCCAGCTACCTTAGCTGATATTATGCCTGCGGCCGCCAGCAGCACGTCTGAGGTGGTGGTCTTGCCGTGGTCGACGTGCGCTATTATACCTATGTTCCTTACATGTTCCAAGTCACTCATTATTCTCTGCACTTGCTCTACAGTCTTGTACCTAGGCATGCCTATTACCTACAAAACTAACTTTAAGGAAGTTATAAGCTTAACCATTTCTACAGCTGGAGATGCGTTACTGACCCTGCCTAGATTTATCGAGGAATTTCTCAAGCGATGGACTCGTCGAGTCTGAGGAACTCTCCTCAACGATCTTCTTAAGTAGTTTAACCCTCTCCTCAGTCATCCCCTCAACCCTAAGGAGTTCTACGGCCTGAGCGTTTATGACTGCCTTCAAACTGCCAAACTTACGTAGGAGTCTCTCAGCCAACGTAGGCCCTATTTTAGGGAAGGATGAAAGTATGTAGATCTGCCATGACTTAATGTCCTCGGTCTTTGGTTTCCTGACTTTTCTATAGGTTGGTAGTAGAGTAACTACCTTGCCTCCTGAGGCCTTCGCCTTACTCTTTTGAGTTCTCTCAGCCACATACTTTATTAGTTCAGCAGTATGGTGTGAATCCTTAGTATAGAGGATCGGGACATTGAAGGACAGGATCGCTGCGATGAGCGCTGCCTCAACGGACTTAGGGTTCTCGACGTACCTCCCGATATCCAGTATGTTGCCCTCTATAACTAGTAGGGGTTTACACCCCTCAACACTCTTCAACCTCTTTAACTGATTAAAGAACCTTCCTTCGTAGACGGATTTGACGAGGTCGTTCACCCTTTTCCTTTCAATGATTATTTCCTCGTCAATAGCGTAGTCACCTACCTCGAGAACCTTAAAGACTACAGTAACCCCCATGCCTGACAAGTGAACGGGCACGTCAGACGATCTTTCACGTTCGTCAACGTACACTTTAACCGTGACTTAACACCTCACCAGTGTCCTTAAATAAACCTCACCCTTACAATGAGCCCGCATACCCGACACCTAAACTCCGGTATTGTATACAGTAAAAATATGTGGTGCGGTCGAGCATGCAGGGCTTAAGAGCACTTCTCAATCCACCTGCCCTCCTCCAAAACCTCAAACCTCATGCCGGCCCTCGTGAAGTACTGTCTAACATTCTCCAGTATCCCCTCAGCGCATACTGAAGAAGAGACTACCACTCCGGCAGCGCCCTCATGCCCCCCACCAGAGCCCCCTAAGCTCTTCGCTATTTGCGTGGCGATATCTGAGGCTATTGGGGTCTTGAGCGTGTTTATCGCTCTCTGCGAAGCTCTTACGTATATTCTGGTCTCTCCAGACCGTTGGGATATTGCTATCGCTACATCCGCTCCAGCATTAATGACTGTTTTGAGTACTGAAGCCTCATACGCTCCTACACAGGTTATTGCTAACAACAGATCCTTGTTTAGTTCATAAATACCGATTCTTGAAATACCCTTAAGTACTGCCACCACCTCACTCCTCACTACCTCAGTACCGGTGAGCAGTGAGTACGCTTGGTTAAAGCACTCGGGACACATGCTAGTGAGGTGGTAAAGGGCTTTGAAGCTCGTCGGCTTAGCTAGCCTCAAGTTCTTTGTATCGTAAAGAATCCCGGATATGAGAAGGGTTACTAGGTTGTTGTACGGTGTTATATTCAAGCACTCCATCATTAAGGCGAGGAGCTCACTGGTTGAGGCCGCATCTCTAAAATGAATTGATAGTAACGCGTCACTCGTCAGTTCGTTAGACTCGTGATGGTCTATAACTATGTACCTGGCGAGCCCCTCCCCTCCAGGGCTCATGACCTGGTATCTGCTTGATGCGTCGACAAACACGTGGAGGTCGCACTGCCCTGTTAATGCGGAGCTTAACTCACGCTCCATGTTTAGGCTCATGACTAACCTGCTGGCCACCTTATTGAGTCCCTCGGGAAGGATCACGTATGTTGAGGGGTTGTGATGTGTTGATTGAATCACATGCTTGAGGGCTATGGCTGAAGCAACTGCGTCCGGATCTGCGTCCTTATGCGTGGAAATACATATGGATGTGCAGGCTCTCACCGCTTTAACCAGTTCGTGGGCCAGTTCCTTGAGTTTTTCCATACCTGCTAAGTAACTCATGCTCAAGCGTCTCCAAAGCATTATCAACTACCTGATCTAATAAGGACTCAAGCTCCAAGGTTAAGGGCTCGGGGGAAGTGATTTCCAAGTCTAAGGTCACGCTAATACAGTCCGATTTTACCTCAGCCGATATCAGGACATTATACTCCTCCCTACGCCCCGAGAGGCCCTCCAAGGAGCTTCTGATTTTCTCCTCAAATAGCGTTGCGATATTTTTTAACTCTAGACCGTCTATTCGGCTTATGTTAAGACCCAGCGACTTAACGTAATTCCTACTATCCGCCTTTCTCCTCGCCTGGGATCACCCTATATCTCTCAAGCTCCTTCTTCACAGCCTCGAATTGCTTGCGTAGCGACTCCTCAATCTTCTCAAAACTCTGGAGTCTTACCTCAAGCTCTTCCTTCTTTTCCTGAAGCTCTTTAATAGTAGCGTCCTTATCTACCTTAACGAAAACAAAGCCTGTATTCTTGTAGACAGTGGTTTCAGGCGTGACGTTCTGCAGAATACTTAACGCCCTTTCAATGTCCTTCAGCTCCGAGGAAATCACTGATTTCTGAGTTATTATTGACGCGAGCTGCGACTCTATTTGCTGGTACTTAACGACAGCCTGCTCGAGCTCCGGCGGTATTCTCTGAGCCATACCATCACCCTCACATACTTAGCAACACGCACCTTATAAAACTTACCCTGAGCCCGCCCTACACGGGATGTCGGCAGGGCCCGCCCAGCGTGGTTTAAAACCCGAAATGCGCCGGACGAACTGCGCCACTTCATGTACTCCCAGCGTCTTAAGCTTGGGAGGGTAGTGCAATCTCCAGGGCCTTAAGCGTTTCTATGAGCGAGCTGGTTAACTTAAGGGAGTTGACGACTGGAGGTATTAGAGCGCTCGCATCCTGGCTTCTGGCTATGAGTTTAAATCCGCATTCATCGCATTTTATCTGCAACGTAACCCCCTTCAGCGTTAGCTTTGCCTCAGGAGCAAGCGACTTACAGACAGCATTGCTGATCAGACACTCGTCCGGCTCAAAAACCATCTCCACCACTACCTCGTGAGCCGGGCTACTCAACATTTAGACACCTCACACCGATCATCCTCCGAGAGCCTCTCATTGACTCCACGTCCTACCTCACTAACGAATTAATAATTGGGAATCGGTGCTGCACTTTCATCCGCTTTAATTACCTTCAAAACCCTGAACATAGGCCCGCAGGGTCTTCCGGTGGACGTGCAGTAGAAGGACACGTTAACGTCATCACCGTTGCCTGCGATAATCAACTCTATCGCTTCAGTTGATGCGACCCTCTCTGAAGTCAGTTCGGGGTTGAAGATCTCCGTGAACACTTCATATACTTCGTGCAGGAGTCCTTGAAGCGTCGTCCTACTTGCATTTAGCAAGAGCTTGTCAACGTTAAACGGCGTTTGCGCTTCATGCACCTCCCTCAACAGTTTGAGGGAGCGTATCAAGACCACGTACCGCGTCTTCAGGGACGCTTGACCACTACCTGGGATTAGGTATTTCAACGCTGAGGGATTGCCCTTCCTCTCCATAACCATTAAAACGCCTCGAGAGTTTTGACGCTTAACCAGCAGAGCAAGATCCTTATAGGTAGCCTTACCCCTGTTGAATCTAAGGGAGTTGGGTACAACTCTTACCAGATCATTAACGAAAGACCTAGTCCTTCTCGAGGGCTCCCGTGAGGTGGTTATTATGAGGGTCGCCACACATCTCACTTACTGGGCGGTCTTAGAAGTCCCTACCTCAGTCTGGGGTACGTAGGCACCTCCAGCGAAAACGGTGCCGCACTTAGGGCACTGCCAGATCCCGACGGAAACTCTCTTCATAACCACTCTGGCCCTGCAGAAAGGGCATGGGACCTCACCGTACCTTCTACTCATGATTTCTCTCCATCTCTTCCTTAGCGAGGACCCGTATCTGGCACCGAACCTGCCCGAGATCCCTGAAACCTTCAACCGACCCACTGTGCATCCCCTCACAAAATACTGCCGAAGGTTTTAAGCGTTGTTGTCAGGCATGCCTTCCAACGGTTTTAAACCCTCTTGAATCGTGGTGGCGGGTTCTGCAGTCTCCACATGAGTCCCCTCACGAGGTTTTAGACACTCATTGATCTTAGCTATTAACTCGCTACCCTTCCTTAAGGCCAGGGATACTGCCCCCTCAATCTCCTGCTTAGTCAAATACCCGTCGCCAGTCTTCTGAAGCCCGGCTATTAGCCCATCCTCCCCCACACCGATTATTATTTTAGACGATATTACGCTCTCCTCCTCAAGGGTTGGATCCACTATTAGTGAATCACCTAACTTGCCTATGGTGACTGTGACCGCTTTCCTCAATATGGGCAGAGGCCCCGAAGCTACGGTCTTATCAACGTGGATGGACTCGCCCTCGCCCAACACATGTTGAGGTATCTTAGCCGTCAAAAGGGCGGCTAAGACGGCTATCGACGAGGCGTCAACGAGGTTCCCTCCATGATCTAGGACGTAGATGTCTATCCACACAACCCAGACCTTCCTTCCAGGTATCACGGCCAGTTTACTAGTATCTATTACTCCATACTCTCTAAGAACCCTATCTATCACTCTAGCCAGTTCGATTGCGTTCTCATCCGGCGGCCCAGGCTCAAAGGCAGGCGATGCCGTAGGCACGAACTCTGCGGAAACCACCAACACCCCCTCATCCGGGGTGTCTGGGTATGGGGATCCTAACTCCAGCTTGACTCCGACCAGAACCTGCGTATCACCGAGCCTTACCAGGGCGGAGCCCTCAGCCTTAGGCAGGTAGTTAGTGACTATTTCCAGCCTCCTGAAGTCCTCCAGAGCCCTTTCATCAGATCTAACCCCCTTCTTGGCAAGCGCTGCGAGGGTCTCTGCTTTAAGTTTAGATATTATTACATCCGGTGAAGTCGGCGATACAGACATTTCTACTCCACCCTAACTAAATACTTATTACGTAGTGTCTCCTTCTGGAGCCTATACACCTCGTTTATGCCTTTAAACGCTAGGTTAAGCGCTTCGCTAAACTCGGAGGGCGACAGCACGCCGTTCAACTGGAGCAATGTTATCGCGTTGATGGATGGCGCCATCGCCACCGGCATGTCAGCCTCACCGTAGTTGTCCTCGACCTGATCCACGTCTAAAATTAGGTGCCCGTCAACCTTGCCAACCGCTACTGCCGCCACTAAATCCTTCATCGGTATTCCTGCGTCGGCGAGGGCTAGGGACGCTGCGTTGAGTGCGGCTGTCCTAGTCCCACCGTCCGCACTGATGATCTCTATAAATATATCTATTGACGTTCTCGGAAATAACTCGCTCATGACCACGGGCTCAAGGGCTTCCCTTATGACCTTGGACAGTTCTATTTCCCTCCTTGAAGGTGCTGGATTCTTTCTCTCGTCTGTGGAGAACGAGGCCATGTGATACCTGCACCTGAGTACTGCTCTGTGGGGCAAGACCATATACCTCTGCGGTGGTTCCCGAGGCCCGTAGACCGCGGCTATCGCTCTGGTCTTGCCGAATTCCACGTAGGCAGAACCGCTTGCGTTGCTGAGGACCCCAACCTCCATTTTGGCCGGCCTGAGCTCGTCAGGCCTTCTTCCATCATGACGCAAGCCATTCTCGTCGATGAGCTTAGGTCTTTCGCTCTTCAGCACCTGTCAAACCCCTCCTAACTTTCTCCACCATAATAAATTCTTTTATGCGGTCCGTCAGGCCGGATATGTGGGCTTCATTCTCAACCTTCCTGATGGCTCTCACCGCTATGTCTTCATGTTGTTTGTTCTCACACTTGACCAGCACCCTACCGTTATTGCCTATGATTAGCTTACAACCGGTCTCCGACTCTATCAGGGATTGCATGGAGCCCTTCTTGCCGATGAGTCTCGGGACTTTGACTGGATTTATATCTACGAGAGCCCCTCCAGTGGCCTTCCCGAATTCCTTGCCTTTAGTGGATATAACTGGATCCCGTGCTCTATCAAACACCTCGACCTTACCCACTACCACGTCTCCCACGTCAAGTATGTCCTTCAGGTTATCCTTGGCAGGGTTGATCGGCCTGCCGAGAAAATCAACTGCATGAAGAACTCCTGGGAACGGTGCCTTTATGTCAAGCTCCCAGCCTGTGAGTCCGATGTCGCTAACTATGCCTATGACTACGTCCCCGACCTTAGGGTAGTAGAAGCCCTCAAGCGGTATGACCCTGACACTCTTCTCCTGAGCGTTGAGCTCGAGGAAACCTACTACGGATGAGTAGTAGGCAGTGCCGACCTTATACACTGTTGTCGGCGTCAATACCTTGAAGTCCCCTTCCGCCAGCTTGTCGCCAGGCGTTACGAGGACCCTCTCAACCTTCTGCTCCGGTGGACTGCTCACCTCACATCACCTTCACGCTTAACTCCACATCACCCTTAGTTACTCTGTTAATAGAGTCTATAACCTCGTTCTGCATCCCGGCAGGTATCTCCACCTCCATGTAGAGTGCGCCGTCGCTTAGCCACCTCTCATTTTTAACCTCACCCAGCTTCTTCAGCTCGCTGTAGGCTCTTCCGGCGATCGCGGGCGGTACCTTGATGGTTATCAGAGCTTTAGCGACCTTAATTGGGAGCACCCTAACAAGCTCTTTAACTATTTTTGAGGCCTGCTCCTCCACAGTCTTGTAGAGGTCCACGGAGATCCTTGCCTCATCCATGGCCTTCTCAATACGTTGGGGCGGGATAGGGGTCTTTGTCTTCGGATCTACTACCGACTTAGCTATGTAGCTGACTATCAGCCTCTTTTTCTGCTCTATGAGCCTTCTCCTCTGATCTGTGGTCAGCTGGAGTTCCCCCTTCTTAAGTATAGTGTCAGCAACTACCCTCACGTCAGTCGTTCCGAACGCCCTGATCAGGTCCTGCGGCGATGCCTTATCGCCCTTCTTAACATTCTTGTAGACTATGTCACCTACCAGAACCTCCGCGACGTCCCCTAGTTCCCCCTCCTTATATTTGAGGGCCTTCTCCGGGTTGACCAGAATCTCAAATCTCGAGCCGCTCTTCTCCAGTCGGGCTATCACGTACTCCTTACTCACTTATTCACACCTGTCTTCGAGATGAAGTCAGAAGTCTCGTCGTAGGTAAGCTTCCTGAAGACACCGTCCTCCAACGTCACAATCCCTATCTCAATCAGTTCGGGTGTCAAGCCCTCCTCTGAAGCGGATCTAAGCGCTTTAAGCGCCAGCTCTACAGAGTCCTCCCTCTTTAGATCCTTCCTGTAGTTCTTCTCAAGGTATTCCATAGCTGGCTGCTCCCCGGAACCTACTGCCAGGGCTAGGTATGCGAAATAATAGCCGTTTATCTCGGTTTTGTAGACGTGGATCCCCTTCTTATCCTTACCGACGAATATCAGTGAGACTCCGAAGGGTCTCACGCCTGCGTGTTGTGTGTACAATTGTTTCACATCGCATACTGATTTAACAACGTACTCGACGTCAGCTGGTTCATCGTATATGAATCTGTAGTTGAGAGCCTCCTTCCTTGCGTAGTCTATTAGAATCCTGCCGTCAGCGGCGAGACCTGCGAAAGAGGCCCCCATATGAGAATCCACTAAGAAGATCTTAGCTATTGAGTTCATGTCTATTAGTGTTGAGATCTTCCTCTTCTCAGCTACTAGAACGCCTACACTATCAGTCCTGAGAGCTACTGTAGTCCAGCCCTTTCTGACGTTCTCCGCAGCATACTCCACTTGATAGAGCTTGCCATCGGGAGAAAATACCGTTATCGCCCTATCATACCCGAGTGCCGGCGGACCGAAAGCCATTCTCCTCAACCCCTTAAATGATTAAGCACGCGAAAGAATATAAACTTAAGTCTAACGCCGGTTTTTGATATGGAGGTAACGAGGGTTGGGTCGTTGGACTACGACTTTACGTAGCTCCAGAGTTGTTGTGGTAGGCGCTGGGGGTGGTGGGGACGTCGTTTCAGCCTACGTCTTCTGTAAGGTGCTTGAGGACGTTGTGGGTACGCGTGAGTGCCTCCCTGCGGGAGTCCTGTGGGAGAGATGGGTAGTTGACCCATACCCCGGGCCCGTGCCTAGAGCCAGCCTCAGGAACGCCAGGCTGGATAAATGTGTGTGGGTTGGCAAGGACACTTACGTCGTGCGTGGTGAGTATGCGTTCAGACCTCACACAGCGTACGTCGCTGAGGTGCTTGGAACAGAGATCCCTGCAGTCACTTTAGAGCACGGTGTTGAGGGGGTCTACAGATGCTTCAGCGAGTTAAGTGATGGGGCTCTGCTGATAGACCTGGACGTAGGCGGTGACATACTTGCTGAGGGGTGGGAGGAGGATCTATGGTCACCGCTCGCAGACGCGATCACGTTAGCAGCTACTGAAAGAACAGGGGGCTTGGTAGGTATTGCGGCACCAGGCGCTGACGGCGAGTTGCCTCAGGAGGTAGTGCTTCAAAGGATAGGTGAAGTACTGCGGGCTGGTGGCTACGTCGGGGCGCTGGGTCTGTGGGATCATCACAGAAGCCTCTACGAAGCTATAATAGATCGTGTAAAGACCGAGGCAAGTAAGGCGCCTTTCCTAGCGCTTAAGGGCGACGTAGGGGCTAAGCCGATAAGAGGCGGTAGTAGGGTGATGAACGTTAACGTAGCCACCCTAATGACGTTCTTGCTGAGGAGTGAAGAGGTAATCAAACTAAACAAGCTGGCTCAGGGGATTAGGTACACGAGATCGCTTGCCGAGACATGGGCTGAGGCAAGGAGGCTAGGAATACCCACCGAGCTAGACCTCGAGGTCATGGTAACCAAGAAATATGGGGTGGGGCCAGGAACCACACCCGAGTGGAACGCTCTCAGGGCGGCTGTGAGAGCCCAACGCTTAAAAACCTCTTTAGACAGTATGAAGAATGGGGGGACAGAGTAGCGGGGTGGGGTAGCCAGGTTAGCCCGCGGGGCTCATAAAGCCCCGGTGGACCACTCAAGTCCCCCCACCAGGAGTATTTCTGCGATCACTACCAACCTTATTTGATTGCCTGAGGGAGTTTACGAGCTATTAAGCTAATATTTCCAGCAATGTCCTCTGACCATTATTGCGGTAAGGCACTCTGTGGGGGGCCGATGGATCTTTACCTACCAAGAAACGATAATGTTTATAAGGGGCGAGGGGTATAGTAGTATATTGGGTCTACCGGGGTAATGGGAGACCCCGAGGTCGGTGGTTCAAATCCACCCCCCGCTACCACTTCTCCTCCGGTTAAGCATGATGACCTTGTAAGTTAATATTTCAGTTAAGCTAGATGTCTTTGGGGTATTGCTTTGGGTCTTGGAGGCTTGTTTATAGGTCCGGCTGGAATTCCTTTGGCTGCTAAGGGTTCAGGGGTTGTTGAGGGTGTTAGGAAGGTCAGGGAGTTGGGTTTAAGTGCGATGGAGATAGAGTTCGTGAGGGGTGTCTGGCTTAAAGGCGGGGACGCCTCCACACTCAAGGATGTAGCGCGAGGGGTGGGTGTTGTGCTAACGGTTCACGCGCCTTACTACATCAACCTTCTATCTAAAGAGGAGGGTACTGTGAAAGCTTCTACAGAGAGAATCCTTAACTCGGCTAGGGTAGGGCACTTGGCTGGGGCTTGGTCCGTCGTGTTCCATCCGGGCTACTACGGTAAGTTGAGTTCGGAGAAGGCCGTTGAAGTTGTGAGGAAGAGGCTCAGGGAAATTGCTGCTGAGCTGGTTGATGAGGGCATTAGAATATGGGTTAGACCTGAAACTATGGGTGGTTTGGCCGAGTTTGGATCTCTTGAGGAGGTAGTGGCTGTTGTGGAGGGTGTTGACATGGCTAACGTAGCCTTGGATTTCGCGCACCTCTACGCCAGAAGTAGAGGCATGTTCAACAGGGTGGATGATTTCGCCAGGGCTTTGGAGTTCGTGGAATCGAGGCTGGGTAGTGACGCGTTAAGAAGCATGCACATACATCTCTCAGGCATCGAGTATGGTGAAAGGGGGGAGAGGAAGCACGTGGACTTCAAGGATTCAGCCTTCAACTGGGCTGGAGTCCTGCACGCTTTACGGGACTACGGCGCTGAGGGAGTCATTATATGTGAGTCACCAAGTCTGGAAATAGATGCGCAACTGCTTCAGGGGAAGCTACGGGAATTGCAGGGGCGGTGATGAGGGTGTGAAGGCCTCGGGCCGTACTCTGAATTTATTAAATTTTCTGTAACTTAGTTAATGTTTTGGTGAGTGGGGATAGTTGAGTGTGAGGAGGCCGAGGTGAAAGTGCTTGGTAAGTCAGTCTTCATTAAAACCAAGTCGGGAGCCACTGCTTTCATACCTATCGACCAGATCTGCGTTGCGTTAGACAAGTTCAGGATATGTTACCCCAAGGACTCGAAGTTAAAGTGCGGCTGAACCAAAACTTGAAGGGAGCGAGATAGGAGATTGGACTAGCTTGCTAGAGTCAAACCTGCGATCACCGCCAACGCTATTGAGATAGGGGTCATTAGAGCGATCAGCAGTGTTGCAAAATCTGATTCCAGCTTGTGCACTTTCGCTATTACCACCGTGCTGACGGCCGGGGACATGACGCTCTGAATCATTAACCCCGGGAAAAACGCTGAGAGTGACTGCTTAAACGATGCCGCGAACACGTATAACGTTAATGCTGCAATGGGTGATATGACGTACTTTATGGTGAATGGGAGAAGCAGCCTTCCTAGCGATCTCTTAAGGTAATCTAACCTGAGCCTGGCTAGCTGGCCGCCTATTATTAGGAATGAACTATAGTTCGTGTAGCTAAGCAACGTGAACGCTGTGTCCAGCTTCAGGCCGAGACCGGGTTCTGTCAATCTGAGGGCTAAGGCAATTATAAAGGCCATTAGATGCGGCAACGACTTGAGGTAGTTACTTAAGTTTCCACCACCGCCCCTCATTCTTCCTGTCTTAATGGTGACGAAGAAAATGAAGGGGGCCAAGTATATGTTGAAAGCTATGAAGTAAGGCAATACGGTCGTGGGGCTCCCCGTACATCAGCGTCGCCAACGGTATAGCTAAAAACACGGAGTTCGCGAGAACCAACGAAGTAGTCATCGTAAGACGTGTTACCATATCCTTAATGACGAACCTAGTTCCACAGTATGACACGACAAATGTGATGCTCATGTGAATAAGTGAAACGCAAAGCATTATGAGAAAGTCTTCAACGCTGCTGATCCTCACTATGGAGAGAAATATAATCCCAGGCAACGTTATGTAGAACAGGAAGTTATTGACGAGTGAAAGCACTCTACTAACTCCACCCAATGCCAAAACATAACCTGCTATTATCAGTAACATAATCATCAAAGACTCTAGTACCTTCCATCACCCGAAATGCGATAGCAACAGTGCTGGAATATAAGCTTTACTTTCAATATGAGTCTCGCGAGATAACCGGGGTCAATCACAGCAACTCAAAGACGAACCCACCGGGATTTGAACCCCGGGATCTCCGGCTCCGCAGGCTCGAACACGTACGTCCTGAAGTTCCATGGAAATATGCTTAATATATGAACATACTTTATATTGTGATATTACCTTAACATATCATATACTACTACTTCATTGATTGGAGCTCGACATTTTTCTATGGAAAGTCCATGAAGTTTTTAAATTCCTTTCATATATCCTCTTTTCCTAGGTGATTCAACATAGATCTTTCAGTCTTTTCTTATTGCTTCGTATAGTATCCAGCAACGACCGGAACGCCGCACGCCATCTTTCAGTCTTTTCTTATTGCTTCTAAAGAATGACGCCGAACGAGACGCGCCTGCCGAACTGCTTCTCATACATCTTTCAGTCTTTTCTTATTGCTTCAGAAACGTTGTTCTTCCCGAGAACCGCTACGGCGAAGTCAGTCCGTCTTTCAGTCTTTTCTTATTGCTTCAGCGCATCATGGCGTTCCTAGACACGATGCTCAGTCTGCCGACGGGGGCGGTGGTGTCGGGCTTCAGGACGGACGGCAAACTTTATTTCATTATAGGCGGCTCGGGCATCATATCGTTGATCATCTTTCAGTCTTTTCTTATTGCTTCACGCGTCCGTCGGAATGTAGACCGATGCTCCTGAGCTGAGCGCTGTGTAGAGCTTTCAGTCTTTTCTTATTGCTTCAGCTCCGGCATGTTGTTCCTGTTTGCAGCAGGCTCGCTTTCAGTCTTTTCTTATTGCTTCGAAAAAAGAGCGAATTAGTGCCCGCTGACGCAGAACTTTCAGTCTTTTCTTATTGCTTCGTGCTCGAGGCAGTCGTTCATCAACACCTCGTCCGCGACGCCGTCCGGAATGAATGATCTTTCAGTCTTTTCTTATTGCTTCTCCGTTGGATAAGATAATTGAGAAGTGGAGGAGTAGAGCACTTTCAGTCTTTTCTTATTGCTTCCCTCATACCCTATCCCATTTGCTTTGCACATTGATTCGAGGCCCGCGTCGTAGCCTTTCAGTCTTTTCTTATTGCTTCCCTATGGGGGTAATAAGTTTGAATTCAGTGGTCCCAGTAATCCCAGTTCTCTTTCAGTCTTTTCTTATTGCTTCGCTCATCAGCTCTTACCCTCCATTGATACGCTGAATGTGAATGATGGTGATGTACCTTTCAGTCTTTTCTTATTGCTTCTCTGTTCCGAGGACAGAGCTTGAAGCACAGCTACGCGGTGTTGGTAAGAGCTTTCAGTCTTTTCTTATTGCTTCCTTTGACGGACTCTTGACGATTGTGGATAAGTACTTCTTTCAGTCTTTTCTTATTGCTTCATCGTCATATGTTTGCTCGTCCTGCCGAAGCCCGTCGGAATGAACGGACTCTTTCAGTCTTTTCTTATTGCTTCTGTAAACTTACAGTAAACCAGCCCATACAAACAGAGAGCTACATACAAACAACTTTCTTTCAGTCTTTTCTTATTGCTTCTGGTGGGACCCTCGTGTTTGTCTCTACATGGGCGGACACGTGCACGACCTGGGGTCGTCTTTCAGTCTTTTCTTATTGCTTCAGGCATTTCTTATCACGTCGAATATACCTCCGACAGCCCCGTCGAAGTACTTTCAGTCTTTTCTTATTGCTTCACACGTTGTTAGCGGTGTCTATCGAGTCCCAGTGTAGCCAGAGGACCAGTCCACCTTTCAGTCTTTTCTTATTGCTTCGCGTCCAATTCTTGTACGCTAGTCTCTTTTTATACGCCGCGTTGGCCTCTTTCTTTCAGTCTTTTCTTATTGCTTCTCTATAGTAATAGACGCAAACACTGGTGAGCGTCTGGAGCCACTACAGAAAATCCTTTCAGTCTTTTCTTATTGCTTCGTTATTCTTATTGTGAAGTTGTTTTTATTCTTGAATATGTATAGTGTCCAGTCTTTCAGTCTTTTCTTATTGCTTCGCTCGGCGCCTGTCCGTTCAACACTCAGTCGGAATGCATCTATTATCCGTGGATCGCTTTCAGTCTTTTCTTATTGCTTCGCAATATATGCCTTCAGGCGAGGGATAATCAATGAGTCCGAGCTTTATACTTTCAGTCTTTTCTTATTGCTTCACTATCACGTCCTTCACGACTCCTGAACTCATGCACTCACCTCAAGAAATGCTTTCAGTCTTTTCTTATTGCTTCTATTCTTATGTTGTCCAATATTTTTCGGGATAGTAATGTATTGTATTGTGTCTTTCAGTCTTTTCTTATTGCTTCCTGTCATTGTTTTGTGCTGGTTGTTTATAAATTTTTGTTGATCGATTCCGGAAAATCCATCAAGCCTCCTTAGGAACCGGATGGTGTTGCAAGCGTGATGTGTCCAAAGCCTGTTGCTCTTGATGTTCCCGTTCCTAGTGTGAGGATTGTTGAAAGGGTTTCTTCCAGAAGTGACCCTATGTTTATATGTTTTGCGTGTTGGTTGTAGTAGTATTCATTAAGGAAGAGGTTTACATAACCTGTAAGTGTGGGTATGGGGTTCTTGTCTTTGCTGTATCTTACCCACGTAATCTTTGTTGTCTTGTGAGTAGAGTACGGCTCATTGAGTAGTCTATGTAGGATGATGAGTGTTCTGATGAATGATTTCCACCTAAGAGCACCGGTGAGGTACAGGTTTATGTAAACTGGTGTGGAGAAGATGTTTATGGGTGTTGGGGTTAGTGATTTATGCTTGCCTCTCCTGAGCGGGTCTCTTAGAAGTGTGGGGGAAGAGAACACTATCTTCATCTTTTTTAGTCTACTAAGATCCGAGACTACTTTCTTGATATCTCTCACCACATCTATCTCTTCTACGGAGATGAGCTCTATATCAAGAACTTGAGCCTTAAAGCGATGGTGTCCGGATAGATTAAGTAGAGCTTGATACACGTCATCCGAGGTTGGACTGTATATGGCATTAGATTCGACTAGCCCTATATAGAAGCTATATCTCGCCATTTCATTATTGCTGTCATCTCTGTATACGTAGATGCACTTTACCTGCTTTCTTCCATCGATTACTCTCTCAACGTAGAGGGGGGAAACGTGGACCAATTTAGGAGCGCTTCCAGACATCTTCTCAAAGAACTGCCTTAACAGGGGATTACCGTCTATGATTAAAGACTTCACGAGCTTACCCGTAAATACTTCCTCTAAATCTCTTAGTTTCTTTGAATGCTTTTCAGCACTCCTTCCAATTGTAACAGTAGCCTTGAACAGACGTCTCTCCATTCTCTCATCACTCTCCCTTCTTCTCTATTTCAAGAGCTTCGCAAACAAGGCGTCCGAGATCAGTAAGCGTGAGAGTATCACCATCAACTATTATGAGTCCCTTCCCAGTTAGGTTTTTAATTACCTTGTACACCATTGATTCAGAGATCCCAGTCTCGCGTGAAACGCTCTCAACGAGATGACTTCTCTTCATAGTTCTTTTTTCGTAGAGAACCCTTAATACGGCGGCATCCTTAGAAGTAATAGATATTCGGAAAACCTCAGTGGGTAGAGCAACATCGTACAGTCCGTCCTCACGCATCAAGTGAATCCTGGCTCTGATGCCCGAGAGACTGCTGTACAGTAATACGGCGGTCAGCACCTCAAATATAATTAGCCTCATTCCCCCGGCGAGTAATGCTATAACCTCTCCTGCTGGGTGCTCTCTTAAAGCCCTAAGCACTATAGTAGCGTCTTCGTAGAAATTCATCCCTGAAACTGCAACGTCTACTACCTTAACTCCCGTCTTAACAACCAAGTCTTTAACAGTCTCAACAGCTTTCTCAACCTTTCTAACCTCGAACTCACCACCGCTCTTAGAATAAACTAACATAATAACGTCATCTACGTTTACGCCGATCTTCAGCAACCCCCTGATCGAGAGTTTCTCATCAAAGCCGACAGTGATGGCGAAGAGCCTCATAGTTTTACGCCCTAATTCTCTCCCTCATTCTAATGTATATCTTTAAACAAGATTTATAAACTTTCATTCCAAATCTTATTTTGGTGTAAAGATTGGAGAGTTTCATTTTAGAGCTGAGAGAAGCCATTGCGAGTGACATCACGAAGCTCATCCCAAATAAGATAGAAACTGGTGTATACGGTTATGCACTTCCTTGCAATCCTAAATCATATCTTATTTCAGGTCTTCAGCACTTCTTCGGCGCAGCCTTCATAGCGGCTAGACTAGCAGAGTTCTCCGAGATGAGCGAGTACGAACAGGCAACAGCTTTTCTAGCTGGTCTCCTACACGATTACGAAAAGATGAGGCTAAGTCTTCAGATTCTTAAGGAAAAAGCAGACGAGGTCTTTGCTAATGAGAGACTATACGATGTTTTAGACGGGTATCTCGGTGGGCGCTTTGACGATGCTCTGGAGGTAGCTTCGAAGCTGGAGAGCGGTGGGCTCCCGAGAAGACTTCAAGTTATTGCCGAGTTCGTTAGGCTCGGGGACTACCTAACCGGTGGGGAAGAGAGCTGGAACATAGCGTATGTTATGGATAAAGTCGGAGAGACGCTGAGTAAGCTTGGCGTGAAGCACCACCTAGTCCCTGTGGTTATAGGTAAGCAGAGACCTATTATCGCGATAGTTGCTGAAAAACTTAATGAAATACTTATGGAGGCCGAGCTCACACCGCTGGTCTCTACTCCGACAGGTTCTCTGTACTTATCTAGAAGTTGCATCGGAGGCGACGATATTAAGAAACTATACGACGGTCTAGCTAACTACATTTCTAACGAAGTTACAAAAGCGCTAGCACCGACCACCACCAGTAAGCCTAAGGTTGCAAGCCTAAGGTCTGTTGATGGCATCGTTCACGCTGGTGATAAGAAGCTGAACACCGGCCGGGTTATAAGTTCATTACCAAACCTACGTCAGCTCAGCATCAGCGATATAGAAGAGACCTTCAGAACCTATACCACACCAGCAGACAAGGTACTGTTAGTTATATGGTCGGTGCTCACCTATGCGAAAACACTCGGTAGCGTAAAAGAGAACCTTCGAGAAGCTCTCAGCGAACTTGAGCTGGGGTTCATCAGAGGTAAAGACGTTCAAGAAGTAATCAAAAACCTCTCCAACCACCTCAATGAGTTCGGTTCTCAAGACTTAAGCAACTTGGTAGAGAGGACTAAGGATAAGCTGGTTAAGAGGATGCTGTCAGCAGAAGTTGACGTTAGCGATGTGAAAGAAGTGGTTGAGAAAACAATTAGCATCAGGTACTTCGGTATAACAGGAAGTGCCCAGAAGAGACCTAAAGAGGGAGCGGTATGTGTTATCTGTCGAGAGAGGGTTTCGAAAACAAGAACCCTGCGAGCATACCTTGATAGATTCAAGCGTATTCTGGATATAAACGTCTCCGAGCTATTCCACCCAGACAGACAGGGTAGACCAGATGACTACAGAGCCTTAGAGGGTTTCTCGGACAGCGTGCCCATCTGTCCAGTGTGCGAGTACGAATCAATAATCTTTCCAGCTACAACATCCTTCTTTGACGGCATGTGGGCATCAAACATAATCTACTACCCGGCTATGAGCACGGACCTGCTGCAGATAGTCAGAGAGGTCGCCAGAGAATACGTGGTTCTTGGACTGAAGAGAAAGAAAAAGGAAGAGACAAAACCTTTGGTTATACCAGACTACGTCTCCAGCAGAATAATAGTTAAGACATCGGATGAGCGTGGACGCCTTGGAAAAGGCGACCTGCTAACAGCACTAGACCTCTGGTACTACATTGGCGGGAGTCTCGTACTGACGACCAATGCTCTGAGCATGCCACCACCCTGGAGCGGTCTACCCATAGAGATGGAGGTTAGCGACGTCGTTATGGAGGAGTCCGTACTCCACTTCGTACGAGAGCTGAAGATAGCTAGGGAGAGAAACGAGTGGAGCAGGACAAGGAGGTTGAGGAGAATACTATATGAGCAACTGAGGACGTACGTCATGAACCTAGATGAGGCAGAGGTAAAGATAGGTAAGACCAGGTTCACGAAGAGTGGGCTCATAACCACTGGTGCCCCGGCTCTGGACGTTTATTCGTACATGCTTAGGAAGCTCATGTGAAGCAATAAGAAAAGGGGTGGGATGGTATGTCCGTGCCCCAACCCCAAACCCAGTCCAGGATAAGACTACAGATCTACCCAAGCGAGATGAGGTACGTAAAGCCGCTGGAGACTATAGCTAACTACATCAGGAGTAAGACCAGGGGGGAGAGAGTGTCAAGACACCACATAGCAAGGATATTCAACCCCCTAGAGGAGTTCCTAGCGGGCTCCGGCGGTAAGGCAGATACTGTTGCCAAGATAATGGACTTGTTCGCGAGGCACTACGGGTTCGCCGACGAGCAGGAGAGAAATACGGTAAAGGAAGCGGCCATAAACTTGGTTGACTACGTAGCAATGCAGAAGTCGATAAACCCGGTCGGAGCCTTCAAAATGCTGAAAAACATGCGGATTCTACTGATAGGACTTGCGACTGGGCTACTTTCAAGCGTCTCCATTGAACCGCTTGAGAAGAAATCCTAAAAGAGGTGAAATCAATGTCCCAGACCCAACCCCAAGTCAAATCCCCATACGAGAACTCTATCAAAAAACTTAGGGAAGTGTTAGGGGACGACAACTTCAAGAAAATAGAACCATACCTACACACATACACGGGGGGAACAGAATCAGTAAAGCCCGTTGCAAAGCATATAACGATATACTGGATCGGGAGAGTAGAGGACAGGATGATACTGAGGACGGAAGGAGAAGACGACATAATCCTGAGCGAAGCAGCCGGCGAGGCTGTTCCAACACTCATTTTCAGGAAGCTGAAGGCTGTGTACCTAAGGGAGTTCATGCAGCTACTGAGAAGACAGTGGGAGTTACATAATAGCGTCATCAAGGCGGCTATAGGCGATCAAAACTACGACTTCCTAGCATCCTGCTCTATATCACCAGGCCTAGCCGGCGAAGGAAAAGGCGTAATGCACGGCAGGTGCATGAAGTGTCCAACTGACGTATTGATGGGTGCTACGAGTGCTGCCGCCAACTACAACCTAGCCAGCAGGTTTGTCGGAGATTCGGCATATGCATTAACTCCCAGCTACGAGAGAAGGACGGGGAACGCCGTAGACGAGATTACCTACACAACGATAATGATTAAAGAAGGTCAGAAAGCAGAGGGAGAGGAGGCGAGAACAGGCGCCCTGTTCGCCGAGACCTTCGTAGAGCCCGGCACACTCTTCGTAGGTAAAGTAGTGTTGTTCATGTCATCACCAGTAGAATTACTGTACGTCCTTTGGCTCCTGACGAGAACTATTAGAGTAGGAGCGAGGACATCTTTATGGGGGACACTCAAGGTCGTACCCGTAGCCACCGTAGCCGACCTATTTGAAGTCGGCTCAGCCTACGAAGCCACCGAGAGGTTGGCAGGCGAAGCAAACGAGGCAGAGGCTCGGAGGAAGCTCCTAGAATACGTAAGAAGTGTATCGTACGCCACCGGAGCAGGAGTCGTTGAGGTAACCGAGGATATCCTAGCTAAGCTGAAGAACGTAAACATACTTGACGCTAACCTAGTAAAAGAGCTCTGGACAAACTCCAGGAACTATATAGACGCCGTAAAGAGCTACATCACCGCCAAGTAACCTAGGATAAGAAGGGGCATCAGCGAAATGATGAAAACATACATCTGCACCCTGAGACTCTGCGACTACCTAACATACTCGTCGTCAGTCGGCTACGCCAACGTGATGGGCGTATCCTACGCCGTCTACAAGCCCCAGCCGTACCTTCACAACTACTCGCTGATGTACGGCTTCAGCGGGCTACTACACGCCTCGCTAGCGTCCTCAGCCATAGAGGTAGGAGAAATAGACTACTATTGGCTTGACGAGGTAGAGAAGAGGCTCTACGTCTATCCCGCTAGACCCCGCAGGGTTAACCTCAAGAGGATGTTACTGAATATTAAGGGCGAAGGAGCGGTAGAGATAGTGCAACCCAAACCTAAGTCCATGTACCCGTGGCATGTGGTACACCTATACTTCGCTCCGGGTTCGGAATTCGAGACAGTACTTGTGGCTAGATCAGCCAATGTGAAGATACCTAATGCAGTTAGAGTTGGCGTCAAGAGGCAGGGAATCTTCAGTGTTAAGTGTGAAGAAGCCGAAATCAAGAGTCGTACCAGTGGACCAACCGACCCAGTCAATCTTGGGGATCTCCTAAGAGATGGTGTAGAGCCAGCCTCCTACGTTGCGTTGCTGGACACTAAGACCGTGAGAAGAGGCGTTCCAAATTCTAACGTAATTGCAAAGGCATACTTCAACGAGCCAGTCGTAGCCACGCTAGAGTCTCGTAGCGGGATAAGATTCAGGGTGCCGCTCATTGACTTACGCCATTGAATTAGAGCCGGTATGTGTAGAGCTAGGTAATATCAGGATGAGAGGCAAAGCAGAGCTCACTTTAAGGAGATTTCAGGAAGAAACGATAGATTTTTTTAATTCTCCTCATCAATACCTTTTCCTTACAGCTCCAACCGGGTCGGGTAAGACCTTCACACTTCTCACACCTCTTCTCTCTAACATTTTATACGGAACAAGCTATGACGGTGCCCTAGGTATATACCCAACCAAGCCCCTGACCGTAGACCAGTTCGAGTCTCTTAAAGCAACCCTCGGAAAACTATCTGCTAGTGAGGCTAGAGAACTTGGGCAGGGAGTAGCAGTCCATGATTTAGAGTTCGAGGTCTTGAGGAATGATGGGAAGGTGAAATACTACAAGAACAAGGTAGGGATGGTATTGCTTACTAGGGATACTATCGAGAAGCTAAAGAATGCCCTGAGTGTGGGTTCTGGACGGCACGTTCTAGATATTATGCGCAGAACCATGTTAACTGAGAGCGTGGACTACCTAATAACCCTCGCTGTTCCTGAGTACCCTTACCTCATGTTCTCCCATATGTATAGAAGCCATCACGACCTAGCCAAGCTACTAGATCTGACGTCTTCAGGGGAATTCGTTAAGAGGGTTGTCGAGAAAATGCTGTCATCGATGAGCAATGAGGATGAGCTTAGACAGTACGTTGAGAAAATTGTTAAGAGGGTTAGATTGCTGGTAGAGGGCAGGGTCGCGGAGAGGGAGCTGGCTGAGCTCTCATCAGCTCTCCTATCACCTGTGCTCTTTTTTGACGAGTTCCACACCTGGGGCTTCTACGAGCTACCAACAGCCATATCACTAGTCCTACTACACAGGCTCTCTTCGCTAACCTCCACTAGGAGCGAAATGTATAAGGTGGTCTTCTCGTCTGCGACACCAAGCCGATACGTTCTAGATATCGTAGATAAGACTGCTGGAAACACGGCTGTTAGACAGGTAAGAGCCGACGCCGTAATCTGTGATGAAGGATCAGTCGTCAAGATAAGGGGCAAGACCATTGTTGAACTCGTCTCTATAAAGACGAAGCGAGCAGGTTACCCGGCTTGGATCGAGCTCGACGAGTGGCTGCCAACCATTGTTGGCTCGAAGTCGCAGGAAATCCTGAAACATAAGAGGGCGCTCGTGTTCGGCAGGAGAGTCTACTCTGTAGAAAAGTCGGCTAAGATGTTTAATGAGAACACAGGTGTTGCCCCGACGGTGGTCATGGGGCTTACATCTCCGTCTGGATTCCACGGCAAGGAAGAGCTGGTGGCGAAGAGAGCAAGTGGAGACCTGTATGTATTCGGGAACTACGCTGTTGAGCTGGGTGTAGACCTCCAGAATATATTCTATAGCATAATTAGTGCTACAAGTCTCGGGGAACTTGTTCAGAGGATGGGTAGAAGTGGTAGAGGAGGCATAGACTCAAAGGTCATAATACTCATACCCCAGAGTTACGCTAATACTCTAATTACTCATAGACTTAAAGGTAAATCCACGATACAATACAGTGAGTTCGTCAATGCCCTCTCATGGGTCATGGCAGAGGAGTCGGTCATCAAGAAGCTTGGGGACGGAGTGATACTGAGAAGTAGAGTTGGCAAGCTAAGACTGTACTTACCTCTCTCTAACTATATACTACTATCAGTTATGAGGCATAGAGACAAACCCCGCGACTTAAAACCTGTGCTTTCAGAGTTCATGAAGACCCTGCAGACAATAGAAATAGACAGGAAGTTTTTCTTATGGCTTAGAAAAAGGGTTTCAAAGAACCCAGACGTGCTTGTAGAGTTAGCTTCCTTCAGGCTCTCTCCAAGCGTTCCATATGTGCGGGCTGGTAGTAGAAACCAAATTGACGGAGAGTCTAGTCCCATTACCCTGCTCTCAAACTACGAGGTCGAGGTCGATACCTCAAGCGGGTTCAGGCTAGTCATTAAGGACGTTAAGCGCAGTAAAATAAAAGACGTAGTCACGGTAGGAATGCGCGCCCCCAATAGAGAGGTGCTGAGTAGTATTAGTGAGAGTATCCTTCCAAGCAGGCTAGCAATAGAATTGACCGGCGTCGTTAATAGTCAACTAGTTGAAATCCTTAAGAGGATGAAAGTGCCGCTTTATGTGAAGTACACTAGAGGGGAAGAGCCGGTATTCGAGGTTTTGCGTGCATACGGGGAGGCAATAGCGTTGGAGTGCTCGGGTGAGGTATACGCGTATCTATTATTGCTCTAGGTCGATGCACGTTGTTCCTGGTGGTGACGTATGACTGCAGAGACGAGAGGACGAGGGGGAAAGTTAGGCGTTTACTTAGAAAGTATTCGTTCACGATGCTCACCTACTCGGTCTACGTTGGAAGAGGGTCGAGAACACTCGCCGAGAGAATCTCTTCGCATCTATCTAGATTGCTTGACGAAGGAGATAGAGCGACTGTTATCCTCCTCAACGACTTTCAGTATGAGCTTCTCGTGGAGGTTGCCAAGAGGTCTGTATCCATACGTGGTGAGAGGATGCCAGTCATCGCCTTCTACGGTGTGCACAGAGCTAGAGTTACCGATGAAGGTGCTGGACGACCTAGCAATATGCAGAATGAGAGTGAGGCTGAGAGCTCAGACAACCCTCCAAGCGAGTCCCACCCCGGCTGAAGTCCACGGAAAGAAGGCATGGACTGTACTACGGAAACTGTTTGAAACCATGGTCGAGAATAGCATTCACCACGCTGGAGGAAAAGTCTTGAGCACCTACAATGAAAAAGACGTTGCCCTCTCAGCAGTCCTCAAGAATGGCACACGCACGTGGGGTATCTTGCTCAGGGGAAGGATAGACCTAGCCACCTTAGTCTACTTCAGAGGGTCTCTGTTCACCGTGCTGTTCGAGGTCACGGAATATAAGGAAGCCTCAAGAGTTGTGCGACACCGGTTACAGTCATATGCCTCCGCTCTATACGGGGAGATCGGTTTCCCAATCGTGCCGGTTCTGGTAATAGTGAGGGATCATGACACAGTCGAGGACGTGTTGGTAATGAGTAGTGATGCTAGTGTGTCCGGGCGTGACCTGATGAAGGTCATCTCCAGGCTGATGAAGACACTGTCCGATGAGAAAGAGCCTGAACCGCCTAGCGGAGAGATATGCGCGTTCTGCGACCCCCCGATAAGGAGGGTGTGCCCATACACGCACTAGGTGATCCCTAATGACGATACTGGTCGTTGAGGGAACATCGAAGATATATAGGAAGGAAGGCAATATCCTTGTATCAGACAAAGAAGGTAACAGCGTGGAGGCATCCGTACCGGACCTAGAGCTAGTAATTGTCGTTGGTGAGAGAGTTCTGGTAACGTCTTCAGCGGTGATAACTCTTCTCTCGAACGGCATACCGATAGTGTTCATCTCGGGAAAGCTGGACACCTATGGAGTTCTCTATGATGTCGTTCAGGTTGGAACCATCAACATTAGAGAAGTGCAGTACAGGTGCTTCTCAGACGAGGCCTGCAGGGCGATGTATGCCAGGTCAATCATATACTCAAAGATTAGGGGTCTATATAACGTTCTGAGATACGAGTACAAGTACTATAAAGACTTGATGAAGGATTACGAGGACGTAAAAATAAAGATATTAGAGGTTTTAGAGTTCGTAGAAAAGACCAACAACATTGATGAGCTCCGGAAACTGGAGGCAGTTGGCTCTAAATACTTCTGGAATGTCGCCACTAACCTCATACTGCCAGAATATGGGTTCACGGGCAGAGAGCCACGAAGAGGTGATGTTATAAACTCCTCGATAGACTTCCTCTACGCCATACTCTACGGAATTATAACCAAGTCGATAGTTACCGTAGGACTAGATCCCTTCTACGGGCTAATACACGCACTAAGAAGTGGGCGAGTGTCACTAACGTATGACTTATCGGAAATTTTCAAGCCACTAGCCGTGCATAGCGTTATACAAGCAAGCAGAAAAACAAAGTTAAAGACGCTAAGAGGCTCCAGGATGCTAAGCCCTAAAACGATCGAGATCTTAGTTGGACACCTTTACAACCGACTCTCACGGGAAGCAGAAAGATTCTACAACAGAAAGTCGATATGGATATTACCGCTAAGAGATATAGGAAAATTTAAAGACTCCATCTTAAAGAAACTTAAATACGAGCCCTATATCTATGACCCAACATCCGGTTCCTAAGGAGGCTTGATGGATTTTCCGGAATCGATCAACAAAAATTTATAAACAACCAGCACAAAACAATGACAGGAAGCAATAAGAAAAGACTGAAAGCTGGAAGGTCGTGTGAGTATTGCGCGTACCTATCCCTGGAGGAGTATGTTAGGAGAAGCAATAAGAAAAGACTGAAAGTGAACGCCGAGTCGCCGACCGCACTCAATGATTCAACGACTTTCGACTGAGCACCGCGCGAGTAAGTGAGAAGCAATAAGAAAAGACTGAAAGATCTTTAAGTTCACGCTCTTCGGCACTAACGCCACCGCTAGACCGCGCCAATCGCCTTTCAACTGACTCAGGAGAAGCAATAAGAAAAGACTGAAAGTCTGTGTCGACGTATCGCCGCTTCTCGGCGAAGTTGTTTGCGAAGCAATAAGAAAAGACTGAAAGAAGAGGAAAGAGCGGGGTACAGAAAAAGACTACCATACCGAAACTGGACACTATAGAAGCAATAAGAAAAGACTGAAAGTGGGTAGTAATCCAACCTCGGGCAATCCAAGCACGTAGTAGGCTGTAGGAAGCAATAAGAAAAGACTGAAAGTAGGCTAAGTCTTGTGCCGTGTTTTACGTAGCTTATTACAATGAGGGTCTTGTCTAATCCGAAGCAATAAGAAAAGACTGAAAGGATAACATCGCTTCTAACGTGGTCAGCAATGTGAGTGTGAACACCAACAATAACGGAAGCAATAAGAAAAGACTGAAAGTGACTGCCCAGCCCCCCACAAACTTATTTCTTTTCTCGAACTCAGTTACGAGTGAAGCAATAAGAAAAGACTGAAAGTCTATCTCAAGCTTTAACACATCGTCTGCATCTTCTAACGCTAAATGCGAAGCAATAAGAAAAGACTGAAAGGTGCGCGTTAATACGTCGTCAGGTACTACGTCTATTTCCTCCTCGGTTGTGGTGAAGCAATAAGAAAAGACTGAAAGAACCACGTTTCTGGCACTCGTAGCATCGGTTATTGATGCGTAAAAGCTTAACTGAAGCAATAAGAAAAGACTGAAAGATTTGCCGGGCGGCATCGCTCTGACGGTCAGCTCTGGGGACAATGCGGTATTCGAAGCAATAAGAAAAGACTGAAAGCATGCAGTCTCCCCTCTACGTCGTAGAACTGCAGAAAAATACCTTGACCTTTCCTCTCGATGATCTTGACTGGCTTGCTCGGGTCAGAAGCAATAAGAAAAGACTGAAAGCTGAACTACCTGACAGGAACTCTTGAAGATCTGAGAGTGAAGCAATAAGAAAAGACTGAAAGAGATGCTCTCAATTCTGTTGCTGGGCACGGTGATATTCAAGGTTGCTGGCGCGTTGCGCAAATCTTAAATTCCTCTTTTTCTGAAGCAATAAGAAAAGACTGAAAGGAATCTACTGCTCTCGGCCACGTCCGACCTGCCGACATATGTGAGGACATGTCCTTGAAGCAATAAGAAAAGACTGAAAGCAAAATATGCGGCAAGCTCTACTGGGAGCATGAACGAGGACGTAAGAAGCAATAAGAAAAGACTGAAAGATATCAAGTACTTAAGGGAACTGCTGGAGGAGACGGAGATAACACTTAAAAGACTGAAGCAATAAGAAAAGACTGAAAGCTTTTTCTAAATTAGTAGGGGGGTTGTTAAGGGGGGAATCATTTACTCCAGTGAAGCAATAAGAAAAGACTGAAAGCAGACAATAGCGTCCCTGGCTGTGGACATCAAGGCTCAGAGCATTGGCGCATTGAGAAGCAATAAGAAAAGACTGAAAGCAAATTCCTCAAAGTCCTGACTAAAAGGCTGAAAGCGCTTATCGTTCTTAACTTAGAAGCAATAAGAAAAGACTGAAAGTCAGTCCCCCTACATCCTGAGCTTACTAGCACGTCGTATATTAGTGTGTAGGGAAGCAATAAGAAAAGACTGAAAGAGTCAGGCGGGCAGGCTGTTCGACTTGTTTAGTCGTTCAGCTGTCAGTGGCGAAGCAATAAGAAAAGACTGAAAGTCTACGCGATTCGCGGCTCGCCGGACGACGAGTCTGTGAAGCAATAAGAAAAGACTGAAAGAGCGCAGCTTCAGGTGACTACGCTGCTGGTGTTGAGAAGCAATAAGAAAAGACTGAAAGCACACGAACACTGCCACCGTCAATGAACACCGTCAATGAAGCAATAAGAAAAGACTGAAAGGTAATGATACACTGCAACGCCGCCACGCATGTCCGCTAACGTCTGATACGGATTCGCAGGATTGAGCGTCGCGTGATGTGTTGTGACGATCGGCACTGAAGCAATAAGAAAAGACTGAAAGAATGATGTACGCCCAACGTCTGTCGAGCATGATCATATACGAAGCAATAAGAAAAGACTGAAAGAGGTCAGTCAGCGTTCGTCTGGACGCGTCGCGCGATATCCGCAAGGCGTGAAGCAATAAGAAAAGACTGAAAGACGTCATCTTGGTTTCGACGGGCAAAAAGTTCAGAAACGCAATCGTTGCGAGGTGAGGAAGCAATAAGAAAAGACTGAAAGAGGTCTCGTAGTTATGAGAGCTGTGATTTTGCTTTGAAGCAATAAGAAAAGACTGAAAGTCGATATAAACATGTATGTTCACATCAGGATCGCTAAAACGACACGAAATGAAGCAATAAGAAAAGACTGAAAGTATGAGGTTGAGTGCCCTCAGTTCTTAGTGGATATATGAAGCAATAAGAAAAGACTGAAAGGTGGACACATTCATGAAGGACTTACCTAGTTACACGGACTATGAAGAGGTTGAAATAGAAGCAATAAGAAAAGACTGAAAGTCTTCCTGACTCCCGGGACTAGCTTCACGTAATTACTTAAGAAGCAATAAGAAAAGACTGAAAGAATTTAGTGATTGCGGCGCTGAGCAGGCCGCATGTTCGGATAGTGGCAGGGAAGCAATAAGAAAAGACTGAAAGCAATTAGTGTTGGCGAGTGCAGCTATTACGTTTCGGCAATGATCAAAGTCGATGATGAGAAGCAATAAGAAAAGACTGAAAGTCATATGTTGCTCCCTGAACCAGCGCGTGCTTGACTGAATCATCTATCACGTTCATGAAGCAATAAGAAAAGACTGAAAGCGTCGGTCGCGGCGGCACCAGGTTTACACTTTGCGCTGGCGGCTCGCGGCGAGCTCAGCCGCGAGTGTCGCGGCGGCACCAGGTTTACACCGGTGTACGAATATCTTGTTCGAAGCAATAAGAAAAGACTGAAAGCTGGTGAAGCAGGTTTGTTCTGAGCGAAATTCGGTGAAGCAATAAGAAAAGACTGAAAGGAATCTCTTAACAGAACAATACAAAGCCGGAATAATCTCCTGGGATCAGTTAATAGATGAGAAGCAATAAGAAAAGACTGAAAGGGTCAAAAAATGTGTTTTTCTCTACTAACGACCAGTCATGCTTATATAGAAGCAATAAGAAAAGACTGAAAGACATCCTTCTCAACTCACTCAACCCATTTATCATACGGGTCTGAAGCAATAAGAAAAGACTGAAAGATTGATTGCAGAGAGCTACGCGGTTCAGATATTCGTGTCGGTTCGCATCGGAAGCAATAAGAAAAGACTGAAAGCTTCCAGAAGTCCGTAGACTTAGTCGTTACGTTGGTTGTTGTGCGTTAATGTTTATTACTGGGGGTAGCGATAGTTACTGGGTGATACCCCTGTTATTCGATCCGATACCTAAGGATAGGATTGACGACTTCTATGATTTCCGTGATGAGTTGAGGTTATTTGTTGATCACGTGGTGAGGTCTAGGTTGACCGTGGTTTCAGGTCTTCGGAGGACTGGAAAGACCTCCTTGGTTAAGGTTGGGTTGAGCTTGGTTAACGCGCCGTATATCTACCTGGACACGCGATTCACTATATATCCGGGATTTGAGGATATAGCCAGGGTTATCGGGAAGTCGCTTGAGGATTCTTTGAGGAGGCACACTAATTTGAGGGAGGCTCTAGCAAGTTACTTGAAGATGGTTAAGGGGGTTACTATAGGTCTTAAGGATTACTCGGTTTCAGTGGTTTTCAGAGGTAACGGGAAACTTGACCTTCAAGACCTCTTCCTAAGGCTCAATGAGTTCGGTGAGGACATCGGCTCCCCAGTGATCCTGGTCTTTGACGAGGCACAGGACTTGAGGAAAGCTACTTGGGCTAGATTCGACAGATTCCTCGCTTACGTTTACGATAACTTAAAGTACGTCAACTTAACGTTGACTGGATCGCAGTTCGGGATTCTGAAGGACTTCCTAGGGCTGGAGGACCCCGAGGCACCACTCTATGGGAGGCCGTACCTCGAGGTCAAGACAAGGAGACTCAGTGAGTCGGAGGGCGCGGAGTTCCTCAGGCTAGGATTTGAGGAGGCTAGAGCACATTATAACGAGGAATTAATAAGGGAGGCAGTGAGTAGGTTAGACGGTATTATAGGGTGGCTGACCTTCTTCGGCTACTCATACATCACGGGAACTGCTGGAGACCTAGAAGAGGTATTCAACAAGGCAGTAAGTCTAGCGGGAACCGAGCTAACGAACCTGCTGAGCGAGTTGAAGAGCAGTAGGTACAGGAACGTCCTCAAGACGTTGAGCACCGGCGGGATGTCCTGGAGCGAACTAAAGAAAACCCTGGAGAGGGTTGAGGGAAGAACTATCGAGGATAAAGCGTTCAACGAGGTTTTAAGGAGACTAAGCGCGTTCGGGTTAATTGAGAAGGTAGGTGAGAACTACGTGATAATAGATCCAATATACCGAGCGGCATCAGCGAACATCTAGAGACTATCACAGGTCTTACCCTCTACAATCATCTCACACTCAGTGAGGGCTAAGATTTTGAAGGTTCTTAGCAAGAAGTCGCCCAGCTCCCCTTACCCATGGAGTTCACTGCATGGGTGTGGCGGGCCCGCCGGGATTTGAACCCGGGGTCTCCGGCTCCGGAGGCCGGCGCCTTATCCTGGCTGGGCCACGGGCCCTAGATATTTATGGCTTCAATAATAAAATTAATTCTGCGCTTCGGCTTAGCAGCGTATTTTATTATAGTTTCATATGCGGAATATACCGACCTTAAGAAAAACGTGAGGTTAGTTGGTTGCAGTGCTTGAGATCTTCTTACTCCTTGCTTCCTTAAGGTACTGTATTGCGGCTGATATGCTTCCCCTAGCCTCTATCAGCGGTCCCCATCTGACTCTGAATTTCCTAGGTGCCAGCGGCCTCACCCTCTTCTTTATCTTCTTAGGTATGTAGGTGGTCTCCATATCTTTGAGTCCGAAGGTGCCGTCGATCATCTCAACGACTATGTCGCGGTCTATCAGCTTGAGCAACGCCTTCCTTAGCCTGTCCTCGCCCACTAAACCGCTTAATTCCTTCCTTAATTCCTTCCAGGCTAACGGTCTCCCCTTACTGCCTATGATCGCAACTATCATTTCTTCAAGCTCCTCGTCGCTCGGCGCTCTCATAACCAGTATCTCCTCGTCCTCGTAAATAATCTTAGGCTTTCTGCCCGCATTCTTAACAGTGCTAGCTCCTACCATCCTCTCACCCAAGATATATGAGTAGATTGTTGCATATAAACCAACTCCCTAAACAGCTTTAACACCGTTAAAGAAGGGAGGTATTACGGCATAAGAGCCTGCGCAACGTGGGGACCGAGCTGAGTGAAGCAATACTCCTGGGTATTCTTAGGCACTGAATTCACTAAATGAATTCACCCCACACCGTTTCCCGCTCTAGGTTTTTGTAGGTTTTCCTAGGGCGGGGCATCACGGTTTCCCTGAGCCCCCTCCCCACGGTCTGCCATGGGTCTCGGAAACCCAGGGTCACCAAGGATTTTTAAGCGCTCAGAGTTTATAAATTTGAAGGGGTATATCCCTATGGATTTGGATTATGTAACGATTAGTCTACCTTTTCACGCTACTGGAGATGTGGCGAAAAGCATCTACTGGACTGCGTGGTTGAGCAAAGCGTGTGCTCACAGAGTGTTTGAGCATGTTAAAGCGAACCTTGTGTTAGCTAAGCTGAGTGAGTATGACTTCATCAAGTTCACGAGAGAGTTGTGCTACAGCTTACTACCTAACAGGAGGTATGTTGATGGAGTAGCGACACTAGTGTACTCGAGTCTTCAGAGCGTTAGGAAGCTGAAGGTTGATGTATCAAGAGTAGAGCTCAAACCTTGGCTCTTATTCCAGAGCGAGGGAGAACCTTGGGCTAAGGGGAACCTGAACATACAGTTCACAGATTACGAGACGGTCAAGGTGCTGGTTTTCAAAGCAAGCGGTGGAAGCGAGAGAGTAGTCGTTAAGCCAGTAGTTTCTAAGAGGTACAACAGGCTACTCAAGGAGCTTGTTGATAGAGCTATGAGAAAAGAGATTGGCTATCCAGCTAGAGTGTACATTAGGAGCTATAGCGGAGACCTAGAGCACCTCTACGGCGAGTTGCAGATCAATGTTAAGCACAGCCTCTACCTAGAGATTATGAAGAGGTTCGATAAACCGTTGGGAAGCAATGTAGCGGGGATAGATGTGAACACCGATAGATTGAACCTGGTGGTGGTGAACAAAGATGGTGAAGTTGTGTGGATGCACACAGTCAGGTTTCCCCAGATCTTAGCCAGAGGTTTCCCGAGGAAAAGAGCCTGGAGCATTATTGGAGAGAAGATACACGAGGTTCTCAAGCATGCTTACCACCACGGTGCCTCAGCTGTTGCTCTCGAAAACCCAGGTGTAATCGGCTACTTGAGGTACTACTGGGTTAGAAACGGTGAAAGAGGAGGTAGAAACTACAACTACAAAGTAGCCGTGTTCAGAAGCTCGATCATTGAGAGAATATTGTGGAAAGCACCACTCTACGGTTTGAAAATAGTATATGTAGACCCCAAGGGAACAACTAGTTCACGAGAACACGCAGAAACCATGAAGAAGCATAGACTCAATAAACATACTGCTAGTGCATACCTAATCGCATCAAGAGCTCTAAACATCCTAGAGAGACCTACAAAAACCTAGCACACTAAAACAGTTGCACACCCTCGACTTTCCTCACCCCTTAAAAGGAAAAGCAATCACAAGTATATCACGTGGTGCTTGATGAAAGTCCTGACTTTAGTCGCCGAGATACCCCCTCAAATGAATAAAGCCTATATGAGGAAGTTACTGAAGATAAAGAACTACATCACCGAGGAAATAGGGGTCAATGTATCACTCGTAGTCATGTCGACAAACGATCAACCAAGACTAATAGTCTTTGATGAAGTGATCAGCCTGAACGAGAGCTTATCGAAAATACTTAAGGTAATAACGCAGGGACTAGCCAACGACTTAGGCGACCCCAACTTCCTGGAGAAGGCGGTAGGGGGTGTTGAGTCAGAGTAGGCAAGAGATCTTAACACATCGCTCTCCGTTCTAGGTTGTTTTAGCGTGGTTTCCTCTAACCCCCAACTCTCATTAGACTGTGAACTTACGTCACTCTCTAGTAGCTACCACTGCGCACGACCTCTCTCGAAGGCACGTAGTTACCCTCCAGTGTCTTGGCAACACCATATCCGACAATCCCAACTTCAGTCGGAGGGCGCTCAACGGGAGTTGAAAAGGATGCTACTTACATGCTTCTCACTCAAAGACTCAAAGATCTGTAAATGAGCCTCCCAAGCTCCTTCGAAATCAAACACGCCATTAAGGCATCAAACTTCTTTATGAAGCTACGCGCATCTAGCTCTGGTTGCGGAGGTGGGGCTATAAAAAGAACCCTGCGGGATCTGGGATCTAGACAGCCGTAATTCCATCTGTTCCTCTGGATTTGCCTGTTTAAAGTGTTTCTGCATATATTAGGTTTTCTTAAATATGTCCTATGGAAGGGTGAGATTGATTGGACACTGATATGAGGTTAATGGCGGTCGAGTTATTAAGTGCTTACAAGAAAATTCTTAAGTACAGAGACCTTGAAAACCTCACAGGCTTAACAGCCCCCGGCTTATGGAGGTATATAAATAAACGCATACGCCCGACTAAGGAAAGATCTCTTGAATTGTTTGAAGTGCTCACGAATCAACGAGTGATTGAGGAGATCCTTAAGGATAGGCTTGTGGAGGTCGACAACATAATAAGCCTGTCGATGATAATAGATGAGATCCCTATCTTGAAGATCTTATCCTACGTCATCTTCAAAGAGTTCCACCGTTATGACATAGATGCGGTGGTGACCGTCGAGGTCGACGGGATACCTCTCGGGGTTATGGCGGCGGACGTGCTTGACTCAAAGCTGGTGATAGTCAGGAGGAGGCCTGAAATTGGCGTTAAGGAGTACCGTCAGGTGAGCTACATAGCGAGGGACCCACCGGCAGTGGTTTCCCTGTTCATGCCTTCGGACGCGCTCAAAGCCGGTGATAGGGTTTTAATAGTTGATGATCTGCTGAACAGCGGAAGGACCTCATCCGCCCTAGTGAAGCTGATACGCATGAGCGGTGCCACACCGGTGGGGTTGTTCTCGATCGTGGCGATCGGGGAGAGATGGCGTGAGCAGATAGAGAACGAGATAGATAAGATCTACATAGTCCTGAAGGTCAGCAGATGATCTTCGGGAGTGGGGGGCCGGAAGGACGTCAAGGGTTCACTATGCGGCGGCGTTACAACATCCTTAAACAGCTTGTAGATATCTTCTCGACCTCGATACTGATAGAGGCTCTAGCCCCGTCGAAACTAAGCACCGTCAGCGGGTATAAGAGCGTTAAGGAGTTGAGCTTAGTCAGTTTCGCATACACCCCGCACTTAATAAAGGAACCTCTTGAGGGAGTGGTTAAAGATGCACTAGGCAACAGGGGGTTCAGACTAGGCCCTAGTTTGAGGAAGTACATCCTCAACGCGATCAATCACCCGCTCGTCCGGACTAACACAGCCTTCGGATATGTAATGCTCGCCGCACCGCTGGTTTACATTCTCGTCAAAGCGTGCCAGACGGACAGCAGGTTGGGGTTGGTTGAAAGCCTGATTGAGAGGTACATGCCCTCCGTGGTAGAGGGTCTGAAGAAAGAGCCGTGTACGGATTTTTATACAGCTCTGAGAAAGGCATCGATGAGCCATATGGGTGAGTACTTCGGCACCATCCCCTCAGCAACGAGCGCGGACCGGGGGGCACTCAGAAAGACCAGCTTGTGGAAAGTTCTGAGAGACTCAATGCACATGGATCTAGTAAGCCATGAGATAGTGACAGGGTTTAAGAGGGTTCTGAAGGTGTGCAGGTACCTGAGGGACGAGGTTCCCGAAGGCGATCTCCTGCAAAGAGTGAGCTCCGTCCATGCAGAGATGCTTAAGGAACACGTAGACACGTTGGTATTGAAGAGCAGGTGCTTAAACACAGCCCTCCTAGTTAAGTACTTATCACTCGCAAGGCCTTACCTCAATGATGGGGTGTGGGAGACGCTGGACGCGCACGTCAGGAGGTACGGGATAAACCCAGGGACTACATCCGACATAGTTGCAGCAGGTCTAGCACTCTATCAGGTGACCGCCTATATTATTGAGGATCCTCAACGGTAGGGTGGTGAAACTCAGGAAGGAGTTGTCCGCGTTAACCAGAGCCAACGCAGACCTATACATATTCTTGGGAGGGCCTAGAATTCCCTTGAGGGATGTAGAAGAGGTTCTTAAGAAACCCTTCTACATAGTTACTGGGAAGTACGACGACATATACGTAGCTAAGTCCACTAGAGCTACTGGCAGGTCGCTTGACGCACACGTGATTACTCTGGATCAGTACACCCTAGCCGGAATTAACGGCGTGGACCCGCACTACTGCATATCGAGAGTTGCGGAATTACTTCATAGCATGAGCTCGAGTAATGTGTTGATTTTCTCATGCATGCCAGCTCTTGGTTACTGCGATACTGTGGATAGACTGAACATTAGGGTAGGATTGCCGGAGCTTACTGAATTCATCAGTAATGTAAAGCCAAGACTCTTTGTGAGTTTAGGTAGTAGGGATTGCGTTGAGTTCTACGGGAGCACGCAGTTAGCCGTGATGAGCAAGCACACCAAACACCTCGACGTGGACCTCAATCCCTTAGATCTCCCTAGCCATAACCCAGGCGTCTTCACCGTCTAGGTAGTAGAACCTGACTCTCTGAACCTTCTTAAAGCCCAACTTCTCGTAGAGCCTAATAGCCGGCTCATTACTGACCCTGACCTCGAGATACACCTCGCTCGCCCTGTAGAAGTCTTTTAACTTCCTCAACGCCTCAACCATCAATGAGTACCCTATCCCCCTCCCCCTGTAGTCCGGGTGAACGGCGATGCTGATAATGTGCCCCACCTTCTTAAAGAGGGACTTGTTTATGAAGCCTAACCCCCTCTCAACCCTGCACATGATGTAGCCAACTACCGTCGAACCCGCGTCAGCGACCAGGAAGGCCTCACCCCACGTCTCAAGATGCTGCCTCCAGAAGTCTTCAGGGTAATGCTCCTTAAGTGAGATCATGTTTATGTTTATGACGGCAGGCAGATCCTCCGGCCTCGCCTTCCTTATGTGCGCTCCAGTCATTTAGGTACCCAAGTAATTAACGAGGGGCCTGCAATTATATTTAATACTCTATAGTGGAATTGTTGTTGGATGAACGTATAATGCTGAGGGAGCTGGAGTTCCACCCAGTTGATGAGATAAGGGGTTCTCGCTCTAGGCACTTAGAAGGCATTAAGATAGGCTTTGGACTCACGGGATCCGTCGCCATCTATAAAGTTATCGATATTATGCGTGAGCTAATCAGGAGGGGGGCAGAGATCCACGTGGTCATGAGTCAGGCGGCAACCGAGTTGCTGAATCCCACACTGGTCGAGTGGGCCGTCGGGAGTAAGGTGCTCACGAAGTTCGAGGGTGAGGTTGGTCACGTCTCTCTAGGGAGGGAGGCTAGCTCCTTCGTCTTAGCGCCGGCCACCGCAGATATAATAAGTAAGGTCGCTCATGGCGTGTGTGATAACCCTGTCTCGCTCGTCGCTGTCAACATGATGGGGCTCAGGAAGTCTTTGATAATAGTTCCAGCCATGCATTCAGGCTTGTGGCATTCACCCCCGGTAACGGCTTCATTGAACCGTCTTGAGGAGCTAGGTGCAACCGTAGTTCACCCGGAAGTCTCCGAGGGCAAGGCTAAGTTCCCAGAGGACGAAGATATTCTAGCGGCTGTGGAGGCCTCCACACTACGAGGGAGGGATTTACACGGGTTAAGACTGCTGGTTACGGCCGGCCCTACTAGGGAACGCCTGGACGACGTGAGATTTCTGACCAACTTGAGCTCCGGTAAGATGGGTGTGGCAATAGCTAGGGAGGCGTACTTCAGGGGGGCGGAGGTCACGCTGGTTCACGGGCCTCTGTCAACGAGCAGGCCGCATTACATTAAGAGCGTTGAAGTGGAGACCACGGAAGAGATGCTTAATGCTGTGACAGCGGAGGTCAGGAGTAGGAAATACGACGCAGTCATCCTAGCTGCGGCGCCTGTGGACTTCAGGTTTAAGGTGACCAGTGAAGGGAAGATCAAGTCGGATGTGGGCGGGCTAAGCGTGGAGTTGGAAGCCACGCCTAAGATATCGCTTAGCTTAAGGAGGGAGTACTCAGGCCTTGTAGTAGGCTTCGCCGCCGAAGTCGCCAGAGGGGATCTCGACAAGCTGGTTAAGTATGCGGAGGATAAGATGGAGAGTAGGGGTTTCGACATGATTGTAGCTAACGACGTGGGCCGGACTGACACCGGGTTCGCAGTCGACTATAACGAGGTAATCATAGTGACTAGAAAGGGTCGTAGAGAGGTAGTTAAGAAGTCTCTAAAGGAAGTGGTGGCAAGAAGAATAGTAGATATGGTTAGAGAGGAGTTAGGTAGTGCTCATTAGGGTGCCGCTCCACATCTCCGGCTTCTGGGTCCCCCACATAACCGACGACCCGCTGACTACAGGCTCACTGGGGGCTGGAATAACTTTAAGACCGTGGGTAGAGGCACACGTGGCGGGGAATGGGAAAGACGAGGTGCTCGTCGGCTCCAACATGCTGCATCACGGCCTGATCGAATGCGTTAAGAACCTCACTGGCGTTAACTTAATTAACGCCAAGATCACCACCCCGGCGTACCTAGGGGAGGGTTTAGGCTTCAGCGCCGCCCTCTCAATAAGTTTAGCTTCATCGGCGTTGCTCGGATCCGGGAGGGACTTGACTTTAGCCAGGGCAGGTGTCATAGCGCATGAGGCGGAGGTGACGATGATGACGGGGTTAGGCGACGTCGTTGCCGAGCTGCGGGGTGGCGGGCTAGTTGTCAGGGTGAAGCCCGGCGCTCCAGGGGTTGGCGAAGTCGATGTGTGCCCAATCAGGGACTCAATCAACTTGGTAGCTTGCCTGATTAGACGTGACCTTACCACGCCCCTCATGCTTAAGACCTACGGCAGCAAGATAAGGGAGGTGGGCGGTAACGTTTTCAGAAGGTTTTTGAAGGAGCCCTCGTTCGACAGGTTCCTCGAGTTAACACGGGAATTCAGCAAGTCCATTTTCTTACCCAGTGAGTTGGACTCCACGCTCATGGATCGACTAGGTAAGTACCTAAGATCTGGGGAGGTCTTAACGTACTTCGTTAAGAAGGGGACTTTAGCTGTGATCACTTCACGCAGACCTAGCGAGGAACTGCTGGAGTCGATCAAGGGGCTCGGCATCAGACTTGTAGGGGTGTTTGAGCCCTCGCTTGAAGGCACTGCAATGCTTATCTAACTCACTAGCTGTTTTGATGCCGGCAGAGTTCATCTAAACCATCGTCACTGAGGTGCCCGACAACGATTCAGTTAGGCAAGGAATATTAGTCCTGCAAAAGTAGTTATGCCATGGTGCTGAAAGGTGGAGATCAACATACCGCGTACCCACCCTAGATACGAGTCCTTGATCATTAGGGAGAAGTTAATTAAAGGGTTTGAGGAGGGCTACGTCGCTAGGGCGGGCTTGATAGCTCACGGCAGGGGGGAATGCTTTGACTACATCATAGGTGAGAGAACAATAGAGCCGGCTCTGAAGGCCATTGAAGCCGCTGCGGCCGCGTTGCTATTGGCTGAGAATCCGGTAATATCGGTGAACGGAAACGTGGCTGTCCTAGTTCCTGAAGGTGTGGTGAGGTTGGCGGAGGTTGTTAACGCTAAGTTGGAGGTGAATCTATTCTACAGGAGTGAGGAACGTGTGAGGAAGATAGCCGAGATCCTTAAGGCTTACGGGGCTCGAGAGGTGTTGGGAGTCGATGATGCAGTGGCGGAGATCCCCGAATTGCTGAGTGAGAGGAGGAAGGTCAGCCCCAGGGGGATACTAACCTCCGATGTTGTTCTAGTACCTCTTGAGGATGGAGACAGAACTGAAGCCCTGAGGAGGCTGGGTAAAACAGTAATAGCCATTGATTTGAACCCACTTTCAAGAACCTCTAGAGCAGCTACGATAACAATAGTTGATAACGTCGTGAGGGCGGTGCCTAAGATGATAGAATATGCAGAGAAACTGAGCACGGCACCGAAGGAGGTGTTAACCAACATATTGAGTAACTACGATAACAACGAGGTCCTCTCCCAAACGTTAAGACACATTATTGATAGACTAGGGAATCTATCACAAACGAGCCTCGGACTATCTCTAAGGTAGGTGGGAACGTTAAAAAGTCGTTCCACCAAGCCTCTCCCTAAATTTCCTGAATTCCTCTTCGCTCATGCTCCAGAACTCGCCGGAACCCGGAAAAGTGCCCTTTCTAACGTCTTCGGCATACTTAATTAGCGCCTCTATCGCTTGTTCGTATAGGTTAGCGTATTTTCTGACGAACGGGGGTGGTGCGGGGTTTATGCCTAGTAGATCATGTATAACCAGTATTTGACCGTCGCACTGACCACCTGCCCCAATGCAGATGGTCGGTACGCGTAACCTATTAGTTACCTCAGCCGCTACCTGCCATGTCGTGAACTCTATAACTATTGAGAATGCCCCAGCTTCCTGAAGAGCCTTCGCGGCCTCAACTATCTCGAGCGCGTCCTCAACGTTCTTACCTCTGAGTTTGTATCCACCGATCATCAGGTACCTTTGAGGGTTAAGCCCTATATGTCCCATTACGGGTATCCCCGCTCTAGTTAAGGCTTTAACGGTGTCGCATACCTCGAGACCCCCCTCAATCTTGATGGCGTCAGCCCCCAACTTGATCAGCTCACCGGCATTCCTGATAGCTTCAGGTATGCTTACCTCATAGCTAAGGAAGGGCATGTCAGCTACTACTAGAGCCTTAGGCCTCGCGTTAACTACTGCTCTGAGGTGATGTTTCACCTCCTCGAGTGTGACCGGAAGCGTTGACGCATAACCCATTATGACCATGCCTAAGGAATCGCCTACGAGTAACCCATCAACACCCGCTTTATCGGCTAAAGCGGCGTCGTAGTAGGAGTATGCAGTGGTCATGACTATCTTCTCGCCTGACTTCTTCTTCTTTATAAAGTCGTGTGGATATACCTTGTCATTCATATGAGCCCCACAATTATAGTGCTCAGCAATTAAAATAGCGTTGGGATTAATTTACACCACCAGATTTCATTCCGCGAGACTCCTTGAACTTAATCATTAACCACAGCAGCTCGTTGAAGGGGGTCTCCACACCAACTCTCTTACCCCTGACTACCACCTCACCGTTTATGTAATCGACTTCGGTTCTTCTCCCGTTCATCAAGTCCTGACACATAGAGGAGTAGTTCTCTCCCGTGGCTTTAACGACCCTCACCATCTCCTCTAGGGGGTCTTCATAGAATCTCACGTTAAACTTCTCTGCGACGTCACGCACTTCCTCAACAACCTTAACCGCCGCTTTGAAGAGGTTCTCATCCATCACTATATACTTGTTCTTAACGCCATGTAGTGCTGTCAGGGGGTTTACGGCCGCATTGACGGAGAGCTTAATCCATCTATAGGGTTCTATGTCGTTGACCGCGTTAACCGAGAGGATTTTCAGAAGCGATGAAATCCGCTTAAGTAACTCCGCAGAAACCCCTCTCGATCCCAAATAACTGGTGGATCCGCCAATCCATTCAAATTCATGAGAGCGGACTCTATACACGCCGTGGTTCAGCACTAGCGCTGCGGCCTTGCTGGGACCTAGAGTTTCAAGCGCCTCCTCATACGATCTCAACCCATTCTGACATGTCAGCAGGACGCCCTCCGGGCTTAAATGTGTGCTCACGGACTTCAGCGCCTCTGAAAAATCGTAGGCCTTGGTGGCTATCACAATTAGCTCGAAAGCTCTAAGCCTTTTCAATTCCTCATACGTTATGAAGTGGGCATCGTTAACCACTGCTACAGAGCCGTCGGTTAAGTGGAGTTTCAAACCGCTCTTCTCAACTAAGAGGAGTTGTTGACGGTCTTTAAACAGTACGTAGGGACGCACGCCGGACTCAATCAATGCATGAGCTATTAACGTCCCTACGGCCCCGCCGCCAACGATGAGAACTTCCTCAAGGCCCACCCCTAAGACACCGTCCTGTGAGGATAATCTTCACGAAGCTATATTTACTTTAACTCAGATCCTCTATACTTTTGTTGGTGGGGATCGATGAGAGGCGTCAATGGAGTGGCCATATCTATTAACGGGGTAGTGAAGAGCTTTGGTAAGGTCAGAGCCCTCGATAACGTTAGTCTTGACGTGAAGGAGGGATCGGTTTTCGGCCTGATAGGTCCCAACGGCGCTGGAAAGACCACCCTCCTGAGGATCTTAGCGACTTTACTCAAGCCGGACGAAGGCTCGGTTGAAATTCTTGGTTACAACCTGCCTCAGCACAAGACACTTGTTAGGAAGTACATATCGTACTTGCCCGAGGATGCTGGGTTATACTCGCGGCTGACGGGTTGGGAGAATCTATATTACTTCGCGATGCTTTATCATGGTAGGACTTCCAAAGCGTTAGAGGTGGCTGAACTCGGCGCTAGAATCTCGGGCCTGAGTGAACGTGATCTTCACCGGAAGACCTCAGAATACAGTAAGGGAATGAGCAGAAGGATAGCTATAGCAAGGACGCTCATGATAGGCTCTAAGGTAGTGATCCTTGACGAGCCAACTTCAGGCCTGGACGTATTCTCGGCCTACGCAATACGTAAAATGCTCAAGAACTACGTTAAGGACTACGCCGTCACCGTAGTTATCTCGTCCCACAACATGATCGAGGTTGAGGAGGTATGCGATGATGTAGCTCTTATAAATAGGGGGCGCATCATAGCCAAAGGACCGCCCGGTGATCTAATACGTACCCACGGAGGGAGGAACCTGGAGGAAGTCTTCATAAGTCTTGCGGGGGAGAGTGCATGAACGCCGTGTATGTGGTGATATGGAAGGAGATTAAGGACATGATGCGTGATATACGTACACTGGCGGCAATCGCGCTTCTACCTCTGTTCATGCTCCCGTTAATGAGCGTAACCTCCCTCTACGCTCAGGGCCTTCAACCGGGACGCGTCTCCATAATCAATTACGACGAGTCAGTGGGCTTCATAGGGGGTGTTAACTTCACCTCAGCGAGGTTCGTAAATGGGATTGCTGAGGAGCTGGTGAGGAACGGGTTCACAGTCATATACGGCGAAGCTTCTAATGTGGACGCCATAATCATAGTTAGGGACGGCTTCATACGTAACTTGACGTCGTTAACTAACAGAGCCTCGTTAGAGGTAACCAAGAGTTTAGGATCCGCTAAGGCGGATCAGGTTGAAAACATAGTCGCGGGATTCATCAGCAACTACAACTACGTAGTGGCTACGCTGAAGGTGCTTGAGCTCGGCAGTATGGCAGGCGTCAACGTATCGGCCGACTCGGTCTTGAGTCCCATCCAGACCAGAGTCAGCGTCGTGGGGGTTGGTGGCATTCCAGTAGGTTATGAGGAGACCCTAAAGGTCTACATAGCCAGATTCTTATCCTTTAGCTTAATATTCGTCACCACCCCCTCAACAGCCTACATAACCGATTCAGTCATAGGTGAGAAGGAGAGAAAAACGTTGGAGGCCCTGCTGAGCACGCCAGTGCCTAGGCCAACGTTGATCGTGGGCAAGATAGTATCGGCTTCGTTAATCGGGCTGATCACAGGGTTCACAAATGCTCTAGGTCTGCTGCTCTTTGCATATGTACCCTCGCTGATCTATGGGATCAGCTTATTCCACCTACTTCCACTTAACGTCATGATGGCTCATTTCACTGCGATATACCTGTCAGTTTTAAGCTCCCTTGCTCTAGTGGCTCCTGTGGTGATTAGGTCCGGGAGTTACAGGGCTGCGCAAGCCTTCTCGATGATCGTCATCAGCATAGCTTCAATAGTCTTCTTCGTCTCCCTCTACGTCGACATAGAGCAACTAAGCGGTGTCTACAGGGCACTACTTTATGCGGTTCCCTACACTCACGCATCGCTCTTCATAAAGTACACGGCCCTCAACATGCTCCAGGACGCATCCTTCCACTTAGCGGTGTTGATACTAGTTATATTGGCCTTGATATACCTGTCTGTAAGACTCTTCAGTGAGGAGCGAATAATATATGGGAGGACTTAGAAACGTGGGATCGAGTTACGCGGATCGCACCCTCTAGCTTGCTGAACGTTTATAAGACCGATGATGGTGTTTGTTTAGGTGGTGTGATTAGTGTTCGTGACCAGAATCCCTGAGTCCGGCGGGATTAATGCCATGTTTAGTGGGCTTGGTCTCGAGGGCCTTCAACCTAACCAAGGCGTCAGTCGTTTAGGTGGGATGACCTCGGCAAGCACCGAACACCCCAAAGATAAGATCGCATGTGTAGGGTTCAATGCGTTGGTGATCGATTAGATGAAGCCAGGATTGGCCGCCCTCTTGAGGAAGGAGAAAATAATAGTTGTTGCCTCTCTGACGGTCCTAGTGATCTCTGCATTCATCGGCTCCTACTTGAGGCTTTATCCCGTATTCAACGCCTTTAGGCTAGGCTACCAGCCAATGCTTAACGAGTTAGATCCTTACTCAGAGTACTGGACCGCCGAGAAGCTTCTTGAGAAGGGCCTCGGCTACTACTTCAGCTTAGTTAGATCGAATAACGAAACACACATCTTCTGGTACCCGTGGGGAAGGGACTTCGTACGAACCTCGCTACCGCTCACGCCGATGTTCTCAGTAATCACGTACTATGTAGCTAGGTTATTCAACCCTGGGTTGAGTCTGTATGAATGGATGGTCTACGTACCGGTGATTTTCTACATCCTGTCGGTCATAGGCGTTTACCTGAGCGCGAGAGAGGTGTGGGGCGATATTCCAGCGGCCGTGGCCGCCGTGATCGCTGCCCTAATGTTCAATAGTAGGCAACTCGCGGGTTTCACAGTGAAGTACTCTGCGGGGCTGGGATTCATGTTTCTTGCAATGTATTTCCATATAAGGGCGTGGAAGAGGAGGTCGTTAAAAGACGCTTTAATGAGCGGTATATTCATATCGTTAACTGCCGCCGGCTGGGCTGGCTTCAACCTGCTTTTAGCCGCCATGTTCCTGCAGGTAGTTCTCCAGCCTCTAATATTGCGTGTGTCTAGAGAGGATGCAATTATGTGGGGTCTGGAGACCCTGCCTCTAGCCCTGACCATCGCACTCATTCCCTTCTACGGGCCGCTCTACCTGGTTTTAAGTGTTGGCGTTCTAATACCGTTAGGCTTCCTAGTCATAGGTGTTGCACTGCTTTTCGAATATGTAGCCTCACTGAGGACGGTCAAGCTCAAGTATCCGCTATTAGCTAAGTGGCGTGTTATGTACTTGCTGATGATAGTCCTAATAGGTGTTGGAGGTCTCGCAGGACTCACTACAGGAGTCATACATGTTAAAGGCAAGGGTCTGGCAGCGATGGGTTTAGGAGGCTTAACGCACGTCTTAGTAGGCACTGTTCAGGAGTACACGCCCGCAGACGCCCAGAGTTTCATATGGAATAGCGGTGCCCCCCTAGTGATCTCGATTATGATGATTCCATACCTGGCCTACAGGGCTTTCATTAAGAGGGAAGTTTCAATCCTCTTCACAGGTATATTCATGCTCATATCCGTTTACGCGACGGTCAACATATCATATTTCTTCCCGCTCCTAAACTGTGTGGTGGCGATATCTCAAGCCGGCTTCATAGCCCTGCTAACGCCCTACCTCCTTAGGAGGAAGGACTTACTCCTCTCACTGTTGAGCACGTCGTTACTGGTAGCGTATCTATTCACTGTAGTGTTTCAAGGGGTTACCACGTGGGCGCCCTCGTATATGTCGCAAGTGCCTTTGATCCTGGACTCAGGTCTCGGGGTAGGCAGCGATGTTCCGGCATGGCTTGACACGCTTGAATGGATCAGAACTAGCACGCCCCAAGACTCCGTCGTTATTTCATGGTGGGATTACGGATACTGGATCAGCGTACTTGGCGAGAGAGCCACTGTAGCCGATGGGGCCACACTAAATTCCACGCAAATAGAGCTGCTGGCTAAAGCGCTTACAGGAACTGAGAAGGATGCTTATGAGATCTTCACCAAGTATTTCCACGTGTCTCCAGGCAAGACTTACCTAGTGCTCTACGACGTCGTCCTATTCTCGGAGCAGCTGGGCTCTGTCTATGTAGGGCCTTTAGTATTTCAGGGCGGGGTGTACATAGGGGCTGACATGGCTAAGGGTGTCTCAGCAATCTACAGGATAGCTGGTAAAACACCCCCCACCACCACTGCAACCCTAGACCAGTACACCTACCTCGTTCCCGACTGGACTAACTCAGAACTAACTAATGCAACGCTCTATAAAATCTTCCTACACTCCGTCCACGAGGTGTTCGGCGCCGGCGGGTACGTAGTGAGGTTCCTGTACGGCTCCCTCCAGTATCCTCAGTACGCACCCCAGCTAACTAAGCCGAATCTGACGCTCTTCAAACCCGCGCACATATCCGTCAGTCAACTCTATGAGGGAAGCAACGTTTACGTGATAGTGGCTACCTACGCAATGGATGGATGAGCCCTTTGAACGAAATCTGCGGAGACTACGTGTTGATCAACCCGTATGTATGGTTATCTAACGCATGCGTCTGCTTTACCGACAGGATTGAAGAGGTCTTCGTCCATTCTAATGAAAGCAAGCCCAAAGATCGTGAGGTAAGGGTGATTACACATGGCATGGCCTCTACACACACTCACTTGGGACTGTACCCTATAAGGGATACAGTATCCTTGGGACTGAATCTAGATTCGTGGGTTACTGATAAGGCGTGGCGCTGGGAGAAGTTCCTGAGGAGATTTCCTGAGGTCAGTTACCTCTCAGCCCTACTAGCAATAACTGAGTTACTATCATCCGGAGTTACCGCGTTTGCTGACATGCACTTCAATGAAGAAATGATTTGCAGGGCAGTTAGGGAAGCGGGTGTCAGGGCAGACTTAAGCGTGGCTATAATGGACGGCGGGGTCTTCGAGGATTATGAGGAGGCGCTCGAGGAGAACCTCAAGCTACTCAAGGTAGCGCGAGGAAACGATATTAGAGTGAGGTTCGGGCCGTGCACCCCTCGACTGCTGAGCCCCAGTCATTTCAGGGAGGTTGTGGAGTTAGCTAAGCAACACGGGGTGGGGGTCCATACACATCTGGCGGAAGTGCGTGAAGATCTAGCATGGCTCAAGGGCAAGTACTCCCTTTCACTGAGGGACTTCATAAGTATGACAGGCCTGCTTGAGGTTGATACTATAGTAGCGCATGCTGTATGGGCCGAGGAGGTTGCTGACGTGTTGTCTATGAGCAACTTCACAGTATCCCACCCACCGAGATCTAACGTGCTCCTCGGTGACGGGAGAGCTCCCATAAGGAGTTTCCTGAGGCGGGGTGTCAATGTTACACTAGGAGTTGATGTCGCCCCGACCTACAATCTGTTGGAGGACGTTAAGGCGTATATTTTCCTCCACTACAAGGGTGAGGGGCCCCCAGATATTCATGAGGCTTTCCGGCTTGCGACCACGAACGCGTACAGGGGGCTGGGTTTCGGCAGCGGAGATATAGTTCAAGGCGAGGTGGCGGATCTAGTGATTTGGTCTGTTACTGGACCTGCGTTCAGTGACCCATTGGCTAGAGTCGTGTGGGGATCACCTAGAGTGGAGGAGGTGTACGTGTCTGGCAGACTAGTTCTTAAGGATGGAATGCCCGTCTTAACGAGCCTGAGTCTTAACGAAGTCGCGTCTGCGTTGTATGAGTACGTCAGAGAATTTTCGAGAGCCGAGTCTTAACGCCCGTGATGAGCCCCTTACTCACCACATTCACTTCGTCGAAGAAGCATTCAATGGATGCCTTAAGCCCCTTATCAGTATGCGTTTCAAGGACTCTAGACCAGTCAATCTTTATCACGTAATAGGCGATAATGACAGAAGCCAATATAAGGAGGGGTGTTATTTGATACCCTAGACTCTCGCTTGCCAGCGCTATAACGCTACCGTAGAACACCACTAACGCCTTCAAGAAGACCTTACCAAGAAAAACTGCTATGAAGTAAGTCGCTACGGAGAATCCGGAGATTCCGAGTGGCAGGTAAAGCACGTCATCAGGCAGTGGTAGTGCTGCGAAGATAAATATGGCTATTGCGGTAGATTTCTTGGCGATCTTGTTAAAGAGCTCTGCATTCCTTCTGCTAGCGGGGCTTAAGGTCTTGGAGAAGCCTTTTCCAATCGTGTATATCACGAGCTTCCCGAGAGACGCTCCCAGCGCTGATGAAATCACTATGAGTAGCTTATCATATATATCAGGGTGTCTGATCGCGTAGGAGAGTATTATGATCAGGTAGGGGAGTGAGACGAACGGGATAGAATTACATACGAGACTGATTATAAGGGGTCCTAGGAGCGGTGAGCTGAGGAATCCTAAAGCCCGTAACACCATCCTCAACGCTTCAAGTATCATGAGCCCCTCTCCCTACGAATATAGCCTGAATTGCTTAATAAGCACCCTTAACATTAATGGAGATAGTGTGGTGTGATGCAACTCGAGCAAATCTTCAACACCACTGTCGAATGCCCGGCATGTGGAGTTAAAGCACTCAATGTAAGCGTCTACATTTACGAGACCCCGCTCATCGGCAGGATATTGCTTGAGGTGTGGAAGTGCAGTAACTGCGGCTATAGGAGGTCTGACGTGGGGACCGCTGAGAGCAGGGACGCCGTGAATATCGTCTTTCGAGTGGAGAGCTCGAATGACCTGAAAGCCCTCGTTGTGAAGTCCTCCTCAGCCTATATAGAGATACCTGAGCTAGGCATTGAGATAAGTCCCGGCCCAGCGTCACAGGGCTACATAACAACTGTTGAAGGCGTGCTGGAGAGAGTTCTTGATAACACTCCTTCCGAGTGCTTTAATGAGAGCAGTCAGTGCAGTGAGTTCGTCAAAAAAGTAACTAGAGCGATGAACGGTGAGATCCCATTCACATTAATACTCTCAGACCCCGCTGGTAAGAGCGAGGTAAAGAGAGTATAAAACCTATTCCACTTAATATGCTGATCATTCAACTTTAATCTCGAATTCCCCGGAGCCTCCTCTAACCTTCTTAAACTCCACCTCTAATATCCCGTTCTTATAGTTAGCTTTAGCGCTCTTAACGTCTATCTCATCAGGTAGGGCGACTTTTTTAAAGTATTTCTTGCCATCACTTGCCTGGATAGTCAACTCCTTCCCCACGGCTTTAAGTTTGATTTTATCCTTCTCAACTCCTGGCATCTCGACAATTACCCTTACCTTATCTCCCTCATCAATGACGTCTGCGAGAGGTTCTGTCTCCTCAGTTATCTTAGGTTTGATGCCCTCCCGTCTAACATTGCCGAATTCATCCACCTTGATCTTCCCGTCGGGACCTACGTAGATCCTGTACCCGTAAACGTACGGTCCGAGTCCCCTCTCACGCAATCTTTCAAACTCCTCAGGCCTCATTCTGAGCAGTCTCTCACTCTCCTCAACAAACTCCCTCATCTCCTCCTCCAGCTCCCTGAACAGTTCGTCGAACACATCGAAGAACGATCTTCTCCTTCTCCTGTCACTCATGGGTCCATCACCAAGTTAATTACAGCAATACAATATTTAAATGATAATTGTAAGGCATGCAGGAAGTCCTACCCCGACGCTCAGGGACTTGTGGTCTGCAATCGTTTAAGCAATCTCTGCTAGCACGAAGTTGTTCACACCCTCCCTTATTAAATCCGCTACGTCTGGATCTACAGCTACTACGTCGTATATCATGTTGACGTCCCCTCCCGTAGTCTCAACAGTCCTCAAGTTGAGGAAGCCTGAGACTTTGTTACGTATGGCTTTGAGTTCGGATTCCGTGTATGAGTGCGCTATCACGAATCTCCTTCGGACCCTTATGTTGGATCCTAGCGGGGAGTCAACGTGTGCGAACCACACCCTTGATACCCACTATTCATAAACACCTCAGCAAATAAAGCTTCCTCGGCGGGAACTCCTACTTAGAGGTGTTGGCGCTAGGGGCGCTTCTGAAGTCGTTGATGATCTCCTTCACCGTTTCGTCCACATAATCTACGTGCTTCCTCCTTATATGGTTCTCGGCAGTCACCTCATTGTTGAAGGACTGATCGCAGAGCAGACATATGAATCTGTCACCAACCTTAATCACTGCAGGCTCTACTTCAAGGATTAGAGGAAACACCTGCTTAACTATGCTTGATGCCAGATACGGGTTTCTGATCTTCTCCGTGACCCTCTGGATATAGCCCCTGACTCTAAACTTAGAAACTCTATACTTATAACTTATTGTGCTGGGGGATACACCATCGACAAAATACTCCTTAGCCACCATTATCATTAATGAATTACCGGCCAGCCTCTTAATCACTAAGTGCTTAGTAACAGCTGTTACAGGGTCCTCCAACTACTCACCTATGAAATAGGTAAAACCAGACTTAAATGGATCTCGGTCGGGCAGGAGCCATGCCCTCAGTGAATACTACTTCATAATTCTATTAATAATAATTGGAAGATATATTTAAAATCTTGGTATTATTTATAAAAAGGGTGTATATGTCAGGTGATAAGGTAATATCAGTTAAACTTCCAAGCGACGTCATAGATATGATAGATGAAATAGTGGCTGGAGAGACGTACAGCAATAGGAGTGACCTGATCCGAGACGCTATTATTTGGAAGCTTGGCAAGCATGGATACCACACCCCACTAAAGAGCACGTCTCTTTAGCCCATCAACTCAGCTGATGTGGGAATTATCTCGACGCCTTATCTTTATCTGCAATCTGATGAAGATCGCTTTAAAAGCGGCGTCAATGCCGACATAAAAACCTATAATCCTCTGATCATGGATGACGAGACTTCCAGTATAGCTTAGTTATATTCCCTGGTGAGTGTTAATATTGGGGTGTAGTGAGTGTCCCTTTTTTGGGAGCCCAAGTGGCGCAGAATCACCTTCAACGTCGCAGGTCTCCAAGTGGAGACATGTGTAGATCTGACTACCAACCTCCTAGTGTGTCCAGCGTGCGTTAAAATCGACGAGGTGTGTCCTAAGGATTCAGAGCCCCTAAGGTCTTCCGTGGGCGGGCCGGCCTTCTTCACTGCAGAAGATCTGATACATCACTTAAAGTCGCACCTAATGGCTGATGAAATTAAGCGGATTGTAATTAGAAGGGAAGAGGAAGAGGAGAGTGCTGAGGAAGAATCTGAGGAGGAAAGTTAAGACCGTATATCTAGGGGATTCTCTAAGTAGTAACCTAACTGCAGACGTTGAGAACGCTCTGATAGTTTCGTGGCCTAACACACCATGTTCGCTGGACGGCCTTAATTTGGGCGATCTATGCATAGATAGAATCCCTATTTATGTGGGGGATCCTAAATGCATAAATAATCTAGGATTTGAGGCAAGGAGGGTAATCTATAACTACATACTCTTCGGCGAGGAGGAAATCCTTAAGGATAAGATATACCCACCCAGTATTAAGGATACGCATCACTTCTGGTATGATGTCCTCCCTGAAAGATATGGTAACCTATACCACCCTAAAGATGGGTGGTGTTCTGTAATGAGGGTTCTGAGAAGAAGGCTTGAAGTCCCTCGCATCTACGCAAACATCGCGGGGATAGATCCTGTCAAAAAAGAGATAAGGATTGAAGGGGGTTCCATACTAGAGTACGAAAAACTAGTTAGTACAATTCCTCAAGACTTGTTATTAACCAGATTGAGGGGGGTTTCTTACGATGAAGTATTGAAGGATTACGTGCACGTACCATACAACATATCTGCGGTAATTGGTACTATAGAACAAGGGTTCGGAGATTATGAGGTGTTGGTCTATGCATTAGGGAAGAGAAGATTCATCTCCTCACACGTGATATTGGTTAAGTACCCTGCCACGGATCCTAACTCAAAGCAGGTTCTTATCTATGTCCTGACGCCTCTGAAGCGTGAGGTGCCCAGGAGCGAGATACTGTCTAAGAGCATCTCGGAACTGAGGAAAATAGGTATTAAGGTTAAAGGACTGTCGTTCATTAGATCCTACGTAGAGAAGTACGGGGTCGTGTGCAGGAGAGGCGAGGGAGCGTCTGTGAGGTTGCTTGCAGAGCTAGGTATTGAAGTCAGGGGTCGGTACGGCTCGTGGGCAGAGTTAAGTGTTTGCGACATAGTTAAAGAAGCCGGCATCGGTTAAAATCTACGCCTGGCGTTACCGCGTTATCTCAGAGTATTATCTGTGCGTTTCCGAACTCGTTTTCGTCGGGGATTACAGCCCCAATGAATGCCATGTCCTTCAACTTGCCATCACCCTCACAAGCCGTCAGGATTAGATCCTCAACCTCTTCGTGAGTTAGTTTTCTGGAGACCATGAACTCGATGTTATTGATTAGCAGCATCACCCTAGACTCTCTGGAAGTGTATGGAATCACATACACCTCCAACCCATACTCATGAAACAGCTTCTGAGCGACCTCCCAGACCAGCCTGACTACATCCTCGCCGAACGATGATCCGTCTGTCACCACTATAACGTCCACAGGCATAAGTCCCCCTCAAAAAATCCCTGTCCTGCGAGGGCTCTTTTAAGACTTAACCCCTATTGTGGTTAGGGTCCTGCATTCAGGGGGCTCCAGACCCTACTGACTTACCTGTGATGCATTCATTTGTTGATGTAGTTTAAGGAAGCCTAAAATGTTGAGGTCCGCTGCATCTATCTTCATGTCGTTACAGTAGATTTCCACACCGCTATATGTGGAGCCCTTCCTTTTAATCACCAATTTTAACTTATTCTCTCTGAGTATCTCCTTAACATCTTCATATTTCAGCATGTCATATAGTATAGAGTCGTTAAGCAACGACAGCGCATCTGGAATTAACGTCTCACACTTCTTCAGCGTTAGAACGGTGTTTATATAGTGTTTAATGAGCGAGGGGTTTGTCTCTAGGTATCTTTCATATCTTAAAGCATGAAGCTCATCGCATTCGAGACTCCTAACAAGCTCAGCAAGCAACTCCTCAAGCGCCGAGTTCGAGGAAGCCTCCACTAAATTTTTCATTAGCAACAGCGGTGAGTAAGTCGGTCTGAAGAGGTTGAGATATTTAACCCAGAAAGAACTGTAGCACTCAGTTCTGCAGGCATTCCTTAAAACGCGTGCCAGCCTCTGATGTCCATGTACAGGGTCTTCTAAGACTAGGCTGAAGATTAAGAGGATCTTATTTGGCTTCCCAAGCGTGCGGAGTTCTTTGAACCCCTGCCTCATTAGTTCAGCGATCTCCTCCTCACCGACCTCGTTCGGCGAGTTAATCAAGCTGACCAGCGACACCCTCTTTTTGAAGTACACACTCCCTCCACGATTCTGCCAACGCAGGATACTTAAAAACTTTAGGTGTTAAGGATATTGGTGGGGTCTTACTGAAATGCATTAAGTGGAGTAATGGCAAAGCAGTTTTAGAAAGCGCCCCCATACCACCCATCCCTTCAGGAAGTGCATTAGTAAAAGTCTTAAGTTCCCTTATCTACTCACCATTCAAGAACAGGAATTTACTCAAGAACATCAGGCCGGGGCTAACTTTAGGTAGCTTCGGCGTTGTGAGAGTTACTGAGCCTGGCATTGGAAGTAACGTCATGCCTGGCGAGGTGTACGGCGTAGTGCCGTACTCCCGTAGAGGGGTTCTTGGCCTGGATCTTGACGGCCTTGCATCAGAGTACGCGGTTGTCCCCGCCGAATGTTTGGTAAGGATGGAGGTGAGTCATCTACAGCAGTTAACGCCCCTCTACATGGAGTTCAGCTACATTGACGAGGTGGCTAAGTTGTTGAGAAGATCCAGCAGGACGCTCATAGTCGGTTGCGGATTCACTGCCTACGTTTTGGGGTTGCTCGCCAGAAATCACAGAAATGTTGAGGTGCTTTGTCTTGACGTAGATCGAGTTAAACAACTGCGTGAGCTAAGTCTGCCGCTTAGGAAGAGTGTGGAGGATGTGGAGAGGGGGGTCGATCTACTCATCATGGCGGGTGATGTAGACATTGATATAACGGAGGTCCTTAACGACGGCGGGAGGATCTATCTGACGCCGGGGGTCTTTGTGATGGACGTATGCTTTAAATGCACTCCATCAAGGATTAAGTTGATGAGGCCCAACTACTTCAGGCCGGAACGCGGCAAGACCTACGTTGACAGAGTGAGTAAATACATGTTGAGCACTCAAGTAGGATTCGTCAGTGACTTGAACCAGGCCATAAGCACCCTGGAGATCTTCGAAAGGATCATCATAACCTAGCAGATCCTGCCGCGTAAATATGATTATGTAGTAATTCGTAAAACGTTCCCCGCCCTGGATTATTCTATGGCGCCCTAGAGTGATTCACAGCAGCCCCTCGAATCCCTCTCCACGAGCCGCCGTGAACCTCAGGAATCTAGGCCCGCCGATAAATTCGAAGTGATATAGCACTCCAGAAGTCTGAGGATGCCAGCTATTATTCTAATGCCTAAGGTGGGTTTGTAGGTGGTGGCTTGTAACTGCGAAGACAAGCAGGCCTCTGTGAAATGAAAAACGGGTATCAGGGGTTGGCAGGTCAGTTCGATGGTCTATAGAAACTTTCAGGCGTTATAGGGCCTGAGGGTGTCTTAATCTTCTCCTTGGCTAGATCCCCTATTATCTTAACTCCCTTAGCTATCTTGTCTGGAGTTGGGAAGCTAAAGTTAAGCCGCATCGAATTCCAACCACCGCCGTTGGCGAAGAAGGAGGCGCCAGGCACGTATGCAACCCCCTTAGCGATAGCCTCAGCAAGCATGTCCTTCGTATTTACCTCTAGAGATGGGAGGAATATCATAATGAACAACCCACCTACCGGTTTAGGCCACCAGGTATTCTTAGGCATATATTCGGCAAGCGAATCAAGCATTACATCCCTCTTGACTCTATAGACCTGCCTAGCCTTCTCTATGGTCTTCTCAACAACGCCCCTTCTTATAGCCTCGAGAGCTATGTGTTGCGAGAGCGTGGAGGTGTGTAGATCCGTGACCTGCTTAATTCTTTCAAACATATCGATGACTACACGATCTCCTAGAACCCATCCTATCCTTAACCCCGGCGAGAGGATCTTACTGAACGTGCCTAAGTATACGACCCTACCCTCAGCGTCCAACGTCTTAAGAGGCGTCACGTCAACCCCGCTTTCGTAGGTAAAGTACGAGTATGGGTCGTCCTCAATAACTACTATATCATATGTGGAGGCTAGTTCAAGAAGCGCCTTTTTCCTCTCTATACTTAACGTGACGCCGGCTGGGTTATGCGCGACTGGTATCGTATATATGAACTTGACATTCCTACCCTCAGCATACACCTTCTTAAGCTCCTTCTCAAGGAGGTCGACACGCATGCCATTCTCGTCCACAGGAATGCCTATGATTCGCGGGCGTGCTGGCGTGAAGGCGTTTAAGGCCGCTAAGTACGTAGGCAACTCCACCACTATCGTATCGCCCTGCTCTATGAAGGCCCTCCCTATTAGATCCAGGGCTTGCTGGGATCCTGTGGTGACTAGTAGGGCGTCGTTGTTGTTGATCCTCACATCTTTCCTTCGCAGAAAGTTCATCAACTCTTTCCTGAATTCAGTCACTCCTGGAGTAGGTCCGTACTGCAGTGCCGCCTCACCGCGCTCATTGATGACTTCCTGAGCTATCTCGGCTAGCTCATTCTTTGGGAATGTTTGAGGATCCGGTAACCCCCCTCCAAAACTTATTATTTCTCTCCCCTCAGTAAGCTTAAGGAGCTCCCTAATGTCAGAGGCTTTAAATAGCTCAGACTTCCCAGCAAACATCTTTAAGTAATCAACCGTTGATATCTCACCATAATTAAAGGGTCGCTAAAGCTTTTAAGGATTTACTTTATTGTGTATTAGCATTTTCAGTCCTTTTTTATTACAGGCATAAACTTCAACCCATAGTATATTAACCCATTAGGGTCATCGCTTGAGTATTTCCTTAACACGGCCTCTACACGCATGCCTATAGTGAGCTCAGCCGGGTCCGCGTCGACCACCTCACCCACTATCAGAGGTCCCTCGTCAAGCCTCACAAGGCCTATGATCCTGGGCAGGTGCTGTTCGTGACCCTCAACCCTGTAGTAAGAGATTGCGTAGTTAATTAACTCACCAGTGCCCCTGGCTTCAGACACCCTTACGTTGCGCGATCCGCAGTACGGGCATCTAATGCGTTTGGGCACGGACAGTCTGCCGCAGTCATCGCACTTCGTCAGCAGAACTCTGTAGTGGTTATCTTTTGAACGCCAAAATATAGATATCGAGTGTTTCATTAACCCCACCCCCTCAGCAAAATCAACCACGAGCTGTTGTCAGGACCTGACATCGAATGCACTAAAGCAATATCTCCATCATACTTAACCCAACTGCGTCCATTAAATAGCTCACACACCTCATGTATCTGATAGAGCGGGGTTGCACCAATAGGATGGCCTCTCGCTTTCAGACCTCCCCCCACGTTAAGGTATGGCATCTTTCCTATGACTTCAGGAGATCTCCCTCTCTCAGAGAGTCCGAGAGCCTCAATCGTAAGGAAACCATATATGGTGTACGTGTCGTATACGTTGAGGGCCACGTTATGATCTATCTTGAGGTTATGCCGCTTCGAGAGCTTCTCATATGCAGTTGCAGTTGCAGTGAAGTAGGTTACGTCATCGCGGAGGTATGGAGGAGCGTTAACGGCGGCCTCCACGTCCACCAATTCAACGGGCGTTGAGCCGGTCCTTCCTATAGACTCATCATTGGTTACGAACAACGCTGCTGCGCCGTCCCCTATCGGGTGGGAGTCAAGGATGGTCACGGGTTCAGACACCCTTAAAGCCTTACTTAGCGAGTCAAGCGTGATGGTGAAGGGCAACTGAGCGTTCGGATTTCTAACAGCATTCTCATGCATTTTAATAGACCACTTAACTATCTCCTCCCTAGACACCCCGTATCTCCTCATGTACTCCTTCATAATTAGGGCAGCATAGTCGGGTGGAGACACATTCCTAGTACCCTCAACCTCATACTCGAGGATCTTACTGTAGGCGTTGTTTATTATCCAAGACGGGTACTCACTCATTTTCTCGAAGCCAACTACCAAGACCCTGCGGGCTCTTCCAGACTTGACAAGCGTCAGGGCGTAGTCAACGGCTGCGGCGCCGGAGACCTCACCCGTGCTTACAGTTAGCGTCTTAACCTTACTGAGACCCAGGTTCTGAGCTATTGTGGTTGAGGGATCTGCCTGATTGATGGTAAGTTCTGGCAGCGCTGACGACACTATCAGGTACTCAACATCGAAGAGGTTTAACCCCACGTCTGCGGTGGCTTTTGCCACAGCCTCGTCAACTAGATCCAGGTAACTCTTCTCGTAGTGTCTGTCCACCTTAGTAACCCCACTACCTAACACATATGCCCTCAACAGCATCACCCAACATTCCTGATAATCAGGTTTCTAAACTTAGCGTACTCGGCGTACGTTATATATCTCTTCCTGGAGATGAGCTCCTCAACAGTCGGCGCCTTACCAACTTTGTCAATTATCTTATCAGTTACGCTGAGACTCATGGCATCGGCACCGGCCCCTGAACCGAAGGGTGCGACTAGTATCCTCTCCCCCGGCTTAGCAATCTCGAGTACCTTGGCCAACCCAAGTAGTGCTGAGGCGTTGTAGGTGTTGCCTATCCACGGCGTGACTATCCCTGGAAGCACCTTCTCCCTCTGAAATCCAAGCATCCTCCCCACCTGAAGGGGGAACTTACCATTGGGTTGGTGGAAGACGGCGTAGTTGAAGTCGCTTGGCCTGAGACCGGACTCCTCCATGAGCATCTCGACGGCTGTGGTTATGTGGTGGAAGTATGCAGGCTCTCCAGTGAATCCCTCACCGTGTGCTGGGTACTTGGAGCCCTCCCTCCTCCAGAAGTCCGGCGTGTCAGTCACATAAGTGACTAGGGCATCGAAGACGGCCACAGACTCGTCCGAACTACCGATGATGTATGCTGCCGCGCCTGAGGAGGCCGTCAACTCTAACACGTCGCCTGGACTGGCTTGAGCTGTGTCAGAACCTATAGCCAACCCATACTTTACGGTCCCGCTCATGACTAGAGATACTGCAAGCCTGACTCCCTCACTCCCAGCCCTGCAGGCAAACTCGAGGTCCGTGGCGAGCTTCTTGGTTGATATTCCAAGGGCGTCAGCTATTATTGTTGAGGATGGCTTGACAGCGTAGGGCTTTGACTCAGTGCCTACAAAAACTGCCCCGACGTCCTGTGGATCCACGCCAGCCCTGGCTAAAGCGGATCTGGCTGCATACCAACCCATCGTCACTGTGTCCTCGTCAGATCCTGCCACAGCCTTCTCTTCAATCCATATGGAGTCAGTCAATCTCTCGTCAAAACCCCACTGACGCGCTATGTCCTTGGCCCTCACTCTGTACGTAGGTACGTAGGCACCCCAGCCTACAATACCTGCTTTAAGTGAGTGATGCATCAATACATGGACCCGTAAATGAAGATAAGGCCAAGGCTTTTATTGTTTTACGTGGAGCCAGCACGATGCATAATGCCCAGACTCGACCTCGACCATAGGCGGCTCCTGCGTCCTGCATACGTCAGTCGCGTAAGGACATCTTGGGTGAAGTCTGCACCCACTTGGTATGGCAGCCGCACTCGGTATCTCACCCTTAATCGGAACTTCCCTAATCTTCAAGCGGTTCGATGGGTCTGGCTCCGGTATCGCAGAGACCAACGCTATGGTGTATGGGTGGCGTGGGTTGTTAATCACCCTGTCCGTAGGTCCAGTCTCAACTATCTTGCCTAAATACATGACGGCTATTTTACCACATATGTAGTTAGCCACGGCTAAGTCGTGAGTTATGAAGAGGTAGGAGAGATTCCTCGAGCTCTTTAAGTCAAGCATCAACTGAAGGATCTCAGCCCTTATGGAGACATCAAGCATGCTGACAGGCTCGTCAGCTACTACCAGCGAGGGATTAAGTATCATCGCCCTGGCTATCGCAACCCTCTGCCTCTGACCACCCGATATCATGTGCGGGTACCTCTCAACGAACTCCTCAGGAGGACTAAGTCTAACCTCGCTCAGCGCCTTGTAAACTATCTCCTGTCTCTCCTCCTTACTCGACCCTATGGAGTGTATTATCAGAGGCTCCTCAAGAATGCTCCCTATAGTCATTCTGGGGTTGAGCGACCCGTAAGGATCCTGAAATATTATCTGTATATCACGCTTCAGTAACTTATCGACGTTATCCGGCAATTTATCGAACAAACTGACGTAGGTCCCGTCAACAAACACCTCCCGACTCATTAACTTCCTGACCTCGTCGGAGACTTTATAAAGTGCCTTCCCACCTGACACCTCTATCAGCCTAGCTATTAACCTGCCGGTCGTCGTCTTACCGCATCCGGACTCCCCAACTAGGCAGAAGATATCGCCTTCATCGATCTCGAAACTTATCCCATCAACAGCTTTAACACTCCTAGGAGGCTTACCACTTAAAACTTCAACTATACTTCTCTTTATAGGGAAGTACTTCTTAAGGTTCTCCACTCTGAGCTTAACCTCAACCACTTAATTCACCTCTTCAACCTGGGCTCTACCACCTTCTCCAGTGAGAGACCCAACAAAACGAATGTGAGTGAAACTATGGCTATCAGGAATCCGGGGGGAAGTATCCACCACCAATAGGCCATGGTTCCGTTTAGTCTTGCTTCAGACAGTATATTACCCCACGTTGGGAAGCCATGCTGTATGCCCAGCACCGAAAGACCGGCCTCCGTTATTATGGCATTAGGAGTTGAATACACTAGTGAGGCTGCTATGTAGGGTACTAGCTGAGGCAGTATGTGTTTGGAGATTATCCGCATATTACTCGCGCCTACAGCCTTAGCTGCCTCAACATATAGCTCGCTCTTTAGGCTAAGGGTCATAGACCTTATGACTATCGCTAAGCCACCCCAGCTGAACACTATCAACACAGCGAATATGGTTGCCAGCATAATAAGAGGTTTATTCTCGCCGGTGTAGGTCACTTGGATAGACTTACCAACAAGAATCAGTATGGGTAGTAAGGGTATCGATCCTAGGATATCTACAAATCTCTGTATGAGCTCGTCTATGAAACCACCGTAGTACCCGCTTACGAGCCCCGCTATAACTCCTATCGCCGAGGAAATCAGCGCTACTAAAAGACCTATAACAAGAGCTATTGGGAAGCCGTAGAATAGGCCCTCGGCTAAGTCCCTACCCTGATAGTCTGTGCCCATTATCCCATAGCAAGTCCCTACAACCACGACTAGAAATGTTTGAGACCTTCTCAGATACTTAAGGATGTCCTGTGATGATACTCCATCAACTCTGAAACTGAGTTGTATGTTGAACACATACCTACCCTGAAGAGGTGTCACCGCAACCTCCCTATTATCCGTTAGGATTAAAGCTCCAAATAGGTACTTACTGGGACGGAGCGAGATCTCATTGATATCTATCCGGGAAACCAAGTCTCTGTAGGCTTCAAGCATTGCTAACGTGAGCCCTCCAAGCTCGTCGAAGTCCACCTTCAGCACGGAGGTGTTTATGAAGTCAGCAGTGTAGTCTATCAGACGCCTTAGGGTAACGCCGTCAGGCTTTATCAAGTTCAAGACCAGTCTTAGATTACGGACACCCTGAGGCACACCTATGTTGACGCTTACCTTAACTCCCTGAGGGTAGTCTTTAACTCCAAGATCGTATGTCAAGTTATATGATATATCTAACCTTCCCGCGCCCTCGCTTACCTGGACTGGTTCTGCAAGTCTTAGGTCATAGCTTCTGTGTGTAACGCATGCATAGCCTAGTGAAGAGACCCACTCAGGTGGTGCGTTCTTAGGGTTATGCCTCCAATAAACCCCTACATTCCAGTACCTGTTATAATCGGGAGGCATAGTGATGACTGCATAGACAGAGATAATTACTAACGCCAACAGCAATGCGAATGCCACCTTGCCGGCAGACTGGCTCAGGATCTCCTTCCTCAACCAGACCCAAGAATCGTATGCTTTGCTTGCAAGGCTCATAGTCTCACCCTCGGATCTAAAGCTACGTAGAGGATCTCGAGTATGAATCGAGCAACCACATAAACGAGGGTGAAGACGTATGTCAGAGCCAATATAGTGGGTGCATCGCCACCGGTTATGGCCGCGTAGTACAGGGTGCCCATGCCCGGCCAGTCGAACACGGATTCAGTGATTATATAGCCCCCTAAAGTGCCTGCCAGTCCTAACAGGACGTTAGTGAGTATTGGCGATATTGATGGCCTTATAATGTACCTCCTCAGCACTTGCTTCTCCGGAAGCCCTCTAGCCACTGCGGCGGTTACGAAGTCCTCCTTAACTATTTTAATCAGCATGGCCCTGATGCTATATATCCAGGGTCCTAGTAAAACTATCACTATAGTTAGTATTGGAAGCCATACATAATTTAGGATTCCAATAAAAGCCGTGAGGTCGCCACTGAGGAACTTATTTATCTCATTTATAACCGGCCTGAATTGTCTGGGCGCTACTCTGAGTTGGTAGCCTAACGTCAGCAGGGTTAACATGCCCACCCACCATACTGGAAAGGCATTCATGATGGCGGCGTAAGCTACTATAACCCTATCTACGAACGACCCTATCCTATACACCACGAACGGTCCTATTAACAACGCGATAACTATGACAATGATTTCAGCAAATGTTATCATGAATATGGTTCGGGGGAGGCAGGAGGATATAACGTCGGCCACTGGGGAATAAGGCTGGAGACCAGCCACGTTGGTGACCTCAGGACTCTGCGTCTTACCCAAGTTAAGCATTAAGGTGTTCAGGGCCATGGGTATTATCCTAGCGTACCAAGGTTTATCCATACCCCAGTAGGAAATCAACTCACTCTTACGCTGATTAACCAAGGAATCAATCACAGAGGCGTTAGGTTTCTGTGGTAACATGATTAAGGTCTGCCTATAAGCACGCACCTCCTCATTTATTATTGCATTGATTATAGTGTCCACGTATCCGGTAATCCCCAGAATAAACCCAGTCAGGAATACAGCTAGTATAAGAGCTATGCATAGAAATACCGCTCTACGTATCAGGATTCCAGCAACTCCCAACCATCCGACACCCACAGTTACTTTCACTGGCGCTTTAAAAATTTTCGCTGTTTAACGTTAACTTGATTTTGACGGGTGGCTGATGGATGCTATTGATTAGTCTATGGATCGAATTTGGTCATAAAAGGGTTTGTATTCCAAAATGACTAAAAATCAATTTAGGTTCTTACTTTTTCCTGATAAACAGTACTACAGTCAACAACAAGTTAACTAAGGATAACACCAGAACTATCATTACATATGTTGATAACGTGCCTACAGTGCTACCTAATCCCTGTACAGTGCTACTTAGGTCATCTACCTTACTACTCACTGTCGCTACTCTGCTTAACGCGCTGTCCACTCTACCTGATAGTGTGGTGAACTGACTGTTGACGTTGGTATTGATGACAGAAGTGGAAACGTTGAACAGATATGCCATGTTCTTATTTATGTCAGACAGTTGCGAAACCAGATTTTCACCGATCGTTCCTAGAGCTTGTGATAGAGACGCCCTTAGCGACTCTATCTGGGTCTGCGTCTGTTTAGACACATCGCTTATTGCATCCCTTAGGGTTGTCTCCAGTTTCGCTAACGATGGCATGGATTCGAATGTAATTGTTGCGGTATCGATCACTGCGGCAGCCTCGCTTGTGGCTATCAACAGCAACTCGTAGTAATAGTAGGCCCTGAATTTGGACGTAACGTCCTTCCCTATGAATACGTTAAAGACCCCAGGTCCTACCTCAGTACCCATACCAACCGACAAGATCTTATTTGTGCCCTTTTCCCTCAATATGTACTTGAGGTTAAATGGACCCACACCAAGCACCATGGCAGATACGGTTCCATTACCTTCTATCTCTATCGATGCAGGGGCTATTATGTTAGTGAGTTTCGGAGGTACTATACCACCCAAGTTCCAAAAGTTTGGCGCGAGTGGATACGTGGGGTCTCTGAATGCCTTGATGACTGCCTTCTGAGCAAGCCTGTCGAAGGTGTCGAGATAGAACGGACCTTGAGATATCCAAGCATGGTTGTGTGAGGATATCCACGAGGACAGAGCATTCAATCTACCACTCCACTCGGCATCGCTGACCAGGCTTCTACCGTCAGGTAACGTAAAGTACTTGCTTGGTACGTAGCCGCCGGTCCTCCAACTGTCCGCAACATCCTTTATTGAGTCAGCGTGATCGGGGAACGGGACGGGGTTCAGTACGGGTAGGCCCGTCTTAGTTGACAGCGTCGTTGAGAACGTATACTTTTTCGCGTCGAAGACTAGGTAGTTCTCTACAATGAGGAGCTCTGCTGGGTTGATAGGGGTTAACGTGGCGAAGTATGCTATGTATGCTGGTTCAAAGTGCCAGTAGTTGACATAGACCTCCAGCGTGTTACCAACGGTTCTTAAGGCTACAAATTGATCGAAGATTACCTTATTAGGTCCTGATACCGCGGTCTCGTAATTTGCTTTAGTACTGTTGTAACATATGTCCAACCATAGCGCCCAACTAGTGAGTATGTCAGCCCAGGTGATTGTCTGGCCGTGGTGCCATTTACTGCCTAAATACTTAGACATGTCAAACTTAACGACGCTCGTTGCCTTAGTCCTTCCCAGTGTGTTAGCGTACACCCACTTGCCTTGACCGGCGTCCCACCATATGGCGTCTGAGGGGACGGAAAGCTTCCCATTAGGACCGGCAGTCTCAACCTCATAACTTGCCCTAATAGATATCGGCAGGCCGTTGTGTGGGTGATTCCACATCAGGGCATCATAGGTAGCTCTTTCAATATCGACACTGTAAACATCTGTGAAACCACCGTAGATGTTCCATATAGTCCTGGCGGTGTAGACCCACAACGTGCCAAACACTAGGTTTGGCTTATTCTCGATGTAGACACCTTTAGTGTTGAAGGGCGATCTCATCCCAGCGCCGAGATCCGTTGTGATACCTTTCATGGTCTTAAGCGTTGGATGTATGTCCATCCTAGTTACTATCCATATCCTTATGGAGTCATCAATACATTTCTCAGTAACGGTTCTGTACATCTCGTTCCTTTCCTCACGACTTGTGAACTGTCCGTTGTATATCTTTAAACCGAGGTCGTCTATGAGGTCGTTCCTGTACCACCACCAGCCTTCGGTCTGCCATCCAGGCATGTAGCCAACCCAGGGAGCGCAGAATTGATTAATGGTTCCTGAGTCATACTTATCTGGCGCTGATTTACCCCAACCCTCAGTGTAGATGTGCCACTGGAACTCAGCAGGGTCTGTATCGTAAACTATCCCGAGAGCCACGTCGAAAGTAGTCTCGACTTTATTGATCGTGAAGCCTATGTCCTCAAGAGCCGCAGCAATCAGCCTACCTATATCGAGTCTCTCGTCCTCTTGTCTGATGATGAAGGTTAGTGTTACTGGCTTGCCTGCGTAATACCACCTACCCCCCTGCAGGTAAGCGCCAGCGGCAGTCAGTTCGCTGGTGATCAGTTGCTTTGCATAGAGCGGTTCATACTTGAAGCCGTATTTCAGCACTATGTCAGATACCAGCGCATAGTCCGGATCGTAGCCGGAGAGGAATGTTTGCATCGGAGATGCGAAGCCTTTGTAGATGGAGTTTATTATATAATCTCTGTCAACAAGGTAGTTAATTGCCTGCCTCACCCCCTTGATGCCCAACGGATTTATTTTCTCACCATCGGCAGCCAGATCGACGAACGTCACCTTCTTATCTGCATCGTAGTAGTATTGGACAATGACGTTCGGAGGGACTTTAAGCATTGAAGCAATCTCCTCAACAGTCTTTCTGCTGTAATCGCCGGGAAGGTCAACAGTCTTTACGGGTGCTGGGTTGAGCACTAGGTCTACAAGACCTCCAGGCACCGTTACGTAGGACATAATGTCTTCTATTCCTTTAAAGGCGTCCATCTGCGTACCTCTTAAACCGTAGATGTATGCATCTATCTCACCGTTCTTAAATGCACTGACCAGGGTGTCTGGAACTGCTGGATACCTTACAAAGGTTATAGACTCTGACGCAGGTCCTACTGTTTGCTGTTGAGCCAGAAGTGGCATCATAGAGGTCAGCGATACTAATATAGCTAGTATTATGAACATTGACATACATTTTTTCATTTTACACACCTCAAAATATAAGTTTACTGAATCCCTAATAAATGTTAGCGCTATAAAGACTGTGGCGAAGCAGATGAAGTTAGTGTATGTGACATTGATGGGTCTGTCTCTGATGCTTACATCGCTAGCGCTGGGCTTAGCATTGTTGATCCCTGAGCTCAGACTCTATGAGGACTGCAGGGATCTTTACACGCCTGCCTTCAGGACCTTGTTTGTGTATTGGGGTAACTACTCCTTACCGGGCAATCTTAAGAACGTCTCACTGAACGTGGTGAGCACTCAGGGAATCACTCTTAACATATCGTACGGCGTCAGCTTCGGGGAAGCTCACAGCGTTGTCACCCAGTCAACCTTCAACTATTTCGTCAACAATTCCACCTACTTCTATCTGTTCATAGTACCTCATCAAGACACAGAACTAAGAGTATGTTTAAGTGGTTTACTCATGACCCTCAGATCATACCTGCTTTTACCAACCATAGCCTCATGGTCGGCAGGAACGGTCATGATCATGTACTCAGTCCTAATGCATTTTGAACGAATGCTTATGAAGTCTGTGAGGGGTAGAAAGTAGAAGTTATTAAAGGAATTCCTCATTTCCTCGCGTGTAACCAGCACGTAACGTAATGCTCTTCGTTAACTTTAACGGTCGGCGGTTCCTCACGTCTGCATATATCCATAACGTGGGGACATCTTGGGTTAAACCTACACCCTGTTGGTGGTCTTCTGAGATCCGGGGGTACCCCGGGGATCCAAGTTATCTTCTCCTTAGATCTAAGCCTGGGTATACTCCTTAACAGTCCTTGAGTGTACGGGTGCTTAGAGTCATTAAATATCTCCTCAGAAGGCCCATTCTCCACTATCTTGCCTGCGTACATTATGGCTATCTTATCGGAGATCTCGGCGATTATGCTTAGGTCGTGAGTTATGAAAATCATCGCCGATCTTTCTTCAGCCTTGATCTTCTTTAGTAGGTTCATTATCTGCGCCTGGATAACAACATCTAACGCAGTTGTAGGTTCATCGGCCACCACGAATCTGGGCTTGAGGATTAATGCCATAGCTATTACAACTCTCTGCTTCATACCACCGCTTAATTCGTGTGGATATCTTTTTAACAACTCTGGGTTGAGGCCTACCTCCTTCAACGCGTCCACAGCAATGCCGATCGCCTCCTTTTGAGTTATTCCTTTATGAACCATTAAGACCTCAGTCAATTGCTTCTCGATGGTGTAAACAGGGTTAAGGACATTCATCGCTCCCTGGAAAATCATGCTTACCTTACTCCATCTGACCTTTCTTAGGTCGCCCTCACCCATCTTAGTTATGTCGTTGCCGTCAATGACAACGTTGCCTCCTTCAATCCTCCCCGGAGGCGGAATCAGACCAAGTAGCGCGTAACCCAGCGTAGACTTACCGCACCCGGACTCCCCCGCAAGACCCATCACCTCACCCTCCCTAACAGTAAGCGTGACCCCGTCAACCGCCCTCACAACTCCTGCCAATGTACGGTAGTACACCTTCAGATCCTTAACCTCAAGCACCGCATTCAGCAGACTCAACTAAACGCACCTAAACAACATTAGAAAGACTAATTTAAACTTTTTTACTCTGTAATCCCATGTATATCTGATGATGAGGTGGGCAGCCTAGGACTCGATCGAGGATGAAGATCGCAGTTCACTCTGAGTAACATGTGTATCACCAGCTTCTTCTATTGACTTTAAGCAAAGCGACATAATACCGAATAAAGCTATACGGTACTCAGAACGTACAAAACAGGTTTACTACAGACTCGATGCTATTTCTCTAACGCACTCTAGCTCCTTAAGTCTACTGAAAATCCTGTGGACGGCCGTATTTACCTCGTCCTCATCCTTAGCCCCCGTTATTACCATCTTACCGCTACTGAATATCAGTAAGACGACCTTAGGTTCATCCATCCTGTGAATCAATCCTGGAAATTGCTCCGGCTCATACATCACATTGGGCAGCAGCAACGCCGCTTTCTCAAGGTCTACTTCGACACCTAAGCTGGCTGATGCAACTATGTTCTGTATCTGTATCCTAGGCTTCCCAACTATTATTATGCCGTGCCTGACGAAAGCCCTGACTATCTTCTTGAAGCCTTCAATCAACTGATTCTTGCTCTTAGCTCCTGTAATCACCATCTTACCCGAGTTAAATATGAGTGCAGTCAACCTAGGCTTACTCAGCCTGTAGATAAGTCCCGGGAACTCCTCAGGGTCGTACTCAACGTTTGACACGGTCCTAGCTACCGCACCTAAGTCCAGGTTCTGGTCGAGAGTGGCTGTCGCTACAATATTCTCAACTCTTATGATGGGTCTAATCTCCACTTTTAAACACCCAATAATTTAAAGCGGGCCTAGGCTTTTAAATAGGGTTATTCCCTATTCAAAGAATTACGTCAGGACCACACATTAGTCAGAATATGTAGTCCGCGATCTCCATGAGTGATGGAAGTTCAAAGACCCCTACATCCTCGTCAACTATGATCGGCTTAATCTCGTGGATCACTGCCTCATGCTTCAGCACCGGTGATATGTAGGTGTCCGGGGTCAGAGTTATCCTGGAGCCGGTCTGATATGCCCCTGTGGCCGGCAGAGTTATGAAGGGCTTCCCAGCACTCCTCAGCTTTCCTACCAGGAAGCACGGAAACTTACCGAGTCTGCCTACACTATCCCTCAACGTTATACTTGGATGTTCATGCCCCAAGATAAGATAATCCCAACCCCCCGCCGAACCCTCAGGCAACGTCTTGTGGCCGTGAATTATCAAATACTCCCCTACGGTGAAGGACTCCTCCAGCTTAAAATCAAACCTTCTCTTGAGTATGGGGAGGTAGTTGTCGTGATTCCCTCTAACAACAATTACCTCCTCCACGCGTGGGATGACGTGCGAGAACAAGCTAGCTAACTCTCTCCTCTCAGCATGGTTTAATCTATCAAAACTGTGTTTCAGGTCCCCGGCAATAATCAGCCTATCGACTTGCAATTCGTTAAGAAGCCTCTCAATCAGATCTAAAGTCCTCCTTAACTGGAAGCGCGGTAAGTAAATTCCTTTAGAAGCTAGCTCATCCTCATATCCTATATGTACGTCAGCTATAATCAAAGCTTTGTACTTCCTTAAGTAAAGCGCTGATGATGTACCCACTATCTCAACGCCTGGCATTACTTCCATTCATATCACGAATGAAGTTACTGCAAGCATTTAAAGTTTTGTTAAGTTATTACTTTGATGATGAGGCTTACAAGGGTTGATTGAGTGATAGTAGAACCCGCGTCTGAGACTCCACAGGAATAGGTTCACGAATTCGAATGGATTTAAAAGCGATTGCTAAGTTCAACTATCTTCCCACTCAACTCTTGAGGGCGTTCCGCTATGATTTTCCTCACGAACGCGGTGACGGTCTCTAAATCCACTGCGTTCCTGAAGCCGCTCTCAGGCATTCTCTTCGACGGCACTCTAACCCAGTCAAGAGCTATCCCGATAACCTTAATGTTGTCTGGAATGTAGTTTCTCGATTCCCTAATCAACGCGTGAACAGCCGCGGACGACACTATAGTAGGTAGTGAAGGGGTGAGTCCTTCATATATCGTGGAGCCTCTTATCGGGGTAAGGTCTGTGAGCAACAATATCAGGGAGTCCCTCCCTCTCATGAAGGAGCTCAACACCTTCAACAAGGTTAACGGGACTACTACGTTAAGGTATATAACCCTCCTAACAGTGTCCTCACTGAGGTTCTGAAATCCGGTCTGGTTGAAGACCGGTAACCCAAGTATCACTGCATCCAACGCGTTCGTCAGATTACCTATCTTATCTCCTAAACTCTCAACACCCTCCACGATGAAGTCATGCTTTACTAAACTTACACCCTTACCTTCACTCCTCCCACAGGTCTCCAACAGGAATCTTGCGAGCTCCTCACAACCTTTATTGCACTGTAGAATCAACTGATGTAAGTCGACTAGTGCGAGCGCTATATGACGCATTAGTTTGCCTGAGGCACCCATTATGAATAGCTTACTCAAGCAATTCCCTCAGAGGAACTTGATCAACAATAATCCGTAGATAGGTGAGGTTATAGGATCGGTTCTAACGTAAAGAGGAAATACCTCAGCATTGCGGGTGATGGATAAAGCCCTCACCTGTTTTAGCGAGTATTCCTCCACATCCGTGGATATCACGAGCACTCTATTCACCCTACTCACGTGCTTGTATACCGCCTCAGGACGGACTAAGTAGGTGTTATCGAAGTGATTGTAGACCAGCTCCTCCGCAACTCCCCACATTGAAGGGCTGGCAGTCGTTATGAAGGGCCTTTGGATGAAGATCTTCAATTCTTTTAAAACGTTGCTATATGATTGAAGGAGATCCTTAATCATGATAGCGTCTATGGAGTTCAGCTCACTCATGATTCTTGACTTACGCACTGAACCCTCCTCAGCTAACTCGCTTGCGGCAAGCGACGCTACTATATGCGTGTCAATCAACCACTCGCTTGAATCTAAACTCACCGGCTTACTGTCGCCCAACCTGTACTTTAGCTCCTCACTTAACTGCTTCTGAGCAATCAGTAGAATCTCGTGGCCGGTCCACGTTAGCTGGTCTATCAGCATGCTAAGGGTCTGCAACCCTTCCTCCGAGGAGTAAATCAGGACCTTCGACTCCCTGCCCTCATCGTAGGGGGCTATGTAATACATTAGATCTTCAGGGTCTACGTACGTAACCTCCTTACCGGCTATTGACGAGAATACCATCGCCGTGTACCTAGCTGATGACTCGTAGGAATCGCATGTGGTGACCATCACCCTGTTGGAGTCTCGCACAAAACCGGCAATCACTAAAGCGTGGGCTCTTAAGCTATTGATTCTCTCTTTGCTTAACGTTCCAGCTAATTCATTAATTAAATCAGGGCGTCTCTCAAGCTCGTCTCGCACCCACAACTCACCTTTTCATCAGGTCCGGGCAACCTAGGTATCAGCTCTGCCAGTATCTTCTTGGCTTTCACCACGTTCTCGGACATCACCCTAGCCACCTCCTCAGCCGTGACGGGCTTCTCAGCCCACACATCGTAATCTGTTATCAACGCTATCGTGGCGTAATGCATTTCAGCTTCCCTAGCTAGGTTGATCTCAGGAATTAAAGTCATGCCGACGATGTCGGCCTTGAACACATCCTTCCAGATCCTGGATTCAGCCCTGGACGAAAATCTCGGACCCTCTATACAAACGTAAGTTCCTCTAGGATGCATCCTTATGCTTAAGGACTGAGCCACTGACGTGATTAAGGACCTAAGTGTCGGGCAGAATGGGTCGGCCATGCTCACATGGGCTACCGCAGGCCCGTCGAAGAAACTGTATTCCCTCCTCTTCGTCATATCTATGAATTGGTCAGGAGCAACTAGATCTCCGGGCATGAAGTCATCCCTAAGAGATCCCACGGCTGATACAGCCACAATCCACTTAACCCCTAACGATTTGAGGGCCCAGATGTTAGCACGGTAGTTGATTTTATGAGGCGGTATCTTATGGCCCCTGCCATGCCTAGGGATAAAGGCAACAGATCTACCTCTATAGATACCGGTCACCACGTTATCCGAGGGATTCCCATATGGCGTGTATATCTTAAGCTCCTTAACATCCTCAAACATCCCTGGATCGTACAGCCCACTTCCGCCAATAATGCCCACCTCGATCCTAGCAGGGGGTTTTACAAACACCTGAAGCACCACCAGATATCTATCAAACCCAAGTTTAAAATTTAAAAGATGTCGCTACTTAAGCGCTGGTGCGGGGGAGGATTTACGCATTAATTTACTGGTAAATTATATCTCCTATCTTCTTTGTCACGACTTTTTAGCGCTGTCTCGGTGATATAAACTTTTTCGGTAAAACAAGGGATGTTTAAAAAGGCAATCGAAACGCTGAACCCCTAGTTTTATGTCAAATTTCTGGGTTTTATCGGCTGTGGTCTACATGCAAATCGCTGATCCGAAGGTTTAGAGTTTGAAAAATTTTTGAAGATTTTAGCGGATTGTGCGCATAATTCTAGGATCTCTGGATGGTCAGCTGAGATCGTGTAAAGGGTTTCTTCTGCTTTATTGCATATATTTGCGATTTCTTCAATGAAAGGCTTAATTTCGTTTTTTTAATGTTTCTAAAACTTCTTTCTTTATGATGAGTTCCGGCTTTAACAATGGTTTAGGTAAAGGGATCTCTTTAATGAGCGGTGGTGGTTTAGTTTCTTCCCAATCAGACCAATCTTTGTCGAGGATTCTCTTTAGAGAATGTAGAGTACTTGCAAGTTTTTGTTCAAGTTCTAGCACGTCCACGGAAGGATCCACCACCCCAGCTATTCGAAGTGCTGTGTATGGCAAAACTATTTTCTCCCAAGGTTTGAGTACTCTGAAAATTTTTAAGTCCACATTGGGAACAAAGAGACTATTATGCTGTACATAGCGTCAATGTAGTGGTAAAGGTTGGTCATATAGGTTTTCAAAATCTCTTCTGTTATGGTAAGTTTGAGCTTTATCATTGGGGCGTTTCTGAGGATTTTTGCAAGAGTTTGAGCGTCGATGTCGGGTAAGTTTTCGGCTAGCGAATGGGTGAATGACACCATCGTCAACTTATTTTTCTGAGCGTACATTATAGACTACATTTATGGGGACATTTAAGCGTTACGTAACCGTAACGTAAATATATCTAGGGAATGGTTCTCTTATTAACAGGTGAGCGTGATGTCTTTGTATTGTCCTAAATGTGGTGCACAACTTCCAGATGATGCAATATTCTGTATCAAATGTGGAACTAGAATTCCTGCTTCACCTATGCCGCAGGCACCATCAAAGCCTGTTATCGCCTCTTTAGAAGCTAAGTCGCTTAGGTGCCCTCACTGCGGTGCTCCAATTACGCCGAAATTCGGTGAGATGGTCATAAGTTGTGAGTACTGTGGAACTGCCGTAATATTGGGAAGCGAGGGGTGGAGAGGCATACATAAGCAGACAATGCTTCTGCTTAAGCTTGCAGAACAAGACTAAGGTGATTGCTGAAATTCGCAGCTTATTGGATAGAGGGTTACTGCATAGACACTTTTACGAAGGATCAAGGCTGGAGGAAATGAACTTAAGCTTTACTCCATACTGGATTGTCTCAGTTTCAGCAAGAACTTCGGTAATAGCTAGTGGCATAGCAGTCCAAGCTGGAGAAATTGCCGCAACAGCAGCTCTTTTCGGCGTTATGGGGTCAGCGATGAGCGGCAGAAGACGTGGAATAGGAATAACTGGGCCTCTTCTTGCAGGAGTGATGCTTGGCACTATGATGGGACCCGGCCAAGCAGGTGCAAAAAGAGCCTATCATAAGGACAATAATTACAACATAGCCATTGTAGCTGTCAAAGCATTTAACGAATATCAGCCAAGAAGCTATCAATATCAACTTGCATGAGAGAATGCTGTTTGATATTTCTAAAATTCCAAAAAGCGTAAAAATTTTGAACGGAGACGTAGGCGAAGAAGCAGCAAAATATCAGGCGAAAACTCTTGCAGACCAATTGCAATCAGAGAAGGCACATGCACAGTACCATATAATCCAACAACTTCACACAGATGTGGATGTTACAGAAACTGAACTGCTTTATGCGCCGATATGGTTCGCTCAATACGACCATAAAGGCAATAAGATAATCCAGTCATTGATGGCAACTCAGGCGGCGTAATCAACAGCATAGGCTTATAATTTGACAGAGAAACAACATTATGGGTCCTTTCGAACGTTTAATTTGTATTGAGGATATATTATTGGGTAAGAAAATCATTCATTGCCCTCATACTTATGGCATTTTTATAATTTTATTGCTGTTTCTTGTTTTAGTCGTCGGCTTAGTTTTCGTTGACGCTGTAGGTCTTGCTTTTCGTCAAGTTGGCTTCGGCTCGCAAGTGACCGTGCCGATTTTGGTGGCTACCTTTTTTTGGAAGTTATGTGAACATCCCATTGTTGAAGCTTAAGGCTGTGATTCCAATAGTCAAAGAGGATTATGTAAGCTTTTTCGGCATAATCTTTAGGATTCCACAGTTTGAGTGTGGAGAAACAACCACACTTGCCGCCATAAACATGGTGGTGCAATAATTCCCACGTTAGTATCTCTCTACCTGCTCTGGAAGCTACCATCAGCCACACTCTACGCTTTAATTGGAATAGCAATTGTTGCATCAGTAACACACTTGCTTGCCAAACCAGTTACAAGGACTGGGCATAGCCACACCAGCTTTCATCCCACCATTAACAGCAACGTTAGCAACCTACATTCTGCCCTCCAACGCACCCATCATAGTGGCTTACTGATAGGAGCAGAAATAACCAACCTGCATAAAATTCCAAAACTCGGAGCAAAAATAGCAAGCATAGGCGGAGCAGGAACATTCGACGGAATCTTCCTAAGCGGAATAATAGCCACCCTACTCGTCTAAAACCTAGACCAAACACCACACGTCTGTTAGTGTCTCTTAACAGAACGAATACAAAAGAACTTTCAGGATTGCGGGAATGCGTTCAAAATCATTCCTGGTGCTTCAATAACGGTTTGCTTGGCTTTCACTTTTCAGTTCTTGGAATTTTCTGATGGCGTATTTCGCGATTTTCATGGCTTCTTTGGCGTTTTCCACTCCTTAAAATTTGACCAACTTATGGGGTTCTAGGCGCTTGTAACTTTCAAAAAATTCTTGGATTTCCCTAAGCTTGTGGGAGTGCACGTCGCTTATATCCTTGTAGCCGTCAAACCTTGCGTCATTTACAAGCACCGACAATATTTTTGGGTCTATGCCCTTCTCGTCCTCAATTATTAATGCGCCTACAACCTAACCTTCACAAGGTAGCCAACTTCAAGAGGCTCATAACTGAGCGCCATAATATCCAACAGATCTTCATCGTCAAACCATGTCTGCGGAACAAAACCATACTCAACAGGAAAAACCACCGAGGAAGGTATTATGTGGTCTAAAGCAAAGGCTTCCCATTTAATATTATACTCGTATTTATCTCTTGAACCACTGATAACTTCGATAATTATGTTTAGGATTTCAGGAGGCTTTTCACCGCATGGAATGTCTCGCCAAAGGTTCATAAACAAATATCTCTAGCCAAACTATCTAACCTGGTATTTAGGGCTTTCTAATTTTCTCTGATAGTCTTCTGATAGAACTGTGGGTTGGTGGAAAGAATTTTATGAATGGTTATGTTTGTAAGAATATAAGAGCCCAGGTTTGGAGTTATTCGGCGAATATGGATGCAGGTGGGAATAATGATGGATCAGGATTTAGAAATGTCAAGCGTTGGCGAGGTTTCAGGCTGGGCTCTGCCGAGCGATGAAGAAGTTTTAACATTGCCTGTTGAAGAGCTCCTTTCACGCTTAAAGACCTCATTAAATGGGCTTTCCTCTGAGGAGGTGGAAAGACGTCTTGAATACTTTGGTTACAATGAGCTTGTTAGAAAAAAGAGGAGAGCAGCTATTATTGATTTTCTCTTTCATTTTAAAAGTCCGTTGGTAATAATTCTTCTTATCGCTGGGTTGATTTCAAGCTTTTTTGGAGATGTTGTAAATACAGTTATTGTATTTGTTATAGTGCTGTTTAGCGTGATCTTAGACTTTTATCAGGAGTCTAAGGCTGAAAGGGCAGCTGAAATGCTAAAGCAGAGGGTGGCGACAACGGCCACAGTTTTGAGGGACGGAGTTAAAAAGGAAGTTAGGCTTGCAGAGATAGTTCCCGGAGACATCATATTTCTTTCCGCAGGCGATATCGTACCTGCAGATGCTCGCGTCATAAGTGCGAAGGACTTGTTCGTGAACCAGTCTGCATTGACTGGCGAATCTTTCCCAGTTGAGAAAACGGGCTTACAGCTGAAAAGTTTCGACCCTTCGATAACGAAGTGGGACAACTATCTTTTTATGGGCACCTCCGTTGTGAGCGGGACTGGAACCGCCGTTGTCGTAAAAACCGGCAGCCATACAGAGTATGGAAAAATCGCCAAGAGACTTGCGGAAAGGGAGCCTGAAACAGAGTTTCAAAGAGGCATTCGAAGTTTTGGCTATATGATAATGCAGGTAACCTTTCTGCTTGTTCTTTTTGTGTTTTTCATTAACGCGCTTTACATGAGAAGCGTGCTTGATTCACTTCTTTTCGCTGTGGCTTTGGCTGTGGGCTTGACGCCGGAGCTTCTGCCAATGATCATCTCTGTGAACCTCTCTAAGGGAGCGGTGTCGATGGCTAAGAAGGGTGTCATAGTCAAGCGATTAGCAGCCATACAAAATTTCGGAAACATGGATGTCCTATGCACGGACAAAACTGGAACTCTAACGGAAAACAGGATAAAGCTTGTCCTGCACGTGGACCTTAACGGCGACGAAAACGATAAGGTTCTGCTTTACTCCTACCTCAACAGCTACCACCAGACTGGAATTAAAAGCCCCCTCGATGAGGCCATACTAAGATTTAGGGACGTGGATGTTAAGGGTTATATGAAAGTTGATGAGGTTCCTTTTGACTTTGTCCGCAAACGTCTCTCCGTGGTTGTCGAGTATCAAAATCAACGGTTTATGATCACTAAAGGTGCTCCAGAAGAGATCGCTAAGATATGCTCCTATTACGAGGTTGGAGAGGTTATAGCTGAAATAACGGATGAAGTGCGCAGAAATATCGAGCAAAAATATCTTGAGCTTAGCTCTGAGGGCTACAGGGTTTTAGCCGTAGCCTACAGGCGTTTAAGGGAGGACAAAACCGTTTACACGGCAGGCGACGAAACGGAAATGGTGTTTTTAGGCTTCATAGCTTTCCTCGACCCGCCGAAGGAAACAGCCAAAGAAGCCTTACAGCTTCTTAAAAACGCCAGTATAGAATTGAAAATTCTCACAGGCGACAATGAGCTGGTAACAAGAAAGGTTTGCGAGTACTTAGGCTTCGACATAAAGAGGGTTGTAACTGGAAGCGAAATTGCCCAGATGCATGATGATGCCCTTGCAAGAGTTGTTGAGGAGGCCAACGTTTTCTGTAGGGTTACACCATCCCAGAAAAACAGAATAATAAACGCTCTAAAAAGCAATGGGCATGTCGTTGGATTTTTAGGTGATGGAACAAACGATGCACCTTCGCTGAAAACGGCGGATGTCGGCATATCCGTTGAAAACGCTGTTGACGTTGCAAAGGAGTCTGCCGACATAATTCTTTTGCGGAACGATTTACGGGTGCTTCACGACGGGGTTTTGGAGGGCAGGAAAGCCTTCGGCAACACCATGAAATATGTTATGATGGGTGTAAGCTCAAACTTTGGAAACATGCTCAGCGTTGCCGGCGCATCATTGTTTCTGCCTTTTCTGCCGATGTTGCCCATACAAATACTACTTAACAATCTTCTTTACGACTTTTCCCAATCAACAATACCTACAGACGAGGTTGATCAAGAATACATTGAGAAGCCTAAAAGGTGGGACATACAGTTTATTAGGCGGTTTATGGTGTGCCTTGGGCCTGTCAGCTCCCTTTTTGACTTCATAACGTTCTTTATAATGCTTTTCATCTTTAACGCTTCTGAGCCGCTGTTCCAAACTGCTTGGTTCATTGAATCCCTAACCTCACAGACTCTCGTAATTTTCGCCATTAGGACAAGGAAGTCGCCCTTCTGGAAAAGCAAACCAAGTCGACTCTTGCTTTTCAGCACCATAGCAGTAATAACATTCACGCTGATAATTCCCTACACACCATTAGGGGAAATTTTCAGATTCGTAAAGCCTCCAGCAACCTTCTATATAGCATTAGCCGCAATCCTCGGCGCCTATATGGCATTAGCCGAAATCATTAAAAGCTGGTTTTACAAGAGATACGGCTACCGCCTAGAACAAACCCTAATCCCACCCAAGAAGATGGGTATATACCTCACCAAAACTGCAAAGCCCATCCAGAACATTTAGCTGTCACCTGTCTGAGCCCAGAAGACGAAATATCAGTTGACTCCCTCCTAGAAGATCTGGAAAAGTTTGGAATATCCCTTGATCGCCATCAAGTAGGCCATATGCTCCAATACTTGAAACGCGCAGGCTTCATAAGCTTCGAGTGATGACAAAGAAAAATTAAACGGGAAAAAACCACTAAAAGAATACGTAACAAAACAGCTAATGACCAGCGAATTATGGCCAAAAATAGCCCAAGACTGGCGTAAAATCACCGGAACCCTCAAAGAAAAACACGGAAAAGTAAATCCTGAATACCAAGGAGCTTCTACTTCAAGAATAGCCCCTAAAACGTGCAAGCCTCATTCGTTTAGTCGCTGCTAAGAGCAAACGTGCGCAGGCATGTTTTTATGTCATTTCATTAAGGTGAGGCGATGATAATTTAGGACATTAAAAATGGCCAGAAGACTGGCGTTTTGCGAATGTTTTCATTTAATGTTATACAGGTTTGTATTGTTGCTGAGACAACAAATATGCACCTTTGTTTGTTCCATAATTAACCGCTTATTAGGGGTGTATGTTTTATGGTGAATTAGTTTAGAGAATTGTGATGCTAGGTATTGTCCGAAGGTCATTAGTGCTTTGTTCACTTCTCTGGGCTCTTTGTCTGTTTCTTTAGCGATTCCATCTCAAGCGAAGGCAGATAAACATAAATAGCGCGATCCTTAATCGTACGCGTCTTACCCCTATCAGGCTTCGTCACAACCATCAACAAAAACAACAGCTCACAAGTATTTGTAATTTTACCAGTAAATTAGTGCGGGGGGTGGGATTCGAACCCACGCAGGCCTGCGCCATCAGGGCCTAAGCCTGACCCCTTTGACCTGGCTCGGGCACCCCCGCACCAAGAGATATTAGGGGTGTTCGGTATTAAAAAGAATTACGGGCCTTAAACTCGACTTACGCTTATTATGGTTTCGCAGGTTTTGATTGCGGGTGTCCATGCTGGCGGATCGTCACATGAGGTGTTGCGTGGTGGTGTTGTGATGGATTGTAGCGTTCCTGATGAGTTAGTAAATGAGCTGTTCGGCGAGGTGGTGGAGGGGTTGCCATGCTTCTGTCTTGAGAGGTGGCAGAGCCTCCACGAGACGTCGGCTAAGGTCCTGCTCAGTGATAGCGGTGTACATCCGCTGACGGTTGGTGAGCTTAGTGAGTACGGTGTTGACTTGAGCAAGATCTCGGGTCTTGAGGTGGGCTATGGGTGGACTAAAGGCTCCCCCAGCATTAGGGGGAGAATCTCTGAGCTGTATGGCGGTGCTGTAGGTGCTGAAGGTGTGGTGGTTACTAACGGCTCTGCCGAAGCTAACCTGACTAGCTTGCTGAGCGCGGTTAAGCCGGGTGACACGGTCCTAGTCGACATGCCCAACTACATGCAGATCCCCGGGCTACTCAGATGGGTAGGGGCCCGCTCTATACCGTTATGGAGAAAACCACCTAGCTGGAGATTCCCCCTAGAAGACGCTCTCGACCTGATGAGGAAGTACAGACCTAAGGCTCTCTTCGTGAACGACCCTAACAACCCTACAGGAACCGCCATGAGCGAGGCTGAGTTGAGCGAGCTCGCGCGGGAATCCGAGAACGTTGGAACGCTGTTGGTATTTGATGAGGTGTACTGGGGGTCTGAGCTGCATGCCGATAGGCCAAGCATATTGGAGGTCGCGGGCGTCGAGCACGCTCTGTCGGTGTCAGGTCTTTCTAAAGTGTATGGACTGCCCGGCTTAAGGATAGGGTGGGTAGCAGGTGATAAGAGGGTGGTGAATAGAGTGTGGGGCGTGAAGGACTACACGTCAATAGCGCCCTCAGTATTGAGCGCCTACATAGCGTCGATCATACTTGAATCAGGCAACGTCAAGAGGCTCAGGGAGAGGGCAAGAAGTATGGTGAGGACTAACCTAGAGGTTCTTAAGGGAGTGCTCGCCTTAGGAGGCGTGATCGATCCATACTGGCCTGAGGCCGGGGCATACCTCTTAGCCAGGATACCGTGGAGCAACGACACCTTAGCAGTATCCTACAAGCTGTTCAAAGAATACAGCATCTTGATCAACCCTGGCGAGTGCTTCGAGCTTCCCGGCTACGTCAGAATCGGAACAGGGCAGAACCCAGCAACGTACGGCAAGAGCGTTCATGCGTTAATCAACGCATTAAAGAGGATGGTTGAGACGCACTAGCTCCGGTTGAGGGTTGAACAGTGTTGCTCTTTCTAGCTCCATTGGTGGGGTTTGCGGCAGGCGTGCTGGGCTCGATGTTTGGACTCGGCGGTGGGTTCCTGCTAGTTCCACTGCTGAACATCGCTGGAGTCGACATGAAAGTGGCTGTAGGCACTTCAGCAAGCGCCATATTCTTTAACATGCTCTCATCAACCCTAGCATACTCGAGATATAGGTATGTAATTTACAGAGCAGGACTCCTCCTATCTGCGACCGCCATCATAACGGCGTACCTCGGCGCGCAACTGACCAGCCTGCTGGACGCAAACACACTTAGAGTATTGTTCGGACTGCTGCTCATCTTCGTTGGAGCGAGAGTATACCTAAACAGAGGAGGTAGAAGCGATTTGGATGGGAACGGGTTAAAGTGGAGCCTAAGGAATTACGCGATCTTGTCCTTAGGCGGCTCCCTTGCAGGACTCATGGCTGGACTACTCGGCATCGGGGGCGGGGTGGTGAACGTCCCGCTACTCACCTCGCTGGGGGTCACCATCCACTATGCAGTAGCTACGTCGTCTATGGCAATCACCTTAACCTCCATAACGTCAGCGCTAACGCATCACACTCTGGGCAATGTGGATCTGCAGCTTCTGGTTCTGCTAGCGCCCTCCTTAATCATAGGGGCTCAGGTCGGTGCGTCAGTAGCTAGGAAAACTAAGACCGGCACACTTAAGAAGGGGTTCGCTGTTACGCTTTGGTTTGTTGCAGCAAGGATGGTGCTTAAGGGCATAGGTCTGCCGATTCCTTGACGAGGGTTATTTACGCATCTAGGGAAATCACCTTGAAGCGCGTGACTTCAGAACCTCCAGGAGTTTGGTTCCCTTGGTTAGTTCCGACGCCACTAAATCCGCAACTCTCAAGGGCTCTGGAATAGCTGATAGATGCTGTAGCCTCACTACTATCCTAGCGGTCTCGTTGAGGCCTAGGCCGTATGGCGTGATCCTTAACTTTCTCTTAAGGGTCACTACTTCACAGGATTTTGTGTAGTTATCCTTGATTAAATCGAACCTCCTCCTCCAGTCGGTGAAGTGATTCATCAACGCCTTCCTAATCCTATCCAGCTTCAGCTCAGTCTTGAATATGACCGCGACCGGCACACGCAAATTGTTGTGGAGTTCTAAGGGATCCACGTAGTTAAACCCTGCTACGGTGACCCCGTCGAGAAAGAGTGTGTCGACTGCCTCAACGTTGAGGTCCCTCTCAAGCCACTCCACAAGTGCTTCTGCTTTAGCGGTTCCATCATCCCCATCCACCGTTATAGTGTCTATCCTAACGGACTTAGGGATCCTGCCAACGCATAATACCCCTGCCAACACGGTTTTCAGCTTTAATCCCTTGAACTCCTGCGGGAAGAAGCCGTCGTCAACTCCTGCAGTTATTAGATCGGCCTCCACGACCAGCACGCCTTCCTAACGCACTCACCACGAGTTACTTCGTAATCACCTTAACATCGTCCTTCAAGGACTTCACTATTATATTGCGGTCGACCGCTAGCTCAACCTCCTTAGTTTTACCATACCTGCCTCTATTGACCACCTTAGCTATGACTAGACCAGCCATCTCCAACTCACTCACTATATCGGAGACCCTGCGCTGGGTAACGGGCTCAAGACCCAAAGACCTGGTGATCTCACGGTATTTTATGTAGAGATCTCCAGTGCTGCTGAACCTTCCCCCAGCTAGGGCTATGGATAGCAGAACCATCTTGCTGTGTTGGGGCAGCGTCCTCACGACAGCTGAGACCATGTCGTTCTCCAGCTCCTCCCTAGCGACCTTCACATGCTCTATTCTAACAACGCCATCGCCCGACCTCTCGGCGACCTCACCGGCAACCCTGAGTAGATCCAGAGCCCTTCTGGCGTCACCGTGCTCCTTAGCGGCTATGGACGCGCAGTAATCAATCACGCCCTCGGCAATCACTCCGGACTTAAATGCTTTAGACGCCCTATCCTTCAGGATGTCCGAGAGTTGCAAAGCGTCGTATGGCGGGAAAAGTATCTCCTCCTCACTAAGGCTTGACCTTACCCTAGGATCCAGGCCTTCCCTAAAGCGAACGTCGTTGGTTATCCCTATTACTGAGACCTTACCCTTATCGAGCTCTTCATTCACTCTAGTGAGTCTGTAGAGGATCTCATCACCAACCCTCTTAACCATGGCATCCACCTCGTCAAGAACTATGACCACTATCCTTCCCGTCATGTTTATTCTGGTCTTAAGCCTCCTGAAGACCTCTGCCGTGGAGAGTCCTGTGAAGGGGACCTTGCCGCCAAGCGACTCAACCAGGGTTGAGAGGACCCTATATGTCGTGCTTTCATGCCTGCAGTTTATATAGACTGGAAGGAACTTATTGTTACCCACCCTCCTGGCGTACTCGTCAATCCTCTTCAACACGTACTTCACGACCGCCGTCTTCCCTGTCCCCGTAAGGCCGTAGATGAAGACATTGCTGGGTCTCTCACCCTTCAGCAAGGGTGAGAGAACCTCGGTCAACTTCCTGATCTGCTCCTCCCTGTGAGGGAGGTACTCGGGGATATAGTCAGATCTAAGTACCTCCCTATTCATAAAGACCGTGCTCTCAGACCTTATCAGGGTCTCAGTCACTATGTCTCTCGCACCGCTGCTCAACTCTACTCACTCCACAGGAAATTGTGGTTCCCCTAAATAGTGACCGATACAACTTAATAAGAACTTGCTAATAAATGGATCTCACGTTAATTATTAACCTAATCATGAGGGGTATCATTATGGAAGATAATACCGTCAGCGCTACAACCCCGTGGAAGAGTTCCCCGGAGATTAGTCCACTTGAAAGCGCGGCGACGGATAAGACCGTTTCAATAGATCCTCTCGAGTTCATCACGAGACGCCTAGGAGGCTCTCACTAAGGCTTAAGTCCGTGGCCACGCGTGCGTATATAAGGAAGCCGAGAAGCTTGCCAATGAAGGCAACAGGTAGCAGCAGGAGTGTGTAGGAGTTAAAGAACGCCGCAGCGTTCAGGTAGGTCCCTATAGCGACGAAGAAGAACGGCATTATGAAAAACTTGACCTATGGTTGTGAAGTGATCTAAGAGACTGTAGAGCTTCGTAGAGTATGAGAGGGTTGGATCGCTCTTAAGCTTAAGTGCGCTCAAAGCTAGTCCAGCGACGTACATTCCGAAGTACTCAGAGATGCCGAGCGAGCTGGCCGCAAAAGCCGTGGTAAATGCTAACGCGGACGCGAATGTCACGTAACCCTCCCATGACAAACTGCCAATGAATTTAGGTGTTATGATGAGTAAGAGGAATGACATTGCGAGGAAGGCCACGTGCGCCACTACTGTTACTACTCCATGCACCAACGGAGCCTTAAACACGGCGCTCTGCGTCAAGGCAGCAAGGACCACTAGAAGCAGATCGTCCATGAAGGACGCTGCCACAATCAAGTTCCTGAGCTCGGCAAGGTCTATTCGTGACTCATGCAGCATGAGGACGGCCACCTCGGTGGCTGTGTTAGCTAATGTCACACCAACTATTAGAGATGCTACTGGATCAACGCCTAAGCAAGTGAGGAGGGTAGCCACCAAGGCTGCAGTAAGCGACACGCCTAACGAGGTCAGTAGGGAGGCCTCCCTAAAATACTTCCTAACGGCATCCATGTTCACATTAACTCCGGCGTAGAAAAAGAGGAACAGCAGGACTACCCGCATCAACGCGTCAGTCATTTGGGAGTGACTGTAACCGATGCTGCCTAAGAGCATGCCTGCTAGGACATACACCGCCATGTTTGGGATGCCGTACCTGGCAAGCGTTAACGATACCCACTGACTCAAAGCGACAGCGACCAGTAGCTCAACGCTCATGACTGGACACCACCTTCGGGGAGGGTTATCTGACCACGTTAACTAATCCTCAACGCCCTCCCTGATCTCCCTAACCGCCTCCGATTCGAAGGTCACTTCATCGATACTATGCAAGGCTGCGCCCAACTCTCTTAAGGTTCCCTCCAACTCCTCGAAATTTATGTTATTGCCGTTCACCGTGACCACGAGACTCACGGTCTCCACGTCCATCTCACTAACGACTATTGACACTTCCTTCACGCCGGTGACTCTGGCAAGATTTCTGGCGAGCGTTATCAGTGTTGGACCCTTAATGGGTTTAAGTACGTCAAGCACTATTCTCTTCAAACCCATCGGTATGTACTCACCTTGAGATTTAAAGATCCCAATACCAACTAGTGGGTCTGAGGTTATAAGCGTTAAGCACGAGTGCTTTCATGCTGTGTTGGGTAGGCCCATCCATTCACTTAATCCTCACCCCGTTGACCTTCTTGCTAACCCACGAGTATCTCTTGACACGTTTCGAGCGCCCGAAGCCGCAGGCCGCGCAGTAGCCCTTCGCCGCGTTGTATGAGTGTCTGCCGCACCTCCTGCACCTTATGTGTGTCTTGCCCTTGCTTCTCCTACCCATCGACGTAGTTCCCTTCATCTGAGCTCACCCACAGCATTCAAACAGGAGACATGAATATTATGTTCTCCCCTCTGATCACCACAACGCCCAACCTTCTGGCCCCGTTCTCAAGAATCTCCTCCGTATCCTCCAGAACGATGTTTAAATGCTGGTCAAAGCTCCTTAAGACCCCTCTCAAAACCTTATTCCCCCTAAGCTTAACCAGCATTAACCTCCCTACATTCTCGTTCAGGAGACGTTGAGCCGCATCACTCACTCTCGACACCTACCACTTATGATCCTAGATTTATACTGCACTGGTTTTAAATATTTCCGAGCCAGTGATGCTTGGAGCGAGAAGATGAGGGGATACGCCCTTAGAAAGAAGGACGTAAGGGAATTCAGCACCCTCCTTGAGTCCAAGTTTCCGAAGCTGCTTGCGAGGTTAGGTGAGCTGGACACAGGCTTCGCTGTGGAGCTGGAGGACGCTAAGAACGTGAGTAGATTAATAGTCCTCAATGGGGTTCCCGCGTTGATAGAGCTTAAGGACGGTGGTAAAATCCCGACTCTAGTCCTGATTAAGTTGTCTGGGTTCGAGAGCACCCACAGTGCAGTCGTTGACGAGGGTGCGGTTAAGTACGTTCTCAACGGCGCCGACGTCATGGCGCCAGGCATAACGCACGTCTCAAGTTTTGAGAAGGGTGACGTCGTCTCTGTGTGGGGGCCCACCAGGGAGACCCCCTTATGCGTGGGGAGGGCGCTCATAAGCGGCGACGAAATCATGAAAATCCGTAAAGGGAAGGCGATAGAGAACATCCATTACGCAGGAGATAAAGTATGGAGAGTATGTCTTGAGTGGTTAGCGAAGAGGTAATCACTTAGGAAGTTAGGAAGTTAGCATACCTCACGCTATTCATGACTGGGATTGGGGTTTAAGATCCTGAACCTAGTTTCTAAGTACCTTCTATCGATGCCTAAGTCAAGATATTTCATCCAAGGAGGTTCGCTCCAGCCTTTCATGATGTACGCCAGTCTGCTTAACCCTGATTCACGGATTACTCTCCTGAAGGAACCTAAAGACACCCCCCTCATGCCTAAATCCACTATGAGATCCGAGACGGCGGTATCGCCGAGCGCGATGACGGCCTGAACGAATGACCACTCCACACTGTAGGTCTCGATCTCGACAAACCTGCCGCTTAAATACCTCCTAAACACCTCAAGGTTCTTCTCCCGTTGCTTCACGTGGTAGGCAGGCAGGTATTGGAAGGGCGTCCACGGCTTCGGTATCAGCGGGTTGATGCTTAACCTAATGAATTTAGGTGGAACCCTCCTCCCCTTAAGGAACCCCTTGATAAGGTCTCCAACTGCTCTAACACTTAGCTCGGCGTCCTCCGACGGAAAACCCGTGATTAGGTACAGCTTAACGTGTCTAAAGCCCTTGGCGGCGGCGTGATCCAATATGGACTCAAGGTGGTCAGAACTCACGCACTTACCTATTGAGCATGAGACGTCGGGCAACAGCGTCTCAGGAGCCACTGTTAAAGTGTTCTGCCCGCCGCATCTAACCAACTCTATGCGGCTTTCCGATAGGTAATCAGGTCTTAAGGAAGGGATGCTATATTCCACACCTTCAGAAATCAGCCACCTGAGCAACTCCTCTGAGTGCGGCACGTCGAAGAAGGAAAGCGAGTAAAACACTACCCTCCTCTTAGGCGAGGTCTCCAGCCCTCTCGAGATTAAGCCCTTCAACCTGTCTAGCGATCTGCACCTAAGTGGGAATGTTGCATGCCCCTCCAGGCAGAACGCACAGAATCTCCTGCAACCCCTTGAGACCTCGACCCTGATGCCGTGGCCGTAGGTCGGCTCCTCGTCTAACGGGTGAACTTGCCTCTCAGGAGTGATGGCGTCGTCCAGATTGTGGACTATGGCCCTACGCTTGACACCCTCAGGAGGGAACGTCACGATATGTTCCTCCTCACTCAACCTCCTCAGAGGATCGGCGGAACCCATGCAATCAATCACCCTATCAAACACAGGTTCCGCCTCACCCACTACAACGGCGTCCGCTATCCTGGCAAGCGGGAGTGGATTGGCGGTCGGCGCCACACCCCCCACTATTATTAAGGGCCTCCCCTCACCTCCCTCAGGGAGGATCCCCAAACCTGCTAAGGCCCTCGCCACGTAAAGGTAGTCAAGTTCAAATGACGCCGATATCATCAAAACATCTAGCTTCTTAGGGCTTAAGTTGAGGTCTAGAGCTTCAACGACGTCCTCCTTAGCGTCGTAGACGTATCTAAAAGCACGCACGCCTTCAATACTGTTCAGGTAGGAGTACGCTAAATGCATGAAGACGGAGTTAACGGCGGCTGAGTACGGCATAGGCAGGAAAACACCCACCTTTAAATCTGATGGACGTCCCTTCTTCAGAATCCGACCTAACTCCCTTCTAGGTTTAAAGGCAAGTCCTAGAGGTATGGAGCCACTCCACGTCATACATCCACACCATCAAGATTCAAAGACATGCGACCCCTGAACCTGAAACGTATAAGTGGGTGACGGGTAAGCGAAAGTTTTAAAAATTGGGGACAACTATGTATTGTGGGCCGGTAGCTCAGCCTGGAAGAGCGCTCGGTTGGCATCCGAGAGGCCCCGGGTTCAAATCCCGGCCGGTCCACCAGTCCTCTTAGACTCTCCATCAAGTTATCGACGACGTATTGGGCTATGCGTCGAAGCATGCGTGGTGTGAGGCGTCGATAACTCCCCTGCGTCGAGTCATCGACGAGCTGTGAGGCCTGAAAACTCCTAACCAGTTCTTCTAAAGAACTGATGTATCGCTCGACCTTCCTGCCGTCAGGCAGTCTGACGTACTCGTAGACGTATAGCTTCCCCTTAACACGCTTGACCAGAAAGCCCAACTCAATCCCCTTCTAGACACTACATTCTGGGAAACTTATCCTCACCCACGGCTTAATAGTTGATTAAGTTATTGATGTAGTGTGGTGAATGTCTTTAGTTCCTCCCTGCTTTGAGGATTCCCACGCCTGCGGGTGTGTTCACGAGGAAGTCCACCTCAGCATCGCTCAGCTTGTAGATCTCCCTCACCGCGTCCCTCCCCTCCAGCTCCTGCCTGAGTATAGGTCTTCAATCCTCTGACTAACGTACATGAAGACAACGTCAGTACTTGCAAGTTAGTAGCGAAGAGAGGTTTAAGCATGATACCAGTTTCCCATGCGTCATGGATGAGAGCTAAATGACGTATGAGTCTACATGATGATGTACGTAATGTTCTTACGAATCTCAATAATGCGTAGGAACCGAGAACCTGACATTATCTAGTGTTAAGCTCTATGAAGCTCCTGTCCATGCTTAAAGACTACAACTTCGTTAATGTTTTTCCTCTTCCTTAACCTAGGTTCCTCCGACGGGTATCCAAACGCTATTACAGCTTGAAGTTCACACCCTTGTGGTGGGTTAAGTAGCCTGTCGAACTCTTCTTTAAGTAGAAGGGGTACCCCAAGCCACACACTACCTACCCCTAGGAGCCATGCCGATATAATCATATTCTGAAGTGCTGCCGAGAGAGACTGTATCGCGAGCACTCTCTCATATTGAAGATATTCATCCCTGTGTATTCTCTTCCTTAGATCTAGGAAGGCGGCTATATAGAGTGGTGCATAATACATACCTTCATCTATTCTCTTCATCCACTTTACTATAGAGTCCTCTGAATAGGGTTCTAACAGGGAATCTCTAGCGTAGATCTCGTGAGCTCTCCTTAATAGTCTATGCACAGACTTCCTGGTCTCTTCATCAGCTATTACCATGAAGAACCACTGCTCGCCACCACTAGCTGTGGGGGCTCTAGTGCCTGCCTCCAAGATCTTAATTATAACTTCATCTGGTATAGGAGTGAGTTTAAACCTCCTAATACTAGTTCTCGTGAATATTGCGTCAAGACACTGAGTGTTGAGCACCCACGTATCCCCATTACTATTAGTATGATCAATGATTTAAGTCTACTGATGACGTCAATGGGTTAAGGAGGAAACAGTCTTCTTTAAGATCTTGAGGTCTTTAAACGAAGGACTAGGTTATTCGACGTGATTCACGTTTTAGGAGGAACTCTTTAACTAGCAGAGACACAAATATCAGAACGCCGATGAGATTGAGCACAGTATTTGGTATTAGCATGAGTATTGAAACACTTAAGAACGTTGCCCTCTCCACTAGGCTTAGCTTACGTCGTAGATAACCAGCTGTTCCAATGCTTATAGTTACAATCCCTACTAGGGCTTGAGCTATGTGCATTAACCCGAAAATGCTGTTAGGGTGTAATATATCATTGTATGTCAGGAAGTACCAGGGGATTATGTATAGAGGTGCTGAGGCTTTAAGAGCCTCTAGACTCACTGCCCCTATTGAGGCTTTAGAGAGCGAGGCGCCCGCGTAAGACGACACCGCCACTGGGGGTGTAATAGCTGATAAACAGGCGTAGAAGAATATGAACAGATGAGTTGCCATGCGGTCAAACCCGGCAAATATAAATATTGGAGCTGCTATGGAGGACGTTAGCACATAAGCAGCCGTCGTCGGCATGCCCATCCCCAACAATAAGCAGACTAACATGGTAAGAGCTACTGTTAGCCAAAGAAACCCCATCGACAAGCTCGATATTAATATGACTAACTTGCTTCCTAAACCCGTTATCGACAGTATACCGACAACCACGCCTACGCCCGCCAAAACGTTAGCCACGGTGATTGCCTCCTTAGGAGCTTCAGCCAGTCCATTGAGGATCTTCATTAAATCCTTTGGCTTCCTATCTACGAGAGTTATCTTAATGACTGCTATTATAAAGCACGCGATTATGGAGTCGAGTACGGCGCTTATCACCGAGAGTGTTGTCGCTAATCTGTAAACTAAAACCGCGAGAGGTACTAGCAGGTAGGCGTCCTTGACTGTTTCTCTCCAAGTTAATCTCTGGGTAACACCCATGAGTCCTTCCTTCTTAGCGATCAGATCTATGTATATGTAGATGGCTGTGAAGTACAGTAACGCTGGGATTATAGCGGCTACACACACATCCCAGTAGCTAACGCCTAAGGCCTGAGCGATTAAGAATGCCGCTGTACCCATTATAGGAGGCATTATCTGCGCCCCGGTCCCTGCGAGAGCTGTTATACCTCCGGCAAAGCTCGCTCTATACCCTAGTTGCATCATGAGTGGAATTGTGAAGACCCCGGTAGCTAGAACCGCCGTGACCGAAGCACCTGTTATAGTCCCGAAGAGGACGTTAGCAACTACCGTCGCTTTAGCCCCACCTCCTTTCGCTCTTCCTACACCCACCAGGGCTAACTTCATGTAGAAATCCCCGACCCCAGTCCTGCTGAAGAGCGATGAAAACACTACTAGCAAGAAGACGTACGTCGCTGAGATGAAGAGTAGTGTACCGTAGATCCCTGCAGTCCCGATAGCTATCTGCTCGAAAACGAGCTGAGGACTTACCCTATGTCCTACCTCTGGTATGTATCTTCCTAAGAAACCGTACACAGCAATGACGGATATGAATATAGTTAACGGTAACCCAGCCACTCTCCTAACGCCCTCGATAACCAGTAATATTAATAAAGTCCCAAATACTAGGTCCTGGTTACTCAATGGAGTGATGTAGGGAATCCTGGCATTTATCAAGTCAGCTATTTGGAGGAAGTAAGCACCGGTAACAATCACAAGGGCTATCAAAACTACATCTACTACTCTACCCACAGGTATTTTTAGATGTTTGTAGATAAAGGTGTAAATCAAAGCGAACGTTATGTGGATTATCATAAGTCTTGTGAGCTCGAAACCGACGTATGTAGCATACAATTGAAATGTAGTCCATACTAATCCCGTAACGTATAATGAGGCTCGCCTTAGGTTAAAGTCCTGACCCAGTAATATCTGGTTTAAGTTAAAGATCCCGCCGGGCTTGTGATTACTCATATTGAAAAACCCTCTTTTGGACGAAAATTTAGGTGGTTGCCTTTAAAAGGCCGACAGACCTAAAGTAGAGTTGCGCTCCTTCATGAAGGGGTGCAGGCGAGTCATATGCATGCTCTGCATCGAATCGACTGAAACCTGCGAACAAAGCGGTGAGTTTCTCTTTGTTTTCAACTAACGCCTTAGTTACATAATAGATGACCTCCTTAGGCACCTCCGTGCTGGCTACCAAGCAAGCCCAGAGACCCACGGTCTTTATATCTGCATCCACACCCTTATAGGTCCCTTTCTCAACTACATAGGGCGTTAGACCATAGTTTTTAAATCCTTCCCTCACAGTTTCGTTCAACGGAAGGACTATTATATCTGTCCCGGCAGTTAGCGACTCCCACGTAGGATGATTATACGTGCACACATCACTAAATACCTGAGCTAGACCCTGCCGGAAGACCTCGACCCTATAGTCATCTGTCGCGCCGAAGATTATATCGCCGCCAGCTCTCTTGACGTCATCGTAAGTCAGTCCGTACAGTTGTAACATGATCCTCGTAGCGTACTCGTCCAGACCACCTACCGAACTAGTCACTATGACGACTTTCTTACCGTTCTTAATCATTTGAGCAATGTCATCGAAGGTCCTTACGTTGTTCGCTGAAGCCCAATCCCTAGGAACAGCCACCAGCAGGAAGTAAGGACTTAACCTATTTACAACCATGGCTATGTTTGTGATAGGCGTCTCGTAAGGTGGCAACCCTTCTCTTGCAAAGAACACGTAGCTATCCATAGTTATAGCTAGCTCAGCGTCCCCTTTTGATACGAGCGGTATGTTCCCGATAGTACCAGGACCTGTCATCACGTCGATGACGGAACCCGAAGGTAGGTACTCCTTAATCACCGCCGCGAAGGCTGACCCCATCATATACCATGAGGAGCCCATGCTATGTGTCGCTATCCTCAATGTTACTGGTTTTGAAAGCGCAGGAGGTGTAAATGTGGGTGTTGTTGGTGTGGGCGTTGTTGGCTTAGGCGTCGTTATAGGGGTGGTCGGTCCTGTAATGATGAGTGTTTGAGTCTGCGTTATGATGTTCGTCACGACACGGGTCTCAGACTTCGTTACAGTTAGTGTAGCTGTTGGAGCGGCTGAAGACCCAGCCAGATATCCCATAACACCCGCAACAACTACTAAAACCACTAACAATCCAGTTGTATACTTACTTAAGGGGTTAGCACTCAAAGCAAGTACACCCCTTTAGTATCTTACATTTAGCTTTATATATCTTATCGACAATATATAACCTCCTCCTCCTCAAGCTTATTTATTTCATCTTCATTAAGGTTTAAGAGTGTCGTGAGTACTTCTTTAGTATGTTGTCCTAACAGCGGGGCCTGGCCTCCGACCTCTGAGGTTAGATTCTTCATCTTGAGAGGGGTTCCAACGACCGGCATTTCACCTATCTCTGGCTGATTTATCTTAACTAACATCTTTCTATGTGTGACTATATGTTCGTCCCCCCATACGTCTTTCATAGTGTATACTGGTGTGACTGGTATCTCATATCTCTCAAGTATTTCAGCAATTTTCTTCGTAGTTAGTTTTGATGTCCACTCTTCTACTATCTCCTTCACCTTAACGTGGTTCTTAACTCTCTTCATGTTTGTGTTGAAGTCCTCGTGGTTTATTAGGTCGTCCCTTCCTATGGCCTTGCAGAATCTGCTCCACATTTCGTTATTCCCAACCCCTATAGCAACCCAGCCGTCCTTCGCTTTGAAGGTATCGTACGGATAAATGAATTCATACCTATTGCCTATTCTGGTAGGTACTCTGCCTTCAACCAACCACATCATGTTGTAGGCTTCACACGCCTGGACAACGCAGTCAACCATCGCTATATCTATCCTCTCTCCCACCCCTGTCACCTCTCTAGCTTTTAAGGCGGCCAGGATAGCTATGGTAGCGTATAGAGCACCTAGAATATCTCCTATGGCCGTGCCCACTCTGGTCGGTGGCGATTCAGGCCACCCAGTGATGCTCATTATGCCTCCCATAGCCTGCGCTATCAAGTCGTAAGCTGTCTTATTTCTATACGGACCTTCCTGGCCGAAACCTGATATAGACGCGTATATTACTCTCGGATTGACCTTGTTAATCACGTCGTAACCTAACCCTAACTTCTCCATGGTTCCGGGAGCGAAGTTCTCTACAAGCACATCAGCTTTCTCCACCAATCTTAAGAATATTTCTCTACCTTTAGGTTTCTTAAGATCTATTACAACACTCTTCTTACCTCTGTTTATATTAATGAAATAGGCACTTTGATTATTTATGAATGGTGTGAAATGTCTTGAGTCATCCCCAGTTCCTGGCCTCTCAACCTTAATCACCTCAGCACCTAAATCAGCTAAGATCATAGTACAGTAAGGTCCTGCTAGAACTCTTGACAAGTCGATAATCCTAACACCCTCTAAAGGTTTCTTCAAAACACTTCACACCCCCTTTACCACCGGCCTAAACTTACAGGCGTAGTATATTATGCCTGATTCGCTCTCCTCGCCAATTTTTCTGAAAGTCGCTTCAACCTCAGTGCCTATGTCGATCTCCTCCGACGAGCAATCGACGATCTCTGCAGTTAGTCTACAGCCGTCATCAAGCTCTACTATAGCCATTATGTAAGGGCCATACTTCTCTCTCTCCATGGGTGGGGCCCTAATGACTGTGTATGAATATATCTTGCCTCTCCTACTCAGCTCAACGTACTCAAATTCCGTACTCTTGCATTGAGGGCAGACCTTCCTTAATCCTACGAAGAGCCTCCCACACTTTAAACACTTACTACCTACTAATCTGTACCTCCTTTCAGCTAATTGCCATATCCTTGGTGCCTTTGGCACGGACATGTTACTCATACGTCTCACCTCCTACTCCTCCCTAAAATATGGACAACACATGAGGCGCCTGAACCTCCGATATTGTGCGTTAAGCCTATCTCGGCGTTAGACACTTGCCTCTTACCAGCCTCATTGCGGAGTTGCAATGTCACTTCCACCACTTGAGCGATCCCCGTTGCACCGACTGGATGGCCTTTAGCCTTTAAGCCACCGCTCGGGTTCACCGGTATCTTACCTCCTAATTCAGTCATCCCCTCATCAATTAACCTACCACCCTCACCCTTTTTGACAAAACCCAGATCCTCGTAGGCTAGGATCTCTGCTATTGTGAAGCAGTCATGCACCTCAGCGAGGTTCACGTCCTCAGGCTCCACCTTAGCCATGCTGTAGGCCTCTTTAGCTGCTAACACAACAGACCTTAGGATTGTTATGTCGTCTCTGTCGTGGAGGGCTATCGTGTCAGTTGCAGTGCCGCTACCCAGTACGTAGACCGGCGTGTCCGTGAACCTTCTTGCTATGTCGGATCTCGCTATGATAACGGCCGCCGCACCATCGCTGATCGGTGAGCTGTCGAGTAGCCTTAACGGGTCCGCTACCAGAGGTGAATTGAGGACATCATCTATCGATATCGCTCTCTGATACTGCGCCTTAGGATTATAGGAACCGTGTTTATGGTTCTTGACAGCCACTTTAGCCAGTTGCTCTCTAGTAGTCCCGTACTGCTTCATATGCCTCCTGGCTATCAAGGCGAAGAGGCCTGGGAACGTCACTCCGTAGAATGCCTCCCACTCTCTATCAGCTGCTGTCGCTAAGTGATGTGTAGACTCACCAGTTGTCACATCACTCATCTTCTCAACACCCCCCACGAGGACTATGTCATGAAGACCTGCTGCAACAGACATAAACCCTAATCTAAATGCCATTCCTGAAGACGCACACGCAGACTCAACCTTTAAGGATGGCACTCCAGGAATCCCTAGGTAGTCAGCTAACAAAGGACCTAAATGCTCCTGCTCAACCCACATGCCTGAGCCCATATTACCAATGAACATCGCTTTAACGTCCTTAAGATCCACGCGTGCGTCATCAAGAGCCTCTAGAGCCGCCTCAACAAAGAGATCCCTTAGTTGCTTATTCCAATGCTCATCAAACTTAGTCATGCCTACCCCTATTACAGCCACGTCCCCTCTCATGATTACACCCCATATATCTTATCCCAGAACCTTAGATACGTTGAATAATCAACATATTTCTTTCTGCTGATTTGCTCATCAACTGTTGGTGCCAGCTTCTTCTTCTCTTCTATAGCTTCCTGTGACACTATGCTGAAAGCGTCAGCACCGGCCCCAGATCCGAATGAGACCAGCAATATCCTCTGACCAGGCTTGGCCTTATCCAACACTCTCGATAACCCAGTTAATGAAGATCCGGAGTAGAAGTTCCCGACCCATGGTGATATGAGCCCCGGCTTAACCTGCTCCAACTTAAAGCCTAACCTAAGAGCAACTCTAACAGGGAATGTCCCATTTGGTTGATGCGGCACGAAATAATCGAAGTCGCTTGGCTTAAGACCCTCTCTGCTCATTAGCTCGTTAGCGGCTAATGTGATGTGCTTGAAGTACGCTGGCTCTCCTGTGAACCTACCCATGTGTCTAGGGTATTTGATTTCATCTCTTCTCCAGAAGTCAGGAGTATCTGTGGCGACGGAGTATTGACTCTCAAAGTAAGCAACGCTGGTATTGGATTTAGGCCCAATTATGTACGCTGATCCGCCCGCGCCTGCTGTATACTCTAACACATCACCAGGCCATGACTGAGAAGTGTCAGCGCCTATAGCCAAGCCGTACTTGATCATTCTGCTTGCTACCTGAGCTATTACGGATATGACGGCCTCCGTCCCGGCTTTACAAGCGAACTCGTAATCAGCAGCTCTGATGGTTACCGGTGCACCTACGGCAACGGCAACTATGGTTGCTGTTGGCTTCACAGCGTAGGGCTTAGACTCAGAACCAACGTACACAGCGCCTATGTCTTTAGGGCTAACCTCAGGAGCCCTTTTTAAGGCATTCCAGGCAGCGTTTACCGCGATGACTACCTGATCCTCATCTCGACTCCTCACCGAGATTTCCTCGACCTGTAGCCCGCTCTTGACCCTGGCAGGTTCATCACCCCACACCCTAGCTATTTCGTCGAGTTTAATCCTGTAAACAGGAATGTATGAACCCCAACCATAGATGGCTGGGATCTCTCCCTTAAAGTTCATAAAGGTATACCCCAAAGACTAGGGGTAGATAGGGTTTAAAAAGATTATGTTAAGAGTTTTATAGACAATAGTCTAATCAACACTCTCGCAATAGAGGACACAATCCTGTATGCCTCACTCCTCTGGGGTATGGACGAGCACCTCTTCGAGAAATTTTAGTAGAGTCTCTACTCTATATATGAGCTTAAGCACCTCCTCTTTGCAAGTGATTACAGTATATGTGAATATGTAGGCTCAGCATCTTCTCACGGAAATACCTCACAGACCCACTTAAAACCTGCTCCATGGTCGTGGCTGTAGAGAGGAAGATTCCCACGAAGCCGATGGCATCGAACGCGTCTAGTTTGTCAACCTCTTTAAGCACCTTAGTCTCCTTGTCCATGGACTGAATGTCGTGAGTTAAGGCGTAGCTGTAGCTGTGATACAGTATTGCGCTTCCCACGGCCTCATATAGCTCATTCACTTATTCTAAGACTCCTTAGAAGCTACTAACTACAACTGCCGAGAGTTGCTCATGAAGCTCTCCTAAAAGTCCCCTCACAGGGCATGTAGCCTGTATAACTGATCCATAAGTCGTTTAACTCACACAACCAGCGCTAGTGAGTCGAGCACTCTAGGCTTGTAGAGCTCGGTAGTTGGTGGTAGGAATGTCTTATTCTTCCTCCTCCTCTCCTCTATCAGGGTGTAGAGTCGGCTAGTCGCTTCAGGCTCTCCGTGGTTCAGTATCACTTTCTTGGGTTTCGGTGACACACTCTCCAGATACGCTAGTAGCTGATTCTGGTCTGAGTGTCCCGAGAAACCCTCTACGGCGTCGACCTCCATGTTGATGGTCACTGACTCCAGCTTGTCCTCCACAACTAGGTTGATGTTCTTCACGCCGTCTCTTACCTTACGTCCTAAGGTTCCCTCAACCTGGTAGTTGACGAATATTATGGAGTTCTTAGGATCCGAGGCCATCGCTCTGAAGTACTCGACGGCAGGGCCTCCGGTGAGCATGCCTGAGGTGGCGAGTATCACGGCGGGCTCGTCCGAATCTATGATCTCCATCCTAGCTTTCCCCGTATCAACTACTTTGAACGACTTATGGAGGAACGGGTTCCTGCCATCGTTTATCAGACTACGCAATTCGCTCGAAAGCAGGTCCGGATACGCGGTGTGGATGGCGGTCACCTCATTTATCATGCCTTCAACGTAGACGGGCACCTCCGGAATCCTGTTTTCATCCATAGCGGCCGCAATGATGGCCAAAACCTCCTGAGCTCTGCCTACGGCGAGCGTCGGTATCAGAACCTTACCCTTCCTAGTGAGGGTCCGGTTAATCAGATCTATGAATTTGGCTTCCGCCTCCTCCCTCGGGAGCTGGGTGGCATTCCCGTACGTGGACTCCATTATTAGAGTATCTACTCGGGGGAACTCCGTATGGGCCTCATCAAGCAGTCTAGTCTTGCCGTACTTGAAGTCGCTGGTGTAGACCACGTTATGAAGACCTATCCCTATATGTAGGTGCGCTATAGCCGAACCCAGTATGTGGCCTGCTCTGTAGAACGTGAGCCTGATGTCAGGCGCTATATCGGTGACTTCACCGTATTTGAGGGTTATCGTATGGAGCAAAGCCTTATGAACGTCCTGAAGGTCGAAAGGCAGCGGTCTCCCCTCACGCCTCGAGATGTCCAGCAGGTCAAGCTGGAGCAGCACCATAAGATCCCTAGTAGCCTCTGTGGCGTAGACCGGCCCGTCATAGCCGAACTTAAAGAGGAGGGGGACTAGCCCGCAATGATCGAGATGGGCATGCGTAACCACGACCGCATCTATATCCTCTAGCGATAGATTAAGGATGTCCAGCTTAGGCATTGACTGCTTGAGCGCGGGTGCTGAGGGGTTATACCCGAAGTCCAAGAGGATTCTGGACTCCTGCGTCTCCAGAAGTATTGACGACCGCCCGACCTCCTGAAACCCCCCTAGAGCCGTCATCCTCACGTAAGGATCCTTAAACAGTGTGTCCCTATGTATACGATCGCCAATGCTTCTAAGTATTCTCCTCCTTAGATCCGACTGAGTCACCAAATACTTTATAGTTGACTCCAGAATCGATGACCGCAGGGGGGGCTTCCTCACTACGCGCGGCCTCCACCCTGACTCCATGAAGATCTTGTTATACAGTTGACGTTTATCCTTAAAGAATATTAGAGGGTTGACGGACTTAATGACTACCTCCCCCAGAACCTCGTCGAAGGTGATGTCATCTTTAGTGACGCCGGCGTCGGGCGGCACTTCATTGAGTACTATCTGCAGCACCTCGTCAACGTCTTTGCGTGATGACTCATCGACCCTGACGACAACCCTCTTCTTTATAACCTTAGCTATGGACTTTATCAGCTCCTCCTTCTCTAGGACGGACTTCACGTCCTTAAGGTATATGGCTATCTCGGGCCCCTCAAACTCTATCTTAGTGAGACCTGCCTCAGGCGGTATGTTCTTGTATATCTCCTCTAAAATCTTCATTCTTACTTTATCAACTAAAGTCACTTGAATCATACCTCTTAAAGGCTGAAGGTCTGGAATTCCGTTGCGTCCCTCCTCACCACAGCAACGTCCACGCCCTCACCACTGAAAACATCCCTCCTTGTCGAAGCCCTGATGGCCTCTAGGGCGAGCTTGACGGCTTCATCAACACTCATACCCGGCGAGTACCTGCTTTCTATTAGGCCGACGGCTACAGGACTTCCCGAGCCGGTGACCGTATAGTTCTCCTCAACGTAGTCACCGAACCACTGGACAGCGTAGAGTCTTGGCTCGGTGTCGTAACCGCCTACAATCAGCTGAACCTCGAAGGGAAAGTATTTGTATGCGTTGAGCAGGAGCCCCAGATATGAGACTAGGGTTCTCACAGGCACTGGAGCCCCCTCCTCGTACCTGTGCTTCCTAGCTAAGTATTGGAGTTGCGATGCAAGGATCTGCGCGTCAGCGACTAACCCAGCTATGGACATTACTATGTGATCATCTATCTTCACAATCTTCCTGACCCTCTTGTGGGCGATAAAGTATCCTTGACTAGCTCTCTTATCCGCCGCTATCACTACCGAATCCCTCAACCTAAGACCTACTGTGGTTGTTCCGTGCAAAACGCTCATCCACCTCACCTCAAAATCTATCTGTCAAGTCTTTTAAATTAACGGCCTCCGTCCACTATTAACTATATATTCTCACGCTATATAAGTTTATCTTTAGGTATAAGAGTTGAAGAAGGAACCTCACGTGATTGACTTACCTAAGAAGATAGTGGTCGGCAGGAACGTCGTTTGGCAGATTCCTAAAGTGCTTGAGGAGCTGAAATTAGGGAAGCGGGTGCTGATAATCACGGGCCCTAACGTGTGGGGTTTGGTCGGTCGTGTAGTGGACGAGATACTGACCTCCAGTGATGTCCAGTATGAGGTAAGCAAGGTCTCCAGACCTTCAGTCAGCGAGGTTAACGGCCTTGCAGACTCCTCAGGACGTCTCCAACTGGACGTAGTGGTAGGTCTGGGCGGGGGCAAGCCAATAGATATTGCCAAATGCCTTTCCACACGGTTAGGTTTGCCTTTCATAAGCGTCCCAACCACCTCATCACATGATGGGATAGCATCGCCCTTCGCCTCCCTTAGAGGTGGTGAGTCCGTGACCTCAGTGATGGCTAAACCCCCTATGGCCGTTGTGGCGGATCTGGAGCTAATAGCCTCAGCACCTGGCAGGGCGATCAAGGCAGGTGCTGGTGACTTAATAGGTAAGTTCACCGCAGTTCTTGATTGGAGGCTGTCCCACAGGCTTAAGGGGGAATATTATGGAGGTTATTCAGCACAGCTCGCCCTGCTCTCAGCTAAACACATCATCAACTACGCGGACATGATATCCAAGCCTGAGACAGATGGGATCAGCGTGGTGGTGGAGGGATTGATAAGCTCGTCAGTCGCTATGTGCATAGCCGGCAGCACCAGGCCGGCTAGCGGGTCGGAACACCTCTTCAGCCACGCTCTAGACATAGTTGCTGGCTACCCAGCCCTCCACGGTGAGCAGGTAGGGGTCGGCACCATAATGATGTCCTACCTCCACGGGCTTAAATGGCGTAAGATCAAGAAAGTCCTCAAGAGGATAGGACTACCAACAACCGCGAAGGAGCTGGGGGTTAAGGACGTTGACGTTATTAACGCCCTATCAATAGCCCATAAAATAAGGCCAGATAGGTATACAATCCTCGGGGAAAGCGGCCTAACGTATGAGGCGGCAGAGAGACTGGCCCGAGTCACGGGCGTGATAGATTAAAGCTCTCGTAACTGCCTAAATGCATCGCTTTGTTAAAAGATGTTTAAGGTAAGAGAGGATGGAAGTGTTGGGTGACGGTAATGCCTACGATAACTCTGGTTAACCACATAGTGGCTAGGGAGGGCCACGTATTCATACACGGTAAACCGTCTGAGGAATGCGTTGGTTGCAGGTTCAGAGCTGTGTGTGTAGATAAGCTTAAGCCGAATCACCTTTACGAAGTAATCAGGGTCACGGGCATTAGGAACCCCTGCAGGCTCTACGGGTACGTAACAACCGTCGAGGTTGAGGAGAAACCCGTAGTCTTGGTGATCCCTAAGAGGCTTGCATTAGAGGGACTTAAGTTCGTCTACACCCCCGTTAACTGCGGTGAGAAGAAGTGCCCGTATTTCACCACATGCAATGCGCCCTACGTTAGGGAGAGCCTGCCCGTGAGGGTTGTTAGCGTGAGGGGTAAAGTCAACTGCAGGGCGTCCAAAGAATCCATGGTGGCTGCGGAGGTAGTTTTAGCGGATTAATTTAGTGTTGATTTGAACTATCTCCTCCGTTATTGTATTCCCTCTCACGTACTTCCTCCTACGCTCGCCATCGTCTTTAGGATGGAAGCCCGGGGGTTCCGACAGCAGCAGTGCCTTCTTAACTCCTCCCTGCAGCGCCGCTATCATAGGAAAGCCTGAGTTGTCCGAGCCCCCGGTGATGAGCAGTTTCCACTCTGCCGGTAGACCCAGAACCGAGGCAGTGATGGTGTCCCCTATCTTTTTACCTATGAATGCGTTAACTTTCTCACCGGTGATGGTGAGCTGGAACGACTTAGCCCTGAAGACCTCCCCTAAAGACGTGTCAGACCCGACCTTCTCAGCCAAGAATGCGGAGGGGACGATTACCGTATCTTCCGGGACGGAGGCGTCCTCAACCAGCCTCACACTCAAGCTGACTTTCTCCTTATTGGCTTTGTTCTTCCATATTCTGAGAGTCGCCACACCTAGCGGTGCGTTAATCATGTCCTTTGTCTTGGGATTGATCCTACATACCGTCAGAACCCTGCCATTCTTCTGATCCTCGCCGTAGCTGAGCTCATCAGAGCCCACAACTTTGACTAGGACGGGCTTCGGCTCCCCGGACTCCGGATCCGACAATATCACTTTGAATTCAGGCATACGACTACTCACCTAACCTGCTACTCACGACATACGTACTTGAGGAAAATAATGTTTTCATGACGTCTAAGACATCGCGTCTTTCACGTAGATCTCTACCTATCCCTTTCCAGCCAGCGAGTGCGAACACCTCAAATCCGCCACAACCTTAGAAGGACACGAAGGTTATAAGCTTTACGGTCGCTCAATAAATGCTTGAGGACTCCCCCCATCTCTTAAACCCGTACTCACCCACTAAAGGCACGAAGACGCAGTGAATGGAATCCTCTACACTTAGAGAGCCCTCCATCTTCTCAACTATCTTAAGCACTTGCATGTAAGCAGTTCCAACCGGGATCACCATCCTGCCGCCCTCCCTGAGCTGTGAGGCGAGGGGGGTTGGTATGGACGGTGCTGCGGCAGTAACTATTATCTTATCGTAGGGAGCTGCCTCCGGATAACCTTTACTCCCATCGCCCACCAGGACGGTCACGTAGTCGCTGTAGCCGGTCCTCCTTAAGTTGTCTTCAGCGAACCTCGCCAGCTCGGGCACTATCTCGATAGTCCACACATGGCCCTCCGGCTTAACCATCTCGGCGATAAGAGCAGCCTGATATCCGCTGCCAGCACCCACTTCAAGGACCTTGTTCCCCTTAGAAGGCTTCAACGCCTCAGTCATTATAGCGACCATGTGCGGGGCGCTAATGGTCTGTCCGAAACCTATGGGTAATGGGGTGTCGCTGTAAGCTAGGTCTCTATACCTCGGGGGAACGAACTCCTCCCTCGGAACTTTAATCATAGCGTCAATGACCTCCTTGCTTCGGAGGATGCCCTCCCTAACCAGCTCCCTAACCAGCTCCTCCCTCCTAGCTTTAAAGATATCGCTTGAAGTCACCTTAAACCCAGCCAACAATATGGGGGTCTCCAAGCTTAAATAAATAGCTCAAGCTTAGGCCTCGACAAAGTGGCGGAGACCTCCGAAACCCCCTCCATAATGAAGGAGTTATAAGCCCTTCCTTAAGAAGCCCTAACCGTATGTGGTGAGGCCTATTATATAGGCTTCAGCATGAACACCGCGTTTTAAGTCCTCTATCAACTCTCTGTTAAGGTCTGCCGCAGACTTGGTCGCTCTGATGGCTAGAGTGCTTGAGTTAACGTATGAGGACTTCCGTACTATCAGCCTTCTCCCATCACTTAACTCAAGTTGCAGGTCTCCTGAACCCAGCACTACGTCACGTTTCCCGAGCTCATCAATTATCAATATGACGACTAGGGAGTCCTTACTTCTGATGATCTCCCTCAGCTCCCGGTTCAGATCTGCCAGCGCCTTGTCGGCGCCGACCCCTATTATGCAGTCCCCTCGAGGGCTTAGCTCGAGATCCTTAGTTATCTCGAAAGTAGTTTCATGTGTTGCTCTCACGTTGGCATGTCCTTTGAAACGCACGATATCAAGTCCTATCCTGTATCGAGTGCTTTCCGAGGAAATCACCTCCGACCAACTGCTTGAAGTTTATCGACGGTCGTTAATACGTTGGCTTCAATAGACTTCTGGAGCCCTCCACTCTCCCCAGACTTCCCTCAGCGTCTGTGAAACCTCACCTAGAGTTGCCTTACTCTTTATCGCTTCATAGATGTAGGGGAAGATGTTGACATCCTCCTTCTCGGCAGCTTTCCTGAGGCTGTCTAAAGACCCCCTGACTTTGACAGGGTCCCTCTCCCTCTTCAACTGGTCTAGCCTGACGATCACCCTCTCCCTGACTTTAGGGTCAACCCTCAGTATCTTCACGTTGGGCATTTCCTCCTCGACTAAAGTGTTCACACCTATTATTGGTACCTCCCCCTTCTCAACCTTCAATTGCCATTCGTAAGAAGCCCTTGCTATCTCCCTCTGCGGGTATCCGAGCTCTATCGCTTTAATCATACCGCCGAGCCTATCTATCTCGTCAATCATCCTCCATGCCCTCTCCTCTATCTGATCCGTGAGCCACTCTATGTAGTATGAACCGCCAAGCGGATCCACCGAGTCTACGACCCCAGCCTCATAGAGTAGGGCCTGCTGAACCCTGACCGAGAGCTTGACGGACTCCTCCGTAGGTAGTGAGAGCGCCTCATCATATGAGTTAACGTGTAATGACTGAGTGCCTCCCAGAACTGCGGCAAGCGCCTGGAGTGTAGTCCTTATCAGGTTGACCAGCGGCTGTTGCGCCGTCAGCAGGACCCCTGCAGTTTGTGTGTGGAATCTGAGCATCATAGATCTTGGATCCTTTGCATTAAATCTGTCCTTCATGATTTTGGCCCACATCCTCCTAGCAGCCCTGAACTTAGCTACCTGCTCGAAGAGGTTGGTTCTAGCCGCGAAGAAGAACGATAATTGCCCTGCGAACTCATCCACGTTCATCCCCCTCTCGATGACCCAGTTAACATACTCTATAGCGTCGGCCAGCGTGAAGGCCACCTCCATTGCTGGGGTGGCACCAGCCTCCTCGAAATGATACCCCGAAATACTTATGGAATTCCACTTCGGTATGTTCTTGGCGGCGTACATTATAAGGTCGGTCGCGTAACGCATGGAGGGCCTCGGCGGATATATGTAATTATTCCTCGCTATGTACTCCTTCAGAATGTCGTTCTGCACGGTCCCCCTAAGCAAGGACCTACTAACACCCCTGGACTCAGCCACCGCGACATACATTGAGAGCACTTCGATCGCCGTTGCGTTTATGGTCATGGATGTGGATATTTTATCCATAGGTATGCCTTGAAAGACTAAATCCATCTCCCTCACCGAAGGCATCGAGACCCCTACCTTGCCCACCTCATACCAGGCTAACTTGTTGTCTGGGTCTAGGCCGAGTTGGGTCGGCAGGTCGAAAGCCATGCTAAGGCCTGTCTGACCGATGTTTAGTAAGTACCTGTAACGTTCGTTAGTGTCCTCGGCTGAACCGAAGCCAGCGTACTGCCTTATAGTCCATGCCCTACCTCTATACATGGTCGGGTACACGCCGCGTGTAAATGGGTATGAGCCCGGAAATCCTAGCTTATCAACGTAATTCCATCCAGTGCCCTCAGTATCTAGGGGTGTGTAGAGGCCCTTGACCTCCAGCCCCTCCTCGGTGAGGAAGCGTGCTTTCGCCTCAGGAGATTTCCTTAGGGTGGGCTCCAAGACCTCCTTAACCCACACGTTAAAACGCTCTCTTAAGTCCTTCAGGTCATCCATGGCTACCCAACCTCTCAACTACCTCAAGCAGAACACCGCCTGTCGACTTAGGGTGTATGAAATTAATTTTCCTAGAACCCTTAGAGACTAACTTAGCCTTATCGTAAGTTAGGAGAGCCCCCCTACTCTTCAGATCCTCAACAACCCTGTCAACGTCCTCCACACCAACAGCTATGTGATGTATCCCCTCACCCCTCTTCTCGATGAACTTGCTGATGGCTGAGTCTGGGCTGGTTCCTTGAAGGAGTTCTATATGCGTATCGCCGACTCTGAGCATGGCGACCCTAACATTCTCCTCAGGAACTTCTTCAACGCCTTCAAGCTCGAGACCAAGCACGTCCCTATAGAATTTCAGAGAGTCCTCAAGACTCTTGACCGCTATACCTATGTGATCGAGCTTCACGCGTTACTCACCCCACAAGCCTTCTCGAAGACCTCAACTATCTTCCTTAAGGGCGTGCCCGGCATGAAGACGTCGAACACCCCCAGCCTTTTAAGCTCGTTCAAGTCCTCCGGCGGTATTATCCCGCCGACGACGAGCGGGATGTGAACCCCCCTCTCCCTCATAAGTTTGAGTAAGTCAGCCACTAGCTCTAGATGGGAGCCTGAGAGTATCGAGATGCCGATCGCGGCGACGTCCTCCTCAACAGCCGCCTCCACAACGTCCTCCGGAGACTTGTGGACCCCCAGATAAACCACTTCAAAGCCAGCGTCTCGTAAGGCCCTCGCTACGACTTTAGCCCCGCGATCGTGGCCGTCAAGACCTAACTTGGAAACAAGGACCTTCCTCCTTAACCCCATCGTTTGAGGCATTGTGTCTACGGTCGACGCGGTCACGTGAATCCCTATATATAGTGACGTCTGAGACTTAAAAATGACCTGAAGCGAGTTCTAAACAATCTTTAATAGGGTCAGAACCATCATCGCTTCACCTCCATATAGCTTATGAAGAAGCCCTCCGTCAGGCTTTTGTGTGGGAAGAGCCGCATCACGTCCTCTGAGCAGGAATATCTTGAGTAGCCTTTCCCAGACCATTCGATGGTTCTGCGCAGCCTGGCCCGATGTAACGTTATACAGTGTTCTTGAGAGCACCCTAATGATCAAGCGTCTGTTCAAATCATGAGAGAACTCCTCCATCCCCCTCAACACCCCCACCAGGAACCCCTCATTAACACCGTGGAATAAGAGGCAACTGGACACATAAACGCCACGCTATGCAGCCTGCTTAAAAACGTGGTAGACGTTATGTTAAGTGATGATGTCGCCGCTCCAGACTGAAGGGTGAGGATCTCGCGACGAACTGATCAACACTGTTTTATGTTTACGTAGTATGTGAATCGAGAATATCGCTCCTCAGGGCTGCGTGGTTTCACAGAACCCTGAACCTCCGCATCATAATCCTTAGACTCAAGGCGTCTTTAAGTACTTTCTGGCCTTCTTGTAGGTTCCCGTGGTCCTTTCAGGAATTAGTGAGGCAACCAGACCCTTTCTCTCCAGGACCGCGAGAGCTGTTAACACCTTCCACTTATGTTGCGCCCGCACCCTGATTATAGCCCTAGACGAGTTCGTGTCTAGGTAGAGCACTTTAGGCGATGCCTTAGAATAATTCAGCTTTCCGTACAACTCTATGAATGCTTCATCTACGTACTCCTGGAGTTTCCTGCAATCTAGGTTATCGTTCAACCCCACGAACCTCACAATAATGTACCTCCTCCTAGGCTTCGTCCGCGCCTCAAGCCCCCTGATCACCTGCCTCACTGTCCTCGAGTTAAGACTATCTGAAATAAGCCTAAGCTTCCTATGCGTTACCCTAACATAGAATAGAGCTAGCACCGAGGCCGCTAGGGCCAGCACAGCCACTGCAAGGAGCGCCTCATACATTAGGGCTGAGTCCAGCACTTCTAAGCACCGATAGTGGATTCGTGGTTAACGCTGATAAGGATTTAGCTTCCGAGAGCCCTAACTCCAGCAGGAGTGCGTAATACACGCTTGGGTGATGCATCTCGCTTAACGTGCGGGCCCCACTGCCTAAAGACAGAAGGAGAGAGCTCTTCTCGTAGAGACCTAACAATACATGCAGGCCTGGGAGATCCCTCCCCATGAGCAATGCGTCCATGATCTCTGACGCATTTATCACGACAGGCTTTCCCACGTTAACTAGCTTGGTGAAGGTCTTCTTAACCCTCCCGTTCGTGAGGAGCGTGTGACCTATTTCCACAGCGTCTATTGACTTAATGATGCGATTGTTTAACTTCAGCTCCCCTGGTGTTCGCGCTACCAGAACTTTAAACGCCCTTCCCTCCTCCCTCCTTGAGGGGGCCTCGAGGTTCAGCGCGCGTTTAGGGATCAACACGACGTTTCCAGCCGTCCTGACTTTGGTGAGGCCGTGTAGCGCCACCGCACCGTAGCCGTAGGCGTTTGCTTTTTCAGTCAGTTGCGTGAGCGACTCGGAAGGGATTTTATTGCTTAGGTCAACGTACCTTGCTCGCACTCCCTCATCACCCCCTCCATATACTTAATCAGGTCCTCCACCCTCCTAACCCCTATTACAGTCGCGGAGAGCCTGACGACGTCGTCCCCATCCATCAAGATTGCCCTACCTAGCAGAGCCTCCTGTTTACTGAGCCTCAGATGAATTACCGAGTTCTTAGCTCCGACACGTCTAGGCAGGGTAGCCATAAGGAGGGATCTGTCGACGACCGCTAACGAGCACACCACATGCTTGAAGGCAAGTACCTCGGATTCCCTCTCCTTCAGCCTGAACGTGATCAATATTATAGGATTGCCGTAATGCCCTTTAGCTACCTGCTCTTCAATGATGACGCCCGACCTCAGTTCGGGAGGCAGCAGATTAAGCACGGCCTGCTTTACTTTAGCAGGGTCCTCAGTGCTGTGTGAGAACGCTGTCAGTGTTAAATTAGTTAACGTGAGATTCCTGTGCATGATCACTTCTCAATTCCTAACTCCTTAGCCTTATCCCGCGTTACTATGAGGCGCGCGCCTCTTGAGGCTTCATGCCTCCTCTTTAATCCCCTCTCCTTAGCCTTCTTCTTCCACTTCCAGTGATGAGTCCCTTTAACACCTCTATTGCCGAGGAGGCCTCTCATGCGTCTGCCGGCTGCGGTCTTTCCTCTGAAAACTCTCCCCCTCTGCGATGGTGACGCGATCCAGCTTACGTCGCGGTCGGACCTTATCGCTGGGTGATCAGGGTCTACCAGGATTACCTCGAAGTACTCGTAAATGCCGTCTTCCCCTACCCAGTAGGAGCCGAGGACCTCAGCATTGCTGAACTTCCTGGCCGCCTTCTCCTCAGCTATCAACTGTTGCGGCTTCTCAGGAGCGTAACCATACACACCCATCCTCTTAGGTCTGCGGCCTGAGTTAGGTCTTACCTTACTCAGGCCTCCCTTCTTAACCCTGACCCTAGCCACTATGAAGCCTTGCTTGGCCTCGTAACCTATCGCCCTGGCTCTGTCAAGCCTTGTGGGTCTCTCAACCCTGGCGACTGTAGGTCCCCTCCTCCACGATATGTAGCGCTCCCTCATTAGTTCTCTCATAGCGCCTGATTCGAGATCTTTCCACGCCTCTGAGATATGGCTGTATATTGAGCGTCCCATGCTACTTCCCCACATCCTCAAATTAGATGCTACGGGGTTTAAAAGAGTTTGGTGCTTGGACGCAGGCTCATCTAGCCGAGACTATCTTGACCACATCGTTGTTGCGTAACTCGTATGACGCGCCCACCCTCTTGCTCTCCTTAGCCAGTAGGGCATATAAGAAGCCCTTCCCTAAATCCGTGTGCACTAGGTAGGCGAGCTCCTGCGCAGTCACCCCCTTCCTAACCAGGTAAGCGTCGGGCAGCACGTTGCCGTTACTGTCGGCGTACTTATGCGGATCCTCAACAGGGTACACCACTATCATGTTAAGGACTTTGAAGACCGCTGTGTTCAGGGATTGCTGCACCCCAGTCCCTCCGAACTTCCTCATGAACTCCCTCACCCTCTCCAGCACTGCTCTTTGTTTAGGGTTCAACTTATCTTCATCTACTATCGTGAAGTCAGGATCGCCCGGCAAGTACTTCACCAACCCAGCCTTAGCGGCCTTCCTCAAGACCATCTCATAGATAGAGCTTGCTGGGATGAAGACCCTGTCCTTAAGCTCCTTAGTCAGGCGTTTAACGTTATCCTCGGATTCAGGGATGTCCGCCTTATTGCCAACCACCACCATCGGCTTTGAGACTTCACGCAGCTTAACCACGAACCTCCTCAACTCCTCATCACGCCAGGAACTAGGCTTGGACATCTCGAGGCCGCTGGCCTTCAAAGCCAGGATCACGTGTTCCCGCCGTATGGAGAGGCCTGAGACCCGCTTGGTTATCGCTTCAATCGCCTGATCCCACGGCATGCCGTCAAGCCCTCTAGCAAAACGGAGCCAGTCCCTGCTTATTATACCGTAGAACCACTCGTTAACCTCCGTCTCAATGCTTAACACCTCCTCCAGCGGGTCATACGTGCCTGGCGTTACAGGCCTCCCCTCCTCATCTGTGGAGCCTGAGGCGTCTATTACATGAAGTAACACATCAGCCTGCCGTAAATCATCCATGAACTTATTACCTAACCCCCTCCCCTTATGAGCATCCTTTATCAGACCGGCAACGTCCATCAGCTTGACCGGTATTAGTCTCTCCCCACTCACACATATGGAATTTCTCGCGTCGCACCTAGGCAACCCCAGCTCCGCATGAACGCACTTGACTCGGACGTAAGCTACCCCGATGTTCGGTTCTATGGTCACGAAAGGCCTGTTTTCTATCTTGACGTCTATCATGGTTGCCGCGGAAAAGAAAGTGGATTTACCGACGTTCGTTTTGCCTATGACCCCTACGAGAGGGGGGTTCGGAGGCAGGCATAACACCTCAGTGGTAATATACGCACCGAGTCTTAAAAAGAATGTCGGGATGATGAGTGGGGGACGCCCCCGCCATTATCTGAAGATCCGTGGCAACGCCTCATCTCTAGAGCCACACACCCCTGTCCACTCTGCACTCGCCCTTCAGCTCGCGTAAATCATTCTCACCCACGTAAACACTGCAGGGTGGAACGTCCCTAGTAACCACCACCCCAGGGTATATCCATGAGTATGCCCCCACCTTAACCCCAGGCATTAGAGAGACATCTACACCCGTCTTAACGAAGTCCCCTAACACGGCACCGAACTTAACCCTTCCGGTGGACTCCCTCACACCCTTCACGACATAGCTTACAGGCCTCTCATCAAACCTAAGGTTAGCGGTTATTGTGCCGGCCCCTAGGTTACAACCTTCACCAATTATTGAGTCTCCTACGTAGGCGTGGTGTGATACGTGCACCTTACTCATTAACACACTCTCCTTAACCTCAACGTTATACCCTACCTTAGAACCGCTTGAGATCACTGTGTAGGGTCTAATATAGCTGTTTGGCCCCACCACGGAGTTACGTCCTATGTAGGCTGGACCCACTATGTATGTCCCGGAGAGGACCTCCGCACCCTCATCTATGTAGACAGGGTTCTTGATCGTGACGCCAGGCTCTACACTACCTTTGACCACCTGCCTGCTCCAGGAACTCATTAGATCCTTATTTAACTCAAGCAGGCTCCAAGGCCTTCCCAGATCCTTCCAGTAGCTTAATCTATAGACGTGGACTGGTTCCTCGCTAGCCAACATCGTCAGAGCGTCCGTCAGCTCATACTCACCCCTAGAGCTTAAAGGCAGGTCATTCAGGTACTTTGCCAACTTCTGGCTGAGGATATAAACCCCCGCATTGACCAGGTTGGAGTGAGCGCTCTCGGGCTTCTCCACTATACCCTTAAGTAAGGAGCCCTCACTAATTAGAACGCCATACCTTCTAGGGTCGCTGACTTCGTAAGCACCGATAACGTTCCTCCCCAGCTTGACAATATTCTTCAGATCCTCAAACCTCACGTAGACGTCTCCATAGATTATTAGAAAATAGTCAGAGCTGACCTCCTCAAGCCCTCGCCTAGCGGCGTCGCCAGTGCCGAGGGGTTTCCCCTGAAGGACTAGTTTTATATCGCATGAAACCTTTTCAGCTAACCTACTCACATACCCGCTCACCTGATCTGCCATGTAGTTGGACACTATTACAACTCTCTCAACGCCCAAGGTTGCTAGATTATCGATGTGATGTTCAAGCAATGGCTTATCAATAACGGGGATCAGGACCTTATTCCTTGTGTGGGTCAACGGCTCCAGTCCTCTACCGTATCCGGCGGCGAGGAGTATTGCCTCCATTAACTCGCCCATTATACCATGCGGCAATACATTATAAAGGCTGAAGAAAACGACCGCTGAACGCAGGTTACGGACAATCTAACAATTAATGAGTCCTCATCAAGCCCTACATCACGGTATTCACACGCCGAGAACTTGGGCTTCATGCTTGAGGCGCTGGGAGTACCTCCTCACCGCCTTCAGAGGGTGTGGCTTGAAGTAGCTTCGACTTATATATTTCAACCTTCCTTAGCGGGTATATCTTCTTACACGCGACGAAAATGTCGGTTGCCAGAGTTCCTAACATTATGGACTTGATGAATTCAGCGAGATTCATCTGGGACGCCTTCTCGGCAAGCACCTTCATCATCTCCCTCCTGATCGCGTTCCTCTGGCTTGTCTTACACCTGTATGTAGTCAGGGAGATTGCGGTGACTCTCATCGTGTGACCATCGCTGGTGGTCACGTTAACTATGGCACTGACCTTACTGGACTTCCTCCTTATAAGGGATCTCATGTAATCCCTAGCCAGCTCGTGTCCTTTAAACCGAGTGCGTGCCACGTCGCCGTCGACCTCAACCACCTGGAATTTAAGCATTACATGGTGTTTGCTGAAATCGCCTGTGAGGTCGAAGAGGGAGACCTCAAAAGTTCTGCCAATGACTCTGGAGAAATCCTCTGCGGGGGTTGTGGCTATCTCGGCGCTCCCAAAAACCTCTGGTGCTAACACCTTGTACCATTTCTTCAGTTTCCACTTATCCTTAACCTGCGGCGCTCTTGACATCTCCACGACCTAATACCTTTCTCAGGTAGAGCTTATAAAACTTTAGCACCTCCTTCACGGGGACCCCGCGTCACTACGACCTGTAAACCCCAACCACGTCTTGGGGGTTGCTCAGCGTCGCTTGATCGTGCGGTTCTGCCTGAGTGCGGGGTCACCTCAAGCTAGTGGAGGTGAGGTCCGCAGAGCTAAAGGCAGGGCAGGCAACATTAACGAATGCGAAACATCAACAATAATGAAACCTGAGCCTCGAGAGGGTAGGCGGGTGGCAGAAATCCTATTGAGTCCTGTGCTCTAAGATGGTGCCTGAAAGCATTCTATATATTCTTAAGAACTCCTCAATTATTGAGGAAGCGGTTCTCACAGCCTCAGAGGACGTGCTACCCTCGTAGACTGCGCTGTACGTGAAGCGTCCTTCCCCTACCTCGTGAGCTATTGCGTAGTTTCTCGGAGGTTTCATATCGTCTGGGAGTGTAGCCCTGTGAAGAGACTCTAGAAGCTTTGGATCTCCCTCCCTTACCTCAATCTTCACCAAGATTCTCAAGTTACAGAACCTCTGACGCGTTAGGCACTATTAGGTACCCTCCTTGAACCACGTACTTGGGGGCTGACGCGCGTCTGATGTTTTGGGTTAAGTAACTCAGAGGTATGTAATGCTTCCCGCTATACTCTATAATCACAGGTGTTTTAGAGGGATCAATTAAGTTGAAGCTCCAGAGCACCTTACCTATCACTGTTGCAGAGAGTCTGGCGGGGTCCCCCTTTATCACCACGTACTTGACCTTGGACGCTTCCACCCCCTCGCTCAACACTGGCTCAAGGCACGATTTCATGTACTTGATGTTCCTAATGAATTCAAGGTAACACTTCCTGAGATGCCCTGGACTGATCATCGACGAGAGGTAGCCCTCATACCCCCTAACGTCAAGCAACCAGGTCATGAAATACGCTAAGGTAGTTAGGTCCCTCACGAACCAGCTGAATTTAATGAGGTGGGTCTTAAGCTTCAGCCTGTCCTGCGGGATTTTGTAAACCGCAGCTACTGCCGTCAGCGTCTCGCTCAAACCCCCCTTAGCTGCAGTTAAAGTTATGTAGGGATCGAGTCCCATATCCGCCGTATATGTAGGTGATGTGAAGTACGGCACTAGCGGGGCATCCACACTCTCCAGCAAGCCTTCACTACCTAACTTACTGAGGAACTCTTTCTCATGATCGCTCGGGTTCAATTCCTTAAGCCTCGGTATGTACTTAGCGCAGACGGCTGAGGCGACTAATACTTTTATCTCTTTGGAGATGGGCACAAACTCGTTCAGCAGGTTCGTTATACCTGGGAGTAGTGAGGGGTATCTAACAACGTAATTGTGCTTCAAGAGTGATGTCTGGTTGGTGCTGGATGCCTGAAAAATCAGGCATTCACTGCAGTCTGTGTTGGGTATGTTAATCCCGATGACTCTAGCGGCAATATCTGCGCTTAAGCTGATGTAGTCCGGAAGGAACTCTGCGTCTAGCTCCATGGAGTTGAGGGCCTTAAACAGCACCCCGCCTGCTGTGATCGATTCCACATCGAAGCTCGACACAACCCTGACTAGCCTCCCGCTTTTCCTTATCTCGTTTAGAAAACTATGGAAAGCCTCAACGTCAGTTATGACTCTATTCGGCTGGGGCAAAAACACACCCGCTTAATCTAACTACTCTTAACCTTAATATTCGTGATCCCTACTTGACTTCTGTGTACGGTATTAGGGGCCTCTGAGTGAGGATCTTAGCTCCTTCAGGGTCGTACTTCCAATCTGAAGGAAGCTTACCCACTCTCTTGTAGTATTTAATGAGCCTATGTATCTTGGACTCCACAGCGATGAGACCTCTCTGGGAATGCGTGTCCTTAGGATGTTCGCTGAGGTGTCTTCTTAGGTTGACTGCTTTCTTTATCAGGTTGTAGAGATCCTCCGGTATCACTGGGTTCATCCCATATCTCTCCAGAACCTCGGTGATCTCTAGACCCAACACCGCCTTAGCTAGAGGAACTCCATATTGATCCCTCAGAATCACTCCAATCATCGAGGGTGGGTACCCCTTCCTAGCTAACTCCACTATGATGGTCTCTATCTCCTCAGGTGTGTACTGCAACCACTTCGGTGGTACTAGCGTCGGCGGTCTCGTAGAGTGTGACTTTCCTTTCTCCTTTCCCTTCCTCATCCCAGCACCTATTAAATCTCCTATATCTGGGATTTATAAGTCGTTCTCAACCACTCGACCATGGCCCTGAACGCTTTCCCCCTATGTGAGAGGGAGTTTTTCGCCTCAGTCGGCATCTCAGCAAAAGTCTTGCTGTGCCCATCCGGTATGAATATGGGGTCGAAGCCGAAACCGCCGAGCCCCCTGACCTCCCTAGATATCGTACCCTCCACGACCCCCCTGAAAAGTCTGAAGCCATGTTCAGGATAGTAGAGCACTATCACTGACTCGAATCGTGCTTGCCTCTCCGTAAGTCCCTCCATGAGCTTCAGAATCCCTCTAACGCCCAATGTCCTGTAGACATAACTGCTGTAGGGGCCTGGGAAACCGCCTAGGGAGGGTATGTAAAGCCCCGAGTCCTCTACGAAGAACGGATCACTCAGTTGCAGTGAGGCCTGCACAGCGCTGTAGAGCGCTATAGCCGATAGCTCGTCGGACTGTATTTCAATCTTGCTTAGCTCGGCCGGGCTTACATCCACGCACTCCTCAACACCAAGCCTCTGAAACTCCCTGACCTTGCCTGCGTTCCTTGAGATTAAATACAGTTTAAAGACCTCTCCGCACCCTTCTCTCCTCGACATACCTCCCCCTAAGCCTTATCTCCTTAACCTTACCTAATAAAGAGTCCGTCAGGCTCTCACCGCTGACGTCGCTGTACCCTCTTACAAAGCTCCCCAGCAAGACCTCCTTGTGGCCGAAGTGCGTGCTCTCCACAGCCCTTATGAAGAGATGTATGTCAGTGGCCAAGTCCTCCAACCTCCTGGAGTACCTGGCCAGGCCGAAATCTATCAAGAACACCTCCTCACCACTCACTATCACGTTCGAGGTGGTTAGGTCGCCGTGCACTATCCCCGCCTCGTGAATCTTAGCAACCATCGCTCCCAAGCTTCGCAGGTATTTGGAGACCCTGCTCGCCCCGCTCGACACGAGGTCCTTGAGCAGAACCCCTTCCACAAACTCCATCACTATCAACCCTTCGCCTGCGTCCACGTAGTAGATAGCCGGCACATTAAGTCCCCTCAATCTCAGCTCAGCGAGTATCTTAGCTTCGGTCTCGCTTCTCTCCCTGACGATCAGGGCGTCCAACCTGTGATCCCTGTAGGGCTTGCCCACCCTAACCTTGTAGATTGAGGTCATGCCATCGTAGCACGCCTTAACTATGAGTGCTTCGGCACCCAACGCTAGCAACTCAGGCATGCCAGAGCACGTCAACCTGGTCAAGCTTCCACCTCTGCCTCACGTGGGCTTCCTCAGGCTTCACGACCACGCCGTGCTTGAACATGAGGAGCCCGGTCCACGCTATCATGACGCCATTATCTACGGCGTACTGCGGTGGGACTATACCTAACTTGACCTTCCTGATTGCGCTCATCACTTCGAACTTCTCCTTAAGTATTGGGCTGGATGCCACGCCGCCCACCACGAGCACTTCCTTCTTCCCAGTGTGGGCTACGCCCCTCTCACTCACCTCAATCACGGCTGAGTACGCTATTTCCCTAGCACTGTAGCATAAGTCATTGAGAACGACACCGCCGGCCTTAGCCAGCCTCAGAGTTGCCGTAAGCAAACCGGAAAACGAGACGTCTTGCCCCTTGACGACATAGGGGAGTTCTACGAATTCTCTGCCTTCAGAGGCGCATCGATCAATTTGATGAAGTCCCGAGACCACGTATGGCGGGGCTAGGCCCAGCTCACGGGCCAACGTGTCGAGGAAGTTGCCGAGCGATATGTCGAGAGTCTCTCCGAAAATTCTGTACCTACCCTCTGTGAATGAGGCTATGAGTGTGTTTCCTCCTGATAGGTAGACTACCAGAGGATCTCTAAACTGGAATAACATCCTCCCTACCTCCACGTGTGCTAGTGCATGATTAACCGGGATGAGAGGCTTGTTAAAGTATGTGGCTATCCCCCTGGCTAGGGTGGCGCCTACCCTCAGGCAGGGTCCCATGCCCGGTCCTAGAGCCACTGCTACAGCATCTATGTCTCTTATAGTCACCCCTGCGTAACTCAATGCTTTGCTAAGCGCTCGGGGGGCGTTGTCCATGAAGTATTGGGCAGCCTCCTTCGGGTGGATGCCGCCTACCTTAGGTCTATATTCGAACCTGACGTCCGCTACTATGTGCGGGGTCTCATCCTTAACGATCCCGACCCCCAGGGTATGTGCGGAGGATTCTATACCTAAGACAAGCATCTTCTAACCATGTTCCAGCTATGTCTGCCTTACGTACTCGACGTGGTGGCAGTAGCCACAGTACCAACGTGGACTTGATCCCGCGTAGTACCCCATAATCCTACCGCATTTAGGACATATCCTCCTCTTCAGCTTTATCCTGCCCGTTCCTGGATCCACTTCATATAGCTTGTGTCTCTCGGCCAAGGCTCAGCCCCTCTTGACTAGGTATTCAGGCTCAAAGAACTTGAGCCTATCTATGGAGTCATATACGTTGGCTCTAAACGTTGAGCGATGAGAGCCGTACTCGCCCTTAACGTACCTCACAACTACGTGGTCGGGTGTCCTACCGTATAGCTTGGCAAGCGTCTCTCTGAGAAAACCTCTGTTAGGCGTTCCTCTACCAAGGTGTATGATCTCACCCATGACCTCCGTCCTCCCGACCACTCTGTTAGCCTTCTCCAGCAATACATTAACTATCACTCCTTGGTCGATAGCCACTGACCTCAGCGGCGTGTGACTCATCGCTACCACACCATTAAATTAAGAGGTGTGAAGGGTTTTTTAAGTTCACATCCCTAGACGCAGGGCGTACTTCCCTTCCTTCCTTATGTTCAGGTGTCTGCTGACCAGCGATCTCTCAGGATCCAATATCAGCACTACCCCCCTCCAATCCTCGGTGAAGGTCTCTCCACCGCAGTTAGGGCACTTAGACTCGTCCCTACCTACCAGGTACTTGCAGTTGCTGCATGCCTTAAACAGATATTTTCTACTCTTAGTCGCTGACGTCCTCATCACCCTACCTTAGCTTTCCTAAACCCGGTTGCCTGAGCGTTAGCCCAATCCTTATGTGGGCCGGTTGTGCTATTGACACATTAACAACCCTGCCCCTGACGACGTCCCCCTTAGCGAACGTGACCTTAGTCGCCTCGCCGACCAGGACGTCCCTCGCCTCATCGTACACCAGCTTATCGTCCGCTAACTGACTGACGTGAGCGAACGCGTCCACAGGACCTACATTAACGAATAAACCAGACCTCTTCACGTCAACGATCTCGCCTTCGATCACCTCATTGCTTACAGGGTAGAACGTCACCATGTCCGCCACCACTTTGTGGTATGTGGCTCCGTCACCGGGCAGTATCTTACCCTCAGGCTCTGTGGTGACTCTCCAGACGGAGACTATCACCCCGAGAGTCGGATCTATCCTCCCCACGTACCGTTCCTTGAGTTGCTTTAATGCAACCTTATCCAGATCCTCTCCGAAGAGCTCCGGCGGCACTCTGACCACATCCTCCACAGTGACTATCCTGAACACTTCGAGCCACCTACATAATATCTATCGAAAATTTAAGATCGGGTTATTTAAGCAGTAGTGAATCTACGCTTGCTGAACCACCAGGTAGCGACCCTGACCCCCGCTACCTTAAGAAGCTTCCTCAGCCTCTCGTCGAGGGTGACGATTATGTACTCCGGATTACTGGCGGCATACTTTAAGATCGAGTTGTCTCCAGATGCCTCCCCTTCGCCAGCCTTCAGCACAGCTACACGTTCCCTGACGTAGTTCAGGGCGTGTCTGGCCGGCGGCGCCTTCCTCACACTCCTGCTTGAGGCCAACGACTCCAGTTCCCTGACTACTGCGTCCAGGGTGTAGAGCTCCACCCTATCGCAGTCTAGGTCCTCCTGCAGTTTAGTACTTAGGTCCACACCCTCGGAGACCAGGAGGAGCGTGCTTGTGTCCAGCAGGAACTTACATAAGCGCATTAAGCCACCTAAATAACACAGGTTACTTGATTAATCCCCAGCCGACGAGCCTCCAGCGACCCAACACCTGCCTACTTATCGCGACCCTCAATCCGGGCCAAGTCACGATCGGTCTCCTTAAGGTTAAGGTCATAGACTCCCTGCTCAATGTGTCCACGCTTGCGAGAGTTACTGCAACCCCAGCGGTTATCATAACCACTTCCTTAGACTTAAGAGGCTCCACCTTCAGGAGCTCCTTAGTTCCGGGAACTCTCTCAAGAAGATTATACTCGACTGTGACCTGCATCACCGGGTCTGGGACTGTGTCCGCCTTGCCGCACACATTACCCACTAGACTGTCGGCCTTAGTCAAGGCTGGGTCGAGCTTCGTCCCAAGCGCCACTAAGCCGCCAGGCCTGGCCTCGCTGTAGGACCTCTCGCCGAACTTAATGCTTACCACCTCAGTGGTGATGGGCTCGTAAACCTCCCTACCTCCCTTACGTACCCTCAGACCAGGCTTTATCTCTATCTCATCACCCACCCTAATGACTCCCCTGAGCAAGGCACCGCCTATGACTCCCCCCTTCAAGTCTGAGGGAGGAGTTCCCGGCCTGTTAACGTCGAAAGATCGAGCGATAAACATCAACGGCGGTGAGGCGAGATCCCTCTCGGGGGTCGGCACAAGCTTCTCTATGGCTGACGTGAGTACATCTACATTTATCTTGTGAAGGGCGCTCACAGGTATCACGGGAGCGTTCTCCGCCGGCGTTCCCCTTAGAAACTCCCTAATAGCTCTGTAGTTCTCCAGCGCTTTCTCAGGGGACACTACGTCGACTTTGTTCTGAACCACTATCACGTTCTTGACGCCTATTATGTTGAGGGCTGCGAAGTGCTCCCTGGTCTGTGGTTGGGGGCACGGCTCGTTAGCGGCGACGACCAGTAGGGCCCCGTCTATGAGTGCTGCCCCGGAGAGCATGGTCGCCATCAGAACTTCGTGTCCTGGAGCATCTACGTAAGAAACGCTTCTCCTGTAGACGGCGTTCACACACGTTGGTTGAGGGACGTACTTGCGGTTAGGTTCGGCGTCAGGGCACTCGTATATGTCGCCGTCCGCGTATCCGAGTTTTATGGTCATCGCCTTCTTGAGTTCCTCCGAATGTCTGCCGGTCCAGATCCCTGTCAGGGCCTGGACGAGGGTGGTCTTACCATGGTCCACGTGACCGACAATACCTATGTTTACCTCAGGTTGTCTCTTCTCTTGATGCACTAGCTTCACCACCCCCGAATTCGGAGGCACTGTACCTTTCTATGAACACCACCTCCTTAATTCCCCCTACCCACCTCAGCAGGTCTCTAGACACTAAGTACTTCGTCACTTGTATGTTCTCACTCAACCTGTACTCCTTCGGCAACTCCACCTCAGCCACCCCGTCCTCCATCTTCAGGGCTAGCTTCAGAGACTCTATGTTTATGCTCTTCAACCTCCTCCTGATTACGTACCTAACCTGCTCTTCAGGGCTTTCGAGCTTCCTGAGTATCGTGAACTCCACACGTAGAGTCTTGCCGGCCAACGGGTGGTTGAAGTCTACCGTGACTCTGCCTCCGGTCACCGCTATTATCCTCCCAACGCTCTCATTTATCGTCACCTCCTTACCGACTTCAGGCACTATGTTATTTCTGAGGAAGGTTCTGGCCGGGAGGACTTTGACTTTATCCGGGCTCCTCTCACCGTATGCCTTGCCAGGCGGGACCTCTACCTCATACTTCCTGCTGAGTTCCTCCGCGTTAGCCACGGCCTCCTCGAATCCCTTAATCAACCTCCCCTCACCGACTATAACCAACTCCGGCCCGTAGGCTCTCCCTTCCTCGTATCTCTTATACTGCTTGGCGATGGACTCGACCGTCGTCTCTATAAGCTCTCCAGTCTCTCTTATGTATATAGCGTAATCCACCAGCAGCATGTCCCCACTCTTAAAGGCCATTCCCATACACCATATCTAAATCTACTAGACCAATGTATTTAAGCACTATAAGTTAGTGCGTGACTCAGGAGGCTTCCCTACGTATTCTGAGTTTGAACGGCTTGCCCAACTCTCCCACAACCTCGTACTCCAGCCTGAGGAATTGCTTCAGAACCCATAGAGCTGTGTGTGCGTGCATGCTGTACTCAGCGCCTGTTACTGCGGATGGTCCGTCGCTTAAGGCTAGGTAGATCATTATGTTGTCGGACATATGCCTGTCTAACGCAACGCCGTGGCTGAGGTCCTGCACGAGTTTCCCAGCCGCTTCAATGCCGACGGTCTCGGCCTTCTTACCTTTAGCCCCTAGGGCGTCTCCACCAAGCACTGAGTGCTCCGTCTCCGCCCAGAGCACTATGCCAGACCCAGGTCCTAAGTGGGGGTCTCTGCTTGGCTCGTAGAACTCTAGGCCTATATCTATCGGCTCCCTAACACCCCTATCCATTAAGTACTTCCTAGCGCTCTCCGCCTGCCTTAACGCAACGTCTTTAGGCAGTTTAACGCAGTGCGATACACCCCTAACCCTTCTCAGCAAACCCCTCTCAAGCAGGTTAATCGCTTTGAATGTCTTGGGGTTGTTGAGGGTCCTTACTCTGGCAAGTCCCCCTCCCTTAGGGTAGTGGCCCCTCCTGAGGACTTCGACCTCCACCTGATACCCCATCATACGCAGGATGGGTGTGGTTACGTGCTTCACATAGTCTATGGGTGGTGACCAAGGGACGTCCGTACCCCCGCGGAGCTCTATCTCAGCCCGCCTCTCGCTGAACGCCAGTATCGGGAGGATTGTCTGAAGGATTAACGTAATCGAGCCGGCGGTCCCCACGTCGAATAGAGTGTCGCTGGGACTTATGGTGGAGGGTCTGAACACTATCTCAGTGGATCCGACGCTCAAACCCTCTGTCTGCGCTCTGCATATTTGCTCCGCTGCTCTGATGGAGGTCAGGTGTTGTGGGCGTAGGCCCGGGTTATCGCGCTTCGCCCTTATGTTTATGACCTTTACGTCCTCCCCCGTTATGCATGAGAGCGCCACTGAGAGTCTGAGTATCTGCCCTCCGCCCTCACCATAGGACCCGTCTATCACTATCATCTATCTATCCCTGTAACCTCCCTTAACCTCTCAACGCCTCCCAGCTCCTCTATCATTCTGGCAACGGATGCCGGTACCAATTCCTTCCAGCTATCGTCGCCTAAGAGCATTGACTTCCTTATCGCGGTGGATGAGTACCTCCCCCTCTCGAAAGGCGGGGGTATCAGGACGTCATACCCAGCGTCTTTAAACAATCTCAGGACTAGCGGGTTTCTGGCTACGCCGTACCGGAACTTCGGCACGTACATCTGAAGGTATTGAGGCCACACCGAGTTCATCAGGATGTCCGGCACCGGGATTATGTAGACTCTTGAGAGATCGACGGAGCGCTCCCTCAGCGCCTCCCTAATCATCAAGACCCTTTCCCCAGCTGTGAAGGGATTGACGACTGTGTGGGACTCTTGGGCAGTGCCTATCGCTATTATCAGCTCGTCCACCCTGCCGAGCACCCACTCAATCACGTTAAGGTGCCCTAGGTGGATAGGTTGGAACCTGCCTGGAAAGACCGCTCTGGACACGTCACTCCACACCATATACTCGCCACCACATAATGAATCTGCAGCGAGTTTTTATGCAGTATGACGGGGCTCACGCGGGTTGCCGCAGTGCGGGGTTCCTGAATATGACTTCAGCACCCCTCAACTCGTCCGCTGCCGAGCCCATGTACTTAGCGATCTCCACCAGCTCGTAACTACCCTCATAAATGGCGAACTCCCCAGCCTTAACGCGGGAGAACGTGTCGACGTACCTCGCACCATGCCACTCACGCCCGTCCATCGTGAAAATCACTTCATCACCCAGCCTCAGGTTCAGCGCTTCCTCAAGGTCTTTCCCACATGCTGACGTGACTACGTTGCCGAAGTCATCGACGTGAACCACCTTAGCCCTAAGACCCTCCTTGACGGGCTCCACCCAGCTGAGATTCAAGGGGGGCTGCTTGAGTGTGTCGCGGGGTGTGGGGCTCCCTATCGAGTCAGGTCTAACCCCGCATGCCACCATGGCGGCCGCCGGAGCGTAGACGTCCCTACCGTGGAAAGTAGGGGTCACTTCAAACAACCTGACTTTATCAATAAGTATTTCATATGCTTCTAGCTCGTCCCCTAAGGCCGCCGGCAGCAGGATACCGTTGTCGGGACCGACATACATATAGTCCCGTGTCTTAAGCAGGAGGTTACGTCTAGCACCGCCCACCTCAGGATCGACTACCGCCAGGAAGACGGTGCCTTTGGGGAAGTACTTCCTAGAGATCTTGAGTACGTGCGCACCTAGAGTTATGTTGTACTTTGGTATGCTGTGAGTTATGTCCACTACTTCGGCCTCCGGGCACACCTTCTTTATGACTGCCCTCAGATGGCCCGCATAGTGGTCTTTAAGCCCGTAGTCAGTCAGGACCGCTATCAATCGCCTCACTTCCTCCTCGCCTCAAGACTTAGCTCAAGGTATGACTTTACTATGTTCTCCTCTCTGCTTAAGTCGAGGAGTTCCTTAACCTCGTTCAGCGCACTCACGTAGTCACTCCTTGACGCTGGGTTTATCACCTCCACCTCCACGAATGACCCGAGTCCGAACACCTCATCCAGGTACACTTTAACATTACAGCCCTCTCTAGAGTAGATCCTCCTCCTCTTAGAGACCGTGATTATGGGGAAGCCCGAGAGTATCAGGATCTTAGTTACGGTGTCCGGGTCGACGAGGGGTGCCGTCAGCTCCTCACGTGCTTTGATGCCCTCCTCCGTCACCCTGCCTTTGAAGGTCAGCTCGCTCGAGATCTCGTTGCTTATCAGGCTCTTCCTCAACCTCAGACGTAACGCGATCTGGCGCGCGGGGTTGCCCGCGCAGTGTGTTAAGCTAACGTACCTGTCCTCCTCGTCGAGGAAGTCCTCAAGCCTCCACCCGGCGGAGATCAGCTTCCTTTCAACGGCATTTAAATCTTCAACCCTTACTTTGACTTCATACTCCCTGACCGAAATGAAGGCCACCGATAAGTATGGGGTTTGAGGGTTTCTTAAGCTTTATATTTTCTCTCCCTACGTGCCTCCCCCCGGATATACCACCCCACGTCAAACAGGTTGGCGGCCACCTCCTCCAGGTCCTTGAGTGCGTCTAGATCATCGCAACCCCTTATCTTAGATATTCCTAAACCATAGACATTCCAGTCCGTTCCGACTACGGCGACGACTTCCCCCTTAGTGAGGGGTGGGTGGCAGCCCACTACAGACTTTCTGAGTATGTCCCCGCCATATAGGAAGGGCTTCAAGCCCTCCTGAGCGACCACCAACGCGTTGTACAGAACACCCTCCACTTGATACAGCTCCTGCAGCACGTTCGTTGAGGGAACGAATACGGGCTTACCCTTCCTGAGCCTGCCCAGGTAGACCCCTGCGGAGTAGGGGTCTATGCCGTTGGTGAGGAGAGCTTCGACCACCTCGGCCAACGTTCTGCTGATGAGGAAGACTTCCTGGAACTCTCCGCTGCAGATGAGGGCTAAGTGTTCAGCGTACCTCCTGCTTATGTAGTGATGTATGTATGGAGGGATAACCCCCTCGAGCTCCTTAAGCCCAGACGTCCTGCAACTCACTCTCCTGACTTCTCCAGCATGCACAGGAAGAATCCCTCCATGTGGTGTATGTGCGGGTACGTCCTCCCGCATAGGCGGACTTGGGGATTCATGTGGATGCCGTAGTAGTCCGTCACGGGCGGCGAGAGCATCACAGGGGTGTTGAGCCTCACTGTTCGCACGTCACCACTGCTCTCGAGGACCTCGCTCACCACCAGTTCGTTCTCTTCAGGCGCTATGGAGCATGTGGTGTACAACAACCTGCCGCCCTCCTTAAGTGTGTTTAGAGCGGCTCTAAGCATCTCGACCTGCTTTACATGTTGCCTCACCAGATCGTCGAGCGATGTCCTGGTCTTCCTGCCAGGATCCAGCATTATTATCCCCTCCCCCGTGCACGGCGCGTCCAGCAGGGCTTTGCTGAAGTAGCCCCTGAAGAGGGTGTCCGCCCTCCTTGCGTCGAGTTTGAGCAGTACTGCGTTCTTAACACCCATCCTCTCAACGTTGTTCCTCAAGATGCTCAGCCTGTCCCTCCGGGGCTCTAGCGCCACTATGAGTCCCTCGTTACCCATGATCTGAGCCATGTGGACTGTCTTGCCGCCGGGTGCGGCGGCCAAGTCCCCTACTGCGTCCTCCCTGCTGGGCGTGAGTGTCGGCGGCGGTATGAGCGACGCCTTACCCCTATAGAGGTAGTAGAGGCCCAGCAGATGCTTGTGGGTAGAGCCTATCGAGGGCCTTCCCGGCTCGCTGATCACCTCGTACGCCCCTTCGGACCATTCGATGGTTCTGAGGGTGAAGCCTAGGGCCTCCAGTCTCTCACCCAACTCACGGCAGTCGTTGAGCTTCAGTTTATTACACCTAACGACGTTCCTTAACCCCCTTTCGAAGGACCTCAGCAGTTCCTCCACCTCGCTGAAGTCACCGAACATCTCCACGTACCTGCTGACCATGTAGGGCCTGTAGCCGTACCTACTAGCCAATCCCTCGACCCTTGAGTTGATCCTAACCTTGCTCCTGAGGTGCTCCGCTAGGCCCTTCAACACCTCACACATCAAGGACTTAATACTCTATCATTGTTTTTAATTGTTGAGGGCCTGGGATGGGTAAGTGCGTGAGAGCAAGTTTAAGGATCTACGGCCTAGTTCAGGGGGTTTTCTTCAGATCCTCAATGCGTGAGGTGGCGTTAGGGCTTGGCTTAGTTGGCTGGGTCCGCAACCTCCCGGACGGGAGTGTGGAGGCGGTCATTGAAGGCCCTCCGAAGGAGGTTGAGGAGCTTGTCAAGTGGTCTCACAGAGGGCCGCCGACCGCGGTCGTGGAGGATGTGAAGGTAGAGTACTCGGAATGCCTCCATGAGTTTAGGACCTTCAGAATAAGGTATTAGGTCCTGAAAGTAATTAGCTAAGCAGGGCTGATGCTTAGAATAGATGGGGAAGGACGCCGCGCACAGGCCAAATCAACACCGCACTGGCCAACACCCTTGAGGAAAGCGTCGACATCGGGCTGTTGGGAGCGGCGGGCATACACCCCCGCCCCATCAAACCCGTCTTCTACGGGTGCCCTCCCCCCTCCCGGGAAACCCGGAAGGGAGCGGCCGCCTCTTTTCGGGGGGAGCTTCCCGCTTAGATGCTTTCAGCGGTTAGCTCTCACGGCGTAGCTGCCCGGCATGCCCTGCCGGACAGCCGGTACACCATGGGCCGCGGCCTCCCGTTCCTTTCGTACTAGGGAGACCTTCCCCTAAGGCGGCCCACACCCCCCGTGGGTAGAGTCCGAGCTGTCTCACGACGCTCTAAACCCAGCTCACGTTCCCCTTTAATGGGCGGGCAGCCCCACCCTTGGCGGCTGCTGCACCGCCAGGATGGGAAGAGCCGACATCGATGTAGCAAACCGCGGGGTCGATGGGGACTCTCGCCCGCGACGACCCTGTTATCCTCGGGGTAACTTTTCTGTCATGCCCGGCCCCCACTGAAGGGGGCACGAGCGTTCGCTAGGCCGCGGTTTCCCGACCAGACCCCTCGCGACGCGAGGTCTGGTAAGGCCGGCTTTTGCCCTTGCGCTCTACGGCGGAGTTCTGACCCGCCTGAGCCGACCTTTGGGCTCCCGTGTTACCTTTTCGCGGGAGTGCCGCCCCAGCCGAACCGCCCACCTGACGCTGTCCCCCGGGAGGACCCCGGGGTTAGACCCCCAGATCGCGATAGGCGGTGTTTCAATTACGGCTCACCCGCCCCCGGAAGGGCAGGCTCACAGCCTCCCGCCTACACTACGCACCGCAACCCGAGAGCCAACGCCAGGCTGCGGTAAAGCTCCACGAGGTCTTCTCTCCCTACGGGGGGATGCCGGCCTGTGCACCGGCTCCGTGGGCTTCACGGGGACCCAGGCTGGGACAGTGGGGCCCTCGTTGATCCGTTCATGCGCGCCGGAACTTACCCGGCAAGGCATTTGGCTACCTTAAGAGGGTCAGAGTTACCCCCGGCCTTCAGCGGCGCTTCACCCGGTTGTACCCGGGCTTCACGTACCGCCAGTGGCCAGGATTCACCCCCCGTACTAACCCTTTCGGGCTAGCGGGGAGCTGTGTTTTTATTAAACAGTCAGGACCCCCTAGTCACTGCGGCCCGCGGTTCCACGGGTGATCCGCAGAACCGCAGGCACCCCTTCTCCCTAGGTTACGGGGCTAATTTGCCGAGTTCCCTAGCCTGAGTTAGACCCCACAGGCCTTGGGCTTCTCACCCAGGGGCACCTGTGTCGGTTCTCGGTACGGACGCGGGGGGTCGTTCCCGAACCCCTTTTCATGGGCGCCAAGGACCGGTCGAACCCCCTAACGGGGGCCATTCCTCCCTTCAGCCGGTTCTCACCATTACGGTACTCCCCGGCCTTCGGGTAGTTAGCCGGGGCGGCTGCCCCGGTCGACCTACCTCGACGCGTCAGGGTTCGGGCCTGCGTTGCCGCGTCTACCCCCGCGGCACGGGAGTATTAACCCGTTTCCCTTTTGGCGACTCCGTGTTACGGGTCGCCTTAGGACCGGCTAACCCTCAGCTGACGAACGTTGCTGAGGAACCCTGGCCCTTACGGCCGTGGGGATTCACACCCCACTTTGCTGTTACTACCGCCGGGATCCGCACTCGGAGCGGGTCCATCGGACCTCACGGCCCGACTTCTGCCCCACCCCGACGCCCTCCTACCGGATCACGACCTCAGCGAGGTCGTGCCCCGAGGTCTCGGCGGCCGGCTTAAGCCCCGACGTATTTTCGGGGCCCGCGGCCTCGGCGGGTGAGCTGTTACGCACTCCTTAGAGGATGGCTGCTGTTAGGCCCACCTTCCCGCTGTCTTAGGCCGCGGACGCCCTTTACGCTTGGCACTTAGCCGGCACTTAGGGGCCTTAACCCCGGTCTGGGTTGTTCCCCTCTCGGCCCCCAGGCTTACCCCGGGGCGCCCCACTCCCGCCGTCTACGGTGGTCACGGGTTCGGAGTTGGACTAGGAGTCCGGGGTCTTCCGACCCACGGTGCCCCTAATCCGTAGCTCTACCTCGTAACCAACCTCAGACGGGGCTGAGCTAAGACTCATGTCGGAGGGAACCAGCTATCACCGGGCTAGATTGGTCTTTTGCCCCTAGGCGGAGGTCATGGGAGCGAATTGCACGTCAGCACCCCTTCGGGCCTCCACCGGGGTTTCCCCCGGCTTCGCCCTACCCCCGCCTAGATCGCCCGGTTTCGGGTCTCACGGCAGTGACTCCGGGCCCTTGCAGACCCCGCCCCTCACGGGGTTCGACCCCGCTGCGGGCTTGTCGGTTTCCCTACGCCTTCGGGGGTTAATCCCCTTAAGCTCGCCACTGCCGTGAACTCCCCGGCCCGTGTTTCAAGACGGACGATGCGACCCCGGTCAGCCCTCCTCGTACTCAACGGTCACCCGTTTTTCCTTCAGAGGACATCACTCCTTCCGAGCCGCACCGTGATTGGCCACCCGGTTTCAGGCTCTTTTCACCCCCCTCACGGGGTTCTTTTCAGCTTTCCCTCACGGTACTTAGTGCGCTATCGGTCTCGGGACGTATTTAGCCTTGGAGGTCAGTGACCCCCGGCTTCCCACGGCAGAACCAAGCCGTGGTACTCTAGCCTCCGGCGGAGGCCTCCACAGTTTCGCCTACGGGACTATCACCCTCTACGGTGGGGCTTTCCAGCCCACTTCAGCTACTGTGGGTCGGCCTCCTGGGCTCGAGGCCCAGCCGGAGGCTCGCAACACCACATCCCCGTCGGCTCGTCGCCAACGGGTTTGGTTTGGGCTAACCCCCTTTCGGTCGCCCCTACTCAGGGGATCCCGATTGGTTTCTTTTCCTCCCCCTACTAAGATGTTTCCGTTCGGGGGGTTCCCGACCCCTGAATGGGGTCGCCGGAGGCTGTTAACCCCCGGCGGGAAGTCCCATTCGGGGATCCCGGGTTCGACGGCTGCATGCGCCTCCCCCGGGCATATCGCAGCTTGCCGCGCCCTTCCTCGGCGCCCGAGCCGAGCCATCCACCGGACGGCTTGGCGTCGACGCCTCAGGGCGTTGGCCAGTGCAGTTTTGTTGAGGTCTGTGCGCGGCGCTCATCCTACACAGTACTTCGCGCCCATCAGTCCAGGAGGGATTCTCCCAGACCTCATTCAAGGGACCACCCAAACATTCACGTAGGCAACCACCCACTAACCCGGACATCAAAAGGAGGTGATCCAGCCGCACCTTCCGGTACGGCTACCTTGTTACGACTTCTCCCCCCTCGCAGAGGAAGGGTTCGACCCACCCTGCAGGAGAGCCCACAGAATGGGCCTCACCCTCCCCCCACTCGGGTGGAGCGACGGGCGGTGTGTGCAAGGAGCAGGGACGTATTCACCGCGCGATGTTGACGCGCGGTTACTAGGGATTCCTCGTTCACGAGGACGAGTTACAGTCCTCGATCCCAACCACGGCGGGGTTTGAGGGATTGCCTTCCCCTTTCGGGGTTGGATCCCGCTGTCCCCGCCATTGTAGCCCGCGTGCAGCCCGGGGGTTTCGGGGCATGCTGACCTGCCGTGGCCCCCTCCTTCCTCCGCCTTAAACGGCGGCAGTCCCCCTAGTGTGCCTCAGCCCCTGAGGACTGAGTAGCAACTAGGGGCAGGAGTCTCGCTCGTTGCCGGACTTAACCGGACATTTCACAACACGAGCTGGCGACGGCCATGCACCTCCTCTCAGCGCGTCAGGCAAGGTCGTTAGCCTGGCCATCATCCTGCTGTCGCCCCCGGTAAGATTCCGGGCGTTGACTCCAATTGAGCCGCAGGCTCCACCCCTTGTGGTGCTCCCCCGCCAATTCCTTTAAGTTTCAGCCTTGCGGCCGTACTCCCCAGGCGGCGGGCTTAACGGCTTCCCTGCGGCACTGGACGGGCCCTAAGCCCGTCCAACACCTAGCCCGCATCGTTTACAGCCGGGACTACCCGGGTATCTAATCCGGTTCGCTCCCCCGGCTTTCGCCCCTCACCGTCAGGCGCGTTCCAGCCGGCCGCCTTCGCCACTGGTGGTCCTCCCGGGATCAGCGGATTTCGCCCCTACCCCGGGAGTACCGCCGGCCTCTCCCGCCCTCTAGCCCGGCAGTATCCCCCCCGTCTCGGGGTTGAGCCCCGAGTTTTAAGGAGGGACTTGCCGGGCCGGCTACGGGCGCTTTAGGCCCAATAACCGTCCCAACCACTCGCGGGGCTGGTATTACCGCGGCGGCTGACACCAGACTTGCCCCCCGCTTATTCCCCCTCCATCTTACGGAGGGGAAAAGCCCCTCTTCGGGACACTCGGGGTGACCCCGTCACGGTTGCCCGCATTGCGGAGTTTTCGCGCCTGGTGCGCCCCGTAGGGCCTGGGCCCTTGTCTCAGGGCCCATCTGGGGGCTCCCGCTCTCACGGCCCCTACCCGTTATCGGCTTGGCGGGCCGTTACCCCGCCAACTACCTGATGGGCCGTGGCCCCATCCTCGGGCGGTGGTGCGGACATCCCCGCATCACCTTTTCGGTGAGGAACCCTTCCAGGCCTCCTCACCTATCGGGGATCAGCCCCAGTTTCCCGAGGTTGTCCCCGTCCCGAGGGTAGGTTAGCCACGTGTTACTCAGCCGTCCGCCACGCCCCGGTTGCCGGGGCGTGCGACTTCCATGGCTTAGCCTCACCCCGATAGCGGTTGGGTCCGGCAGGATCAACCGGAATCGCGGCCGCAGGCCGCGGGGTTGGGGTGGTTGCCTACTACGTGGTTTGGGTGGCCCCTGTCAGGCGTGAATGTGCCGGGGTTAGTGCCCCGGCTTATTCACGCCCCCATCTCCATGAGCGTGATCTCTGTCGCCGCGGTTGGAGGGCGGTTCTTCACTCTCGGGGTCTCACCCCGTGTCCGACCTAGCCGCCGTCTTAACCGCGGCGTTATCGCCGTAAATAATCTGGGGGTTGAGAGCTTATAAAGTTTAGCGGTTATTTCCGGGGTGCCGCTTTTGCGCTCTTTTAGCGTTTTTGTATAATAAACCTACTGTATTTTGTATATTTGCAACCTATATAAGTGTGGCTACACAACATACTTAACGGTGGGCAGGGTTGAAGATAGGCATCACAAGCAGGTCAGCCCTCGTGGTCGTGGATATGCAGAATGATTTCTGTGAGGGGGGTTCGCTACCGGTGATCGGTTGCGGATCGATCGTCAGCAAAATCAACGACTACATCAAGCTCTTCAGTAGCGCAGGAGTGACTGTAGTGGCGAGTAGGGACTGGCATCCTCCAAATCACGTGTCGTTCAAGACTAGGGGAGGGCCCTGGCCACCGCACTGCGTGGCAGGAAGTGAGGGTGCTGAGTTCGTTGAAGGGCTGCAGCTCCCGGAGGGTACTATAGTGGTTTCTAAAGCGACAGAGCCGGATTTCGAGGCTTACTCCGCCTTCAACTCAACCCCACTGCACTACATACTCAGCGTCAGGGGGGTGAGGAGACTCTTCATCGCAGGCATCGCCACAGATTATTGCGTCAAGGAGACGGCTTTGGAGGGGTTGAGGTTGGGCTACGAGGTCGTGGTGCTTGCGGACGCGGTAGCCGGCGTGAGTGAGGCATCGAGTGAGAAGGCCCTCAAGGAGCTAGTCGGAAGCGGGGCGGTGCTGGCGGTCAGCGAGGACCTTGAGGCGAGGTCGGGCTGAAGGCGCTTAAACTCCCTGAGGAGTTGAGAGGCCTCCTCAGCAGGGGTCCTGAAGACGTAGTCAGAGGGAGTGAGCCTAAGGAAACCATGAAGGAGACGCTGAGAAGATTGAAGGATTGCGATAAGTTGATAGCCGTCGGGGATCTGGTGTGTTACTCACTGATAGCTAATGGTGTGACTCCCGACATATGCGTGATCGATGGGAAGACTAAGAGGACGTGCGGAGCGCCAGGGATAGAGGAGGGGCGATTCAGTAAGGTATTGAAGTCCTGGAACCCCCCAGGCCACATAACTTACGCCTCATTAAGGATCCTGAGGAAGGCTGTGGCCGCGTTGAGGAACGACGAGAAGGTTCTGGTGAGGATTTCTGGTGAGGAGGACCTCCTAGCGCTTCCGTTGATAATTAGTTCGCCTGAGGGAAGCTGCGTAATCGTGGGGATGCCCAATGTCGGCGTCGGCTACATGAGGATCGACGAGGGGGTCAAGAAAAGAGTGAAAGAGATAATGGAGAGATTCACCACTGTCGACTTGAAACGTGTGGAGCGAGGGTAAGGCAAAACACGTGAAAGTAGTTGAGGCCCACCTACATCCCCTGCAGGCCATCACCACATTTCCGAGGCTGATGCCTTCCTCCTGGACCCGGACAGGTAGCCTAGCAATGCACCGGAGATCGCCGAGACCGCCGCCACAGCCACTAGGTAAACCCACTCGCTAGCATCTGTGTCGCCAGCGCCGCCGTCACTGCCCTTACTAGTAGGGGTCACGGTGGGAGTGGCGTTGGGGGTGTTGCTGTGAGTTACCTCAGCTTTACCGGCCTTAGCGAGGATTAAGAACCATATGGTATTCAAGATAGCCTGATCCAGAAAGTTTGCGGCACTCTCATCGTCGACTCCCGCCAGCGAGGAGCCCCTTTCAAGGTAGATCAGCGATACGACAGGCTCGACGCCGAGGCTCTTAGCCAGACCCACATACCCTCGGGCAGCGTTGGTGAGTCTTGAAATAAGTGAGGTTACGTTGGATTCAAAGCTTAGGTGGGTCTCCACAGCCGCATAGGAGGAGGCCTTGAACGCAAGCCCTAAGGACATCAGTACATTCCCCAAACCGCCTCTAGAGAGGAGGGTCTCAGCACTGTTTAAGTAGCTAAATAACTCGCTAACACCTGATACCGAGCCCGCGAGGGACTGCAGGTATGTAATCGAAGCACGGGAGAAGCTGAGCAGCGCCTGAGTCCCCGACTCTAAAGACTCGACAGGGATGCTGACACCGCACTCTCCGAGAACGTCGTAGATTAGACCCCACCCAAAGACGGATCTAGCCCTCATGTACGTGTAGGCGGCCTGGTACACGGCATTAACTGTAGCTCCCCGAAGAGCGCGTAGTTGGGTCAGCGAATAGTTCGATTCGTAGACCCGGCTAGCGATCTCCACCAACACACCAAGCCTGGATATGTCGAGGCGGGAGGCCTCAATGGACGACATCAACCTGTTAAAGTAACCCGTTGCGTTACTAACCTCGCCGCCTACTAGCTCCAGAACATCAGGCCAATTCACGTCACGGACAACCATATCCACCAGAAGCTTAGCGGTCCACACATAAACGAGCGCGCCAAAGTAGTCGGAGGCAGCCGCATAGTAGTTGCCAACACCATACATCTCCTCACCCCTCTTAGCCTCTGAGGCGGAGTTGCTTAGAAACCCCCTAACGTCGCTGAGGACGAAGGAGTTCGCCAACCTCCTGCCGTACACACTAACAGCATCACTGACGTTTGAGTACAATTCCCCATACTCAGACATGTACTCCTCAGCAACGGTCTTGAAGGTCTTAAGCACATTAGCGCTTAAATTAACATTATCAACTACCGGAAGACCTACTGGAATTCCGAAGTAGTTAAGCACGTCGTATATTGTGGAAGCCTCGACGACCGTGACCCCGAACTTCTTACCCCTCTCAACCACGTCAACCGAGGTGCCGGTTTTAAGACTTGTCGACATCCTCTGACCTGCAGGTATGATCATCAGCTTAGCACCGACGGAGGCCGCGGCCTCAAGCTTCTCTGGAATCCCGCCCACAGGGCCTATCAGAGTGTCAGGCATTATCATTCCCGTGACAACAGTTGAATTGCTTAGCGGCGTGTTCGTGAGGAGGGCTGTGAGAACGGCCGTCAAGGCCGCGCCCGCTGAGGGCCCCCCTACTATGGGGGTGTCGGACTGAATCTTCACAAGCACGGAATAGTTGCTGAGGTCAACACCTGAAACAAATCCCGCTACAAGGGACGCGACCTTCAGGGAGGACTGCATATCCAGCTCGGACAGAGGGTCGATGGACAGGTACACAGACCCATCGCCTGGGATGAGCGAGACCTTCAGCAACGTCGTCACACCGGTGTAGGAACCTCCCGAACTACTTACCGCTAGGAGGTGGAGATTCGCCTCCCTAACAACGCAACTGCACAACCCGCTCAGCAAGAGCGAGGTTGGGGTCAGCACAACGATGAATATCAATAGCGTCGTACCGAGGCAGCGTAGACCCCGCACCCCAATCACCACACCAACTAAGGTACAGCAATTTATAAATATTGCTAACCATAAGTGAGTAGTCAGACGTTCAGGGCCTGTGACCGCTGAAATGGGGGATACGTGTGCAGTACGTCGTAATAGATAACTGGGAGACGTGCCCTTCGCCATGGCTCCTAGCAGAGTACAGATACGTGGCGGAGCTGTTCGGGGACTCTCTAGTGATAGCTAACGTGCGTGGTAGGGCAATGTCACAGGTGTTAGAAGATGTGGCGGAAACCACCGCACTAGACCTCACAGAGTTCATCAGGTCTGAGTCAATGCGAGAGGAGAACGTCGTGATCCTGGACCCGCTCGCAGAGAAGGAGTTAAGACCTGAGGAGGTGAGGAGGGCTGATGCCGTAGTCATAGGGGGGATAATGGGTGACTACCCCCCTAAAGGAAGAACGCGGGAACTAATATCCGGGAGGCATCCCCACGCCATCCTCAGGAACCTGGGTAGGGAGCAACTGACGATAGCTGGCAGCGCATACATGCTGAAGAAGATCTCTGAGGGGCAGTCTCTAGGAGATATCGACGTGAGGTTTGGACTGACGGTAGAGCTCAAAATACTCAACTCAGAGGTAACTGTATATCTCCCTTACGCCTTCCCCTACGAGGGTGGTGTGCCGGTCCTGCCTAAGAAATATATAGAGACAGTGGCGATGAGGTCGGTCTACTTCGAGGGTGCCGAGGTCAATGACCTGTGTTTGTAGAGTTCATCAGAGGAGTTCGAACACATCATTCTAATCAGGAAGGATGCTTAACATCATCAAGGCTGCAAGAGTCCCGACCGCTGACCTGCAAGATACCGGCCGCCCCAGTTAAAGTAGTGATGACGGACCTTATAATCTGACGTGACTTGAGAGGGACCGTTAATCCTTGATCATGTCAACCCTAAACACGTATTTCCTCGGCGCGTAGTCAAGGACGCGTCTCGTGCCGGAGATCATCAACCGCATGGATTCACTCGCCTTCTGAACGCTCTGAATGGCTTCGGCCTCGGAGGTGCTGACAGTGTATAGGTGGATCATCCCGCCCTTACGCACTTTACTGCATGACATTTCAAGATATTCGATTGCCTTGTGCGGCAGGTTCATGATGATGCGATCGAAGGCCTCGTCCCTAACTATGGTGAGGAAGTCCTTAACGTCGTCAAGCACCGGCACCACGCTACCTTTCAGCATCTTTTTATTGAGTTCAATGGATTCGAGCAAACACTTGATGGCGTCCGGGTTTAAGTCAACGGCGTACGAGCTAACCCTCTTCAAAGAAGCCATGTGAAGTGAGAAAGGCCCCACCCCGCAGAACAGGTCGCCGACCACCTCACCCTCGTTGATCAACTCAGCAACTCTCCTATGCTCTTCCGAGAGCGACGGGTTGTAGTAAGTCCTCAAGACATCAACGGAGATGCTCAAGCCGTACTCCTTATGAACGGTCTTGCTGATGTTCTCACCGTACACATGCCTCAAAGCCCTAACTCTGAAGTCCCCGCTCACGGAACCGCCAGCGTACACAGCCCTAATATTGGGCGACAACCTAACTATCGCCTCACCCACCAGCCTGCCGTACCGACTTAGATCCTCAGGCATGTTGACTATAGCCACATCCCCTACGACGTCATACGAGGATGGTATCCTGCTAAGATCGTCGTCGGGGATCAGCCCCTTAAGCATGTCCTTAAAAGTCAACCCCCTATCACCGCCCTCAAAAGTTTCAAGGCACTCGGCAACGCTGAAGTTCCTGAGGACCCCCCTAACCGTTTTGAAGTCCGCAGCGTCGTTGACCGGCAACGCTACCGTGCCGTCATCCAACCTCTTGGCTTTATAGCCTCTGGCGTAGAGTCCACTCGATTTCAACGCTCTGATGGCGTGCTCAGCCTCAACGGCGGGGACCCTGAGACACAGCGGCATCCCTGTCTAGACACCAAAATAAATTTCCTGACGTAAATATTATTTTGGTGGCGGCAGTGAAGTTGGGGATAGTTCCGAAGCTTAACAGCGTTGAAGCGCTCCAGCTAGCTAAGCTTGTGCTCAAGCACGCCGAGAGTAAGGGCCTAGCGGTGTACCTCGACTCAAGAGCCAGGGATCTACTTACTTGGGATAAGTTCTTCCAGCTGGGTAGAGATCAGTTGGATATGTTGGTGGTCATAGGCGGTGACGGGACCGTGCTTAACACCCTTCATCTGCTGAAGGACGCGGAGGTGCCGGTAGCAACGATAAGGTACGGCAGGCGTGGGTTCCTATGCGACGTCCCCCCCTTCGAGTATTCCGAGATGATCGCTAGAATAGCCTCAGGGGACTACAGGCTGGTGGAGTACATGAGGTTGGAGGGCAGTGTGAGGGGGGTTACTGACATACCTCCGGCGCTCAATGAGTTAGCTATCGTGAGCTCGGGCAGTGGAAGAGCTAAAGTTATAAGACTTTACGTTCAGAAGGACGGTGAGGAACTCTACAGGAGGCTCGTTGGGGACGGGCTTATAGTGGCGACGCCCGTGGGCTCGACTGCATACAGCCTCGCAGCAGGAGGCCCGATACTGGACCCGCTGATGGACGCGTTAGTCTTAACGCCTCTCGCATCGATAACCCTGTGCACGAGGCCCGTGGTCCTGCCGTCGCAGTCGGAGGTGGCGGTCACAGTGTCCAGAGACTCGCCGGAGGCAGTTCTGATAGTGGACGGCGCCTACAGCGTGCCGCTCAAGCCGAGGGACTCAGTCATCATCAGGAAGTATCCCAAGCCAGCGAGGTTCGCCAGGTTCTATGTGGGTGATTACTACGTCAAGATCTTCGAGAGATGCTTGTAGTGAGGCCTACGTACTAGATGCTGCAGCATTCTTCGCGGCATATCAACTCTACTTGAGCACCAGCGCGTACACGGTCAAGGAGGTTATAGGGGAGGTCAGGGACGCTGAGAGCCTTAAAAACCTACAGCTGGCCCTCTCAGCCGGGAAGATAAGCCTCGACGAGCCTTCCGAGGAACACAGGGGTAGAGTAGCCCGAGTTGCTGAGGAGCTCATCAAGGCAGGCAGGCTATCAAAGACGGACCTAGAGCTCCTGGCGTTAGCGAGCAAATTACTGGAGAGGTGTGGTAGGGTGGTGGTAATAAGCGACGACAGGGCGGTCCAGAAGGTAGCACTTAAAATAGGTGCAGAGACCGTAGGCATAAAGTACAGGGAGCTCAAGAAACGATAGGAACGCTGGTATGGTTCGACGAGTCTGAAACATTTAATGAATTCTCACACATACTCTCTCGGGTGTCGGTAATGGAGATCATACTCAGGCCCGTTGGGGTCGTTAGGATTCAATACGCTGATGAGGAGGTCAGGAACTCCGATGATGGAGTGCCGGGAGTCATAGAGGTCTACGACGAGTTCAAAGGGGGGCTTGACGGGATAGAGGGATTCTCACACCTGATTGTAATTGCATACCTTCATAAAGTCTCCGAGGAGCAGAAGAAAGTCCTCAGAGTGAGACCCAGACGTCTGCTTAAACACGGATTCAGGCTGGATGAACTCCCTGAGGTGGGCGTGTTCTGCACCGACTCCCCCCACAGACCATCGCCGATAGCGCTCACAGTGGTTAGGCTGATCAAACGTGAGTCAAGATTACTATATGTCGAGAATCTCGACCTCTTCGACGGGACCCCAGTACTGGATATTAAGCCATACACTCCGGGAAGGTGTGTGGAGGATGGAGAGCTTAAGCTCCCTGAATGGCTGTCGAGGCTCTACGAGGAGATACGGGTTAGGGAAGGTGGCAGGAAACCGAAGGTTTGAAACGCTTAAGCCAGCAGGGTTTTAGAAACGAAACTAGCATCACTTAAAAATCCGGGTGATACAGTATTATTGGTGCGGGGGTGCCCGAGCCAGGTCAAAGGGGTCAGGCTGAGGCCCTGATGGCGCAGGCCTGCGTGGGTTCGAATCCCACCCCCCGCACCAGTTAACTAGGTGGAGTAATTCAACCGCGGGCCGCGTGAAAACCTGAACTACCTTCACATAATGCATAAATACCTCTACTGGGGTGTTAGTTTGTGTTGGGAGTGAATCGCGTTGAGCCTGCAAAGCATTATTAAGACGGATGTGCTCATAGTGGGTAGCGGCCTCAGCGGGCTTTCCCTAGCGTACTTCATTGGCAAACAAGGTAACCGGCCCTCAGTGACCATAACGTGTAAGTCAGCCCTAGGCTACGGTACCTCAACGTACTACTCTCAAGGCGCCTTCAGATGTGCGGTCGGCGGCTACAAGGCTGAGGAACACGCGAGAGACACGTTGGAGAGCGGCAGATACGTTAACAGAAGGTTCTTAGTTGACCTGCTCGTTAACGAATCCCCGGAAAGTGTTCTAGCACTTAAGGAAGTGGGTATTGAGTTCAGGGAGTCGAGGGGTATGTTGAGGGTTGTGGGCGGCGATTCCCTCTTCCCGGGCATGGATCTAGTAGCGCGTCTTGGAGGGTATATTGCGAGAACAGGGGTTAAAGTCCTTGAGAGAACCCACCTGCTCGATGCATTAAGGTGTGGTGACGGTACATACTTAACCACGCACATCCATGGAGGAAGAGTCCTGGCAATCAACAGCAAGGTCCTAGTCTTGGCTACCGGCGGGGCCGCTAACGCGTACCTGAGGAGCGATAACCCGCAACAACTTGCCTGCGATGGTCATGGGACAGCCCTCAAAATGGGTCTGCCTCTAATAGATATGGAGTTCGTCCAATTCTTTCCCTTAGGCATCGCCGAGAAAGACAGGCCCAGCTTCATAGCACACTTCACTAAAGGCAAGCTCCTGAACAGCCTTGGCGAGGACGTGTTGATTAAGTATGGATTGAGGGACCTTTACAAAGCGACTACGGTTCAGAGGGACCTGCTCTCAAGATATATGATGCTCGAGGTAAGCAACGGGAGAGGAGTTGATGGCGCTCTGCTAATGCATCCGGAACCCTCGACGGATCCACAATCGAGGACAGCGTATGAATTAATGAAGAAGTTGGGACTCCAACCCCCAGTCAGGGTGTTGCCGACAGCGCACTACACAATGGGAGGAGTTGAAGTGGATAAGGCGCTTAGAACGGGATTGCCGGGGCTCTACGTCATCGGGGAATTAGTTGGCGGGGTTCACGGGGCTAACAGGTTAGGCGGTAATGCGTTGTCAGCCTGTATGGTGATCTCACGTAAGGTGGCGGTCGACGTAACTGAATACCTGAACAAAGAATTCAGGGAGGACGTCAACACATCGCGAGGCCCTGAAGATTTCGGGGAGCTCAGAGAGGTGCTGAAGGACTATAAGTTTAGGGAGGGAAAGCTTAACGCTAAAGAGGTCAGGCTGGCTACACGCGACATCACGTGGAATTACGTCGGCATCCTCAGGTCAGCGGATGGCATCAGTAAGGGTATTGAAGAACTGCATAACTTGCTGGAGATGCTTGACGGAGTTCATGTAGGGAGCTACGAGGATCTTGCCAACCTCAGAGAGGCTGAGAACACCCTGCTGACGTCGTTAGCCATAGCGTACTCAGCACTGGTTAGGAGGGAGAGTAGGGGGAGCCACTTCAGGCTAGATCACCCGGAAGAGAAGCCGGAGTGGGTGAAAAACGTGAGGGTGTGGTTACGTGAAGGCAAGGTGAGTTATGAGGTAACGCCTGCCAGCTAACCTCCACATGGCTCCTGAGGAATGTTTCACGAGATGTTCAAATAGCTGAACAGTGCTGTGCAGGTGTTAGAGTTATAGTTGCTTGAGCCACATACAATGTGTGGTGTCAGAATGGGGAGAAGAATCATTACGTACCTAGCCTTGATATTCGTGGTTTCAGCTGCCTTAACATCCGCGGCCCTCATTATAAGAAACGTGTTCGAGGTTAGTATAGAGGGGATTGTCAACGTGCCACCCACCGGCGCAGTAATGGATATTGAGTTGAACGTGGATGAGAAGGAGGGTGAGAGAGTTATCAACCTAGGTGTCTTCAACATACCCGCCGGCAGTATCATCGTTAGACCGAATCTAACTAGACGTGAGGGCTCCTTCGCCATAGTCTTAGGCGGCGAGCTCACGTTGAAGTCTGACAAACACGTCTATAGGATCTTAATGCCCTGTTTAATGAGTGTTGGTAAGCCCTGCTACAGGATCATGATGTTGATACCGGGATACGACACGCCACTGAACGTTGAGGAGGGGGTATACAACGCCACGCTCACACTAAGGTGGACTGCCGAAGGCTCTGGAAAATTCCGTCTGAAACTAACTCTAGAGTACGGCGGGAACGCTCCTGAGCCGTCCATCGAAGTGATCGGAGTCAAGCCCGAAGCAACTGACGACTGGACAGTCACGCCTAACTCGACAAGGACGTACTCAATGCTTGTGAAGACATTTTCACAAACCTCAACGCTGGCGTGGATATGGATATTCGACCCCAATAACCTGAGTGCAGGCAGACTCACACTCAAGCTGATTGACAGCGACTCAGGGGACGTAGTTGCTGAAGAGTCTGTGAGAGCTTTCAGGGACGGGTTCTACTGGAGTGTGCTGGTTGAGGTAAGAACACCCGGCGAAGGTAACTACGAAATCGCTTGCTTCTTGGAGGGGGGCGCGGTATTGAGCGCCCGTATCACCAAGACCAAGTGAGGGACATAAACAGACGCGGGAACGCCTCGGCGAAGAATAGACCCTGCAGGGACCTGTGAGACCAGGATGGAATAGTGATTAGGCTGTATTACCCATTATGAAACCTAAGTCTCCTAGTCCCTCTCTTCCATGATCGCCTTAACTGCCAACCTTGCCGCCACTCCACACACCCCACCGCTCCTCGTCACGCCCCCGCGAGAGCTGAAGCTGCTTTGAAGACGTTGTTGTCCTCTAGGTTTAAGACCTCCTGAATAGCTCTTAACGTCATCTGTGAGCAGCCGTGATACTTGCGGTAAAGCTCCTCAGCAAGTGCGCCCACCCTCTCAAGCAAATCCTCACGACTTGACACTATGACCACCTATCAAAAACCGGCGTCCCGACTAAAAACCTTCTTGAGGGAATGCAAGACCCACAGCCGCAGGACGTCGCGTTCAGGGCTATGGATATGAAGCGGGTTTAGTCCTTAAAAAATTCTAGCAACCTATGCGCCCTAGTTACGCGCTCAAGCCTGTCCCTCCAGACTACGTGAGTGTCCTCAAACTTCATGGTTCCAAACCCCTTCAGCATTAATGGCGTGTGCACGAAGGCCAAAACCATTCTCTCCCTCACTTCAAGGGCTCTATGAGCGGGAACTATAGTTACTACAGGGTATTCCTCCGGTTGCAGGCCCACACCGTGAGTGTATTCAGTAAGCCTGTTCTCCACGAGGCCGTGCTTCACGAACAGTTCGTCAATATGCCTAATTACGTCGATGAATCTTCTTCCAGGACTTGTCAGCTCACATGCCCTGAGGTAAACCTCCCTCACACACCTAAAGCTCCTACCCACGACCTCTGGCGGTGAGTCGCCAATGAACGTAGTTGCTGAAGTGTTGGCGTAGTAGCCGTTGTAGTCTGAGGCCACCACCACAGTGACCAAGACCCCCTTCCTAGCCACTACATCGCTCATTGGCTCGGCGTGAACTCTTGGGTGAGGACCGACATTCACATATATATGTGGTTCCTCAGAGCCCGCTCTGTAGGCCTCATAGTATGCCTCAGCAGCTATACTTGTCTCAGGCAAATTCTCAGTAACCATGGCGAGGGTTTTCTCAAGAACCCTAGCTGAGATCTCCCCCGCTTTCCTAATCAACTCGATCTCGTAGTCGTCCTTCACAACCCTGAGTTCAGAAAGTATGGGGTTAATGTCAACTACCTCAACATCTCTGTTGGCTTTCTTAAACATCTCGTAGAATAGGGTAAAGGAATCCCTCTCAACGCTGAAGACCATGCCAACCCTCTTAGCCCCTAGCGTCCTGATGGTTGATGAGACCTTGCCCATAAGATCGCCCCCGTCGGTATACGTGATCACGTTAACCTCCTTGAGGGCGGATCTATCGTTGAAGAAGTCCTCTTCGCCTCGAGCGACGAACGCTGTAGGGGCTTCGTCAGCAGGGATTAGTAACGCCGGCCTAAGCCACTTGAACCCCATAAGATACTTAAAATCGGACAGGGTTCTAATCATGGCGCAGTCCACCCTCAGCCTCCTAAGACCCTCCTGCAGCTGTGATAGTCTCTTGCTCAAGACGGGTGCTGGTAGCAAGCAGGTCACCAAGTAGGTCCTAGCTCAAGAGCTAATAAACATTGCTCATAAAGAAAACTCAGTCCCGATCATAGGGGTTATCGGTGTGTGCCGCTGTATCTAAAGCGAAGTTCCGTCACGAGGGAGAAGACGTGAAGTCCTAAACAGTGTTCGTGGGTTCAGCTGGCCCGCAACGCCTCCCTTATGTAGTTCAAAAATCCCTCATCATCCCCCCTCTCCACGTATTCAAGGAGATCGTTGGCAGCCAGCGGATCCCCCAGCTGCGTCGCTATAGGACCTAGGAAAAAGAACTTGAACGTGAAGTTAGCTGTGTTAACGTCACCCTTATAATACTCGATCAGCAGAATGTAAAGCTTGGTAGGCGACGTGAATAACAAGTCAATTGCTCCCATACCATACCGCTTAGTGGTGAGGAGGCCGATGAGCCCTAGGAGTCCGGGTGCCACACGCAGGACGTGCCTTCTAACAACGTCCTTGAGCTCGCTAATCACCTCGTCATCCAAGAAAGATATCACCTCATTTCAAAAGCGCCTTTAGTAATCCTCACCTGAAACAACCTCTCCACTACAATCTCGGTCGGTAAATAATTTAAACCTTACTTCACATTATGCATGCATGTCTCACACGGAGTTTGCCAAGCTCTCCACGTCCTCACACACAGGGCTGAAACGTAAACCTAGGCCCCACGCACTTGAAGACTGAAGATTAGTGAAGACTTATTATCAATCGATCACAGTAATCAGGGGGATGGTGAATGGCGATAGGTTATTATTTCGACTTCGACGGCACTCTAAGCCCCATCGATGTTGGGAGGGATGCTGCCTACCCATCTCCCGAGGTCTTCGAGATGCTTAGACATCTCAGTGAGAAGCACGTCGTGGCCGTCGTAAGCAGTAAGGATTGCCACTTCCTCCTGAGAAGATTGCCCTACGTGCACGGGCTTGGATGCATCAACGGTAGTGAGGTGGTGGGGGGCGGCTACGTGGCCGTAGATGAACTGGTCTACAGGGGCGGGCTGGTTGAAGTTCTGGAGAGCATTCTTAAGATGCTTAGGCGGCGTGCCGACTGCTATATCGAGGAGAAAAGGACTCTGCAGGGGATCCTTGCCGGAGTCTCCATTGACTGGAGGGCCTCCGGCAGGATGCCTGACGGGCTTGACGATGCGCTTAAACTGGCTAAGTCACGCGGTTTAAACATCCTGAGGTATGGCGGCAATCCCTTCATCGACATATACGTATCGAGTAAGGGGAAGGATTCGGCCGTGAGGGTATTAAAGACGCTCCTAGGCGTTAGCAAGGTCGTCTACGTTGGTGATGGTGAGAACGACATACCTGCCTTCAATGTGGCCGACGTGAGGGTCTTAGTGAGACATAAATATAACAAGGGGCTTATGATAGAGTCGGAGTATGAGGTGGGTTTCGAGGAACTCCCAAGGTGGTTGATCGAAAATGCCTCTAGAATTGTATGATGTGCTAGTCAGTTTGGGGGCTTCCATACTCATAGTCCTGATGGGTTATGCAGCTGGCAGGAGCTTCAGGTGGGCTCTAAGGAACGCCTTAGAGAGGTTGGGGACTGACGAGTGGTTTAGGAAGTTCGCTATAGGCAAAGCCATACTTAGGGGTGGATACAGTCCTAGCGAGTTCTTCAGCCTTGTTGCGTCGTGGATAATATATGTGGCCTCCGTACTCACGGCGACGTACTACGTCTCCTCATCACTAGAGCTGACTGAGATACGCGACATAGCGTACGCGCTCCTCACGACGTACTTAGTGGGGTTCGTGAAGGCGTTCTCCATAATAATCACGGGCTTCATACTAGTGGATTCCTTTATAAGCTACCTCTATAAGAGCTCTGAGCTCAGGGCCGAGCAGGAGCTCCTCACGCCTGTGGCAGAGTACTTGCGCATTCTTCTCTACGTGGTCACAGTGGTGTTTGCGTTAGAGCAGGGTGGGATAAGCATTCAGGCGTTAAGCAATATGCTGACTCCGGTGATATGGGGGCTCACAGCGGTCATGATCATCATAATATTGGGTCATGTCTTGGGAAGGGTTCTGAGAAAATGAATTTCCTGTCAGTTATGTATCAGACTTCCCGTAGTAAGGGTCAGGAGCTCCTAGCGCAGAGGATGGTCAAGTGGGTTAGGAGGCTTGGTCACAACGCCTGGGTGGTGACCGGAATATATCATGACGGGAAACCCGTAGTTTCTCAAAGAACTATAGCAAGGCAGGAGAGGGGGTACATCGTATTCGAGAAAGACCCAGCGGTAGATGTACCCTCAATAAGGGTCGATAGTTTGAGGACCACGTGGCCGCCGAGAAGGATAATGTTCAGGGATTTCATAACGACGCTCAGGAACATAGACAGTGATGTGGGGATAGATTTCCTTGTAACGCATTCAACATTGTGGAACGGTCCTGAGGAAGCTGCTAAGTGGGTTCTGTGGAGGAGGCTTATGATAAGCATGGGCGAGGAGGGGGGTAGCGTCACCTACGCTCACATGTCGCACTACCAGCCGCCAGACCCGGGCAGGTATTCCCCAATAGAGAGGGCGTTCAGAATGGCGTGGAATGCGACGGCCTTCCCGGCGATCTTCAGAGCGGCAGACCTTATTCTGTGTCTGACCAGTGTTGAGGCTGAGGACATGCTCACATTGGGGGCTAGACCGGATCAGATGCACTTGTTCCCAGGGGGGCTGGATGACGACACTGCGGCTTTAATAGATTCCGCAGACCCTATGCTCGTACGTAGTAAGTACGGCATACCCGACGATAAGTATGTAGTGTCTTACTTAGGAACAATCGAGGAGAGGAAAAACCCTCTGGCGGTTGCTCAGGTGGCTAGGAAGCTCTCCACGCTGAAGGATGTAGTGTTCGTGATAGCGGGCAAGCCTGGAGATCAGTGGGAGGATCTACTCAGGGAGATCCGGGGTCTAAGTAATGTAGTACTTACTGGGGAGCTGGACGAGGAGATTAAGGCGTCGCTCATAAGGACCTCATACCTCAACATAATAATGTCGAGGATGGAGGCTTTCGGACTAACACAGCTGGAATTCATGTATGGAGGAGTCCCGGTAATAACTAGCGCTGTCTACGGACAGAGATGGCTTGTGAGGAATAATGTCGATGGAGTCCATGTAGGAGGACCTGAAGACGTTGACGGGGCTTCTAAAGCTATTGAAGAATTAGTGCGGAACCCAGATAAGAGGGAGGAGATGTCTAAAAAAGCCAGGGATAGAGCGAAATCCTTCCTAATGTCAACTCTTGCTAAGGAGTTGCTGGGCAAGGCTTCACAACAGTATAAGAAACGCTAACACAGCACACCCATTGAACGGCGAACTAGGTCAACTTTCTACTCGACCACTGCTGGTAAGGGAGGGGTCTGCCGGGAAGGACCGAACACCCCTTCCCAAGTCTTCGAGACGTGTTGTCCTCACCCTATAGAGGACGGGACTCAAAGTATGTATCTTACTCTTTGAGTTAGATGCTGCATGTCTTCATCAAACCTACTCATGTCATACTACTTCCACATTGCCATTATTATGGAAGACGAGGCCCGTGAATTCTTCATGGAGTGAAAGGAGGTGTGGCGGGCCCGGGGGGATTTGAACCCCCGACTTCCGGCTTAGGAGGCCGGCGCTCTATCCTAGCTGAGCTACGGGCCCAGCTCAAGTCTTATTTCGCAGTGAGTTATTTAAGTGTTTTTATGACGTTCTAGACGGTAGTGTCAGGTGATGTTGGTGTGAGGAAGATCTTTCACGAACTCTTCACTATTAGTGGGGTCATTGAAGTTATTTCCTCTTACGTGAGGTTGGACCCTCTGGGGGCTGAGTGTGTTAGTCTGCGTGAGGCTGTAGGTAGAGTTCTTGCCGAGGATACGTACGCGCTTCACGACCACCCGCCGTTCGACAGGTCTGAAGTTGATGGATATGCCCTCCTCTCCTCCTCCCTAATCGGTGTTGAGGAGGACGCGCCTGCCAAACTAAGGCTCAAGGGCTCGGTTAAGATTGGGGGGACCCCCATCATCGAGGTCGGTGAGGGGGACGCGGTTGAGGTGGATACGGGTGCTGCAATTCCGAGAGGCGCTGACTCCGTTGTGATGGTTGAGTATAGCAAGAAGCTGGGCGATTACGTGTACGTCTACACCTCAGTAACGCCGGGGGAGAACGTGGCTAAGACAGGTTCCGACATCATGAAGGGTGAGCTGCTGCTACGCAGGGGGACTGTGTTGGGGCCTGCGGAGCTGGCGTCGCTGGCGGCGGCCGGGGTCGGCAGGGTTAGGGTGTACGTGAGGCCTAAGGTAGGCGTGGTGTCGGTGGGTTCTGAGTTGCTGGACGTGGAGAAACACCCACTTCAAGACTATAGCGTGTTTGAAGTGACTTCACACTACGTGATCCCATTGTTGATGGAGCTCAGTGCAATCCCTAAGTTCTACGGTATAGCGCCTGACGACGAGAGCGCTCTGAGGGAGGTTCTAGAGAGCGCTCTGAGGGAGAATGATGTGGTCCTTACCGCGGGGGGCACGTCTGCAGGGGTTGAGGATCTAACTTACAGAGTGATTGACAGTCTGGGGGAGCCGGGGATAGTTATACATGGCCTGAAGGTCAAGCCAGGCAAGCCGACCATAGTGGCGGTCATTAACGGGAAGCTCGTATTCGGCTTACCCGGCTTCCCGCTGTCGGCGGCCATGATATTCAGGTCGGTCGTGGCACCCGTCATATCAAGGCTTGCTGGTCTGCCGCCTAATTATCTGGAGCTGGAGGTCAGGGCTAGGATTGCTCAGAGGGTCCTAGGCGTTAGGGGGAGGTCCACCCTAGTTCCTGTAGCCCTAATCGAGAGACAGGGCTCCTTAATAGCTCACCCAGTTCAAGTTCCCTCAGGGTCTATAAGAGTGATGACTTATACGGATGGGTTCGTGGAGGTGCCTGAGGACTGCATCGCCTTGACTGAAGGGAGTGAGGTCAGGGTCAAGCTATTCAGGAGGTATTGGAGTCCCCCGGAATTCGTTTTCATAGGTAGTCATGACTATGTTGTTGAGGAGTTAATGCGCTTAGCTGCGGAGACCCCTAACTATAAAGTCATCAACGCGGGGTCGCTCGGAGGTCTCCTAGCTGTCGGCAGGGGGGAGGCCGACTTGTGCGGCACGCATATGCTGGATGAGGAGAGCGGCGAATATAACGTGCCGTACGTCAGGAAGTTAGGGTTAGCAAAGGATGTTATGGTGATTAGAGGGTGGGTTAGGGAGGTAGGCTTCATACTGCCTAAGGGTAACCCTAAAAACATAACGTCCTTCAAGGACCTCTTTAGAGAGGACGTGGTTTTCATTAACCGAAATAGGGGGTCGGGTACCAGAGCGCTTATTGACATCAACCTGAGGAAGTCCGCGGATGAGTTTGGCATGAAGCATGAAGACATACCCAGGGTCGTTAGAGGCTATCTAAATGAGGCTAGAACACACACGGGCGTCGCGGTGGCTGTGTTGCAGGGAAGAGCTGATGTGGGTGTTGGAGTGAGGCACGCGGCCGCCATATACGGGTTAGAATTTCTTAAAGTGGGTGAGGAGATATACGATATAGTTGTGCGTAGAGACAGTATTAGCAAGCATGCAATCTCTAGGACACTTAAATTACTGGGCAGCGAGGAGGTGAGGAATCTAGTGTGTAAGTACCTGGGATATAAACCACACGAAGATACGGGCAGAACCATATTCCCGGCAGAGACTTAAAAACTGCGCACACGATTATGATCGTTATTCTCACGCATGACAAAGCTTTAAATAATTAGCCAAGAGATATGTATTGTGGGCCGGTAGCTCAGCTGGAAGAGCGCCGCCCTCGCACGGCGGAGGCCCCGGGTTCAAATCCCGGCCGGTCCACCATGATAATCGTTCGTTAATGAATTCGTTGAGAGAATTTTCATGAACTCACCATGCAAAGTGCGCCTATTTCAGGTGGTGAATCACACACCCAGCATGTACTTTAGCATCAGACTTAACATGATTGAGGTTGTGATGGCTACGATGGGGTGTTGCTTGAGAACCATGACTGTGGCGAAGGCAATGATGAATATGCTAAGCTCTACGGGTCCCACTAGACCATCCCGGATAAGCACGGTATGACCTACCTTAATGAGGGCTACTAATATTAGAGCTACAACAGCAGCGTTTATTCCTCTTAGAACAGTCTTAACTGCCGGGTTTTCGAAGTACCGTGATAAGCCCATCACGATCCCTAGGATAATAGCGTAGGCCGGAAGCACCACGCCAAGAGTTGCTATAGCAGATCCAGGGACTCCGTAGACCCTATAACCTATGAAGGTAGCCATGTTCACAGCTACCGGGCCTGGAGTGCTCTCAGCAATACCTAATATGTTGACGAACTCTTCGTCGGTCAGCCAGCCCCTCATTTCAACCATCTCCTTATGAAGGAGGGCTAGGCCACCGTAACCCCCTCCAAACATGAAGAACCCTATCTTAAGAAACTCCAGAAACAGATCAAGGAGCATGTTCATGCAACCACCAAAAACCTACGTCTCGAGGAGTTTTAATGCTTTCGCACCACATCGTTGTCGTTCGCTTAGGAAATATTAGATACGTTGCGTAGGTTATGGGTGGCGGCTCTTTATGCCGAAGTGGGATGTCTTCCTGCTAGGCGACTTGAATGTGGATTTAGTCCTGTTTGTGGGCAAGCTACCCAGACCCGACACAGACATTCAAGTCAAGGACATAAGGACCCTACTGGGGGGCGTTGGATACAATATGAGTGCGGCAATGCGCGATTTAGGACTTAATCCGTACCTAGTTGGAAGTGTCGGTAATGACTTCCTTGGAATGAAGCTTCTGGAAGGGTTGAGGAACCTGATGCTTGACGTTAGCGGGGTGAAGGTGGTGAGCGGGGTGAGCACGGGTCTAGTGGTAGTTTTAGTTCTACCTGACGGGAGCAGAGCACTGCTGAGCTTCAGAGGGGCCAACAGCCATACAGCCCTCTCAACGCATGACCTAACCTCCTTAGAGGACGCTAGGCACGCGCATGTCTCAGGATACATGCTCCTGAACATTGATGGAGGTAGGGCGGCAATAGAGGTTCTCAGGAGGGCTGGCGAGTTACGTATCTCAAGGAGTGTGGACCTGGAAGGGATTGCTTTCAGCAACGAGGAAAGACTAAAGCTCATTGAAGGACTTGCCGAGCACGTCTTCATGAATACGGAGGAGATGAAATCGCTCACAGGTCTTAACGACGTGGTGGAAGGTGCTCGCAGAATACGTAAGTTACTGAAGCCGGAAACCGTCGTGGTTAAGATGGGGGCCGAAGGCTCATTAGCACTAACAGATAGCGAGGTCCTGAGAGAGAGGGCACCACCCGTTGAGGCGGTGGACTGCACCGGTGCGGGCGATGTCTTCAACGCAGGATTCATCTACGGCACTCTAAAGGGATTAGAGTTACGTAAGGTGTTAAGAATCTCCAACGCATTAGCCGCGTATAAGTGTGGTAGGAAGGGTGATAGGAGATTGCCGGCCGGCCCTGAGATTCTTGACGCACTGAAAGACCTCTGGAGCGACGCTTAAATGATCCCCCTCAATGCTTACGGCAGGGCTATTCCCTTAGGTACGGAACGCCGCTCTTTCTGGGCGGTTTAGCCTTCCCTATGATGCCGGCCACCGCCGCGAGCGTCACTATGTAGGGTAAGGTATTTATTAACGTGACTGGAATAACGTCTTTAACTCCTGGCAGGATCTTAAACCATTCAGTCACAGCCCATGAGGATCCGAACAACACACCCCCAACCAAAGCTAGAAGCGGTTTCCAATTGCTGAAGACCACTAGAGCCAGCGATATGAAGCCTCTCCCGGCAGCTATCTCCTTGGTTATCGTTCCCAACCAGTCTAGACTCATGAAGGCGCCCGCAAGGCCTGCCAGGGCTCCTCCATATACGGTGGCTATTAACTGCAGCCTCTCCACATGAATCCCTAACGTATCAGCTGCCTGAGGCTCCTCACCCAGAGCCCTCAACTTAAGCCCAAAACCAGTTCTGAAGAGTAAGTAGTGCGTAAATACTGCGAGCAGCACACACAGGATGAAGATGGGGCTTACTAAGCCTGCAATCCTAGGCACCCTGCCGGCCTCGGGGACCTGCTTGTACCCAGCGACGCCCCAGAGGGCTATTATCATGTAGGGGACGAAGCCGAGCGCGAATATGTTTATCCCAACACCCGATACGATCTGGGCCCCCTTACCGTACGCTGATATCAGGCCGTGGATAAGCCCTATCAACGCTCCAGCCCCCACGCCCGCCAACACCCCCAACCACGGGTTGAGGGTGTAGGTCGCGACCGCCACAGAAACCAATGCCGAAACACTAATCATTCCCTCAAGACCTATGTTCACTATCCCCGCTCTCTCAGCAACTATCTCGCCGACCGCAGTCAGCGTCAGGGGCGTCATGGCGTAAGAAGTTGAGACCAGCAGGTTAATTATGACGTTCATGACGGAACTCATCAACTCAACACCTCCTTACCGCGTCGTCGGATGCCTACGTACTTACGTATGATATTTATCACCCCAGGCATCGCTAAAGAAATCACTATCACACCTTGAACCAGCCTAACCAGCTCGAAGGGCACCCTAGCCTCTATCTGCATGCCTCTAACGCCTGCGTTCAGCGCACCCACCAGCATTGACGCAAGGATTATCGCCACCGGGTGGTTAAGCCCTATCAGAGAGACCGCTATTCCATCAAAGCCCAGACCTGCTATATTTGAGAGGCCGGTCGTTATTGAGTAATGCGGCGGCCTGCCCGCAACCTCACCTATACCTGCTAGAGACCCCAGCACGGCACTGAAAACGAAAGAGATGATCATCAACTGGGATGTCTTCATTCCAGCATATTTAGCGGCGGCTAGGCTGGTTCCGACAGCCCGTAACTCATACCCCAGCACCGTGTACCACAGAATGAAGTACGTGATTAAAGCAGCAGTTATAGCTATAATTAAAGAAGCTGACAGCTCAGTACCGGTGAAGAGTAGCGGTATGCGCGCGCTGACAGGCACTGCAACAGTCTTCGACGCATCCTTGGGGTCAGGAAACACGTTAACCCTCACGTACTCGACCAACCAGAAAGCAATCCAGTTAATCATTATCGTGGTTATGACTTCATGGACCCCCCTATACACCTTCAGGAACGCGGCGATCAGCGAGAAGGAGACACTCAATCCTAAACTCGTTAAGACACCTACAATCAAAACCAAGGGTGAGTCAACCTTAAGCATGCCGGAAGTCATCACGAGCCCGAGAGCGCCGAGATACACCGAACTCTCAACCCCTATGTTGAAGAGCCCTGACCTGACGCTGACGGCGAAGGCCAGTCCCGTAAATATTAGGGGCGTAGCGTAACTTAATGTAGTCGACAGAGGATATGCATCCACGAGCGGGTTTCCGAACGCATGCGTGAATAGGCTGTAGTAAGCGTGCAACGCATCGTACCCGTAGGCCTGCATGATGAGACCTCCTATGGTAAGGCCGACAACCATCGCTACAAACACATTACCTGCCTTAACACATACCTCCTTAATAAACTCCCTCCTCAAACATTAACACCCCCTAACATTAGGCCGAGCTTCTCCTCAGTCAACTCACTGACGTGCTTTACCCCTATGAAAGTACCCTCATACATAACCGCGACCCTGTCGCTCAGCTGAAGCACCTCCTCAAGGTCTGAGGATATTAGGAGGACCGCCTTACCCTCCCCCCTCAACCGCAGAAGGAGGGACCTTATATATTCGGTAGCTGAAATGTCGAGACCTCTCGTTGGCTGCGCTGCCACTATCAACGACGGTTCTTTAGAGATTTCACGAGCAACCACCAACTTCTGCTGATTGCCGCCGCTAAGGAACTTGACCGGTGAGGAAACGCTTGGCACGACTATGCTGAACCTCTCTATCAACCCGGAAGCGTGCTTGACTACATTACCCCATAGGATGGTGCCCAACGGTCCTAGAAAGCCTCTAGAACGATGTATTCCTAGAACGCTGTTCTCACTCACCGTGAAGTCCATGATCAACCCCGCCGCGGCTCTGTCCTCAGGAATGTGGGCAACACCCATGCTGTACAGTTTTGACGGAGTCAGGTTTTCGACTCTGCGTCCATCAAATATGACCTCGCCCTTCTCCACCCTCCTCAGACCTGTTAAACCCTCCACAAGCTCCTTCTGACCGTTCCCCTCAACACCGGCGATCCCGAAGACCTCGCCCTCCCTGACGCTGAAGGAGACCCCCTTAACAGCCCAAGTGCCTAAGTCACTGCGAATCCATAAATCCCTAACGACGAGTAGATCCTTACCTACAGTGACGGGAGGTTTAGAGAGCGCGGGAACGACCTCCCTCCCCACCATCAAGCGTGCTAGGAGGTTTAAGCTGGCATCTTTACGAAGGACCTCACCTACTACCCTACCCCTCCTCAAGACCGTGATTCTGTCCGCAATCTCGAGGACCTCACGCAACTTATGGGTTATGAAGACTACGGATCGCCCTTTTTCCTTGAGCCTGCTTACCATGCTGAACAGCTCCTTAATCTCCGTTAAGGTGAGGTTAGTCGTGGGCTCGTCGAGAATTAAAACTTCAACATCCCTATAGAGCATCTTAAGAATCTCCACTTTCTGCCTGACGCCGAAGGACAGCTCCTCCACGGGAACGTTGAGGGGGATTTTCAAACCACTCATGGCCATAAGACCATCAATTTTCTCCCCCGCATTTGAAAGTCGCTCACTCGGCAGTCCCAAGACGATGTTTTCATACGCGGTGAAGGAGGGAACTAGCGAAAGATTCTGATGAACCATGCCGACACCAAGTTTGAGTGCATCAGCAGCGGCCGAGAACCTGACCTTCCTTCCCTTAACGTATATGGAGCCTGAGGTGGGTTTAAGGATCCCGGCCAGAATCTTCATTAATGTGGTCTTCCCTGCACCGTTTTCACCTAAGAGGCCATGAATCTCACCACGTCTTACTGAGAAATCAACTCCCCTCAAGGCGACGGTGCCGTCCGGGTATATCTTCGTTATGCTCTTCATTAAAACTAAGTGCTCGCCCGCCTCGTTATGGGTTGCGGTATTTTGCACTCCACCCGACCTAAAGAAAGAACATAGAATCCGTTTAAAAGGCTTAAGACCGAGGAGACCCCGTGGATTTTTATGGAAAAAGACCCGTCTGAACCCTCTTAGCTTAAGTCACGCCTAGAGCTTTTCTGACCTCAGCTATAGACTCCGCCGTGAACGGTATCTTAGATTCTATGTCCGAGAATTTGACCCCCCTCGTAGCCAGTGATTTGTTCGTCTTAAGTGTCTCCTGCAACTTGTATGCCTCCTCCCAAATCCATGATGGTACTGAGTTCCTCATGGAGTTGACAGCGTTTAGGATCTTGTCCTTGTCCTCGGCCTTGACGGTCCCTGCCTGGATACCTAACGTTAAGAACGTCTCCAAATCCTCCACACGGCTCATGGCTATACCGCCTTCAGCAATGCCTAACTCTAGAATCCCGCCATACTTTGTCACGTTCTTGTGCACCAGGTAGTTCAGGGCTTTCTTAGCGGCTGTGTAGACACCTACGTCAACCCTCTTCATCATCGACGCTATTATGAAGCCTGGCTTTATATAGTCTTGGTCAGCGTCAACCCCTATGGCGAAGGGCGGCCCCGTAGTCCTCCCGGCCCTGGAGCCAGCCTCAGCCACTGCCTCAAAAATCCCTAACCCAGTAGCGCCGGCCACGTTATACACGACCACAGCACCCTCTCCAAGCATGGCATCGGTAGCAGTCTTGCCCTTTCCAGGGTCGTTGAAGGAGCCTGTGTAAGTGTACAGAATCTTCACATTAACGTCCTTGCCTGTCTTCTGTTTGTATATCTGCTCGCCGTATCTTATACCCCAGTAGTAGCCGGCCTCGAACTTGTAGAGAACCGGGATCTCCATACCCAGCACGACGCCGACCGTGGTTCTATTGTAATGTGCTGCGAGCATCGCGGCCAACGCACCCACTACAGCGCTTCCCTCATGTTCCTTGAAGAGGACGCTCAACACATTACTTCGGTTCTCCACGACGCCGTCGATTATAGCGAAGAGCTGGTTAGGATACTCTGAAGACACCTGACTCACGGCATTCGTCAGCAGGAAGCCTACGCCTACAATGAGTAGGCAGTCCCCTGCGCGTGCCAGGGTCCTTAGGTTGGGTAGATAGTCCGCTTCAGACCTGCTCTGCAATTCTGTGAGCACTAAGCCGAACTCCTTGGCAGCTCTATCACCGCCTAGGTATGCCATGTCGTTGAAGCTGAGATCCCCCCTCCCGCCGACATCATACACTATGCATATCTTCGTGAGCTTCGGGGGCGTCGTCGCAGGCGTTGTGGGCGTCGTCGGTTTAGGCGTGGTCGGTGTTGTAGTAGGAGTAGGCGTTAGCTGGGGTATCAGTAGCCATATGCTCGCTCCTATTACAATCAACAGGACGATAATCACTAGAGCAAAAGTCTTGGAAATGCCTTTCGAACAGCAATGCACTTGAGTTTACACCTCAAATAATATTCAGGAAACCGGCTTAAAAGTGGCTGAGGCCCAACTTCCCTTCTGCCCTTAGAGGCGGGATTCCAAGGAGGGAGGTAAAGCCATCAACCCATCCCCACGATTTCAAGAGTGGATCTCACTTTCTCTCTTTAAAGCGTTTCTCCCTCAGACTGAGGAACCTATCCTCCACATACAGAAGCGCTGCTATGACCTTACCTATAAAGGGTATTGGCGTGAAGGACTCGCTCAGGAACTTGTTATCGTCTCGAGTGTAGCCTCCAGTAAACGCTAGTAGTAGCATGAAGAGAGTTAGGGAGGTGAGCGTCTCGGCGAAGAACCTTACGATGTAGTTGTTAATCGGTGCGTAAAGCAGGGCCGCCAGCAGAACTGAACATAAGGAGGAGATGTATATGTTAAAGACCGACCTCCAGTCAGCCTGAACACCTAACTTACTGGTGGTGCAGAGGAGGTAGAGGAGCGTCGGGATGCCGGAGACCGACAGGGCTGTGACGTAGCCTGTAGGGCCAAGAATCTCTATGAGGACGTAACTCGCTGGGAGCATTACGAGGAACTGGAGGAGGGACGAGTACATCAAGTCCTTAGTTCTTCCAAGACCGCTCAGCATGGCGCTCAGAGAGGTTGAGAACGGTGAGTACAGGTACCCTAGAGATATTAGGGTTAGGTAGTACGGCGCTGTTGTGTAGGACCTACCGTAGATGAGCCTCACCACATCGGTTGAGAAGACGCTGATCATTAGGGTGATGTGGACTGTGAATATGACCATGTACTTCAGTATTTTATTGAAGAAGCTTTTAATCCCGCTTAAGCCGCCCCTGGCCTCCAGCCTTGAGAAGGCAGGGAATAGCGTTATCGAGAACGGGGTTACCGTAAGCCCTATTAGGGAGATGAATTGATTAGCGGCTTGGACGTTACCTAGTTCAACGTTCGTGGCAACCCTGGCAAGCATGACGTACTGAATCCTCTGCAACGACGCTGTAAACAGACCTGACATATAAAGGGGTAGGCCGAACTTGATCAGGTCAAGAGCCCCCACAATCCTTTCACGGCGTCCTGCCGGTCCCACATACCTGAATAACATAACAACCCCTGCAACGCAGGCTAACACGTAGCTGATAACGTGCCCAATTATAGCGCCTGAAACGCCTAAGCCGATGACGACAAGCAGAGGGCTTAAGCACAACTTGATGAGGGACTGCAGGACAGTGATGAAGGACCTTGACTTCATCCTTCCTAACGCGCTGAACGCCGCGAGGGAGGTATTGAGGATGGTTATAGCGAAAGTAAGAAAGGCCGTCAATCTAACGTATTCGCTCAGCTCAGGTCTCCCCGTCAGAGCAGCAGACAGCTGACCGGCGAACAGGTAGTTAACAAGTGAGACGGTGGTCGCTATCGATAGCTTAAGTAGTAAGCCCCTGTGCACAACTTCACTCACTCTATCATCCCTCCCAACAGCCTTGAACTTAGACACGTACTTGACCAACGCTGAGTCGACGCCGAAGTCTGTAAGTAGGAGCAACACGTTAGAGGCCGTCAGGGAGACTGAGTACACGCCGTAGTTCTCAGGTAGCAGTATCCTCGCCACGACTATAGCTGAGAGAGCTAAGAACAGCGTTGAGAGGAAGTTGCCGGCAAACACTACCAGAGTATCCCGAGACGTCCTGACCAACAACCTATCGAAATCCTCTGACAACTTGCCTTCCGTGAATAACTTAGGGAGCCCATATTAAAAGTTAGAGCCACTAATGACACGCTCACCCTGAAGTCGTACTTCTGATTCCCTCTCAGCCCTGAGGATCGGGTTTGTTCATCACTACCATCTTTGACTAGCGCACGTCAGCGGGTTCAAAGAACTCCCGTGGCGCCGGGGGCGGGATTTGAACCCGCGTGCCCCGTCGGGGGCAGTGGGTCTCTTGCCTCTAATGCCGGACTTGACTCGAGCCCACCCCCTTGGACCGCTCGGGCACCCCGGCCAATTAAGTAGACGTTTCCGTCTAATTAAGTTTTTGTTTTAGAAGTCAGGTACTTCAACCAACGTCTTAGCTAGCTCGATCATCTTGCCCAGCTTCTCCTGGTGTTCTTCAAGGAATTTCTTGAGCCTCTCCGCCGTCGCTAACTTGCATTCACCGCACAACATCGACCCGCTTCTGCAGTTCCCGTAGACCTTGCTTAGCTCACCATCATCTGGCACGAGATGCATGGAGTTCAGCTCGAAGATCGGGCATTTATCTGGCTCACCGCCCAGCTTCCGCTGCTCTTCCGCCGTCGCCCTGCCGCCGGTGAAGGCTCTCATCAGCTTACCCACGGATTCCTCGGGAGGGTCTGACAGTGCGATGAAGGTCTCTGGCTTTGAGGAGCTCATCTTACCTCCTGTAAGCCCGCTTAGGAACTTATGGTATGTTGAGGCGGGCCTGGTGAAGCCCAACTCCTCATTGAATCTGTCGGCTATGTCTCTGGTCAGTCTTAAATGCGGGTCCTGATCAACCCCTACAGGGACTAGGACCGTCTTGAAGCCTCCGAAGTGGGGTAGCTCTGGGTGAAGTATGTCGGCTGCCTGAGTCAGCACCGCAACTATTTTAGCTGGCTCTAGATCCTCACCGTATATGGCCTCTAACTCAGCCATCGTGATTTTCTTAGCGAAGAGCTGTATCAGCCTATAGTACTCTTTCCTGTAGTTTGACTGGAAGTATATGCGGAGTCCCTCACTCCTCAGACCTAGTGCCAAGTAGTTAGCGACGTACTCCTCAAGAGCTATGTTGATGACCTCCTCCCTGGAGAGTTTCCTGACTCCGTAAGCCTCGACGTCAGCTATAGCTAAGAATATCTCCGCTCCCAGACTTTGGTAGTATATGATCTGATCTATGAGCATCTTGTGGCCTAAATGCATTTTACCGGAGGGCATCAACCCCGTCAGTAGGGCGAATCTCTCGCCAGTCTTAAGGGCGTTTAGAACCTTCTCGAAGTCCCTGTGCCCTATAACCGCACCCCTCCTGATGGGCAGCGGCATCACGCCGTAGAGCTCCAGTTGAGGAATGACCTCGTTGAAGGGCCTCATGCCGAAATAAGAGAACAGCTTCTCATAATCCCTCACGCCCTCCGAAGACCACGGGTCTATCCTAAACGCCACAATAGGCACCACCACACAGAAATAGACCCATCACCCTTATAAGCATAACCTTATGAAAAGGCCATCACGAAGCAGCCAGCCTGATGCTGAGGCTGTGAGGACTCGTCTGGAGTTTGGTGTTGGTGCCGCGGCCGGGATTCGAACCCGGGTCACGGGCTTTCCACGCCTAACGTTGCTCGAAAGGCCCGCATACTTGACCGGGCTATACTACCGCGGCGCCAAAACAAAAATAAAACAAGAGCTTATAAGGATGTACCTGGTGCGGCGGCCGGGATTCGAACCCGGGATCTCCGGCGCTCCGCGTGGACCACTCATGGCAGGCCGGCGTCCTAATCCAGGCTAGACGACCGCCGCCAATAAGATTAGGTCGGTAGGGATTATTAAGTTTTCCTCAGTGTCATCATCCCTTACACAGTCCCTAATCCCGCATCTCCCCTCACTCCTGGCAATCCATCGCAGGCGAGTTCCTTAGAGCTTTCTCTCGCGTTTGAGTAAGTACCAAGTAAGTGACATGAGAAATAAGACCATAGAAGCCATTAGGGCTATTGTTTGCGGCACCTCCAACACCGCCAACCCAGCATAGAAGAGAAGGGAGCCTAAGGACGAGGTTATAAGACCTATCAACAGCTTGAAGAGATTGTAAACCAGAATCAGGGAGGCTGTGAACAACAGGAGCTTCACTACAACCTCCCCCACTCCAGAGAGAGTGATGCCCAACGACATAGCGAGCAAAGCCCTCACAGGCGTGTAGTAAGTCACTACCGCGCTTATGAGGAAGGCAGCAGTAATTCTGTGTTTAAGGAAGCCAGCGATGAAAAACACTAGAAACACTAGTAATCCGATGATGAAGGCGGTAGGTACGAAGCCCCTCAAATAGTTAGTCACTAAAGCTGACGCAAGCCAACCGAGCCACACCCCTGAGACTAAGGCAACAGCCAGCCTCACGAAGAACTGCCCCCAGAACGATATGAATACACCGGCAAGAATCAGTAGGAACCCCTCTAAACCCATCCAAGCCACCAGGAGAAACATGCTGAGGTAGATTAAAAACCTATATAGCAAAACCTGAGCACCTAGCATACTCCTAGAGCGGAGGGCTTGACTAGGTTACTGGACGCAAGATTTTTAAATCGTTAAGACACACTTCAATAGGGCCCGTAGCTCAGCATGGTGGAGCGCCCGGCTGATAACCGGGAGGTCCGGGGTTCGAATCCCCGCGGGCCCACCACATTCCCTAGATTCCCCATTAAGTTATCGATAACCATGGAGGTCACACATCGGACCGTATGCGGTGTGGATGTATGACTAAGCTCTACAGAGGGGATAAAGTAGCTGGTGCTTCCTAACCTCATACACGAGGTGCCGGCCGCGGACTAATTCGCTATATCTCTAAAGGTGGTTGGAAGTCAGAGTCACTTCTGTGCAACGTTTAAGACTTTCAAACCTTCTTAGGGGTGCACAGCCCTGGCCATAAGTAGAGGTAAGCTGGACCAAGTGATTAGGAACTACATGAGGGATAAATTTCCAGGTGTGTTTAACGTGTTGGAACTCGCCTGCCGCAGGGCTACGGACAGAGGTTATGTGGATCTCTTGATTGATGAGCCAGAGAAGTTGAGGTATTTACTGGAGCAATTATACGGGAACCCCTCAACAGTAGAGCTCATCGCAAAGACGTACATTCGCTCTGTTCTCCTGGAGGTCGATAAGCCTGAACTAACCAATGAGCCTACTGCGCTACTCTTAAACAACCGCAAAGAATTCTCAAACAAACTTAAGGAGCTACTTGAGAAGCGGCCTTAACTGTCCAAGCCACAAGGATTCCACGTTATTCTTCTAGTAGAACGTCCCTTACCATAAAGGACAGGATTTCAGAGAACCACCGCTGAGAGCACCTAAAGATTTAAGTTTCGGTATGATTAAATGTATGGTTGCGGGGGTGCCCGAGCTCGGTCAAAGGGGGCGGGCTTAAGACCCGCTGGCGTAGGCCTGCGTGGGTTCGAATCCCACCCCCCGCACCAGAGCTTATTCATTGCCTCGTTAACGTTTGCCTTCGCCAGGAATCACTCACTAAGCCTGCGGGCATCTCCTAGCAGGTGGTTTAACACTGTTCGATTTGCAGAGCTTGCTACTCTCGTAGATTGATTTAACGCTGAATTTGGCTGATTACCTGCTTCCTTATGTTAGGTTGAGACCAGGATGTACATGGCTATTGTGAAGTAAGTTACTGATGTCACTATGTCACCTATGGTCGTTATTAAGGGTGCTGAGACTCCTGCTGGATCCACACGGTATTTTGCTAGGGCGACCGGCAACAGAGCTCCGATGACGTCCGCCAGGAGCATTGAGACTAGGAGGGCTGTGCCGACTACTAGCCCTACGTATAGGGCGTGAAGCAGTTCCCCGCTGTAGAAGAACCAAGTTATTGTGAAGGCGATGGCGAAAGCTACTGGAAGCAGTATTGAAGCCATGGCTAACGAGGTTAGGACTTCCTTGCGGAGTATCTTGAGGACGTCTTTAGGCTTCACCTCACCTAGGGCGAGACTCCTTATTATGAAGGTCGATGCTTGAGACCCTATATTGCCTGAGTTGTCCGAGAGCATTGGCAAGAATGCCGCGAGCACCGCCACCCTCTCAATGATCCCAACAAAGGACGCCACGATGCTTCCAGTTATGGCATTCATTAAGTAGAGGAATAATATAGGGGGAACTCTACGAGTGAGGATCGACTTTATGTCAGCACTCATGTAACTGCCTTTGATAACGTCCGTGAAGCCGCCGAACTTAACCAAGTCCTCGGAGAACTCGGCTATGGCAACGTCGAGTACGTCATCCAGGGTGACGATCCCCAATAACTTCCCCTCCCCATTCACGACCGGTAGCTCGACCACATCGTAAGTTACGGCAAGCTTGGCAGCTACTTCACGGTCAGATATTGCGTTAACGGTTGCCGGGGGCTTACTAACAACATCCCTGAGTAACTTACTCCTCGGCTTAGTCAGAAGTGCCTTGACCTCGATCCACCCGACCAGCTTACCCCCCTCATCCACCGCATACAGGTAGCTGTGCTTGTCGTAAGCTCCAGCACTCTCCCTAGCTATGTACTCCCTGACCACCTCATCAACCACTGCTACGGCTCTGAAGATAGGTATTCTCGTAGTCATGATGCCTCCAACACTCTCAGGGGGGTACTTAAGTAACTCCGAGATCTCCCTTGCCTTCTGAACAGGCAGTGCGTTAAGGGTCTTGGCAGCTACCTTAGGAGGTAGCTTCTGAATTAAGTCAACGGCCTCATCTATAGGGATCCTGCCAATCAACTCAATTAATTCGTCTATGCCCTTCAGAGACGCTATCTCATGCAGCAAGTCCTCACTAAACTTGGATATGACGGAACTCATACTCAGCAGAGGGATGTGAGGTATTATCTTACTCCTCAAGCTGGGCTCTAGCCGTTCCAAGACGTCCTTAATTACGTGCGGGTCCAAACCACTTAAAAAATTCTTCAGAGCAGCTATGTCGCCCCCCTCAACCAGCTCCTCAACCCTCTCCAGGATCTCTGAGAGCTCCACACTTAACAACGTCCACACCAAGACTAGAGGCGCGTAAGTCTTATAAAACTCACAAACATCCACCACACAGGACTTTCTCTTGAAAACTTTAAAATAATACCCACACCTACATCAAGGGTCTGATAAAGATGCGTGAGACATGCACTGAATTCCTCCTCACGCGGAGGAGCGTGAGAGTCTTTAAAGAAGAGGAAGTGCCTCTAGAGGCCCTACTGAAGGCCATCGACGTAGCTAGGTATGCGCCCAGCGCGCGCAACAGTCAACCCTGGAGATTCATCATAATACGTGATGCGGGAAGACTTAAAGAGCTCTCCAAGATACTCCAGCACGCTAGACCACTGTCCAACGCTAAGGCAGCTGTGTTAGTCCTCGCGAACACGGAAGAGTCGCCGACATCATACATGGTTGACGCATCACTTGCCGCAATGTACTTCTGGCTTGCGTTGCACTGCGCAGGTTTGGGCGCTGTCTGGATCCAGACGTTAAGGAATGTGGAGGAGCTACGCAGATTTGCCGACGTGCCGCCTAACTACATCCCGATAGCGCTCTTTGCGATAGGTTGGCCGGCCGAGCAACCGGAGCCGAGGAAGAGAAAAGACGTGGGTGAGATCGTCTACCTAGAGAGATATGGCTCAATGCTGGGCAGGTGAGCCTCCCTGTCCTGGAAGGCGGCTTTTCAGTATCCTAGGTAATATTATCGTTCAAGCAGATTACTAACATAAGGTTCAGAGCTTCTGAGGGTAGGTGAGAGAGCTTGAGGTTGGAGGAAGTGGAGGGAGGAATACTTAACGAGGTACGGGAGTTGCTCAGCTCCTGCAAGGGGTTCTGCAGAGACGAACGTGAGGAGGACGTGCTGAGGTTGAGGGAGGAGACCCTGTACGAGGGATGTGAGTACTGCATCATCAGAACTTACTTTGACGCAATCGGACTACCGACCTACTCCATCCAAACCAGCGGGGGGAAGTACATTGAATACACAATCCTAGAGGAGCACGTGGCTGAAGTGGGTGAGGACTTCATCCAGTTCATCCGTATCGATAACTTCTCAGAACATGTGGATGACTTAGTTGAATTCGGCATCATAAGTGCTGAGACTGCTGAGGAGCTGGTGAAGTGGGTATTAGACCGTAGAGGGAAACGGTTTTAAAGTTTTCTTCTCATGTTTTTTGGTGGGTGATGTGAGATTCTATATAGCGAGGGAGGAGGACATACTGAGCGGTAAGATAACCGACATCTACTTCGTCAGAACCAAGAGAATCATAAAGGCCAAGGGTCTAGAGGGTTTAAGGGTTAGGATGGAGGTACATGTTCTGAACCTGCCTGAGGGCTACCAGTGGGCGGTGTATGCGGGGCTTGAGGAAGCCATCCACCTGCTCGAGGGCAGGCCCCTGACAGTATACTCGCTCCCTGAAGGCACATTGATAGGCGAGAACACCCCGGTCATGGTGGTTGAAGGCAACTACTACGATATGTGCGAGTTCGAGACCCCTCTCCTCGGCATTTTAAGACACTATACATCAGTGGTCACTAAGGCGGCTAGGTTCAAGAGACTGGCCCTGGATAAGACCTTCTTCTACTTCGGTCTAAGGAGTGCTCATCCTGCGATTCACCCCATGCTTGATAGGGCCGCCTACATAGGCGGGATGGACGGAGTGTCTGGAGCTTTTAACGCAGAGACGCTGGGAGTTAAGCCCTCTGGCACCATGCCTCACGCGTTGATACTCATGTTCGACGACGAGGTGGCTGCCTGGAAGGCCTTCGACGAGGTCGTCGAGCCCGATGTGCCTAGGATAGCCCTTGTGGACACATATAATGACGAGAGATTCTCAACTGTTGAAGCCGTTAAGGCTCTTGACGAGAGACTTCACGGAGTGAGGATAGACACCCCCAGAAGCAGAAGAGGGGACATCAAAGCCATTGTGGAAGAGATAAAGTGGACCTTAAAGGTACTTGGTAAAGAGCGAGTCAAAATATACGTGAGTGGAGGGCTCAACGAGGAAACCATTAAGAAATTGAGGAGCCTTGTCGACGGCTTCGGCGTTGGCACATCCATAACCTTCCCACCTTCGGTGGATTTGAGCATGGACATAGTTGAGAAGCAGCACAACGGTGTGTGGACCCCGCACACGAAGAAAGGTAAGTGGCCTGGTGCTAAGAAAGTGTGGAGATGCGGCACCCTGAACTACGAGATAACGCCGTTTAACAGCAAACCCCAGACATGTAGTGAGGACATTATGGTTGAGTGGATCAGGGAGGGTAAGGTCGTCCGGGAGTTACCCTCACCTCCAGACATCAGGAACTACGTCATAAATCAGCTTAGGGAAGCCCCGGAACCCCTCTAGCCTGGGCGGCTGAAGACCCTACTGTATTTCTACCCTTTAGACTCAATCACCTCATTAGGGTCTGTAGGTTCTGAGGGGTTTCAGACCGTAGCGTCCTATTAACTCCATTACGTGGGGGTACGTAAGCACATACTCCCAATCCACGTTGGACGTCAGCCTCTCATCTATTTCCGACAGCAACATGACGAACTTGGCCACACTCTCGTCTGGGCTGAAGCCCACCATGGCGGCGACTCCGAAGTCCTTGCGCGGCTCTAACCCAGAGTCCAGGAGATTCCTCAGGGCCTGTAGCTGCAGCTCGAAGCCTTCAGGACCAGCTCCAGTGAGGTTCGTGAATTCCTGAGGGTTCGTGCCTTTGAAGGATACTCTAACATACATGTTGCTGAACTGAGCCAGCTCCTTAACGTAACTTGCATCAGCCCCCAGCAAAATGCCGTTAGTCTCAACTATGAAGAGGAGCTTCGAATCCTCCGCACGCTTAAGGATCCCCTTCAAATGCTCCCTCGACAACGTCGGCTCCCCTCCGGTCAGCCTTAAATACGTATACCCCCTCTTTGAAGCTATATCAGTCAACCTTTCGAAGACTTCGTTAGGATTCAGAAAGAATCCCAGATCATACCTATCCCTAAAATACCAAGACCAGCAGAATCTGCACCTCAGATTACATCCTATAACATCGGCCGAAGCAGTACCTCCATACCATCTGCCACCCCTAAACCTAAAGTACCTCCTCTCCACCAGACCCCTAACAACTCTAGTGACCAGAGGTTCAACGCTTTTTGAGAGTTCGAGCGGGTTATATAGAGACCTCTCAGACACCATAAAGATCCTTCCTTCCGGCCTCAAGCAATTCGGGTTCCCTGCCCATGAATTCAGCCGCAGTCAATAACTTAGTGCCCCTCAAGTGAGGGGACAACCTCCTGAAGAACTCGCCGTAGTTCAAATCCCTGAGCATGTGATGATCCAACACAAGAAACTCAGGTGCGTTATGAGATAGGTAGGTGGACAGCTTAAGTATCGCTGTATTGGGGTCACTTACATCCCTCTTGAGCCCAAAAAGGTAGGTGGGAGGGCCGTCGACTATAATCAAATCCGCTGGGTTCTCGACCATGAAGGACAGGGCATCGTCGTTAACGGGACCCTCAACGTCGGAGGTGTGAAGGACTGAACCTTCCGCGTCTTCGACAAATACCTGGACGACGTAGCCTAACCTAGGGCTAGGGCCATGGGGTGTAGGTCTCGAGATTAGGAGGCGTGTCCCCCCGTAGGTGCTGATGCTGGAGTCAGCGACTTTTACCTCCTTTGGGAGGCCTGCGACACGCTTAAGAAACTTGGAGGCTCTGACGCGCTGAGATAAATTTATGTTGTTCTTTGGATCTTTAATTAACAATGTTTTACCTTTATATATATCGATAGGGACCAGCTCCCCGAGATCGTGGTGGTCGTAGTGGTAATGTGTGATCACAATGACCTCAGATTCGTAAGCCCTCGTAGCGATCCTGGTTGCTACCTCCTCCAACCTCTTTAACTCAACTTCATGCGGGGGCAATCCATACCTCATCGGAGCTATGGACACTGCTGGATCGATGAAGAGGGCTATGTCTGAAGTCTCCAAGAAGGTAGCCATCGATCTTATGCCCAGGCTGTCGAACCCTATCAACTCAACCCTCGTAGCAGACACCGGAGAGGCTCTCTTCTAAGAGCCTTCCTCGATCACTGACTTAAAGAATTTCTGCGGTATCGGCTCCCTCTCCTTAACAACGTCAAGGAGTATTGATGGATAAACACTGGTAACGCCGGGTAGCTTCCGTAAATCCTCGATCTCCCTAGCCAATTCCTCCGAATCCTTAGCCCACACTTCAACTAAGAGATCGTGATCCCCGGACGTTAACGCCATGTAAGTTACATTGTCTTTGTCTTTAAGAGACTGGAGCACGTCAAGAACCTTATCAGGGTTTGTGTTAACCCCTATTAAAGCCACTATATCATAACCGAGCTTCTTGTTATTAGGCACTATCGTATACTTCTTTATAATGCCGCTCTCCTCCAGCTTAACTATTCTCCTCTTCACAGCGACATCAGATATTGAGAGAATCTTAGCTATCCTAGTTATTGGCGTTCTCGCGTTTGTGGCTAGCTCACGCAGGATTACTGCATCCCTCTTGCTTATCGCGTTTCCACGCATACGACCTCACACCTCACTTACTATGCACTCCAAGGTTAATAACTATAAATTGAATATTAAATATAGTTACATAATAATTATCAAAGTTTCAGGAATAAGCTATAAACCTTCTAGCCAAATAGCGATGAAATTCCTTCAGCTATCTCCTCTTCACTTACCTCTTTCTTCTCCTCCTCGGCCTCCTCCTTAGCTGGGGCGGGCTGCTGAGCTTGGGTCGTCGCCGGCGTCGGGGCCACTACTGGAGTAGTCACCACTGCAGGCGTAGCCGTCGCCTGCCTCAACACCTCATCTATGTTTATCTCCTTAAGTGCCGCAACTAACATCTTAACACGCACTTCATCCGCTTTAATCCCGGCAGCGTCTAGGATCCTCCGTATGCCCTCCTCACTTATCTCTTTACCGGCAGCGTGAAGGAGCAGTGACGCGTACACGTACTCCATATCCCTCCACCTTCCACCTCTTGATATACATGAGATTGGGAATTTTTAAGCGTTACTAGCCAGCCTAGCGCGGGTCTTGCTGTAGTTAATCAGGGCTGCTATAGCTGAGGCGGCCCTTTCAGGCATTGGGTATGCTGGGATGCCTGCATCGTTGAACTTCTGTATTGCCCAGTAAACCTCTTCACCACCTATGAATGATATTACGAGAGGCTTCGGAAGTCCTCCTAGCTCCTTAATCTTCCTCACAATGGAGCCCGCGATTATCGTCGGATCCGTCACCGCTGTCTGGCAGTAAACAGCTAGGACGGCTCCTACTCGCTCGTTCAGTAATGCAGACATGACCGCGTCAACATAGCCTTCGTTAGTTATCATGCCCGTGACGTCGATCGGATTGCCGAGCGACGCGAAGCCCGGCAGTTTAGGTTTAAGCTCGTTAACCAGGGTCTCGGGAGGCGATGATAGCTGGATGCCGTTCAGCGCTAGGGTATCCGTCACCAACACTCCCGCACCGCCGCCGTTAGTGACCACCACTAGGTCTCCTCCCTTATATTCCGGCAGGTAAGAGAGCGTTCTAGCCCAGTCGAAGGCTTCCTCAATATTCTTGGCTTCAAGTATTCCGGTTTGCTTGAAGACCGACGAGTAGATGACCACGTTGCCGGCTAGCGAGCCAGTGTGAGACGCAACCGCTTTAGCACCGACCTCAGTCTTGCCGGCCTTAATCACGATCACAGGCTTGACTGTAGAAACCTTGCGAGCCGCATCTATGAATCTCCTCCCGTCCTTAACCCCCTCAAGATATATTAAGATAACTTTAGTGTCCTCATCGTTTATAAGGTAGTCCAGCAGATCTGCATCATCTATATCCGACTTATTCCCGATACTGACTATAGCAGAGACTCCTATCTTCTCTACTATAGTCATTCCTATCAGGGCTATGCCTAACGCGCCTGACTGAGTCAAGAAAGCTATGCTCCCGGGGATCACGTCCTTAGGACCGAATGACGCGTTCATCCTCATAGGTGTGTACACAACACCGAAGATATTAGGCCCTAACACCCTCATACCATACTTCCCAGCCCTTCTCACAACCTCCTCCTCAAGATCGTGCCTGCCAACCTCCTTGAAGCCTGAGGATATGATGACCGCCACCTTAGCCCCTTTCTTGCCGGCTTCATCTATAACGTCGGGAACCATGGCCGCCGGAACCGAAACAACGACCATATCTATCTCGTCCGGAACTGCTGAGATACTTGGGTAAACCTTAATACCAAGTATCTCCTTAGCTTGAGGATTTATCGGGTATATCTTGCCCGTATACCCGTACTCCTTAAGATTCCTGAGTATCTCGTACCCAATCTTGCCCGGCTGCCTCGACGCACCGACCACCGCTATGGATCTGGGCTTGAACAGCGCTTCTAACCCACTCATCAATGACCCCTCACTAGAAAGATAAAACTAAGCTTAAATAAGCTTATTGCTACAGCGCCTCGAATCAATGTTTGCAGACGTGAGTTGGAGGAACCCTAGCTAATTATTTTGAGTTCTTTCAGTTACTTGGGTTTTCCATGTTTCTGGTTTCTGATGCTTGCAAGCGTCTGCTCCATATAGGTGTTGTGGAGCCTGCGAGCTGGTGAGCCGTTGGCGAGGGACGAGGCTCTGTGAACCACTCCCCGCCGAAGGCTCTGGAGCCGCAGGCAGGATGAACCCGGGACCACGGTAGCCAACGTGGCCGAAGAAACCGGGACAACCTAGTTAATGGGCATCGATAACCGCATTACTTAATCAGCATATCCACAAAGAGCCTGTCAACGTCTCTACTGACTATGAGTTCATCATTGCTGAACAGAAAGTCGTCGGTCTCTATCTTCACGGAAGGCAATGAGATTAGTTGCAAGGCGTTGGAATCTATCTCAGGCACGTGCACAATGCTCACATCGTCGAATAAATGCTTAATCTGAGAAACCTTCTTAAAGACCGCATTGCTCCTCTCGTCATACCCAAGGAAGACCACCAACCGCTTCACTTAACCCAACACCCCGAACAACGCCTAGGAATCACGGATTCTTAAAAAGATGAGCCCACGATGGTGAGTGCCCAACACGCTCAGAGAGGCCTTTATCCCTTAAAGCAGGGGCAGGTCTCGATCACCTCGAAGTTCGATGTCTGTTGAGCTTTTCTTAGATTCCGACATGCTCCCGTCCAAGGATTTACGGCCCCAACTAGCTAAAACAGGTGATGTGGATGGTGCCGAGCTTTCTTGAAGAGAGGCAGACTCAGGGTCACAGCGAGTCAACACACAGAAGCCCGGGAGGACCGCTAGTGCGGAGAGGTTTTGCTAATCGCAGGCTAAATGACCATTTTCTTCAAGGTTTCATAGGTTCTCTGGTATGATTCGAGCATGTCTCTAGTCAAGGATGGTTTAATAGTCTTCAATGCTTGGAGGAAGTACCTCATGCTTATAGGTCTTGGCTCAAACTTTTCCCGCAGAGCCAACATGACCGCCTCCCTAACCAGCGCCTCTAAATCGGCGCCTGAGAACCCTTCCGTCATCTCGGCTAACTTCTCCAACTCCACATCTTCTGCTAGGGGGACTTTCCTAATGTGGACCTTAAGTATCTGCAACCTACTCCGCTTGTCCGGGGGCGGGACAAATATTATCCTGTCGAACCTCCCTGGACGTAGTAAGGCTGGATCTAGTATGTCCGCGCGATTCGTCGCTGCAATAACCACCACGTTCTTAAGAGTCTGTATGCCGTCCATCTCAGCGAGGAGCTGGTTAACTATCCTGTCGGTGACTCCTGAATCCCCCCCTCTGAAGCCTCTAGCGGGGGCTATTGAGTCTATTTCGTCGAAGAATATTATTGCTGGTGCTACTTGTCTTGCTCTTCTGAATATTTCTCTTATTGCTTTTTCTGATTCTCCTACCCATTTGCTTAGTATTTCTGGTCCTTTTATTGCTATGAAGTTTGCTCCTGATTCCGTCGCCACGGCCTTAGCTAGGAGGGTCTTACCACAACCAGGAGGACCATAAAGAAGAATACCCCTAGGAGGTCTTACACCCATGTTCTCAAAGACCTGCGGGGCCTTGAGAGGCCACTCAACAGCCTCCTGAAGCTGTTGCTTCACGTCCTCCAGACCACCTATGTCGGACCACCTGACCTCAGGGACCTCGACGAAGACCTCCCGCAGTAATGAGGGGTGAACTATCTTCAACGCTTCCATGAAGTCCCCCTTCATCACCACCAACTTCTTGAGGATCTCCGGCGGTATTGGCTTGTTTAGATCTACCTGCTCACTTCTCATGAAGCGTCTTAAAGCGGACATCGCTGCCTCCTTAACTAACGCCGCTAGATCAGCCCCCGTGAAACCATGCGTTATACTGGCCAACTCATCCAGGTTGATGTCCTCCGCTAGAGGCACGTTCCTAGTGTGGACCTCTAGAATGGCCTTCCTAGCTCTCTTGTCCGGGGGCGGTATCTCTATTTCCCTGTCGAATCTTCCCGGCCTTCTCAGGGCTGGGTCGACTGCGTCTATCCTGTTCGTAGCCCCTATAACTACTATCTTACCCCTCTCCTGAAGCCCGTCCATTAGTGTTAGTAGTTGTGCTACTACTCTTTTTTCTACTTCTCCTATTACTTCTTCTCTTTTTGGTGCTATTGAGTCTATTTCGTCTATGAATATTATTGCTGGCGCGTTCTTTCTGGCCTCCTCGAAAATCTCCCTCAACCTCTGCTCAGACTCACCATAATACTTACTCATAATCTCAGGACCGTTGATAACTATGAAGTAAGCCCCTATCTCGTTTGCCAGAGCCTTCGCCAGCAAAGTCTTCCCAACACCTGGCGGGCCGTGGAGTAAGACTCCTTTAGGAGGCTCTATGCCCAAGTGCTTGAAGAGCTCTGGATGTCTCATAGGTAGCTCAACTATCTCCCTGATCCGCTCCTTAACCTCCTCCAGGTCACCTATGTCCTCCCAAGTGATCCTCGGCACAGCCCTCCTGACGGCCTCCTCCTTAACGGGCTCCTCCCTCAGCTCCAGATACGTATCCGCGTCAATGTAGACAACTTGCTGTGGCTGCGTGGCTATGACAACGAACTTTATGGGTTCAGGTAGGAAGTAATACGTTATGAAGACGACCTCCCCCCTCTTGACTGGCTTGTAAAGCAGTTGCTCCTTAACGTAGTCAATGAATCCTCTGTCCCACCTCATCGGTATCGTGGGAGCGAGCACCACCTTAGAACCCTTAACGACGCTGATTCTTCTCACGCGGACCATATCGCCCACACCAACCCCCAGCGCCTCACGCGTGTAACCATCTATCCTTATGATGTAGTCATCCTCATCCCTTATCGAAGGGAGAACCTGAAGCACTGCGGAGCCCTTGTCGGACTCCACCTCTATGTAGTCGCCGGAAGACACCTCGAGGGCGTTCATGACCCTCCTCGGGAGTCTGCCGATCTTACGCCCGACATCCTTAGCACCTGCAGTCTCAACCCGCAGCTCTACAGCATCATTACCAACCATTACCTATCCCCGTAGACAATTATCTCTTCAAGATATTAATAAGTAATCATAATACAGCCCGCCTGCGTAGGGCTTGACAAACCCCTAAACAACTTCCACCTTGGCTTAGATCTTGTCAAGGACGTCTATTCCACATATCTCCATGAAGTTGCGTAACACGACCAACGTGCCGTAAGTCACCGCGATCTTTAGAGCCCTGAGGCCTTCATCCACCTCCCTAGATATAGGCTCCGACTCATAGAATTTGTTGAAGAGGGTTGCTAAATTATTGGCGTAGGTCACTAGATCTTCAGGCTGACCGCTAGCTAAAACCTTGGCGACGAGTTCAGGGAACTTGCTTAACTCAAGGAGTAGGGTTTTGATGGGCTCCCTACCAGCTCCTGCACAGTCTGGAACTCCTCCTGAGAACCCCCCAACCTTCTCTAACACTGATTTAGCTCTAACGTATGTGTACTGTATGTAAGGTCCTGAATTCTGCTTCAAGTCGAGGGCCCTTCGTAAGTCTACAATCAGGGTCTTGGACGGGGACACAGACAGGATCATGTACTTAACAGCGGATCTAGCCATCTTAAGAGCCTGCTCATCAGAGACCTCAACACCTCTCTCGTTCATAACCCTCCTAACCATATCGACCAGCCTCTCAACGAGCTCGTCCACAGTCACGTACCTCCCCCTCCTCCCCGACATAGAGATCCCCGGTAAGTTGACCATCTCGTATGAGTAGTGAATCAGATTCTCAGCCTCCCTCTCGAAGCCTAATGCATGCAGTGCTAGTCTCAGCTGCGCTTGACTGAGCGTCTGCTCTATAGCTATCACGTTAATCACCTTATCAGCCGAGAACTCCCTGAACTTCCTCAGGGAGTACGCGATATCCCTGGTGGTGTATAGGGTTGTCCCGTCACTCCTCCTAAGTATTAAAGGCGGCACTTCAAGCGATTTAGGTATTCTCAGACGCTTCCTCAACGACTCATCCTTAACTAACTCCTCAAAGAAGAGCGCCGGTGCGTTCTTGTGAAGGCCGTAGTACCTGCTACTGAGAGCCCTCTCAATTACCTTCTCCACCTCGCTACTCCAGACTAAATCGCTCTCCCAATCCCACACATCTATGCCTACGTTCAGCTTATTGAGCGTCTCCCTAATCCCGTCGAGAACTTTCTCACACACCTCCCTAACGAACATGTATTCAGCTTCGCCTCCCTCATAACCTCTAAGTAACTCCATGACCTTAGATTCAGGGTCCTCGTCCCTAGCGATCTCCTCGGACAGCAGGCTGACCTCACGGGGTATTACGTCCGCGATCCTCGCTAAGTCGGCCATAAGCGAGTCTATCTCACTCCTGATCTCATTCGCTCTGAGTGAATCCCCTGAGACCTCAGCATTTCCCAACGACTTCTTAAGCCTCACGATATCCACTATGGTGGTCGTCGCCGCGTACACTAACCCAAGGTAGTGGTCCGGCTTCATATGTGATGGGATGTTTGGACGACCTAGCTTGTAATATCCGTACGCCAGGTATGCCGACTGAAGCCCTACATCATTCACGTAGTACCTCCTCTGAACCTCATCGCCCACGAATTTGTGAAGCCTGTATAGAAAGTCGCCGAGCACTGCGTTCCTGCCTGAACCAACGTGCAACGGATGCACCGGATTCGCTGATATGTACTCCACGATGACCCTTTCTTTCACGTGGTCCCCAGGAATTCCAAACCTCGCCCCCAGCTCAATGATCGAATTGAGGACCAGAGCACCGAATTTAGAATAGTCTATGAACACATTGACGTAGTTGCCCACAACATCAACACGGCTAACTAGCTCCAACCCTCTAAGCGACTCCGTCAGCGAGGAGAGTAACTCCTCCAACGGGATGTCACACATCCTTGAGATCCTGGTGGCATGTATGCTTAGATCGCCAAACTCCCTCCTAGGAGGCTCCTCAACAAGATCCTCAAGTACCGCATTAAGCTCTGCGGAAATACAGCGATCCTTAAGTACATTACCGACGGTCGTGATGATGGAGCGCCTCAAGTACGCGTAAGGATTACTCAGTCCCAACTACACTACCCCATCTAAACACCAGATAGTCGCATGCTTAAAAAATAGAAGTTATGTCTCTGAAGTCGACCGGGAGGAATTCTCCTAAGGAGACGTACCGGTCATACCTCTCCTCCAGATGGGTGACGAAGATGGAACATCCGTCGAACTTACCGTCACGGTCGCATCGAGATATCTTCACACCCTTCAATTGCTTAATAAAGCAATTAGCTGTTTTCTTATCGTAGTAGGGGCATATCTTATGGTACTTCTTAGCAGATCTGATCATCTTGTCAACCCATCTCTTCTTAGGGTCTTCCTTCTCAGACCTTATCGAAACAGTTGTTGAGCCTATATCGTCCCTCTCGCCCTTCAAATCCATAAGCTTGACCCCGATAATCAAGTCGACTAGAAAATATATAACCATGTATGACGATGATATGAGGACGATGCGACTATTAAATAACCTACTCCAGCCCGGCTATGACGAACCTCCCATCGTTCATGACATACGCCTTACCATCGTTAACTAACCTGATTAACGCCTTCCTGATTTTATCCTCACTGGCAAGCCCTGAAAGGTAAGCATGAAGCTCTTTGACACTCATCGGACGTTCTCTAAGTAGGTTTTTAAGAATCTCAAGCAGCTGATCCTCGTTAGGCGCTCTAAAAACAACTATGTCTGAATCCTCGTAAACTATCTTGAGACCAAGCTTTCTGTTCATGTCGTTTTCCTTGTCAGACTTCACCGTTATCCACCACACTTAACTCAATATTTCATAGCTTTTAAACATGTGAGACAATCTAAACATGTTGAGGTAATCTACCGCATGTCATGCCCCTGGTATAAAGACGGAATGTGCACATCGCCCAAACTCGAGCACCCGTCTAGCGATCCAGTATCGCTTGTACTGTGCCTTGGAGGTCACAACGAATATGCGGGATGTAGATACTTCTCAGAAAAGAGAATTCCCAGAGCCGGGCCTACCATGTCCTCTGTGGCTAAGTTCGGCAAGTCGCTCTTCATGATACACGCGTTAAGCGAGATCCCCGAATCCAACTGTGAGTTCTTCGAGGTCGAGAATCATGAGAGTCACTACCTGGCGGGGTGTGTCATCCTCGGAAGGTACCTAACCAAGTTCGAAGTAATGGAATGTGAGAAGGGCTGGAGTGCGTGCCCCTACAGGAAGATAGAGCTGGCTTTAGCACACAAGCGCAGTTAACGCCCACCACGCAATGCCGCTGCAACGGTGTAGAACCCCTGATCGGGGAATCCAACGCGGGTTGCTCGTCAAGCCGAATAAAATTAAGGATACGCCTACATGTATCTAGTATGGTGAGGACTGCTGAGGTTCAGGGAGCTCAGGGAGAGGGTAAAGGACGTACTCACGGCAGAGGGCTATACAGAATTCCTTAAGATTTTTTCCGAGGACGTCAAGAACGCCTGGGTGAGTAACGAACGTCGAATGATAGTATTGTGCGGCTCAGACCCGGTCAAAGTAGCCGGAGTCACTGTGGACATAGTGCGGCGTTACATAAGGAAGGTCAGAAAGCTGCTGGGCAGCGTGAAGCTGAACGTTATTCACGTATTCCACGACGAATTCCCGGACGCGCGCATGAGAGCCTCCATAATAAAGGACCTGATCTCCAGCAAGAAGCTCCTCGACACGCATGCAATAACACTGGAACAGACGGTATATGAGGCTAGCAAGAAGTATCTTGGAACGACTCAGGATATTCTAATCCTGGATCTCACGAACGATTTGAAACCGAATGATGTCGGGAGGTTCCTCGGCACTGTGAGGGGCGGCGGCCTCCTGATTTTGTGGACGCCCACCTTCAGGACCTGGGAAACCAGTACAACGGTGTTCAGGAGTAATTTAGTAACGCCCAGACACCCTAAGCACCGGAATGTCTTCATAGGGTACTTCGTCAGGAAGTTAATGAGTCATGAAGGAATTCACATCATCGACGCCGACACGGGGAAGTTAGTTAAATCCGGGTACGTCGAGAAGGCCCGCCCTAAGGAGGCCAAACCCATAGCAATACCCAACGATACAGTGTTTCCCAGGAAGATCTACGAGCTCGCGTTGACCCAGGATCAGGTCAACGTGATAAAGCTCGTCGAAGACAATCTAGTTCCTAAGCCGGGCTCCAAACACGTGGCCCTGGTGATCAACTCCGACAGGGGTAGGGGCAAATCATCGGCCGTCGGGATAGCTTTAGCCGGGTTAATTAAAGAGTTGATGAAGTTCAAGAACAGGGTCAGGGTAGCCGTCACAGCCAGTGAACCCTCATCCATCCAGTCCTTGATGTCATTAGCAGGGGAAGCCCTCACCAACCTTGGCCTCGAATTTAAGAAGGTGGTTAGGGAGGGCGACGTCATAGAGTTGAAGGGCGAGAGATTTAGCGTGGAGTACTGGGAGCCCTACACAATGATTAATTTAAGGGCTGATATTGCGGTGGTTGATGAGGCTGCGGGATTACCCGTGCCCCTGCTTCACGCAATATGGAGGAGGTTCAACAGAACTATTTACGCCACAACTATACACGGATATGAGGGCGCTGGAAGAGGTTTTTCAGTCAGGTTCCTCAAAAGACTGAAGGAAGACCCTAAGACGAAGCTGGTGATCTACGAAATGAAGGAGCCCATTAGATACTCAATCAGTGACCCGGTGGAGAGGTTCCAGTTCGACTCTTTAATGCTGGACGCTGAGCCGGATGAGCTCACTGAAGATGACTTAAGGAATATTAGAGAGGGCAATTTCGAGTACGTTGTCTACGATCCTGAATACCTCTTCTCTCCCGAGGGGGAGAAGGAACTCCGTAGCCTCTTTGGGATATATGTTCTAGCCCACTACAGGAACGAGCCTGATGACCTAGGTAGGCTAGCCGACGCCCCCCATCACAGCATGAGGGCCGTCAGACTTAGATCCTCTGGTAAGATCGTTGGCGCAGCCCAGCTGGCTGAGGAGGGAGGTCTTACAGACGAACTAATTGACGAGTTGCTCGCCGGCGGTAAGATACCTGGCAACATAATCCCAGACAGGCTCCTGAAGTACTTTAGACTCAGAGAGCTTGGCAGAGGCGTTGGCTGGAGGATAGTCAGGATTGCAGTACACATAGATGCTCAGGGTCTAGGCATAGGGTCCTACCTTCTAAGCAAATTAGTTGAGGAGGCAATATCTAGAGGATATTCATGGGTGGGGGCAGGCTTCGGCTTAAGCATGGAACTGCTTAACTTTTGGGTGATGAACGGCTTCAAACTACTACACCTGTCGCCCGACAGGAATCCCGTAAGCGGTGAGTACACAGCGCTGGTGGTCAGACCTCTAAATAGTGAGTGGGAGTCATTAATAGAGGAGTGCTCTAAGGATTTCCTGATTAAGCTTGTCGGTAGCCTATACTCAGTCTATCGAGACCTAGAGAGCGATGTTCTGTACCTGATACTGACGTCTGGCCCGAAACTCATCGAAGTCTCCAAACGAATTGCACCCACAACATCTCAGGAGGAGAGGGTGAAACTATACCTGGAGGGGTTGATGACTTACGAATCCGTTGCTGATGCAGTAAACATCGCGGTAATTAAGTCCGCCCTAGAAGGTAGACTAAGAATGCTGACCCCCTTAGAGGGGTGTATCTGCATATCCAGGTGCCTTAAGGGCCTTTCATGGGAAGAGATATCCCGTGAACTGGGCTGCTCAATAGCTAAGTCGGCCTCAACGCTGAGGAGGGCTGTAGGTAAGCTACTTGAGAGGGGGGCTAATAATAATGGATCCTCAGGCACCGAGGATGTAGCCTCCACCAGTAAAGACTGAACATCAACCCTCCCCCGAACCCTGGTTGGCCGTATAGCTTTTAGGGGGCGACTCCCTATACTATTTAGGGTGAATCCGTATTTAGTGAGTATAGAGTCTCTAGGGAGGAGTTGAAGAGGATCATCAAGACGCTTAAGACTTGGAGCGCGCATGCCACGACTTTGCTTAGCCTCTACATTCCGCCCGGAAGGCCTGTGGCCGACGTCATCAACACTTTAAGGCAGGAGCTATCCATAACTGAGAACATTAAGTTAAAAGCCACTAGATCGAAGGTCCAGACGGCTCTTGAATCCGCTATAGACAGGCTCATGAAGATCCCTAAGGTACCGCCTAACGGGCTTGTACTGTTTTCTGGCGTTAACGACAAAACTGAGGAGACGATAACGCTTATGTTGGAGCCTCCAGAGCCAATAAGCATTTTCTTCTACAGAACTGACAAGTTCTTCCACGTGGAATTTCTTGAGGATCTGGTGGAGGAGTCAGAGGTATACGGACTCGTGATAATAGAGAGGGATGAAGCCACTATAGGACTTCTCAAGGGGGACAGGATAATCTTGCTGGACGAGCTGGAAGGTTATATACCGGGTAAGCACTCGAAAGGCGGTTGGTCGCAACGACGATTCGACAGAGTTATTGAGGAGCTTACTGAGGAGTTCTTCAAGAGCGTGGCTGAGAAACTCAACAGCTACCTACTCCCATACCTGGAGCAAGGCAAGCTCAAAGGCATCATAGTAGGCGGCCCGGGGTATATGAAGCTGGACTTCATCAAGTCTGATGCGATAGACTACAGGTTAAAGCAGTTGATAATGCCAGAGCTGATGGACGTGAGCTCCCAGAGCATACCGGGCCTGAAGGAGCTGGTAGTCAGGGCACGGGAGCTTCTGAAGCAACACACCTACGTAAGAACCTTTGACGCTATCGAAGAATTCAAAACCCATCTAGCAAAGGACGACGGCCTAGCCACATATGGTGAGAAGGAAGTTGCAGAGGCCCTAAACCTGGGCGCCGTTAAATACCTAATAGTGACTGAAGACTACGAAAAAATAGACGAAATCCTCAAGCTGGTTGAAGAAAGGGGTGTGGAGGTATTTGTGATAAATAAGGAAGTGCCTGAGTACGACTGGCTCAAGAAAACATTCAACGGACTCGTGGCTGTTCTTAGGTATCAGCTAGGCTGAGCCTGGATGAGGGACCAGATAGCCGCCCTCGACCGCCTTCCTCACCGCCGTGAAGGACAAAGCCTGAACCACCGTCAGAGTCGCCACAACACGCTTGAGTGATTTGAAGCCCAATACACTTCTTAATAAGTTTCAAGGGCCTATATTGGTTAGGTAGTGATGATGTGCGGTGAAGCTAAGAAGCTGAGATCCCCGATCGTGGTTGTTTTAGGTCACGTGGATCACGGCAAATGCATCCACCCAGATGAAACCGTCCTCACCCCGAATGGAGAGGGTCTTAAGCTCCCTAAGTTGATTAAGGGTCTGAAGCCGGATTTCAGAAGCGGTGATTATGAAGTCTTCATTAAGAAAATTCCCGTGCTGACCTTAAGCCCTGATGGTAGCCTCAAAACCGCTGTCGCTGAGAGCGTTTGGAGAATTAGTTATAGGGGACCTATCTATAAAGTCGTGTTAAGGAGTGGGAGCTACGTCAGAGTCACGCCGGAACATCCGTTCCTGACCAGTCGTGGATGGGTTAGAGCGGATCAGCTTGAGATGAAGGATCTAATCGCTGAGCTTTCATCGAACGCAGGCATTGGCGATTTTAATATTCATGAGCGCAGCTACAACCACGCGAACGGAGTTGAAAAAGTTTCATTATCGTCAACAGTTCAAGACAGGCGAAACCCGGCGCGTTCCGAAGTGAATTACGCGAGTCGTGGAGAGGTTAGGTTCGAGGAAGTAATTAAGATTGATGTGAATGAGTACGAGGGATATCTATACGACCTCTCCGTCCCCGGGACACAGTCCTTCATAGCTAACAACATAGTGGTCCACAACACAACGCTCTTAGATAAGATTAGAGGCACTGCCGTAGTTAGCAAGGAACCCGGCGAGATGACGCAACACGTAGGCGCCAGCCTGGTCCCTGCCTCAGTTATAGAAAAGGTCATAGCACCGCTCAAACATGTTTTCCCAATAAAACTAACTATACCAGGCCTTCTATTCATAGACACACCGGGCCATGAAGCCTTCTCCAACCTGAGAAGGCGTGGAGGTAGTGTGGCGGACTTCGCGATATTGGTCGTGGATGTAATGGAGGGGGTTAAGAAGCAGACGATGGAATCCGTCGAGATCCTCATGAGTAGGAAGGTGCCCTTCGTAATAGCTGCTAACAAGATAGATAAGATTCCCGGGTGGAGGAGTCATCCCGACCTGCCGCTCACACTAAGTCTGAAGGGGCAGAGTGCGCAAGCGCTTGAGGAGTTGGACAAGCGTATCTACACGTTAGTTGGTCAATTATCGCAGGTTAACATACCTTCAGAAAGGTATGATAGGATAAAAGACTTTAGAAAATCAATAGCTATAGTACCAATCTCTGCTAAGAGCGGGGAAGGGATTGCAGAGCTTCTGGCGGTGCTGGCTGGAATAATACAGAGATTCTTAACCCACAGAATAATGTTCACCTCAGGCCCGGCCAAGGGTGTTGTGCTCGAGGTCAAGGAGATCTTGGGCTTGGGTCACTGCGCTGATGCAATCATATACGACGGTATTCTGAGAAGGGGGGATACGGTGGTCGTCGGAGGGTATGAGGGCCCTATCGTCACTAAGGTCAGGGCACTCCTAATGCCTAGGCCTTTGGAGGAAATGCGTATTGCCGGTGAGTCAGGTTTCACCAACATAGAGGAGGTGGTGGCGGCAGCGGGCGTCAGGATCAGCGCGCCCGAAATCGATAAGGTGTTGGCCGGCGCTCCACTGCATGTTGCGGAAAACGAGGGGGAGGTTGAGGAATATAGGAAGAGGATAGCGGAAGAGTTAATGCAGGTTAGGTTTACGAAGAATGTGGTGGGGGTCGTCGTTAAAGCAGATACTCTGGGGACTTTAGAGGCGGTGGTCTCCATGCTTGAGAACAGAGGGGTCCCGGTTAGATTAGCTGACGTAGGACCCCTAACCAGGAGGGAGGTCATTGAAGCTTCAATAGTTGCCAAGGAGAACAGATACCTGGGGGTTGTACTACTATTTAACGTGAAAGCCCCTCCTGACATAGAGGAGTTGGCAGTTAGTGAGGGTGTGAAGATATTCAAGGGGAATATCATCTACAAACTCATAGAGGAGTACGAGGACTGGGTCGCGGAGGAGAAGGCTAAGGAGTCTTACAGGAAAGCCCTAGAGGTAGTCTTCCCAGCGAAGTTTCAAGTACTTCCCGGTTACGTCTTCCGAAGGAGCAACCCAGCCATAGTAGGGGTTAAGGTATTAGGAGGCACTATAAGACCTGGTTACAGGATCATGAGAGCAGACGGTAAACCGTTAGGGAAGATACATCAGATACAGCTTAAGGGTAAGACACTCCACGAGGCCCGTTCAGGCGCTGAAGTGGCGATATCAATCGAAGGCGACGTATTGGTGGGGAGACACTTGGACGAAGGTGACGTAATCTACACAGACCCAACAGAGGACGATCTAATCACCTTCATAACTGACTTTAAAAATGAAGTCACGAAAGAAACGGTCGACCTGATAAAAGAAATCATAAAGATAAAGCAGAATGAAGACAGGAGGTTCGGCTTAAGCGTACTCATGAAATTAAGGGGGATTTAGGAAGGGATTCAACGCGCGAAAACTCAGAAATACCCGCACGATCCAGAGAAAACGAGCTCGATTTCATACTTAGCCCTGTCGGCCGAGTCCGCAGCGTGAACTATATTCTCCCTAACGGAAAGCGAGTAATCCCCTCTTATAGTGCCTGGCGCAGCCTCCCTACCATCCGTGTCGCCTATTAGTCTTCTCACCACCTTCACGGCCTCATCACCCTCTATGACCATGGCGACTATGGAACCCGATAACATGAACTTGACCAGGTCCTCATAGAATGGCTTCCCTTTATGTATGTCATAGAGTTTCTCAATACACTCTATGGTTGGGTATATCATCCTCATACGCGTTATTCTTAGGCCCTTGTTCTCAACCCTCTTTATGACTTCACCGATGAGACCTCTCTTAACCCCGTCAGGCTTCACTATGAGTAATGTCCTCTCCATCAAGTCGCCGAACCCCTGCCCTTCCTACCTAGGAAGTACTTAGACCAGGGGGTTCTCTTGGCATCTCTCCCCAGCTTGTAGTTCTTGAAACACTTGCTGGAGCAGAAGTGGAGGAGCGTGCCGTCGTTTTTGACCAGCGTTAAGCCAGTGCCTGGACGTACCTCACTACCACAGAATGAACACTTGTCGACGCGAACCACCGAGCATCACCTACCTTCTAGCGGTAAGCTTCCTCGCCTCTCTCTCAGTTTCTCTCAGAATTACTATGTCGCCAACACGTACCGGTCCTTTAACATTCCTGGTTAAGATTCTGCCCTTGTCCCTGCCCTCAAGAACCCTGACTCTAACTTGCGTGATCTCCCCGGTAACGCCCGTGCGACCAATTATCTGGAGAACCTCTGCAGGGAAACCGAACTCCTCGATCACGTCCGTGAGCTGTTGCGTGATATCCACCTTCTTGCCTTCCTCGCTCACTCCTCAGCACCTTAAACATGACTTGAAATACGTTTATAAGTGTTTCAGGTGTTAGGTCCCCAACTAACGTCTGTTTCAGAGCGTTAACTCTACAAAAAGTTGTGGATTCAGGTTCCCTATTAAGCTCCCTTGGACTTCAGCTCTTGATAAGCTCTGGCAAGCTCCTCTATTACTTCCTTAGCCTGTCCAGGCTCGACCACCGCCACTGCTGCCGCACCCACCTGCAGCCCCGCAGACTCGCCCAACCTTTTCTTACTAGGCACATACACGTACGGGACTTTCTTCTCCTCGCAGAGTAACGGGAGGTGCATGACAACCTCAGGAGGCTCCACATCCTCAGCTATAACCACTAGTTTAGCTATGCCTCTCTCAATGGCCTTGGTCGTCTCGTTAGCCCCTCTCCTAACCTTACCCTCGGTCTCTCTAGCCTTCTTAACCGCCTCATAGGCTTTCTCAGCCACCTCAGGCGGTGTCTTAAACTTTATATGTACGGCCTTACTCATCCTCATCCCCTCAGTCGTCGTACCAGACACTATACACATATGGAACTTTTAAGCTTTACAACCGGAAAGCCCCACAGCTTACAATAGGGTGGAATGGCTATGGATTTGCCTCGGTGGTAAGCTCGAGCAGACAGAGGAGAGCATTGATCCCCTGGAGCTCTAATTCCTCGGGAGTGCTAGGGGATTCCAGAACTTAATCATGCATGTATACGGCCTCAACGGCCGTCTCTTCGTCGCGCGCGGTTCTTAATATCCTAACGAATCCGAACCTAACCAACTGTACTTTCTCACCAGGGTTTAAGTCACGTACTGCCGGCTCGCTTAAGCCGCTGATGATCTGCAACTCCAGTCCCTTTGGAACTAAGACATTTAACTTTATACTATTCCTTACCGGAACCCACTGAACTATAGGTAGTCTCATTTCCTTGGCTTGTTTTAGGTCATTGCCGATGAACTCGCCTAACACCACATCCCCCTCAACCTTAAGCACCCTAGTATTGCAGAGCTCCATCAATCTAAACGCTCCAGCACTCACTATCTCGCCCAAGTCGTTACGATCTATGTATACGGATAACCCGTCCTCAGAGAGGTCCAGCAATACCTCCCTACTTCCGAGGGAGGGGTTCTCGGGATGGTTGGGAAGCACCACCCTAGCAGGGCCTGAGTACTTTAATATGCGTAGCTCAACCGGGTTGGAGACGCTCATGAACCTCTTAGACTTTTTATCTATGATCTTCCTGTTTAATGCCGCTATGTTTTCCCAGTTAATAGACGCGTCACTTAACTTAACTCCTACCTCCATAATGACCTCACGTATGGTCTGTGGTTCAATACCTCTGTTCCTTAAGGAGGAAACGGTGCCGAACCTTATGTCTGAGGGACCGCTGAACTCGCCTGGCTTGCCCGCGATCAACTCCTTTATTCTTGACTTACTAAGTATGAGACCCTCCAGATTGAGCCTGCCCAGGTTAAGCACCTCAGGGTAGACCCAGCCTAAATGCTGATACAGGTATCTCTGCTTAACGGTGTTCAGTGAATGCTCTCTGCCCCTGAGTATGTGTGTAACACCCATCAGGTGATCGTCAACCCCCGCAGCAAAATTGTATGTCGGCCATACAACATACTTGGAGCCTACTATAGGATGAGGGTGGGAATCAGTGTCAATCACTCTGAAGGCAACCCAATCAACCACGGAGAGGTCCGGGTGGTTCAGGTCGGTCTTAATCCTCACCACCGCATCCCCCTCTCCAAAATAGCCGGACCTCATTTTGTCGAAAAGCTCAAGATTGGCCTCAGGACTCAAGTTCCTGTGCGGGCATGCCGCACGCTTCAACTTAAACCCCCTAAACACTTCCTGACTGCACAGATCGACGTACGCAACTCCCTTGCGTAGCAATTCCTCAGCGACCCTATAGTATGTGTTCATTCTCAAGGACTGTATGTACTCCTCACCCCACTCAATGCCCAACCACCTTAGATCTTCTTTGATCTGCTGGTAGGCCTCAGGTAAAGGCGTCTTTATCCTCGGATCCGTGTCTTCAAACCTCAGTATCATCACGCCCTTGTACATCTTAGCGTATTCGTAGCTTAGGAGCGCAGGCCTCACATTTCCTAAGTGAATGTAGAAGTCAGGGTTTGGTGCGAACCTAGTCTTGACGAGTCTGTATGACTCAACGTTCGGAAGCGGTGGTAGCCCTTTCTTCCCCCCTTTCTCCCTCCTCTGCTCAAGGAGTTCAGGGAACTCGCTCAACAGCAGCCTTTCCTGCTCACTCGGATGTAGCGCGTTGACCTCCTTAACGACCTGCGAGATGAACTTAGCCAGGCTCCTGGCAAACGGCCTTAATTCAGGATGCTCCCCGAGGACTGCACTCATCACAGGGCCCTCTACAGCCTTTCCACCATGCTCGTAAGCGTTCTTGAGGGCTAACCCCCTGACCAACCTTTGGATGTCCGGAGGCAGTTCAGTCCTATCGCTCAACACAATCACCTACCTTAATAAACACGAGAGTTGTGGAAGGCCTAGACACCGGTACCTCATGGACTAGGACTACCACTCCACTTACGTCGGATCTAACGCTCCGGACCTCCCCTTTACCAGTTATTATAGACCCTAACCTTCCGCCGAGTTTCACACACATACCCTCCTCAACATCCACCATTACTTCACTACCGCTGATCTCGATCACTCTCAACCTGTCCTCAACACTTACACTAACGCATTCACCGGAGGGGCCACATACAGTAAAATCAGGCCTCCCCTCCGGTCTCATCATAAACTCTACCAACTCATAACACTGAACCCTCTTCAACGTATCTCCTACCTTAACATGGCAATCAGGTTGCTTATAGGGATCGGAGGATCTCCCCAAGCCGCCGACGACCTCGCCAGATTTTCGAGACCCTCTCAACCTCATCCTTAGTAATTCCTCTCAGTAACGTAGAGAGCTAAATCCTTCAGGAGATCCTTAGCCTCATGATCCACTGGCTGCGTCCTGCTTAGGTAGTCTAACCCCTTCATAAGGTACGTGTCGGCCAAGCCCTCAGCAAACTCTATGGCACCGGTTGACCTAATTAGGTCAGCAACCTCCTTTAACTCCCCAATCTTCACATCCCTCTTACCCAGGACGCTCATCAACCTCTCCTTCTCACCGGGATTCAGCCGGCTTAAAGCATGAATGACTAAGACCGTCTTCTTGCCCTCCCTCAAATCACTGTAGACAGGCTTCCCTAAAACAGCCTCGTCCGCCACTAATCCCAGGACATCGTCCCTGATCTGGAACGCTATCCCGACACCCTTGGCAAATTCCTCGAGATATGTGATCTCGCTACTGGGTGCTCCTGCCAGGAGCGCACCTATGACTAGACTCGATTTAAAGAGCCCGGCGGTCTTCTTGTAGATCATCTCAAGATACTCGTCGACCGTAACGTCCCACCTTCCCTCAAACTCCATGTCGAGCGCCTGGCCCTCAGCAACGGTTACGGCAGCCCACGTGAGTTCCTTAAAAGCGTTGATCAACCTGTCGCTCGGCACAAGGCCTGAGAGCTTCGAGAGGGTCTCGTAGGATTTAGCAAACAGCAAATCACCAGCAAGTATTGCTGTATCTTCTCCATAGACTGTGTGTACCGTTGGAACTCCCCTGCGGAACTGATCTTTATCCATTATATCGTCGTGAATTAGCGTGAAGTTATGAAGTATCTCGACAGACGCCCCAGCTATGAAGCCCAGCTTTTCATTCAGCCCGTACATCCTACCACTTAAGACGAGGGCCAAGGGCCTCAGTCTCTTACCGCCCGCCTTGATTAGATGTGAAGACGCGTCATAGAGCTTCGAGGGTTTGCCGCTGACGACCTCATCAATGATTTTGTTCACCTCTGACGCCACGTACCTCGCATAGCCCATCAACCTACTGAAGTCCCTGCTCATCCAGTATACCCAGATATAGTGCGGGCATAAAATTTAAACAAGTTTCCACACCTAAAAGGTTTGAACTACTCAGCCCGCCCGTCGAACCCCCTGCTCATCAACCACTCCCTCAACATTGAGGTAATGACCACGGGTCTACTTCTCAACTCCTCAAGACTTCTGCTTCCCGTCAGGGCTATAACAGCCTTAATGCCGTGTATGAAGGCACCTATATACTCATCCAGGCAACCACCGAAGTAGGACCTAAGAACGGGGGCCGCGATCCCCACTAAGTCAGCGCCTATTCTCAAAGCCTTTACAGCATCGATTGAGGTCCTAATGCCGCCCGAACCTATCACGGTGGAGTGAGGGGCCGCCCTCCGAGCCTCAATGATGGAGGCAGCTGTCGGTATCCCCCAATCGATCAGGTTCCCAGCAATCAACTCCTTGAGTTTATCGCCCCTTCTCTGCGCCCTATGCTTCTCAACGACCACCCAATTAGTTCCTCCAGCACCCGCGACATCGAATATTCTAACGCCGATATTGCTTAGATCCTTAACGACTTCGTATGAGAGGCCCTGACCAACTTCCTTAACTACCAGAGGGATTGAGAGCTCCCTAACAATTAACTCAACCTTTCTGACCAAGTTGCTGAAGTTGGGGGTACCCTCAGGCTGCACAATCTCTTGAGCTAGGTTTAAGTGAACGGCCAGCGCATCAGCCTCGACCATGCTAACCAGTTTTTCAATAGTTCTCAAGTCATATTTGATGAACTCGTACGCCCCTATATTACCTATGACCGGAACGCTTCTAGCATATTCCCTAACCACCCTGTATGTATACTCAAGTCTTGAATCCTCAACAGCCGCTCTCTGACTCCCAAGACCTAACCCTATACCGAACTTCTCGGCAACCTCAGCGAGCTTAAGATTTATTTCTTCAGTGCCCGGAGCCCCGCCTGTCATGGCTGAAATTAGGAGAGGGGCCCTTAACTCCCTGCCGAGGAAGTGAGTCCTGACGTCGACATCGCTCAATGACACTTCCGATGCCGCGTGATGTAGCAGAAACACGTACTCAAACCACGTCGTGCCAGGTCCTTCAACATGCTTGTTGAGGACCACATCTATGTGCTCCAGTTTTCTGGCACGATTCTCGCCGCTTAAACCCATAGCACTGACCCTACTACCTTCTTTCCCTCAAGGGCGTTTAATAAGTTGTTGGGAATCAAACCATTGATCACGTAGATCTCAACATTGTTGAGATCCAACATCAAAACCTTCCTGAGTTTACTCAACATGCCGCCAGTCACGTCATGAACACCCCAGAACTCAGCAATTCTTAACGCCTCATTAACGTGCATCCCGCTCAACACCCTAGCATTACCGAACTTCTTGGGGTTTCTATCGTAAACCCCATTCACGTCAGTGACGAAAATGACCTTCTCAACACCTAGGAACTTTGCTAAGTACCAGACAATATCGTCACCAGATATTACTCTGAAGCCATCCCTACTTAAAACCACGTCACCATAAAGGAGTGGTATGACGCCAGCGTCGACCATCTTACTCACAATCCATAGGTCGCAGCTCTCATACTCAACCCCCTCACACACCGATCTGGGCGGAATCCTCACCGCAGGTAGGCGTGAACTCAATAGCGCTTCAGCGACTGCATGACTCAGCAGATCCATGTAGAACGACGTTCTAGAGAAACACTCTTGATCTATGCAGCCGGCAGTCTTAAGACACTCCTCAACTACCGGATGACCGAAGGAACCCCCTCCATGCACGAGAGCCAGTCCACAATCTTGGTGGGAGGCCCTAAAGACAGACACCTCGCCAGCCAGCCTGATCACCGTATCTAAGCGGATGGAGAATGGCTCATCCTTCCTAGTGATGACTGAACCGCCGAGCTTGACCACGACCTTCAATCAATAGTCACCTCAGCACTTACTGCTTTGTCTGCATCCGGGAAAATCACTCCAAATCCTCTCTCCCCGTGAGGGGGGTAAACGCCGTGAATTGCATACCACAGAGCGTTGTACAGCCTGATCAAGTCGCTTAAGTCTTCACCCTCCCTCAACCCGGTAAATATGTTTACTATGCAGTTCCCCGCTAAGTGTGTTAGATAATCTGCGAGCGGGGGCGTGTGCAGGGTAAACGCGACTTCCGAGCGGCTGAACACCTCAGCCATGAGATCCTTGTCTAACTCGACATGGCCTTCACCAAACCTCCATATGTAGGGCTTGCCGACTATCTGCGCCTTCCTCAATGCTAGGACGCTGTGCGGCAAGCCAACCTTAACGTCCACGTGCCAAGCAGCTTCAACTATGTCCTCGTCCAGCTTACCCCCAAGCAACTCCAGAGCCGTGTTTGTCGCGTGGACGTATGCGTACTCCCTCGGCGTGTCGGAAGAAGCTCTAAGCCTCAGTTCCAACGACACGCTCATACCTACCTCAGACAACAAATGCCTTAGAAAGGCTGTAACCCTGCCCTCTACATACGCTGGATCAGTAGAGCCTGAGACTTCCACCCTGAGGCCTCCCTCGATGAGGGTAGCCTCTGCAACAACCTCATGCGTTGTTGGGAACACTATCAGTGGGTTATGTCTGCCAGGAATAGGTATGTGGAACAGCGGTACCCATCCGTAACCACTCTTAGTAAGCTTCATCACGATCAATCCTCTTAAATACCCGCAAACCAGACTAAATGAGGGATTGGCTACTTAAGGATCCTTATAGACGAATAGCCGACGACAAGTGACTTATCTCCTGAAATATCTCCTGAGGTAGCATACTTAAGGATTTCAGCGCCTGAGGACTTACTTAGGTTGGCGTAAAGCAACAGCGTCATGACTGGCGCAACCCCGCACATAGAGATATTCCTCCTGAGGACCACCTCAAACAAACCCTCCGGATCCAACGCCTTAATCCTGTCCAAGACTAGCTGGTCCTTCCTGATCGCGTTTTCATGGGGTTCATAGTGAGTTAAGTCAGTGGTTGAGATGATGACGGCGTCCCTACCTAACTCAGTCACGGACTTAAGGATCGCGGTAGCTAGATCCTTAGCCACTTCAGGCACTTGATACATTATCGATATAGGCACTATTTTCACATCTCTAAATAGATGCTGTAGAAACGGTAGCTGCACCTCGATAGAGTGCTCTTCGTAATGTGCCAGCTTATCCGACCTAGCGTATTGCGAGTTCTCAATTACCCTCCTGGCTAACTCTACATCAACGTCGACGCGACCTAATGGGGTTTCCCAGGCACCTTCATCCCAAACAGATACAGCCTCGCCAACTCCTGTGTGGTTAGGACCCAGCATTACAAACACGTCAGGTCTGCCCTCCGATGCCATCTTGGCGTAAGAGTGCGCAGCCACAGGCCCACTGTACACGTAGCCAGCGTGCGGTACTATGAAACCCAAGCTCTCCTTATTCCTGGTATCGGAAACTCTGGGGAGAACGCCAGGTCCTGGGCTATGGGTATATGCCCACTCAATCCTTCTGATCAGCTCTTCTCTTTTCCCCTCATAGAAATAACCGGCCACCGCCGCTTTTCTAAGGCTCATTTACTGAGCACCCTAGTCTCGAAGGTCTCGGGACCAACGCTCAGTTCGCCGGTCGACGGTATGAGCCCCCTCTCTCTGAGGGTTTGCCTAGCAAGTAACCAGTATATGACAGCCAAAGATTTCCTGCCTTTGTTGTTGCCTGGAATCACTAAATCGATATTGTTAGTTTTCGAGTCGGTGCTGACGATCGCCACTACGGGTATGCCTATTCTTGACGCCTCAAGTAACGCCTGCTGGTCGACCCTAGGGTCCGTCACTACTAATATGTCCGGCTCTATGTAGGCACTCAAGTTGGGGTTGGTCAGAGTGCCAGGTATGAACCTTCCCACGATAGCTTTACCACCGGTTATCTCAGCAAATCTCTGCACGGGCTGGAAGCCGTAGGGCCTCGCCGAGACGGCGAGAACTGACTCAGGTTTGTAGCTCGCCAGGAATTTACCAGCTACACGTATCCGCTCATCTATTTTCTTAACATCTATTATGTAAGGGCCGTCCGGCCTCTGCCTATACACAAACCTCTCCATGTGCTTAGTGCACATATAAGTGCCTATGTGAACCCCTGCCTCAAGATACAAGTTAAGCGGCACCAAGAGCTCGCTACCGGCTAACCTCTCACGATCCACGTCCTCACTCATCCCATCACACCTTCCTAGAATACATTACTAGTTCCTCAATTAGATTGAGATGAGAAATAAACATTCTCCTACAGCAGTACCTCTTAACACCCAACTCGTCAAGCACCTTACCCGGCTCTCTGCCGGATTTGACCCCCTCGACGAATGCATCCCACCTATCACCGATCACAGACCCGCATGTGAAACACCTGACAGGGAAGATAACCATCAGCTCATCACCTGTAAGACTTCTGCCTAAACCGTCTGGCAGAGTAGCGCATCCACTTCTCAGGCTCCGTCCGCCTAGGATCACCTGCCAGCATCGCCCTAGAGTATTCGCTGTAGATCCTCCTTAACTCCTCGTTGTTCGTGAAGGATGCGAGTGCCCGCGCTATCGCCGTCCTGACGGCGTCTGCTTGAGCCATGACACCGCCGCCCGTAACATACACATGAATATCTACCTTACCCCACACGTTCTCGCCGGCCAGCATCAAGGGCTCCATCATCTTCAGTTTGGCCATCTCTACAGGCCAGAGCTCTATAGGAACATCATTCACCCATACCCTGCCCTTGCCCTCCTCTATCACAGCCTTCGCAACGGCTGTCTTGCGCTTGCCCACAGCAATAACTACTTTTAGTCCATGCGGCGATGATTGCATGCTCATTTCCTGCCCCTCCACCCGAGTGCTTCAGCTATCTCACTCACTGACACCACTCTCTTAATCCCTGAAGAAGGAATTTTAATCATCTTCCTACCCTCAAACTCCTTAGGAACTCCGACAAAAACCTTTAACCTGCTCAACCTTGAACGTCCTTTGTTGAAGGTCTTAGGCAACATCCCACGCACGGTGTACTTAACTATGGAGACAGGGTTTTTAGGCCTCCTCGGAGAAGACTTGCCAGGATTCCTTAAAGTTTTGATTGAAAGCCATACCTTATAGCCCTCAATAACCCTCCTCTTATCCCCGCTCACCACAGCCTTCTCAGCGTTCACCACGTAGACCCTGTAACCCTCCTTGAGGAGTTGGGCTATGCTGGAGGCCAGCCTGCCTAAGATAGCGCCTTCAGCATCTATAATGACCACATTCTCAATTTCTTCATTCTGAGCGGTCATGCTATCACCCTCACTCCACTCCCTTGGGGATTAATAGACATCAACTCCTTAATACTCATAGCCTCTCCCCCCGCACCCTTAATTTTCTCAACGGCTCTAGATGAGAAGCTTAGAGCAGCTACTGTCACCCTCTTATTGACAAGGCCGGACCCTAGAACTTTCCCAGGAACTAACAGTACTTCACCCTCAGTAGCTACCCTGCTCAACTTAGATACGTTTACAACGACTCTTCTTCGTGAAGGCTTCTCAAGGATCTCGGCCACGTAGTCCCATATAGGGGCTTTGCAGCGGTTAGCCGTCTTCCTTAGATCATCTATCAGCGACCTTACGACTATGTTGGTAGGACCCGTCCTGGCCATCTCACTCACCACCCTGAACCTTAATAGAGTCTAACGCACTTAAAAAAGCGTCCAGTTTTGATATAATTACCTTGAAGGCTTCAGCTATTATAACCTCAGGCCTCAGAGCTCCAGAGGATTCTATGACAAGGTAGAATTCGTCCTCCTTAGAACTCAGATCTATCGCCTCAGTTGGACATACCCTAAGGCATTGCCTGCAAAGAATGCAGTTCTCTTCATGAGTCACCACCCTACCCTCACTGAGGGTCAGCGCCCCTCTAGGACAAACCTCCACACACCTACCGCACAGGTTACACAGCTCTTGCCTAACACACAACCTTGCGGAGTGCGTTACCGTAGATGTGGTGACCGGAGACCATTTTATGTGTTCGACCCCCCTCCCTAGTCTGGCGTAAGCCTCCAGAGATATCTCCTGCTTAGGCCCCAGCACCACCAAGGGGATATTACCGTAAACAGGCTTCACATCAGGATCCGTAACAGGGTTTAGATTATTAGAGTAGATGGTCTTCACCTCACCCTCCCTGGCAGAGTCTCGCAGCGACAAGACGGCATAACACTCTGCAGACTCCTCAGGACTTACGTCAGCACATTCCTCAGGGCTCTTATATCTTCGTAACGCTTCATTCGAGTCAAGAGGTATTAATCCCAACCTATGTGCTACTATCTCATCATGCAGAACTGACGTATTGTTGTCGAAAACCACGAAATCCACAGCCATCGTCGGAACGTACTCCATAGCCGCTCTCCTAACCGCGTTCAGAAGCGAGAGCGGGACGTCCTTAAAGAGTAGCTTTATAAAATTCCCGCTTCTCTCAACGACTCTGACTAAGTACGGCACTTTACACCCTCCTACCCCTTCTGCCGCCAGGTCTGCGCGTGGTGTCATGCGGAATAGGGGTTATGTCTTCAATACGCCCTATTATGAACCCCGTCCTAGCCAAAGCCCTTATAGCTGCTTGAGCTCCAGGGCCTGGTATCTTAGGTCCGTGTCCGCCGGGACCCCTGACCTTTATGTGTATAGCGTTTATACCTTTATCCATCGCTTTCTGAGCCGATCTGTAAGCTATCAGCATCGCGACGTAGGGTGAGGGCTTCTCCCTATCAGCCCTGACCACCATACCGCCCGACATGGTTGCTACGGTCTCAGCCCCGCTTAAGTCCGTTATATGAACTATAGTGTTGTTGAAAGAACTGTATATGTGCGCGATACCCCATTTAAGTTCTCTTGATGTGAAAGCCATCCATCACCACCTACCCGCTGTCTGTGAGCTCCTCAACGCCTTCCCCGCTAGCCTCCTGGATCCTCACCCTGCTTGCAACGGGGGAACCCTGCATAAAATCTATTATCTGCTCTTCATCCCTGTTAACCAGGTAGCCCGGCGAGGTCACTCTCCTGCCACCAATGGCTATGTGTCCATGGGTTATCAGCTGCCGGGCTTCATGAATACTCACAGCTAGACCCTTCCTATAAACCAGCGTCTGCAATCTTCTCTGGAGGACGTCCTCCACGGTTAAGCCAAGAATGTCATCAACAGTGCCGTTCTCATTCATTAAGAAACCGGACCGGTAGAGTCTCTTGGCCAGCTCCCTCTCCCTGACCATCCTCTCATCCGGCGGAAGTGAAAGGAGGTACTTAGCCCTGTTTCTTATATTCCTCAATATGGTTTGAGCAATCCATAACTCACGCTTATTCCTTAAACCATACCTACCAAGTAATTCCATCTCTTCAGCCAATCTATCCTTAATCCAGGGATGTCCGGGTCTTTCCCATTTCCTCCTCGATTTCCTAGGGTCACCCAAAGCGATTCCCCCCTACTCACCCTCCTTCTTCTGTTGCTGAGCGACTTTACCTTTAGTCACGCCTACAACAGGCCCTATCCTGCCTGTAGTGTGCGTCTTCTGCCCCCTGACCTTAAGGCCTAGCTGATGTCTCACACCCCTCCAGCTCCTCGTCTTGATCTCCCTCTCTATATCCCCTCTGGCTTCAAACATTAAGTCAGCTGTTATTAGGTGTCTATGCTCTCCAGTTGTGATATCCTTTCTCCTGTTCAAGTACCAGCTGGGGATACCGTACTTCATAGGGTTGTTTATGACGTCCTCAATCCTGTGAACGTCGGAATCACTTAAATAACCTATGCGTGTATGAGGGTCGAGCCCTAGAATACGCGCTATAGTCAAACCCGTGTGATATCCGATACCCTTTATCCGTGCAAGCCCGTAGGGGACGAGCTGATCCCCTCCGATATCAACGCCGGCAATCCTCACTATGTGTCTGAACCTAGCCTCGCTCATTCCATTATTCACCGCACACCTAGATTAAAGGTCATAGGCAGTATATAAGTTTTAGTCTCTTTCAACAGTCACAGCCATTTAACGTGCCTGCAAGGGTAGCGATGGATAACAGCAAAACTCACTTAATTAACCCACGCTTTAGGAACCCCTACCGCACTACGTCCTAAGGTCTCCCTCACTTGTCTTACGTCTCATCGGTAATTCACGACGTGTTTAGCGATGCACTTGATCACGCGTTAGCATCATTCGTGACGGGTCAGCAAACCCTGTTAAGAGACTAACGGACTGACTGGCTGAACGAGGAGGTAGGCGGGCGGAGCGGAGTAGGTGCATGCAGTGCTCACCAGCAGTGAAGCATGGATCCATCGAAGGAAATCCCTCATTCTACAAGGTGGAGAGGGACCAGCTTCCTTCCTAGCGTTTGGAAGTGTTGTGAGGCTGTAGGTCTCCTACTCCTACAACATTTCCGTAGTGATTTTGCGTATCTTTACTTCCTTTCCGCATCTGCTGCACTTATATATTATCAGGTCCCCTTCAGCCCTGTATCTCTCATCCTCTTTAAGCGGTTTGCCGCAGTAGCACACGAAACCCACCAGTCTGGCTGGATTACCAACCACCAGTCCATGGGGGACTACGTCCTTAGTCACCACCGCTCCGGCACCCACCATTGCGTACTCACCTATAGTTACGCCGCAGACGATCGTCGCGTTAGCCCCTATGGACGCACCCTTTTTAACTAGGGTTGGCACCACCTCCCACTCAACGTTATAGGACCTTGGGTATAGGTCGTTGGTGAAGGTGGCGTGCGGCCCTACGAAAACGTCGTCCTCCAGCACCACACCTCGATATACGGAAACGAAGTTCTGTATCTTAACGTTGTTGCCGATCCTGACGTCAACGTCTATGTAGACGTCCTTACCTATGTTGCAGTTTCTACCTATCTTAGCCCCCTTCCTAATGTGTGCAAAATGCCATATTCTGGTGTTTTCGCCGATTTCAACGCCTTCTTCAACGACTGCGGTCGGGTGGGCATAATACTTCCTAGAATCGCTCATTGTGAAACACCCTCCTCCCACAGAACCTCGACCCTGTCTAACTCCACCCTACCCACCCGCTGTTGCGCTGTTTCCGTTCTATGGCCTGTTAGCCTCAAGTAGTAATCAACTAGCGTTGAGGATGACAGCACGTTAAAGCCTTGACCCCAGACTCTATAGACTAGATAGTACCTCCTCACCTCCTCGCTGAGGGCTTCGTAACCCCTCACCAACGACGAGAAGTATATCCTGACGTCGCTGTCCTCGCAAAGTGTCAGGAGTCCTGTTATCAGAGCGTCACCGGTGCGTAGATGCTCATAGTACAGCTTACTGTAGGCGCTGGCGACGCATTGATCTAAGTCTGCGCATACTTTAGCACAATCACTTAGCCTTCTTGCTAGGTATTTGGCGACCACGTAGGAGTCCACATGAAGGTAGGGGTTTATTCCAACTTCTTTAGAGATCCTAACCTTGTCCACGCCACCATTATGTATGAACCAGATCTTACCTAGCCCGTAGTCCACTTCGAAGGGATGTGCGTTAGTGGTTCCCAGGGGCTCCGTCCCCGTAGCACGTGAATGCAGTTCCAGCAGTACTTTATCGTATCTGCTTAATTTACTGCTGAAAACTTCTAGGAGTTCTATTGACTGTGGACTGAATATGGGGTGCGCCGTCTTCTCATGAAATATTGAGAGTAATTCATTTTTAAATCCTGCTACAGCTAGTCCCCACCCATCATCATGGGCTTCCCTGCGACCTCTGGTCACTTCAGCGAGGTGAGGATCCTTACGTGAGGACTCGACGAACTCGCCCATCAACTCCTTCAGGTTAGCTTTCATGAAATCCTTATCCATCACACCGACCAGAACCCTGCACACAGTACTTCACCCAATAATCCTCTAGATGTGAAATATTTTATTACCAGAATGTCTTCACGGGACCTGCCTGCTAACACTCTGAACGCTGGTGTCGGGGTAGCTGCTCTGAGGATACCGATAATGAAGTTCACGTTGTTGTGTTAGATCTGCTTTAGCCGTGTGTCTGGACTGGGTGGGTGTGTGAGCTTAGGTCAGGAGCTCCAGATTATTTCGGCGTAGGTTCCACTATGTGTCTTGATGACGGACGTTTCAAAACGATTTAGTCGGTGTTTGAATGCCGTCGTTACTGGAGGGCAGGTAGCTTAGCCTACCTCCTCGTTCAGGTGTAGGGACACATATCATATGTTAATTTGAATGGGCTTCTCCGCACAATCACCCTGAACCACCTAATTTACGTATTCTCCTGTATCTGCTGTTATCGTGTATGATATTGACGGAGTCGAAGATTAGAATGTTGGGATTACCGCTTAACCTAACTATGTCTTCCGTTGTTAGTTTATCATATTCCGAGTGTCTGGTTAGGACGACGACTAATTCCCGCCCTTCTAAGGCTACACGTAGATCTCTCGTTAGGGGGACCTGAAGTGATTCAAGCACCTCATCCTTTGAAACTAGGGGGTCTTGAGCTATGATATTCTTACATCCCCTGGCCTTGAGTAGGGCTATGACCTCACGTGCAGGGGAAAGTCTAGCATCGTCTGTGTCACCCCTGAAAGCCACGCCAAGAACCGCTACGCTGACCCGATCTAATGCAAGGCCATAATCCCTTAAGAATAGCTCTACCCTCCTGACTACCTCGTAAGGCATTGACTCGTTGATCTCTCGAGCAAGTTTGATTAGCCTGGGTACAAATCCCTTACTCAGAGCCCTCCCGACAAGGAGGTAGGGATATATGGGGATGCAAGGGCCGCCAACCCCCGGCCCCGGCAGGTGGAGGTGGCAGTATGGTTGAGAGTTAGCGGCGTTTCTGACCTCATAGTAATCCACACTGAGAAGTTCTGAGAGGATGGCTAACTCGTTAGCTAATGCTATGTTAACATCCCTATAAACACCCTCCACTAACTTCGAGAACTCTGCGGCCCTGATTGAACTCATCCTGATAACCCCCTTCAACGCTATCTTAGAATAGAACCTAGCGACGCATTCAGTAGAGGAGGCATCGACGCCTGCCACGATCTTAGGGTAGTTAGCCTCTATATCTCTGAGTGCGTGCCCAACATATATACGTTCAGGACTGTAAGCCAGGTAGAAATCTCTGCCGGCAGTCAACCCGCTAGCCTCCTCCAGCCTTGATTTAAACATCCCCTCAGTTGTGCCCGGCGGCACACTTGATTCCAAGATCACCATATCCCCAGTCTTCAAGCCCTTCCCCACAGTGTCAGCCACCTGAAGTATTGCGTCGTAGTTCACTTCCTTAGTTAGCCAATCCACGTAAACAGGGACTGTGACCACATTGACGCAGGTCTCCGTGGAGTACTCAAGTCCGTTGGTGGTTAGTCTTAACAGCCCTGAGCTTAACCCTGAGTTAATGGCTTCCCCGACCTCCCTTTCCAGGAATTTGAGGGAGAGGGACGTCAAGGCGGATATCCTGCTCGGATCTTTATCAACTCCAACAACCTTTAACCCTTTCCTGAGGTAGGCAGCCGTCAGAGCGAGACCTACATAACCCAGCCCAAACACTGAAACGCTACAACCCCCACCGAACACTCTCTCAACTGGGTCAGGGGCGCTCATCGTCTAAATCCCACGTTAATGAAGCGTTACAACATAATAAGCATAGGTCTTCTTTAACTATTACGAGTCTACCACCTATGGCTGGGATAATTAGAAAGTTTATCTCCTAATGAAGATGAACGGCGATATGAAGTCGCCCCACTTACTTCCAGCTTCCTTAAGCCTCTCTTTCTGAGCCCTAAGGACATCGAATAACTCCCTAGGCGCGTCCGGTATGCCCTCATATATAGCCCAGATCCTTTCAACCTTCGACAGTTGTTGCGGCACCCTCACCATGAATTGCTTCACGTATAAGGCCTCAGGATAGTCTTTGTTAAGGTGCTTGCTAAAGAGTACCTTCAGATCCTCGTAGAGAGGTATGAGACCTGTCGGCGTCTCTACAGCCTCTACATCATTGTGAACCCTTAACTCCATCCACTTCAACCACACCTTCTTATCCACCTTCTCAGCAAGGTAGTTGCCGTTCTCATCCTTCAGGAAGTAGTTAACACCATACACTCTAGGCTTTACTTTAAGCTTCTCGGCAAACCTTAAGTGGAGTTCCGTGAATTTACCGACGGATATCGATAGGAAGTCCAGGATCGCGTACGGGTTGAACTCTCTTTCACCGGCCTTTCCTAGAACTGCAGTAGTCCTCTCAGATTCTAAGGCAGCACCCTTAGTGACTATGCCATGAACCCAGTCAAAAGATTCTTCGACGGGCGGCAACGTATCTGAGTCCCTCCCGCCGAATATCATGCCACCTACAGGAACTCCAAGCGGGTCGTCAATCCTGGGATCGAGTGTCTTAAGGTACCTTATGGATGTAGTGAACCTAGAGTTAGGATGTGACGGTGGATTATCCTTGCCAGGCCACCACTCACCAGCGTAGTTGATACCCTTGCCAGGCTCACCCACCTTCCCTGACCACCACACCTCACCATTATCCATCAACAGGATATTCGAGAATATCACCTCACTATCGGGTGAGGTGAGTATCTCGTATATTTCCGGATCATCCCTCGGGTTTATCCCGTCAACGATGCCGAACATCCCGACCTCCGGATTGACTGCCCTTGCTACACCGTCGAACTCCTTAATTATGGCTAAGTCATCCCCAACCACCGTGTCAGACATTAGAGCTGTGGACGTCTTCCCGCACCCGGCTGGAAAAGCGCCCGTGAAGTACGTTACCCTGTCGCCGGGGCCTTTGACGCCCGTTATGAACATGTGTTCACACAACCAACCCTCTCTCAACCCTCTATTAACGCATAGTCTTAGGGCAAGTTTCTTCAGACCTACCGTATTACCTGCATACTGAGTATTCACGCTGTATACCGTGTCATCCTCTAAGTCTATGTAGATCCTCCTCTTGTCGATGTTCTTGCTCCAGCCGTTCGCGTCGCGCTCGCCGGCTGAGTGAAGGAACCTCAAGTAATCCAGGTTCTCACCATATTTAACGAAGTAGTCATAACATATCCTGTAGAGAATATTCTCACTGTGGGTTACATAAGCTGAATCCGTCACTTGCACCGCATGCAATGTGAAGGGCGAGTCCCTAGGGCCAAAGCAGAAGAAGGACACGAACATCTCCTTCCCCTTCATTACGTCTCTGAACAACTCCTTGATTTCATTGAGGCCCGACCTCCTTTCATAGGTGTTTATTAGAGGTATTTTCTCTCCACTTGACAACAGTATCCTTGTGTTGCCCCTGTCACGTGCTAAATCCTTAGGTCCGTCGAAGTGTGCCGTGTGTCTCGCATTCCTAGTCGGCAGCTCCTCCCTGTTGGCTAGGGCTGCACGCCTGATGTATTCCAGATCGCCTTCGTCGCCCACGTTGACGTACACGGACGAAGGCTTAGCCACCCTAACTATGTCGGCTATCCACCTGTGAAGCTTAGGGTCAGGTATCCTTAAGAGTCTCTCAAGCATCTCCCCCCTCATGGAGGAGCGTAGAAAGCTCATATAATCGTATTCTTCAGAAGTAAACGCCTCCCTACTCAAGTTGTCCCCCGCTAAGGTATATAACTCAAAAATTAATAAAGTAGTGCGTTTCAAGGACTTATGTCAAAAGGTATTTCGAGTAACCCCTTAGACGCCCTGTATCTGGGTTTCTCGAGCCGGATCTCACCGATGAACCTAGTTGAAGGGAGGTGTTCCTTATTGCAGGCGTTTATATTCCAGACGCCTCCGTCCACGTCATAGAGTATGACCAGGGTCAGTTCTTTCACATCAGGCGGCACTGGAAATAGGTCATATATTACGTGACCATACATTCTTTCAGCATCCTCCCTTGATATAACCACAGTTTCTATGCGTAGATCACTCATAACCTTCGCATTAGCCAACTCTTCAACCCTCCTCATCTGAGTCTCGTCAGGTTTCGAGGAACACGTTACAGTCAACCTTCCATGCTTTCCAGACACGTATGTTGACGCAGTCCACATCGAACCCTCGCCAAGAACCCTGACGACAGCCCCCTTAACAACGTGAAGAGCTGTATGGGTTCTCATCTCATCAGGGTATACGTTAACACCCTCCTGCAAGGACATTACGCATCACGACCCCGTAGCAGTCCTATTAAGGCCTGTAACTTCAGAGGCTGTGACACCTAATAAGGCTTCGTACGGACGCCTACGTGCTTGAGCGAGACACCTCAAACATTCAGGCATTTCTAAACCTCACCATCATGACACCCTCTGAGAGAGGCTTATAAATATCCTCATCACCAACAGGTGTTAAGTAACGACCCCCCGCAGAGTTTAATACAATCGCGGTCTCCGTCCCGACGTCCTACTGGAGTCATGTGTAGGAGGTGATGCGATATCGGTTTGAGGTCCTTAAACTTGCCTAGCGGTTCTAGTCTGTCGTTCTATGAAGTTCATCAGGAAGACTACAACCACTATAAGAACGGATATCAACGCAAATACTTGTATTAAGTTATAGGAGTAGAGTATATCAACTATGCTTTCAACCGGGTAGGTCGTAATGATCTCAACCAGGTTAAGCACGTATCTAGCAAGGAGTGCTATAGTCAGGAGGGCCACCACGTCGCGCCATATTCTGATGCTCCTTCTAAGTATTCTGTGGATCATTCTGCCAGCAAACAGTATGGAGGCAGAGAGAGCCGCGAAGGGTACCATCACTTCAGAGTAAACCCTGATTGAGGCCGGGTCGTAGGAGAAGTCCCGAGAGGACATCAGTGACACAGTTAAGGCAATTCCGACCGACAGTGAGAAGATCGAGAGAACGCTTGAGATCCTGTATATAGATGACTGCTTCCACTTCCTCCAAACGACTTCATGAATCTGAAAGCCCCTGACTATCAGAAATAACCCGAGGACGCCCACCAGGATCTCCCAGACGTAAGCCGAGAGAGGCGATAGAGTGATGGCTGCGAAGACCACTAACAAAACGCCCGGAATTCCGAGGAGTATCTTAGAGAAGCGGGGTTCCTCGACCGCCTTTCTAAGATATCTCCCGATCAAGACGTAGGTCTCCTCAACCCCTCTGAGTTGCTCTATGACCACTCTCTCGACCGCTACTATGTTAGCCATGTTTTGAATGACTGGTATAATGAGTTCGTCCTCAGCACTATCCAAAACCAAGACAAAATCCTTGGAGTTAAGGGTTGACATCAGATAGGAAACCTGCTCCCTAAGCCTCCTACCTGCCTCAATGTTGCTTTCCGGATGCCCGGAGATAACCGCTACCTCAACGTCTTCCCCCTTGTTCTTAAGGTCTAAGTAGACGGAGAGCGCGTGGAACAAGACATTAAGATCTGAGTCGTCAGGTCGCGAAACACCGAACTTAACTGAAGCCTCAACGACTCTGTCATAGCCGATGATGGGCGTATCAAAACCGCTCAGAGAAATGTCGTCATCGTAGTCAACAGCTACAACCAATAACCTGACCAAGCCCCTCCTCCTTATTAATTATTGACTTTGCGATAGTTAAGCCTTTTCACAACAAAACACCATACCTTCACGTCAAGGAGGTTTAAACGGAATTCAAGGAGGCAGTTGATGAAAATCTCACGCCACTATCGTGGCGCCGGGGGCGGGATTTGAACCCGCGAGGGCGTTGCGCCCACTGGCTCTCCAGGCCAGCCCCTTGGGCCGCTCGGGCACCCCGGCTACTTCATGTTTATGAATACTCTTGGAGATTTATATTTTACGATTGTTGTCTCTCCCTCTTTCTCCACAAGGGCGGGTAGGCATCCCTACAAATAGTTACTCTTTTAGTCTTAGCGAAAACCCCCCTACGGGTCTGGAGTACTTCCTCAGTATGCATCTGAGCAATCCCGACCGCCACCAACTCCCCTTTAAGCGAGAACATGGCTACAGCATCACCTTTACGTATCTTCTCATGCATGATTGAAATCCCTGGAACCGTTAAATCAGCGCCGTAGGCGACCGCGCTGACTGCAACGTCATTTATAACTACTTTAGGTAGGTGTGAAGCCATGTACTCTCCCGGCATTACAGCGCTTGTAAGCATCCCCATCTCCCCTCTAGCACGCCACAGACGCACGTACTCAGAGAGTTCGTGCATCTTAACTAGGTTTGAAGCTTCGCTGAACGGACCTACTCGAGTCCTTCTTAACTCACGCATGTGCGCACCCACACCCAGAACGTCTCCTATATCGTGGATTAGCTTACGCACGTACGTGCCGTGCTCACAGTCCACGATAAGTAATGCGTAAGGGTGTTCATATTCAGCTAGCTCCAGCCTGAAGATCTCCCTAACCCTCACGGCCCTCTTGACCGAGGACCTGACAGGCGGCTTCTGATACACCTTCCCCCTGAACAGTCCGACGACCCCCCTTAGTCTCTCCAAGTCAACTTCTTTATGCAGTTGCATCACGGCCACATACTCTTTACTAGACTGCATCAGCAGCCCAACCAGCTTCACAGCATTACCTAAAGCGATGGGCAACACGCCAGTGACTTTAGGATCTCCCCGCCCTCGTCCTGTAGGACGCACGCCTACAGGTTCAAGGACTCTAGGGTACCGCCGTGACCTACCTTATCAAGGCCAAGGAGTTCCTTAACCCATGCAGCGACCTCGTGACTTGTAGGCCCTGGAGGCTTGTCAAGGTTAATCACGCCAAACCTCAACTTCTCATCTAGAGATCTTTGCTCAGGTATCTTTCCAAAACTCTCGTCAGTCCTAAACTCCCTGACCAGGACGTACTGCCTATTGACTCCGGCGAAGTCATCTAGCTTCTTGATAAACTCGATGCCCGAACTCAATCCCAACACCTTACTCATTCAGTCAAACTCTACGATGTGGAACTTATAAACACGACTAAACTAGTCCGGAGAAAGCCTTATCCTGAAGAACGAAGTAGGAACGTCCTTCTCCCGCTGCTAATGGCGGAGCTTGCCCGACCTGCTAAGCAATACAGTGAATTACTTAGGTACGGTCATCAATGTCTTAGTGTAGAGTAATTCCTTAGCGCTTACCCGGACCTTTTCCTTCATGAAATCCTCCAAGCCGTTGGATTTCAGCGCCTGTAGCACCTCCTCGTCCGACGCCCCCTTACTAATGTCCACCTTCTTATCTGTCGGCTCGATGTGATTTACGTTGGTTTTCCTACGTTTAACTCCTGAGAGGCTCTTAGGTCCTGTCACGTAAACGAAGTTCTCATCTATAATGTCGACTATGACGCATTTCCTCCCGGCTTCCCTTCCACGGATTTTAACACACACCCTCCCGACCTCGATTGCCGCCAACTCGATCACCTACCTGAAATTCATGCGGTGGAATTAATAAGGATTGCTCTTAGATTTTACCACCAGTAATTAGCTCGACGGCCTTTCTCGATATTTCAAAGACCTCGTCAGCGTTGAATCTAGCGGTGTTGATAATCAGGTCAAACACGCTCAAATCTTTAATGTCTATACCATAGTATCGGCTGAATCTCTTGGCCTCAGATTCTTCACGCGTAATGAGTTCATGTAAAGCCTCCTCGTAGTTCTTGCTGTCCCTCTCAGCGATTCTACGGGCTCGGACGTCCACAGGCGCTGTCAAATATATTCTGAGGTGTGCTAAGTCCTTAAGAATCCAGCCAGCTATATGAGCGTCTATGACTACACAACCCTTACTGGCCTCAACGATGGCGGCTTCGTCGACCAGCCTATCTATTGACGGATCCACCTCCGCAATCTTAGAAAACTCGCTTAGGGAAAGACCTTTTTGTGACGCAAGGCTTCTAAACATCGCCCCCGACGAGGTCAGCCTTAATCCAAAATGCTCAGAAAGTCTTCTGGCAAGCGTTGACTTCCCGCTTCCAGGCGCTCCACTAACCGCTATCACTAACTTGCAGGAGCTACTCAATATAAGGCCTCCTCTATGAACTCCTTACCGCCAGCTTTAAAGCCAGGGATAGGCATGAGGGGCAGAGAACGCCTCCGAAAAACCTCTCAGGTCTTCTGGATGACTTGACGTTCTTCTTCAGCGTGTAACTGGACTTCGGGACACCGCCCAGCTCCTGTCCGCAGATCCCGCACACTGCTATGTAAGATTTACTCCTCTTGTAGTGAACTACGCTCCTGCCACCTGGGGTTCGCCTCCAGCCCTTCTTCAAAGACCTTGACCTAATGGACGCCCCTGACATCGTCATCGACCATGAATAGGTGGTAAGCCAGATTTATAAAGTTTTCAATATAGAACCCTGAGGTCAAGTTAACGATCCAGCCGACCGGTCGCATCAGGCCTTCAGAGCATCAATCCCAACTATCCTGTTGTGAAGTGCCTGGTAACCTAGCAATGTAGCTAGGAAAATAAAGAGCTCATTAAAATAACCTTCAGGACCTGAGACCAGAGGCAGACTCAGTGGGGACGGTATGGGTCTGCCCCCACCATAGGTAAGCATAAAGTAGAAATACATGTACTCGGAGACCATCATAGACACGAACACGCCGCCCCACAAACACAGTAGGTTAACTAGAAAGAAGTTGTTGAGTCTCCTCTTCAGCCTACCGGCCCTCTCCTCAAGTATTTTTGCCTTCTTCTCCTGAGGGTTCAGGGTCTTATATTCTTTCTCGATGAGCCTCAATTCCTTAACGACTTCCATCACCCTCAACTTACTGAGCCCTATCCAGCTGGCCGTGTAGGACCAGGGAAGCATGAGCGTCAAGATCGTCATTACGTAAAGCAGGGTGAGCACGCTATATCCCCTTGACTATCTCAGCTAGGGACCTACCCGCATCCTCAGCCTTACCCTCCTCGTTGAGGATCACGTTTACTGACGCGCCGACTAGAGTTGCGCTAGATATGGAGAACATCCTTATGAAGTTCATGATCTCTTTAACCACGCTGACGTTGCTGTAGTCACTCCTGACCCTGGATGAGTCCCTGACCTGTCTCTGAACTATGATTTCAGGATCGGCCTCAACCACTATGATGGAATCAGGCATTAGCTCCTTAACCACGTATTCAGGGAGGCCTGGCCAGAAGCCTGTGGCGGTTTTTATGGCGGCGTGTGTATCTATGAAAACTGCTATCCTTCCTTCGGGGTGTTTGCCTGCGAGTGCGTCAATATATTTCCTTATCTCCTTAGCAACGAGGTTCTGTATCCTCTTCTGCTCGATGAGAGGTAACCTCCGCAATTCATCTCTACTTGACACCATACCTCTCTCTATCGCAAACTTTAGCATGAAATCTCCGTAGTTCAGAGTCTCGACTAGGTATCCATCGCCCTCGAGGAATTTCCTAGCGTGATGCAGGACAGTCGATTTACCGACCCCCGCAACCCCGACCACAACGACTACCCTCGGACCGGTGTTCAAGCCAATCACTCGCCCAGCAATTTCTTTAGTAGGGGATATGCTTCAAGCGCTCTTTCGTAGGTTATCTGAGCGTAGAACTGCTGTATTATGCCGACTGCGAGCAAAATGCCCATACCTGAGCCATAAACCCCGAAAACATCTGCCACCAGAGTTATTGAGGCAACTATTATCGAACTAAGTATGGCCAGGGGATATATGTACTTAGACAGGACCATCTCAAATGCCTTGGGGTTGCTCCTATGCCCCGGTATCAGCAGGCCGGACTTAACCAGGTTCTCGGCCTGCGCTGAAGGATTAAGTCCTGCGACCTCGACCCACATAAGGCCGAAGAGCACGGCCAGAACTATAAGTACCACCGCATATATGCCCACCCTGACAGGATTGACCAGCAGTTCAAGCATTGATGACGGAGAGTTTAGGTAATAGACTGCGGTGCTGAACACGTTTATCAACCAAGGAACGTTGGAGAGGTAGGTTGACGCAAGTCTGTAGAAAAGTATTAGGTCGGATATCAGTATCCCGACTAGGAGTATTGGTATGTTGCTGACGTAGAGGAACTGAAGAGGCATCCCGGACTTAACGCCGGGCATTCTATGGGATGTTATCGGTATGTTGACCTTCATGTCCTGCAGATACACGATAACTACTATAAGCATGAAGAGAGCTATGAGCCCAACCAGCGACGGCGCTGTAATGGTTCCTGAGGCGGTGCTTACAATGCCGAACACAACCCTAGTGGTGTCGAATGCCCCCCCTCTGAGGACGTTCACCATGTAGGGGATTATGCCATAGTATTGATTTGTCCCGGAGATACTAACAGGCGCGAATATGGACCACAAGATCGTTCTTGCTATACCTGAAAGGATGAATAAGCTAACGCCAGAACCTATGCCGTACCCTTTCTGCATGGCTTCATCCATAACCATCAAGATTAAAGCACCCGCTATGAATTGAAGGAAGAGCGCAACCGTTATGAATGCGTTTAACCTATAGTAGAGTGCGAAACCCAAGCCCTCGACAACCGCTATTATCAATGCCAGTCCTTTCTGGCTTTGTGTAAATAACTTCCTGTCCTCCGGATCCGTTAGGTCAAGCTCTATGAGCTTCGCCCCAGCCAGTATCTGAATTATCAGGCCTGCAGTTACGAGCGGGCCTATGCCTAATTGCGTCAGGGAACCACTCTGAGACGCGAAGATGACGTTAATGAGCGTCGGTAGCTCAACGCCCTGAATATGTGGATAAGCCGATAAAGGAAAAGCGTAAGTCGATGACATAACGTAGAAAGTGACGACGACCAGGAGGGTGTAGAAGAGCCTCTTACTTAAGTCTGGCTTCCTGGAGGGCTTAGGAGTCGAAGGCACGTATTCACCTACCTTGGCTAACCAGGAGAGCACACCCACCATCTATCCCTAATGTGTTAATTCTAGGTCATTATAAAGCTTACTCGAGGGATCCTATACAACGTTAGGAGTAGACCGTAGATCCCAAATCCCGCGCTCAGGTAGGTCACGGTTAAATCACTAAACAACCAACCGATGTGAGCTTCTACGAATTTTGAAGCAGTTCTTAACGTGCCCTGGCAATAACAGGGGATTCAGGGCGACCCTAGGAACTTTTGCTCGTTAATAAAACTACTTCACCGCCGGTTGTTTTTACCTTTTCCACAGCTCTCTTTGTTGCACTGGGGGTCAATATCCTTAACGGCCTTGTGGGCTCGCCTTCCCCAAGCAATTTGTTGAAACCTAACTTCTGGAGATCGACTTCAACCAAACCCTTTTCGGCTTTAAGCTCTCCGTTCCTTAACAATACCTCCACCATCTCTGAGAGCTCTCTTAGATTGATAACCCTGAGCTCATCCTTAACTATAGTTGGGTTGGGGTTCTTAAACCCGTGCTTACCGAACCAGTCAGGATAGTACTTGACGATCCACGTCCATTTATGTTTATGCATGCCGGCAGCGCCCCTACCGCCTCTGCTACCAGCCTTCCTGTGCTGACCTACGCTACCATAGCCATGGGTCCTGCTCCCCCTTAGCTTCCTAGATTTCCTCTCCTTCCTAACTACCATCGAGGATCACCTTAAACCATCTTATGTATGAGCTTATTTATCTCGCTACCCCGGTAGCCTAACTCCCCATCACTCCCCAGGGGCTTTTTAGTGCTTCTCTTGAAACCTCCCTTAGGGGGATGAAGTCTGAAGACGGGCTTTATAACGTCGTCAAGCTTATGTAGCTGTAGTTTACCCTCAATCAATGCCTTAACAAACTCGTCAACACTCATGCCGAACCTCTCCCTGATGAACCCCTCGGTAATGGGTTTATTACCTACTAACTTGCCACGCTTCAGCAGTAACTCCTTAAGCGTATTCTCGTCTATCTCCCCCCAAGTAACCCACTCTTTAATCACTCTAAGCATCCCGTCCACGGAAGAGTTCTTTGGGTAGATGACGGTCGTGTACTTCCTGGTCAACCTGAGTTTCCTTAACGTGTTCTCGACATCCGGTGGGACGTCCGCGAGACCCCTAACCCTAACTATGGCGTAGAGTGAACTCACTATGAACCACCCCTAACCCAGTCATATGGAGTTACGAAGCTATAAGTCTTCTTCAACGCGTCAAATACAGCGTAGGCAAAGTTTATAGTGGTTCTCGTTTCTCCTTTAGACCAGGTCCACGCGTCCCGAATGCCGGCATACCTCAGGACGACTTTAGCTACGTCACCGCCCACTAGGCCCGTGCCCTTAGGAGCGGGAGCCAGGGATATTCGTACAGAACCGCCTTTCCCATCCGTCTTGAAAGGTATACTATGAGGCTCCGTGCAGGAACACGACCAGCTACCACAACCCCTCCTTACAGGGGTTATATTGAGTTTCGCATTCCTCACAGCCTTCTCTATAGCCTGCCTTATCTGCCTTGCCTTACCTATGCCCAGCCCAACGTATCCGTCGAAATTCCCTATGACTACAACCACCCTAAACCTGCTGGACTCACCGGCGTCCGTCTGTTTCTGAACGATAGCGACGTCCAGCACTTCATGCTTTAAGTTAGGCAGTAAGTAGTCAACGATCTCAGGCTCTCTGATCACGATGTTCTGATCGAAGACTTCCTTAAGACTTGTTATCCTACCCTCCTTGACCATCCTGCCGAGTCTGGTCTTCGGAACCCACTCACCCACAGATTCACTCATACTCACTCACCTGAAGAAAACTCCCCCTTTATCCTGTCACTTACTTCTTTGAAGTGATCAGGCAGGCTACGCGGATCTAAGCCCCTGCTAAGGTATTTAGCGAATCTAGCCCTAAAGAGCTCCTCACCCTGGTTAAAGAGCTGCTCCGCATACTTGGCCACGTGAACCCCTTCAACCCTCTCAGTCGACGGCAGGACCTCATCGGCCACCGGCACTTCAACACCGGCGTCCCGCAAGCCCATTATCGCCGCGAAAACGCGGGCGCCTTTAGTAGCTTTATGCAGGCCTATATCAGGAACAGCGTAACTCACACCCCTCCTGACAGCGAGGAGGCCGACAAGCAGGCCGGTTAGGTAGGCAGCCGACGTATTGTTGAGATCGCCCAGCCAGCCATGCTTACGTAGGGACTTACTGCTAACGCCCACTATGGTGTGGTCGCCGTTTGGAGAAAATTCGACGACCTGAACTATGATCTGAGTGTTTGTCTTCCTGACTATGGCCCTGACCCGTTGCCCTGACTTTATGATCCTATAGCGTCTGTAGTAGTCCGTCTTTCCCTCCCTCCTCCTTCTTCTGGGAACCCTGTAGGTAGGTCCACGCGCCATCTCATCTCACCTTTATACCCAATTCAGTGAGGTGTCTTTTAAGGTCCGAGAGATTCCTGAACATCCCGCCCTTAACACGTAGGTATAGCCTTCTATATGTCTTTCTATCTATCACTTCCTGATCCCTCAAGAACCTTAAGTAGGTTCTTAGCTTCCTCGACGTGTTGACATAGATTTCGTCCTCACTCCTTCTAGCTCCCTTGCTGCCTTTCCTCCTTCCATAACCCCTCCTATGTCCCTTCTTTCTCTTCTCGTGCAGTTCTCTCCATCTCCCTCTGGAATTACCCTTAGCCTGCTCCACCCATATGACTCCAGAATCTATGAGTCTCCTCACATCATCCTTAGTCAATGCTGACTCCACATCCTCAGCCTTGGAGGGGTCTATCTTAACTCTTGACACACCTACCCCCAATATTTCAGCCGCCAACCTCTTCTGAAGTGTTAAGTCACCCATACCCTGAATCACCTCCCATTAGCTACTAAGACTCCTAACTCCTTAGCCTTAGTAAGTATTTCAGCCCTCTTACGCCTCCCCACAGTCCTGCCGACATACACTATGACTTCAGCAGGGTTAAGTCCCTCTAGTTCTTTGACGCTATAAACTACCACAGGCTTCAGTCCTGACGGGTGGAGACCTCTTATCTCCTTAGGAGTCCCAAAACCTGACGAGACTCTAGGAGGCAGGCCCTTAAGCCTTAAGCGTAAGGGGTTATCTACACCTCGAGGCCTCCTCCACTTCGGATTATTGATGAACTTCCAGAACTTCCACCACTGATGCCTCAGGAATCTGACCCTCCTCTTACTCCTTATCAGCTTTACCTTCCTATTCATGCCGCTCAAGCCTCACCACCCTCCATGAGCTCCCTTCTATATATGTAGATACCGTCGGCAAATACACGTCTGTCGAGGCCTCTTATCCTGGTGGCCTGCTCTATGTTTGCGGCGGTTTGACTGACCTCCTCCAGATCAATACCCTCCACAATTATGTCGTTCTTCTGAACCTTCACCTTAGCGTTACCCATTATCCTGGCCACTCTAGGACTCCTCTCACCTATGAAGTTCTCTATGAGGACTTTATCGCCGTCGACCTTAACATTTATGGGGAAGTGCGAGTAAACCACCCTCAGCCAGTACCTGTACCCTTTAGTGACGCCGATCACCATGTTCCTTATGTGAGCAGAGACGGCGTAGACTTGAGCCACATCCCGCCTCCTAGCAAAGGAGGCAGTCACAATCACTTCACCGCCCTCAACGAATATCTTGACCTTCTCAGCGTAGCTGAAGTCCCTGACTACCAAACCCTTAGGTCCTTTAACGCTAACCCTGCTACCCTCAACCTGCACCGTGACATTCTCAGGAATCTTGACGCTATCCCTAACGGCCGCAATCCTAACCATCGACCACACCCCCTAGTAGATGTATGCTAGGAGAACACCCCCAACCTTCCTCTCAAGGGCCTCCTTATGCGATATGACGCCCTGCGGGGTTGACAGTATGAGCAGGCCGATGTCCCGCGATGGCAGAATCTCCTTCAGCCAGTCAGGCATGCTACGTAGCTCCGCATATTTTATCGGCACCCTGGGTTTTATGACCCCTACATTGTTTATTCTGCCGAGGAGCTGGACTTTTATCTTGCCGGATCTACCGTCATCTATGTACTCAAACTCGCCAACATATCCATACTTCTGCAACACTCTCAGAACCATCGCGATCAACTTAGAAGCAGGCATTATAACCGCCTCCCTCCTCCCTCTGAACTCACTGTTCTTCAGGGTTGTTAAGGCGTTAGCCAACGTGTCCATTATGACCATTCATCTCACCCTCACATATACTTCCTGAAGCCCAGTTCCTGAGCTACCTCCCTAAAGCACTGTCTGCAAAGATATATTCCGTACTTCTGTATAACAGCATCTTGAGACCCGCAACGCTGACATACCTGCACACCCCTACCGTACCTCCTGGCTTTAGGTAGCTTGAACTTACCCATCGCTACATCACCCTGACGTTCAGCTCCTTCATTAAGAAAACTACTGCCTCCTGCTTTGAGACCCTCTGCCTGTACGGGATCCTTGACCTCTTTACCCTCCTCCGCATCACCCTAAGCCCTGGCTTCTCGAGCGTGATGCAAACATCCATGCCGAAGATGCCCAACTCGGGATCATACTTCACACCTGGAAGCATTATGTGCTCCTTAAGGCCTATGGAGACATTGCCGAAATCGTCAATGCTTGACGCTTTAACACGTCTGCCGACAGCGTCGAGGACCTTGCTCAGAAATTCTAGAGCCCTCTCACGCCTTAAAGTCACGGCTACCGCGATGGGCTCTCCCTTCCTAACACCAAATTCCTTGATAGTCCTCTTAGCCTTCCTCTCCGAGGGTTTCTGCCCAGTCAACATCTCAAGAATCCTCTCGGCTTTCTTAAGCCTCTCCCCAGACTCTCCGACCCCTATGTTGACGGTCACTTTAGCCAGCCTAGGCTTGATCATGGGGTTGGATTCCCAAACACGCAGGACCTTGTTAATGAGGTCCTCATCGACGCTCCTTAAGTCCTTACGAGCTATACTCATATAGCTCCCTCAGGAACCTTAATCACCGGTCCCCCACGACCTATCACGAACACCTTATCCAAGGTGGTGAAGAATTCATACCCCCTGAAGTCGCGTAACTGAACCTGCTTGCGGTAATGCCTCATCCCTTCATGCACCTTAAGAATCTTAGCAACCCTGCCCACGTTCCTGCCCCCCGTTATTATGGCAGGCGCCTCAACCCCGATGGGGTAGTAGTCCTCGATCCTACCGTCTCTAAGGGAGAGTTTGAGCGTGCCTAAGGTTTCGAAAGCGTCTTCAACCGGCTTCCTAGGGTCTGAGACTCTTACCAGCACGTTCCTTCCATCATGAAGGTTGAGTTGAACGTGACCTCCTTTAACCACGCTCTTATTCTCTATTCTGCAGAGCTTGAAGGAAGCCTCCTCCTCACTGATGGCCACTAACCCCAGCACCTTAGTAGGCACTGGAAGAACTCTAAACAACTCCCCAGTCCTCACGACCTCGATTACGTCCATAACGCCGACCGGGAATTTATAGTCCTTACGCACCCTGCCATCAACCTTGATATTACCCTCAACTATAATCTTCCTGGCCTCACCGCTGGTCTCAGCCAAGCCCATGAGATCTCTAACAACTACGAGCAGTGGCAGTGACCTGCTGACGGGGTGAGGACCTGGCGAGGGTTTCACAGTCCATTTATGCTCCTTCCTAAGCACCGGCCAGAAGGCAGGAGCTTCCAGACTCTTGATGTGCCTGCTGCTTCCTTTCCTACCCATTTACCTCCCCTCCTTCACTTTGGTTAGGTTGCTTATTAGCGCTACCGCCGCTCTCGGCCTTAACCTCCTCCTTCTTAACCTCTTCAGGCTTACCTCCCTTCCTTTCAACCATCTTCGAACGCTTCTTGTCACTAAGATCTAACTTGATTATCATTACCTTAGAGGGATGTACCGGATAGTAGACGGGGGTTCCATCAGCCTTCTTTATGGTCACTCCCTCGATGTGTAGGGCGATCTCTTCATAATCCACCTTAACCACTTTACCTTCATGTCCTCTCCAATCGCCTCTCAAAACCCTTACGACGTCGCCTGTTCTCACGTAGAGCCTCTTAACCCCTAACTTCTCCCTCAGCTCCTCAGAAAGTTTAGCGCACATGAACTTACGTCTGAGGTGCGGCGGTGCTCTATAGATCTGCAATCTCTGCTTACTGGGTTTGATTGATGGACTCATCGCTCAGCACCTCATATGATTATTGAAGCTAGTGTGGCTATCTTGGGCCACCTCTCAGCCGCCTCTCTAGCCATTGGCCCCCTAACTTCAGTTCCTTTAGGAGTTCCGTCGGGCGCTATGACGACGCACGCGTTATCCTCGAAACACAACCATCTGCCGTCATGCCTTCTAAATGGCCTCCTTTGCCTTATGATGACTGCCTGCAGGACCTGCCCCACAAGCTCCGTACTGCCCTTCTTAACAGCAACCGTGACCAAATCGCCTACGGTCGCTGAAGGACGTCTTCGCAGCCTAGTCTTCACTCCAGGGATCCCCACAACCATGACTAACTTAGCACCACTGTTATCCGCCACTTTGAGGCTAGTTCCAAGAGTTATCCCAGCCGCCCTGCCTAAGCGCTCAATGGCTGCACCGCCCTTCTTCTCAGACATCACTGACCACCCTTCTTAATGATTCCAAGAATAACCCAAGCAACTGACTTGGCGAGAGGTCTAGTCTCCCCTATCAAGACTTGATCCCCGAGCTTCAAGGGAATGCATGGAGGGATTCTAGCATGGATCTTAGACCTACGTCTCTCATACCTCCTGTACTTGCTTACGTAAACCAAGTACTCCCGCTCAACGACAGCCACTTTCTTAGCCCTCAGCTTGACCACACTGCCCACAAGCAGGCCGCCCCTGACCTTAATACTCCCGTGCCACGGGCATTCAGGATCTCCACACACCTCAGTAGGGGGTTGAAGACCTTCAAACCTAACCCCTATATCGCGTACCTGTGAGCTGCTCACCTCAACCACCCACCAACCTCCTCATCCTATCCTCAGGTCTCCCCACTAGAGCATCACCATCCACTAAGACATTAGTTCCGTCTTCAAGCTTAAAAGTAAAAACACCACCGTTCTTAGGTACGTGCATAAGCTTCCCGTCCTTCAGCAACTTCAGCATGTTTTTAGTCTCGCCGACCACGCGTCCAGACACATTAATCAGGGATTCGTCGGTATGAGTGACGACTGTGACGATAAGACCCACTAACTCATGATATCTTAGATTTCTAGGAGTCCTCCTCATTATTCCCCCTTCCCGACCTCTCGTTCTTTAAGCTCCTCCTCCCGATTAACGGTGAGTATTCTAGCAATGTTTTTTCTGACTATCCTTATCCTGGCCGTGTCCTTAAGAGTTCCCAATCTAGCCTGAGTTCTCAGCTTGACTAACTCGGTTCTCAGTTCGTCAAGCAGTTTAACACGCTCCTCCCTACTCCTACCTCTCAGATCTTTAGCGGACAGACTCATGCCGCACCACCTTCAGCCGGCCCACCTTCGCGATCCGCTAGAACTTGCTGAGGTTCCTGACTGACGGCATGTGCTTCAGTGGTCACTTTCACGACGTCGTCAGGCTCGCTCGGCTTGACCAGCAGTACCTCAATTCCGTAAATGCCTGGCTTAAGGAGGAGGTGTACGATCGCCCTGTCCAGCAACCTGTCTAGGTGCTGGCCGGTCTTGTAGACCTTTCCAGCCCTCAGCTTCTCGTAGCGAGCCCTCTCACTCACTATCTTACCGCTAATCACTATCTCAACACCCTGAGCCCCGGCAGCTAAGACCCTCCTGAGAGCCACGAACGCGGCCCTGCGGAAGTGGTAGCCCTTCTCAATGGCTAACGCTATTCTGCTCGCAACTATTCTCGCGTCAAGGTCTGGATTCTCAACCTGAGTGACGACGAGTTGCGGATTCTCTATCTTGAAGTACTTCTCCAGAACCTCTGTGAGCTGCTTTATCGTCTGGCCTTTCCTGCCTATGATCATCGACGGTCTGTCAGCGTAGAGAACCACTCTAGTGCCAAGCGGGGTCTTTATCATCTCAACCCTCGAGTATCCAGCCCTAACGAAATTCTTAGCAAGGAACTCGTCTATCTTAAGCCTGACGAGGTTAAGGCCTAGGAAATGCTCCTTAATATTGACCAACACACTCACCTCTCCGTGACTATGACCTCAAGGTTGACGGTAGTCCTAATCTTGGGCGTAGCTCTTGCGAAGGCTCTCGGCATCCACCTCTTAACGTAACGCCCCTTATGGACGGCTATGTGGCTTATGTAGAGACGCTCCGTATCTAAGTTCTTATTCTCAGCGTTGTTCTCTACGTTCTTAAGTAATTTGAGAACTTCACTAACGGCTTTAACCGGGTACCTGCCGACAGGCGACTTCCACCTTGGAAAGGTGGAGGAAAGCCCCTTCTTGTGAGCGATGCTTAACTTATACCTTACGTAGGGCAGGGGGGTCTCCATCCTAAGCACCCTCTCCAGGAGGTTCTCAGCATCCCTCAGCTTCATTCCCCTGATGACCTTGAAGATCTCATAGCTCTCCTTTAAAGAAATAGGTACATCCCTAACTACAGCCTTAGCGACTCTGCCCTCATCCTTCACTCTAACGGAGTACCTCCAGACCGGCACCATCTACTCCCCCTAAATCCTTAACGACTACCTTTTAAACTATAAATAACCTTAAAAAGTTATTTCAACCACCACGTACCAGGCGATAGGGCTGGAGGAAGGGAAAGCCGGTGCTGAGCACAACTGCTTATATTCTGAGTAAATACTTAACTAAGTCGGGGGATGATACGTGAAGACGCCTCTTAAGAAGGTCAGCGAGTTCGAGTGGGAAATACCAACTAGCTATAAGGACTGCATGAAGGTCCCTGCGGTAATATTCGCTGACGACTTCCTCATTTCGAAGATGAGTGAGGATCTGACGCTGGAGCAGGCAGCGAATGTCGGTTGCCTGCCGGGGATTGAGAGGGCCTCGTACGTGATGCCTGACGGGCATCAGGGGTACGGGTTCCCGATAGGGGGGGTGGCGGGAGTAAGAGCTGAGGACGGGTACGTATCGCCCGGGGGTGTGGGCTACGACATCAACTGCGGCGTTAGGTTGCTGAGAACTAACCTTAGTTTAAAGGACGTGAAGGATAAAGTCAAGGAACTTGTTGACACTATTTTCAGGAATGTGCCCTCCGGCGTTGGCAGTACTGGCAAGCTGAAGCTCAGCTTCTCAGAGCTGGACAGGGTGCTGAACGAGGGGGTTGATTGGGCTATTAGCAAGGGATTCGGATGGGATGAGGATAGAGAGTTCATAGAGAGTTACGGCAGAATAGAGCACGCTGACGCTAGCAAGGTCAGCAACACCGCTAAGTCGAGGGGGGCCGATCAACTAGGCACTCTGGGGGCAGGCAATCACTTCCTTGAAATCCAGGTGGTTGACAAGATATACGATGAGAGACTGGCTAAGGCTATGGGAATAGATCATGAAGGACAGGTGACGGTAATGGTCCACACAGGATCTAGGGGGTTAGGACACCAGGTAGCGAGCGATTACCTAGGGGTTATGGAGAGGGCGATGCGTAAATACGGCTTCAACCCTCCCGACAGAGAGTTGGCCTCAGTGCCCTTCAACTCCAGAGAGGGTCAAGACTACTTCAAAGCAATGGCTGCTGCCGCTAACTATGCGTTCACTAACAGGCAGATAATAACCCACTGGGTCAGGGAATCGGTTGCCAGCGTCTTTAAGACAAAGCCCGAGAGCCTGGACTTAAGGGCCATCTACGATGTGGCGCACAATATAGCTAAGCTAGAGGAGCATGAAGTGGACGGCAGGAGCGTTAAGCTGGTGGTACATAGGAAGGGTGCTACGAGGGCGTTCCCACCCGGGCACCCGGAGATACCCAGAATTTACAGAGGCATAGGTCAGCCGGTCCTGATACCTGGATCTATGGGAACTGCGAGCTACTTGATGGTAGGAATTCCTGACGGTAAGAGGACCTTCTACTCAGCGGCTCACGGAGCTGGCAGATGGCTCTCTAGAAATGAAGCGATGAGGAGGGGCAGAGCAGATACAGTCCTCAGCAAGCTCCTTAATTCCGGGATATACGTCAGAGCCACATCTAAGGAGACTGTGGTAGAGGAGATGCCTGAAGCATATAAAGATGTCGACAGAGTGGCCCTAGTCTCTCATAGAGTTGGAATAGCGATACTGGTGGCTAGGATGCGCCCTATAGGGGTTGTCAAGGGCTAACAACTACTGAAAGCAAACACCACATTACTCGGTTCCTCCTTAGATCCTGTGTATGCATTGCGTCGGATTCTCCAGGCATGCGGTGGTGGAGGTATCTAGAGACATGAAGGACGCGTACCTATTGTAGTAAGGCCCCCCAACCCGACTGAAGAGAGTGACCACTCTTCCCCTATGGTTTAGCTTGAACCCCTCGTAGGAGGGTTCATGTCCCCTCACAATTAGCCGGATCTTAAAGCGCTTCATGAACCACTGCGTCACGGGCATCCCAAATAGGTAGCCCGCCCCCCTCGGTGATGGACTCCTCTCGATATTCAAGTCCACGGGATCATTCCACAGTATCTCCTCCACCAGCTTCCCCTGCTCGTGCTTACCAGAGCCTAGGAAGTACTCATTGAGGGACACCTCAGAATTGTAATTCTGCGTTGGCAGGCCGCCGTGAAGCGCTATGAACGTGTTTCTAGCATGTAGAACGAGGGGCATACATTCAAACAGCTCTAGGAACTTCTGATAGATTTCAACCCCTTTCGTATATCCGTAAAGTCTCTTGAGAACCTGAGGGAAGTCGTGGGGTATAGGCAGTAGATGAGGAGGTGGTTCATGATTGCCTCTCAGAAGCGTCACCCTCTCAGGAAACTCTTTCTTAAGCACTAACGCGAACAGCAGACACTCGAGCTGCTCCGAACCCCTATCCACGTAATCCCCGAGGAAGACTACCTCAACACTGCCTTCCTTAAGCAGGTTGACGTTAAGCTTTGAGAGGATTTTACCGAGGGTTTCCAGATCCCCATGCGTGTCACCAACTATGAAGAAGGTCTTACCGCTTTCCTTAGTTACAATAGGCCCTCCCAACATCCTCAGCTCCTTCCGAAGAATCTCCTCAGTTACACTACTCACGAACTTCTCGACACGTGAGTAATCACTCAATACATCGCTAACTAGACCCTTAGCATAATCCCAGGCACTACTCATGACCCGTATTCCGCCTCCTCATAGATACCATTAATTAATATATATTATTATAATTTAACGATCTTTAAACGATGACTTGAATAGCTGTGATCTCCAGTTTTGGTGGGCCCGCGGGGATTCGAACCCCGGACCGCCCGGTTATGAGTCCCGTAGGCTTTAACAGCCTATGCCGGGCGCTCTGCCTGGCTGAGCTACGGGCCCCTACGTTATCTTACTTTAACGCTTTTTAAATTTTCAGTCGTATTTCACGCACGGGCTTCAAGCACGTCCCGCAGGTTCAGCTCTAGAGCGAAACATTTATTACTAGATACCGTGAAAATATCTTGTGGTGAGTCAAATGCCCCTGAAGGTAAAGGTAGATTGGAATCTGTGTATAGCCGATGGCGTCTGCTATGCGCTCTGTCCTCAGGTGTTTGAGGCAGGCGCCGATGGGAAATCACAGATAGTTAAGGAGTACAGAGGAAGCGACGTGACTGAAGGCACTGTCCCAGACGACCTGGCTGATTGTGTTGAGCAGGGAAGAACTGCCTGCCCGGTCGGAGCGATACTAGTGGAGAAGGCGTGAAAATAGCACGTGCTAATTTCAGATAACTTAGTTAAGGCCACTTCTAGTTTTCATCGCACAAGATAAAACCGCTTAATTTATAAGCGTTGTAACGTAACGTTAAGCGTATCGTAAACATCGGAGAGGAAGAAAATGGGAGAAACCAGACTAAAAGTAACGGATCTAAAACCGGAGATGAACGGAGTTCGTCTCGTGGCACGCGTAGTTAACGTGGAGCCCTCCAGAACCATAAACACTAGATCAGGCCTCAGAACGATCACTGAAGTGATTGTGGGAGATGAGACCGGGAGAGTTAAGTTAACTCTATGGGGAAGGTCTCTAGCCGATAAGTTGAAGCAGGGAGACACTGTAGAGGTCAAGAACGCCTGGACGACTGTGTTTAAAGGGGTAGTGCAACTTAACGTCGGCGGGGAAGAGAACATCTCGCCAAGCTCTGAGAGCGGACTGCCCGAGCCTGAGGAGATACCGGATAAATACCCGCAGGCACCTGAAGGCTACAGACCAGAGCAGAGGAGGACCCCCGGAAGGAGGTTCCCGAGGACGAGGAGGCCCTTCAGGAGGGAGAGATCATCCGGCTTTGGCGAGGATGAAGAGTGAGGCGGACTTAATGATCACATACGAGGAAATCAAGAACAAGCACCCCTTAAAGCAGGGCGTGGAACTGGGGGTTGAGGGGGATAACTACATAGTTGGAATCAATGAAGAGAAAGTTTACTCATTATCATTGAGCGCATTCTACGTGTGGCAACTATGCGATGGAAGCAAGAGCGTTAACGACTTAGTGAACCACGTGCTCGAAGATCTGAAGTCATCTCCTCAAGAGATAACTGAAGACGAGCTGAAGGAAGTACTCGTGCTGATCCTAAGTCAGCTTAGTGATGCTGAATTGATAAAGTTCGGTGAGGACTGACTCTAAACCCAGCACCGTACGTGAATATCTTTTTATACGTCGCTTAAAACAAACTCAACACAACTACATAAATCAAGCATTTTCCGTGCGATAAGCCTCAGAACTTCATAGACACCCTCACCAGCAACTCCACGTATGCTGAATAAGTGTGTGTAGTGGTCTCTATAATCGCTGCAGCCAAAACCTTTCGCAAGTGGGGTTGCATGCCCCCATGAACTAAACGCTCGGTAAAGAAGGTCCTCACTAACTCCTCCACACACTAAACCTGCGACCGGGTTGCAGACCGTGGTTAAAGTGTCTACGTGCCACTTAATCTTCTTAACACTCCTCATTAAGTGCCTTAACACTCTCAAATACGGCTTCCGAATATTTGAAGAACCCACATAGATATAGTAGCCCTTGGTGATTTGAATGCTTCCAAGGGATTTAACATTGATTATAGCGTCGTCGCAGCTAACAACAAGCGCGTAGGATGAGTAGACCCCGCCCACATGCACACCGGCGTGTTAAGGTAGTCTTACGTCACGGCTTCCACCACAGCCGGCTCTCGAGCAGAGGACGTAACTATCTCTATAGACACTTTACTTACTTCATCCAACGCTTTGAGCAGTTTAAGGCCTAGCTCCGTTAGCCTGTAGACCTTGTAATTACCTTTCTCGTTGATCACCTCAGCTATACCCAGCGTCTCCAGAACATGGAATGTCGCCAATACCTCATATCTTGGCAGTCCGGAGAGAGCCACCACATCCCCGGGTGTGACTACCTTGCCGACCATAGCCTCTAGAATCTTCTTAAGCCTCTCCTTAAACTCGTTCACCCTTAAGCACCAGATAAGTTCTCAGTAGAGTACTTAATTTAAAAGCGTTAAGGTTTTTCGGATTGCTTGCAAAGCGATGAGTGAGCCAGCTCCCGACCCGAGTCCAAATCTACTATCGCCGCGCTAGCACTGCTACTCGACAGGGTTAAGACGCCGTAAGTTCTTGCGGAAGCCAGATAACCTGAGAGAGTGCCTGGATTGATGGCTAAGCAGGTCTTGAAGACCTCGACTTTAGGTATATGTGTATGTCCGTAAAGAACTAAGTCGTAATAGCCTGACATACAGAGAGAATGAACAAGCTTTTCAGTAAGTTGCGGGCTCTTAAACCCGTGAAGCATGATAACTCTCCAACCCTCTATAATTTCCTCTAGAGGCTGTTCAGTGAGTCGAGGGGCCAGGGTTTTCAGAAGGTCTACATCACCGTCGTTGTTACCGAAGACCCCCATTACACTAGGCAGTAATTCCAGAAGACCCTTCAAAGTAAAAGGCGATGTGAAATCCCCGAGAAGAACCGCCAAATCGTATCCTTTCTTAATCACTACATCCTTCAGCCTGGACAGGGCCTCAAGGCTGTCATGCAGGTCAGATAAAACGAGCACCTCCATTCGAAGCACCTCTCCATACGTCGAGAACCAAGAAAAAAAGTGGTTTAGAAACCAAAAATTAACTCTTGTTCATCACTTCGCTAGTTGTGGTTAGGCTGGATAGTCTTCAGGAACTTTAGCCCTGAAGTACTTGCCGGTCTCGGGGCTCTTGAAGAGCCCTATCTTAACCCCCTTCCTACCTTTCGGCGCTAACGCCCAGACCTTCTCAGGAACCAGCTCTACCTCCTTCCCTGTGGTCGAATCCTTGACCTTCACGGGCTTCTTGCTCATGGCTATCACTCACTAGATTATGAATTTCCCCCTACTTAAACTTAACTTCAAATCTTCACTTAAACCTCGCTCGATCTTTAAAGTAATACATCAAATTATTTGATGTATTACTTCAGATAGGAGTTCATAATTATATCTTAGTTGACTCACATACCCTAATGAAGATTTACATGCATGATTAAAGAACAACCATCTGAAATCCTAATCAAGAAGTCATAGCTCAGGGTTCCCTCGCACTCATGGCGGGCTGGTCTCCAAGCACTAGCTCTCATAAAGCATTGGATGCGGGTACATCCTCGGCGTTCTAGTTATTTTAATTCAGACATTAAATTAATAGTGTGGTGTGTAAGGTGGACGAGAGGTTCCTCATGATGATACCCGGGCCCACGTTCTCAGAGCCGAGCACCTTACTAAGCTTAGCTAAGGTTACAAGACCCCATACCTCAAGTGAAGTTGAAGCTGTTTTGAAGGAGTCTCTCGAGATTTTGAAGAGATTGCTGAACACTGACGGGGAGGTCATCGTTATGCCTGGAAGCGGGACATCGGCGATGGAGTTCGCGATAGATAATTTCGTGAAGCCCGGGGACAGAGTACTTAATCTAGTCAGCGGATTCTTTGGAGAGTATCTGGTTCAGGCAACAAAAGCTAGAGGCGGGATCTCAATACAGGTTAGGTCTAAACTCGGTCAAGGCTTCAGAGGGGGTGAGGTCAGGGAACTTGTATTGAGGGAGGACGTCAAGGCAGTCACAGTGCAGCACGTCGAGACCTCATTAGGCGTTGCTAACCGCATCAGGGAGATAGGTGAGGCTTTGAAGGGCAGTGATAAACTGTTCATAGTGGATGCGGTTGCCTCTTTGGGAGGCATGGAAATCGACATGAGGGAATGGGGTATTGACGTGTGTTTCACAGGCTCTCAGAAGGCCCTGGCAGTGCCGCCTGGGTTGGCGATAGTTGCTTTAAGTAAGAGAGCTGTTGATATGTTGGAGAGTAGCACCAACGAACTATTCTTCTTCAATGGCCGTAAATGGTTGGCGATGATGAGGAGCGTAAGAAACTACTTTTCAACCCTGCCTGTCAACATGATATATGCGCTGAACGAGTCCCTCAAGAGGATAAGCTCGGAGGGCTTTGAGAACAGGTACGTAAGACACAAGGTGATGGCGGAATCCTTCAGACAAGGTGTAGAGGAGTTAGGACTCTCTATAGTAGCGGAGAAAGACTTCAGATCTGACACGGTAACTGCTGTCTGGCTACCTGAAGGCATAAAACTCCAAGACCTGAGCTCGGAGATGATGAATCGCAATGTAGTGATAGCGGGGGGTTTAAGCGAGCTAGCTGGGAAGATGTTTAGGGTTGGTCACATGGGTGAGGTTAACGCAAACGATGTGCTATCCACCATAGCGGCACTGGAGAGGAGTCTTAAGAAGCTAGGATACCCTGTCAAGCTAGGTAGCGGTGTAGGGGCGGCGCAGGAGGTGTTAAGTGAATACGGCTTCTAACCTCTACGATTCTTATAGCAAGGGATAACATCACCTGAAGGTATAAGGATTTAAAACCCTCTTCAACAATGTTTATTGGGAGCCGGGGTAGCTCAGCCGGGTAGAGCGCCGGGCTGTTAACCCGGTGGTCGGGGGTTCAAATCCTCCCCCCGGCGCCAAACACATCAACACGGGCAGCGTGGCATACAATGTCCGAGTCGTGGGTTCCTTACGTTGAGGAAGGTCTAAAGCAATACCTTTCGAGAGTTGAGGAAATACTGAATAGCCGGGACTTAGTGCGTGAGGAGTTGATAAAGACTGGACGTGAGGTTGTGAGGATGTCAGGGTATGTGGTGACGAACATACATACCGACAGATGGGGGGAGGTGGAGGCTAACCTGAGCAGATTGATGGGGTCCTATAGGAAGCTCCGTGAAACTCTGAAGAGGCACCCGTGCTATGAGTACTCCAATTTGGTTGTTGACCTCGTAAGTGAATACGTTGAGGCCCTAGTGCTGTATCATTTGGTCAGGAACCATAGGCTAGCCACACCCGAGGAATTGGAGGTGGATCATGTCCCCTACCTACTCGGCTTACTGGAAGTTGTCGGCGAGTTAAAGAGGTACGTCCTCAAGCTGCTCTCGGAGGAACGCCTTGAGGAGGCGCAGGAATTCTTCAATGTCATGGAGGTAATATATGAGCATCTACAACACTTAGATTACCCGGACGCCGTCCTACCTAACGTTAGAAGGAAAGTTGACATAGCTAGAGGAGTGACGGAATCCCTGAGATCTTTCGTGACTGACGTGATGCTGAGATACAAGCTGGTTAGGAAATGCTGAACGTCTACACGTCGAAGACTAGTTGAGAGCAGTAAGCCTCTGCATCCATCTATAGATGTTCATGTTCTAAGCGTTTGTAACTACTACATTCAGAAAGCCATGCTAAAAAGACGCCTTAGTTATGACTACAAACTCTATGAGGTCATGTGGTCCCCCGGGAGGGATTCGAACCCCCGACCCCCCGGTCCCTGCCGGAGGGGTTTGTTAGGCTTAATGTACCCTCCGGGGCTGACTACAGCCGGGTGCTCTAACCGCTGAGCTACCGGGGGACCCAATATTTACTACGTTTTAAGGAGGTTAAAAACGTTTCTCATCCCACTCCAAGATCCCGGGACTTTGACCGCAATTTGGGTCTAGCCTTAAATACTTAAGGCGAGTACAGCTTTATTGAGGGGCTGTTATATTCGGCGGTAGACATAGGGAAGTCAAGTTCAATGTGCGTAGTATAGGGAGGCTCATAATAGATTTAAAGCAGTTGCATAAGAGGGTTTTCTTCTACAGGGTTAAGGTACAGGATAATATAGAGAGGTTGCAGAGCAGGCTCACTCAGGTGGACGAGCCCCAGATCAGGAATGAGATACTGAATAACATACGTATATACGTGAACCTCTGTAAAACCCTCCTTCAGATCGAAGCTGTCCTAGAGGTTCTTATAGTTAAGCTGGAAAGCCTGGGACTCCTAAACATCTCTGTCAGAGATATCTCAGTGGTTAAGGAGGTCCTCACTAGGCTAAGGAGTCAAGTGAGTGAGATCCCAGACGTTTCTATGGTGGTTGACGATCTGATAGATAGGTCCAACGATTTGCTGGAATTTGGTATCAACACTCCGAGGGAGAGCTTCACAACGCCTGAAACCGATGAGGTTAGGAAGGTCCTTTCGGAGGCTGAGGTCATAGCCAGGGAGCGTCTGAAGGAGACGGCCGTTTTAAACCGTGCGTAGGATGTAATGATCATCCTTAACTTCGAGCAATCCCCTCTTAATGAGCCATTCAACAGCGTCTCCGTAGTATTCTCTCCCGACATCTATCTCATACCACTCCCTAAACTTTTCCACCAGTTCCTCGTAGGTCCAGACCTTCTTATATCTACCCTCCTCATTCAGTAACCTCTTGAGGAATTGAAAGGTGTCCTCCAGCCTGGTCCATGGATACTGGAACCAGATCCACTCACGGACCTCCATGCTGTAGTAATCCGGCTTGAACTTAGCGACAGGCGAGATCCACTGGAGTACCGCCACCCTCACATCACTGACGTTCCAGTTCTTGCCAATAAACTCCTTAGCTAGCAATACAGAATCCCCCGTGTCCACTATGTCGTCAACTATGAGGACTTTACCGCCGTTAAGGTCTAAAGTGTAGGGATACTTAATCAAGGCCTTCTCCTCAACCTTAGCGGCTTCAGTCCAGTGCTGCGACTGAAGGGATATGAGGTTTTCAACCAACAAGAAGTCACATACGAGTCTCGCGGGCACGAAGCCGCCTCTCGCTATCGCGACCACCACGTCAGGTCTGTAGCCTGAGGCCTCAACCTTTTCTGACAAGTCTCTAGCCCAGTCAACTACCTCATTCCATGAGACTAATTTAGTCCTAACCTTAGGCATTAAAGCACCCCGAAACATTATTTTACAACGAGCAGGAATAAAAACTTAATTTACGTCCGAAAGCTGCGCCACAATCTCCCCACCGGCTGAACTGCTTAAAACAGTAAAGTTTATTAGAATCTAGAATGTAGGTGATGTCGGTGTCCAGTATTGATTTGGGACGTATGAGGTTAAGTGAAGTAGAGAAGGAAGCTAAGAGATTCTGGGAGTCCCACAGCATACCTAGTAAGTGGAGATCGTGGAGTGACGGAAGACCTGTCTTCTCCTTCCTTGAAGGACCTCCTACGGCAAACGGCGTCCCGCATATAGGACACCTGAGAGGGAGGATATACAAGGACTTCGTCCTCAAGTTAATGAGGCTCAGAGGCTATAACGTTTGGGCGCAGGGGGGCTGGGATGAGCAGGGGTTGCCGGTGGAGGTCGAGACCGAGAAGAAGTTGGGGATAAAACATAAGAAGGAGATAGGCACCAGGATATCTATGGAGGATTTCATAAGGAAGTGTAACGAGCTGGTCGACTACTATCTGAGATTCTGGGAGTCATACGCAACGCGTGACATAGCCCTATGGCTTGACCTCGAGAACGCGTATGAAACCAGGGAACCGCACTACGTGGAATATGTGTGGCGCTTAGTTAAGAAGGCGTATCAGGAGGGACTTCTTTATGAAGGTTTCAGGGTGCTGCCATTCTGCCCCAGATGTGAGACAGTGCTTAGCGACGCTGAAGTTGATTTAGGTTATGAAGAGAGAACTTCCCCCTCAATCATAGTCAAGTTTAAGGTTGCGGGTGCGGGGAACACGTACTTGCTCATATGGACTACGACACCGTGGACCTTAATTGACAACGAGGCTGTCGCAGCCAATCCTGACGGAGTGTACTGCAAACTGAGGGTCGGAAACGAATACTGGTGGGTGGCAGAGTCTAGAGTGGATGAAGTGGCCACGCTGACTGGCTTGAGGGGCGAGTGTGTCGAGAAGGTGGTAGGACGCGGGCTCGCCGGTTTGGAGTACGAACATCCATTAGTTGATGAAGTTCCGATACACAGAGCTCACAGTAACGCTCATAAGGTACTGACCGGGGAGTTCGTCTCTCTGAATGAAGGGACTGGACTTGTCCACATAGCACCTGGTCACGGACCCGAAGATTTCGAGTTAGGATCTAGAAACGGACTCCCAATAACGAGTAGTGTAGGGATCAATGGGGTCTTTAACGAAGACGGCGGAGTCTTTAGCGATCTCCACGTGGATGATGCATCAAAGAAGGTGGTTGAGGTTCTGAAGTCCAAGGGGCTACTTCTCCACTCAGGCACTATAAGGCACGCATACCCTCACTGCTGGAGATGCCACAACCCATTAATCTACAGAGCGGATAGGCAGTGGTTCATCAAGATAACAGATATGAGGGAGAGGTTAATGAACGAGCTTGAGAAAGTCAATATGTACCCACCTAAGCTGAAGGACCGGTTCACTAATTGGGTGGCTAATGCGAAAGACTGGACTCTATCAAGGTCCCGTATATGGGGGACGCCGCTTCCGATATGGAGGTGCAGGGACGATCTGAACAAGGTACTGGTTGTTGGTAGTTTGAGCGAGTTAAGGGGCTTAGCCGTCGACGCTGAAGGGCTAAACGACTTTGAGCTCGTGCACCGACCCTGGATAGACAGGGTGCAGATCAGAACGGAGGAGTGTGGTGAATGGGTTAGGGAGCCCTTTGTAGTGGACGTGTGGATAGACAGCGGTGTAGCGTGGGGTGCAGGAGTCGACGGTTTCAGGAATGCTGAATTGTTCAGCAAGCTGTTCCCTTACGATTTCATAACGGAGGGGGTCGATCAAACCAGGGGTTGGTTCTACTCACTCCTCGTAACTTCAGTCATACTTACTGGGAGAGCGCCGTACAAGAACATACTCATTCAAGGCTTGATTCTTGACAAGTATGGACGTAAGATGTCTAAACATCTGGGAAACGTCGTTTACGCTGAGGAGGCTCTCAGGAAGCACGGTGCTGATGTTTTAAGGCTCTACATTCTCAGCACGTACCCCCCTGGAGATCCCTTCATATATAACGAGGATGAAATCAGGAATGTTCTCACATCGATGAACATAATTTGGAATGTGTTTAGGTTCGCTCACACCTACATGTCACTAGACAAGTTCAACCCAGAAACCCACAAGGTGGAGGAGCTGATATCCAACGCAAGGCCTGAGGACCTCTGGATTCTCTCCAGGGTCAATACTGTGATGAAGAACTACTTGAGCGAGTTAAGCAGTTACAACATACACCTAGCCGTTAGGGACGTCATTGACTTCTTTGTCGAGGATCTAAGCCACAGGTATCTGAGACTGATAAGAAGGAGGGTGTGGGAGGAGGAGAGCGTTGACAGGTTCACAGCGTACTCCGTCCTCTACTATGTCCTGAGGAGGGCTCTGAAGATGTTGGCTCCAGCAACACCCCACCTAGCGGAGGTGCTTTGGCAGAGGTTCTTCAGATATTATGACGCTGCTCTTGAGGAGAGCGTGCACCTAAGCGTTTTAGAGGGCGTCGACGAGAAGTTCATAAGACCTGACTTAGAGGAGGGGTTTGACAAGGTTTTCGAGGTTTTCAGCGCTGCGGCTGCGTTGAGAAATAATTTAGAGCTCAAGCTGAGGTGGCCTGTAAGGGTCGTGTATATCTCCGCGGAATCCGCGACGTTGAGGAGGTTGTCAGGGTTGGAGGAGTCCCTGAAGTTCCTCAGTAACGCTAAGGAAGTAGTCCTCACCGATCAGTTACCAAGTGAGTGTAACGAGAGCGACACGTACTCCACTTTAAAGACGGACTCATTCCTCGTGTGCATGCCCAGGAAACTCGATAAGGACTTGCTTAACGAGGCCCTCTCAAGAGAGGTGATTAGAAGGGTTCAGGTAATGCGTAATAGAGCGAACCTGGTCGTGGATGAATTCATAGATGTTGGAATTGAGACTGAAGAGCCGGAACTTAAGGAGGCGTTAAACGCTATGAAAGATTATATAGCGAGGGAGGTCAGGGCTAGAAACATCTTCGAAACCATAAGTAGTGACATGAGCGTCACCGAGTGGGATATTGAGGGAATGAAGATAAGAATCGGGATAAGGAAATGCGTGATGTGAAGCTACTGGTAGTTGGGTCGCTGAACTATGACGTAATGCTCTTCGTCGAAAGATTCGCACCTCCCAAAACCCGTGTTAATAGGCTGAAGACATTTCTAGGTGGGTCCGGAGGCAACGCAGCCGTCAGCGCAGCTAAGATATTGGGTCCTGGTAAGGTAGCCTTTTTAGGGGCTGTGGGAGATGATGAAATAGGACGCCTTCAACTCAACGACTTAGAGAGACATGGTGTTATAACGAACCACGTCGTCAAGATTTCAAGGACTCCTTCAGGGCAGTCCTTCGTGGCCGTCAGCCCGGACGGCGATACTGCGGTTTATAGCTACTACGGTGCTAACGAGTTCCTTCAGGTGGAGCACGCCAGCAATGCCCTCGCCACAGTTGGTGAGGATTTTGAAGGTTTGTTGGTCATGAACCCACCATTAAACGTGGCTAGATTTCTAGTTGGTGAGGCATCACGCCGCTCTAAGAAGGTCTTCTGGGATCCAGGCATGCTCGCCGCTGGCGGGTTGCGTGAGTTAAGTCCTGTGATGATGCACGTCGATTACCTCATGCCAAATGAGTGGGAGCTCCTGATGATGACGGGCGCTAATAACGTTTTAGGAGCTCTTGATAAGTTAGCAAGGCACACACGCAGACCTAAACTAGTGATTAAGTCAGGTGTGAGGGGGTCCTACTTAGTTGACTTAAGCCTCGGTACTTTAACCCATGTGGCTTCAGTGGACCCGCAGGCTCTCGGACTTAAGTTAGTGTCAACATCTGGTTGCGGTGATACGTACACAGGGGTTTTCACTGCCTACAAGCTATGCGGGTTCGAGGATGTTACGGCGATGACTTACGCTTCATGCGCTTCCACCATAAAGGCTTCTAAAGAGGATCCACGCGGCGCGCCATCAAAAGAAGAGCTTGAGGATCTTCACGCGGAATGTGTTAAGATAGTGAGTGTTGAGGAAAGGCATATTAGCCTCTGAAACGTTTCTAGACCAAAGGCAGGGGTTTGAAGGGATGGAGGAACTTGTTTGCAATCCCATCAGACATAGACTTAATGCACTTCTGATCGGGCTAAGAAACGGTGTTATTTTAGGCTCAACTGAGGCTGCCTTGAACGCTTTAGAGTTAATAAAGAATGCCTCAGGCGAGTGCAGCAAGGAGTTCAGGGATTTCCTCAGGGAATGCATTCCATTGATAATTGCCTCAAGACCCTCGTCGCAGGTCCTAGAGAATCTAATCCGCATGTATCTCGAGAAGTTCCTAACCGTGGCAAGTGAGGGAGGGTTAAAGAGAGCTATCGACGAGACCCCAACACTGGTAGATCAACTGGTCAATAGCTTGAATCAGGTGAGAGAAGCGATTGCCGAAATAGGCTCTAAAAGAATTGAGAGCGGTGACACCATATTAACTCACTCCTACAGCACAACCGTTATGAGGACCCTTGAAAAAGCTCTTGAGAGGGGGGTTAGCTTCAACGTCTACGTAACCGAGTCAAGGCCTGTCGGCGAGGGCAAGACGACAGCCAGCATGGTAAGTAAGCTAGGAATCGACACGACGCTCATAGTGGACTCGGCCGTCAGGTACGTCATGAAGTATGTTCGTAAAGTCCTAGTCGGTGCGGACGCAATAGCTATTAACGGAGCGGTGGTGAGCAAAATTGGAACCTCGGCTGTAGCGTTGGCTGCGAAAGAAGCCAGAGCACGCCTCTTCGTCCTGGCAGGACTCTACAAGTTCTCGTTCGAGACCGTATTCGGGGAGCTGGTTGAGCAGGCTGTTCTGAGGAATCCGGAGCTAATCATACCTGAAGATAGGATCGCGGAACTTGCTGGCAGAGTTACTGTAGACACCCCGCTCTTCGACGTAACCCCGCCGGAGTACATAGATGCAATAATAACGGAGAAGGGGGTCCTAGCCCCCCAGGCGATACCCATGTTAATAATGATGACATACGGCTGGCCTCCTAAAGTCAGGTCTTTGGGGGATTTGTTGGAGGAGGTGGGCAGGTTGTGACCAGAGAGTACGAGTTGTCTAAATATGTGGTGGAGGTTCGTGAGGGTATAAGAACGATGGCCGTAAGGGGAGCCGGTAGGATAGCTAAGTACGCGGCAAGCGCGCTGAAGGACGCAGCAGAATGCTTTAAAGGGTCGGATGTGAACGAATTCCTTCGTTACATGGAGTACGTAGGTTCCTATTTAAGGAGTGCCAGGCCAACCGCGGTCTCACTGCCCAACGCTGTGTCGTACGTGATGAGCAGGCTTAGAAGAGGTCGCCCTACATCCATTGAGGAAGGTAAGGAGATAGTTATATCGGCTGCTGAGGAATTCATCAGATACGCGAATGAAGCCGTTAAGATAATAAGCGACTTAGGCGCCAAAAGAATCGAGAACGGCGACACTATAATGACGCACTGCCACAGCACTGTAGCCACGTCACTAATAGCCACTGCCCATAAAATGGGGAGGGTCAGTAGGGTCTACGTTAAGGAGACGCGACCTGCCCTTCAAGGACTCATCACCGCTAAGATCCTGGCGGATGAGGGTCTTGACGTGATACTGATACCCGACTCCGGAGTAAGGTACTACATGAAGAGAGTGGATAAGGTGGTGGTCGGTGCCGATACCGTGGTTGCGAACGGGGCGGTAGTTAATAAGATAGGGACTTCATTAGTAGCGCTAGCAGCCAAGGAAGCTAGGGTCAGGTTCTACGTCGCCACAGAAACATTTAAATTCAGCCCCTACACGTTGTTAGGCGAGCTAGTGCCTATAGAGGTCAGGGACCCAAGGGAGATAGTCGATGAAGCTTGGCTAAACGATAATAAGAATGTTAGGGTGCTTAACCCCGTCTTCGACGTAACCCCGCCGGAGTACATAGATGCAATAATAACGGAGAAGGGGGTAATGCCTCCTCAAGCTGCACTGTTGATACTGGTTGAAGAATACGGGGCCGAGTTAAGGGAGGTAGGTGTAAGTCCTTCAATATTGGGGGAAGAGGAATCCAGTGAGTAACAGTAAACCGGGGACGCCCTCTTCCTAAAGCAGGATTGCCTTTATACCCAGTTTCGAAGCTACGTAATCTGCGAAGACCCTGCCCTGCGAACTTCTCGCGCTGTTTACTATTAACACCTTCGGTTTAGAGTTTTCAACATACTCAACAAGACCTCTGAAGTCCGAGTGGTCGCTGAACGCTACTAAGAAGTTGGTGTCATCTATCCTTCTATACGGACGTGTGAACTCCCAGCCACTGAGCATTACGTGGCTTGCCTTAGCATTGCCTTTAAGTTTTGAGTAACTGGTTGAGTGGGTCAAATACACGTACCAACCGTCTTTAAGTACCTCACCCCCCTCTCGCGAGTCTATGTGGAAATAATCACCAAACCGCATCCCATGCCTTTCCGCAGTCCTAGTTAGTGTGTACTGTTTGTGATTGAGTATGAAGGGCGCTATAACCCCACGTTCACGCAACACCTGCATCACCTCCTGGACCTTACCGTAGTATGCATACACATGCACAGGACCCCTGCTGAGCAGCTCATTAACTAAATCCGCCAGCACGGTCTCTATGAAGTCATCGAACTCTCTAACATAGGAGGGATGTCCGTAGACTGCATCCATGATCAGTATGTCGGGCTGAAGGACCTCGGTTCCCCAACCTACTTTCTTGAAGTCACTAGTATATCCTATGGTAATCCCATCCTCGTGCTCTACCAGGACCTGTGCTGTCCCAGGTATGTGGACAGCTTTCTTGAGCGTGATCCTAAGCTTGCCTAACCTATACCTCTGCCCGTAGTCAAGCGGATTGTGAAGTGTGGGATCCGCAAAGCTGTTCATAATTGAAATCCATTCGAGGGTAAGCGGCGTTCCTATGAGCCTCTGCCTGCGACGTAGCGAATCCGATAACCTCACGGTATGGTCGCTGTGTATATGCGTCACGACCCTCTCACAAGAGCTCTCATGACCGTCAATCACTAAAGACCCGTCAATCACTATACCTCCGTGATTGTTTATCCTCAGCATCGACTCTGCAACTGCGATGTCGACATTCAACCGCCTAAACCCCGCCTAAAAACTAATACTGAATACAAAGATAAAAACGGAATCATTATAAGGTACGCCTGGTCAAGGTGGGGTGCAGATTCACTAGTCCGATAGAACTGTAGTGCCTGAAACGCCCTTGACTACATCATAACCCTTATAGAGGTGACCTATGGCAGCCCTTCTTCCACCCCTCCTCACAAACCTGAGCACAGCCAACACCTTAGGTCCCATGGATCCAGGAGCGAAGTGACCCTCACCGTAATACTTCTCTAACTCAGAAACCGTGACCATGTCCAGCTTCCTTTGGTTAGGCTTGCCGAAGTTCAAATAGATTCCATCAACGTCTGTTAGGATTACGAAGGCGCCGACACCCAAAGCCGTGGCGAGGACCTCACCGGCTAGATCTTTATCAATCACCGCCTCAACACCCTGCATAGTTCCGTCAGCATTCCTTACAACAGGTATTCCACCACCACCTGAAGCCACCACTATCCACCCCTCATCCACCAGCTTCTTGATTGCACTGACCTCCACGTTATTGTAGGGATCCGGTGACGGGACCACCCTCCTATAACCTCCTCTAGGGTCAGGCTTGAAGACCCACCCTTTCTCAATAGCCAGCCTCCTGGCCTCCTCCTCAGTGTACCAGCTACCGACGTACTTAGTTGGATTGCTCCAAGCTGGATCGTCTCTTCTCACCTCAACTTGGTTGATTATCGAGATTACCCCTTTAACCGAGTCCTTAATCCCCTCCTTATTGAGGAGGTTGTTTATAGACTGAGTCAACAGATAGCCCAACCAACCCTGCGACATCGCTCCGGCTATGTCCATGGTTAAAGGAGGTATCTCGTCTTTAGATCTCTCCATCCACTCCATTATAATACCTACTTGAGGGCCATTGCCGTGAGTGACGACTACTCTATAGCCCTCCTTAACTATCCTTACCACAGTCTCAGCCGCTCTATAGGCGTTCTTCCAGTAATCCTCGGGAGTTCCTTTGTCACCTTTAGACTGGAAGGCATTACCGCCGAGCGCTATCAACACGTACTTCTCACTCCTGAATGACGCGTGCATCACTGCGACACCAGCCTATGGTGGGTTCTACTAAATATTTTTGCCGTCATAATTAAATATTTTTTACAATCGAAAAGCCCTACTTCTCGAGGGTCGGCAACAGCACGAAAGGAACTACTTAAGTCTCCTCTTAAGTCTAGAGTAGGTTGTACTCAGAGTCTCAGGCATTACCTTAGTCCCTGAGACTACTGGCATGAAATTGGTGTCCCCCAGCCACCGAGGTACTACATGTACGTGTACGTGTGATTCAATTCCAGCGCCGGCAACCCTCCCCATATTGACCCCTATGTTATACCCCTGAGGGCTGTATTCCCTGTCGATGGCTTCAACGATCTTAGAGAACACGCTGAACATATCCAACACCTCATCCTGAGTCAGGAGTTCGAGCCTCGCTACATGCCTCACCGGCGCGATCATCACGTGAGCGGTGTTGTACGGAAACAGGTTAAGCATTGCCAAGCTATGGTTAGACCTTAGAATGACGTAGTTATCCTCGTCGTTTCCGCCCACCGCCTTACAGAATATGCATTCCTCCGAGAAGGCTTTAGTTATGTAACTCATTCTCCAAGGAGCCCAGAGTATCTTCAAGCCCGACAGCCCTCACCCATCTAACTAAATAACCTTAGACTTAGAGGGATTATAAGACCGGGTTAGGGGGGTTCCACCGTCCTCAACTGGCTTGGAGCGTCCCTGCATCCAGGGGGCTGCAGGTCGCTGAGCAACGCATACCTTATAAACCCCGCACGAAGCCAAGGATAGCCTCGTACGGCGTTATTAGCGCTGCTACGTATCCAAGTAAATAGAGGACTATCTGCGGTAATCCTGGCGTGACCCAGATGATCTGGTCCGGATTTAGAAGACCCCTCTCCACGAGTTCCCTGAGGTTACTCTTAAGCCTCTCTTCATGAGCGTCGTCCATTGTGAAGGTTTTACGGCACTCGAATAAGGTGATGTCAGACTCCGAGGGTATGGTTAGGAGGTAAGTGAATCTAGAATTCAGGAAGTCACGGATCCTCATAGGCTTTCCGAGAATCAGCAATGACAGCTTGCCCCCCTTAACGCATCTTAGGCTCTTGTAGTTGTTCAGCCTTTTCAGACCCTGTATGAGATTTGCTAACATAAGCAGTACCGGAATTGCTAGGGAGTAGATAAGGGTCAGGTAGGTCACTGGCTTAGGGTATACGGTGGGGTATGCTAGAGTCACGAGTAGCAGGGCTAGGAAGTCAGCGCCCCCCATCATGTCAAGCACGGCCAAAACCAGAACTAAGACTGCAGGGATCGATGCTAACATAAGTTCTAGGGGTCTATAGTTTCCGGACAGGAAGTTAATCGACACCGCAATAACGGTCGCCGGAACCCACACATACTCTTTGACTTCCCTATACCTAAGATCAGATATAGAGGCATATGAGAGCGTGATCAATGTTGAGAGAGCGAGAACTAACTCCTCGAAATTCAACCTGGCTATTCCTCAGCGTCCCTAATGCCTTCCTCAGCAATTATGAAGACTGCTTCGCCCTCAGGTAGATGCGGTGCGTCGACCACCCTCGCAATTCTTTTGTTACCTCTGCCCTTCCTTAACTGCACTCTGACGCCCGGCGCATGCGCCAGCACGTGACCTCCGACAGCCTGCGTTGGGTCACCATAGTAGAGATCAGGTCTCGCCATAACCTGGTTCGTGACAACTACGGCGATGTCAAATGCCTCCGCTATTCTCGCCAGATCATGCAGGTGTTTGTTGAGCTTCTGCTGCCTTACAGCAAGGGACTCTCTGCCAGTATACTCGGCTCTGAAGTGACTGATTACAGAGTCTATCACGAGCAACCTTATGTTTTCGTTGGGCAGTAACTCGTTAGCCGCCTCCTCAACCAGCGATATCTGATGATCACTGTTTATGGCCCTAGCCCATATGATATTCCTCATGGCCGTTTCTGGATCCAACCCCACACCCCTCGCCATGGACTCCACCCTCTCCCATCTGAAGGTGCCTTCCGTATCTATGTACAGCGCCTTCCCGCTTAACCCGCCTCTATCCTCAGGCAGCTGAACGTTAATCGACAGTTGATGGCATATGTTCGTCTTGCCAGTTCCGTACTCGCCGAAGAGTTCCGTAATGCTTTTAGTCTCAACGCCACCGCCGAGAAGGGAGTCTAAACTCCTAGAGCCGGTCGTTATCCTACCTATCTTGGCCCGCTCTATCCTCAAGTCAAGAGCTGTCTTAAACTTAAGGCCTAGCAAATCCCTAGCCCTAAGAACTATCCTCTGAGCGGTCGGGAGGGGTATGCCAGCAATGCTGGCGAGCTCCGCCGAATTTGCAGCAGCTATGGATTCAAGTGTTTTGTACCCAGACTCAATAAGCTTGGAAAGCACCGTCGGCGTTAACTCCAGATCCTCTAAGGAGGCTATTTTCCTGTTAGGCGATTTAGATTCTTCCAAGATACTCACCCAAATTCATAAGCTATTAAGTACCTATTAAATTGCTTGGATTCAACGTGGTTAAGAACTGAGGGACAAGCCTTTATTTCGTTTGGCGTTAGCCCTTCGCCGCCATCCCCAAACCTGAAATAACTCCGAGGGGACAGTCTAAAACCGATATTATTTAAGAACCCCGTATTACTTGGGGAGGGAAGTGAGAACGTTAATTATTCATGCAGAGGAATTCAGCACGAGGATCACTGAAAAAGCTCTCAGAGAGGCTGAGGAGCCCCCAGAGCTCAACGCTCTAGCGCTCAAGAACGCCTTAGTTGCCTTCATGAGCGTTGAGGAAGGCGATGAGAGTGCTGTGGATGAATTGGTGGTGAGGTTCACGAATGACCTCAAAAGCCTCGCGGCTAGTTTAAGACCTTCTGCAGTAGTCCTATATCCCTACGCACACCTCTCCAAAAACTTGGCTAAACCCGGGGAGGCGCTGAGGGTTCTGAAGGCTCTGGAGGCAAGGACGCGTGAAGTCCTCGAGGGAATTCCCGTATATAGGACACCCTTCGGCTGGTACAAACAGTTCACGATTGCATGCTATGGTCACCCGCTCTCAGAGCTTTCGAGGGAGTACAGACCGGAGGAGCTCTCAGGCGCAACAATCCCGGCCGCCAGGTGCTTTATCTTAGATAAAGAAGGCAACCTTCACATGGTAGACTCGGGTCAGACATACGTTAGCGGTCTCGATTTGATGTTCTTCAGACATGCATGCATAACCAAGGAGGTCAGCAGAGAATGGAGGATGGAGGAGAGGGTTAGGGAACTTCTAAGCAAGTTCTCCTTCAGGCTGATAAAGGATGGTGCGAAAACCCTTATGTATAGGGTTGGGCCAGGCGTCGACGTCGATGACACTTTAATAGGGTTGAGCAGGTCCATCGTCACAGAGCTTGCGAGGGAGTACAATATACGTGGAGCAAGAGTCATCATCGACAACTATATAGCAACGACGTGTGAAAGCGATTGCATCAACGCCAAGCATGCTGCCCTGGCCGACGAGTTAGGGATGACCGGTGGACCCCTACCGTATTACATTTACGAAGTAGCTACGGTGCATAAGACCTTCAAGGCCGACGACTTTAGAAGCTCGCTGAGCGTCCTAAGAAAGCCTCATTTGACGATATTCGCAAGGGATAAGGAGGAAGGCATTAAACTTGTCACGCGCCTGGTCGAGCACCTGCTAGGCAGGCTTGAATCGCTGGAGCTGAGGGACAGCCTGGTGCCGGTCATGGTGATGACCATCAAGAGTTTCGAAGAAGGCGTGTGGAGACCAATTAGCAAGCTGCTAAGCAATTCATTCGATGAGGTAGTGTTGATCGTCAGGGAATGCGATGAGGATGAGTTACGCTGTGGTCTGGCTGTAGAGTTACACTACGTTGACTCAGGAGGCGTGCCCACATTGGTGAGCAGAACATCGATGGGCAGTAGAACGAACAATGCGCTAGAACCCTCCAAGCAGATGCTGATCATCTCGTCGGAACTACTCGGCCCATCTGAGGTCCTCATATACGCGTTAGTGGACAGGGCGCACAAACTGGAAGCCTCAGGTAAGACCCCCTACCTACCACCACTTATAATGCCGGTACAAGTTAGGATAATACCCGTTGACAGCAATACCGTGGCCTACGCAAACAGCGTGGCCGAGATGCTAGCGAATGCAGGCGTGCGTGTAGAGGTCGACAGCAGAGAATTAGGGCTTGGGAGGAGGGTTCGTGAAGCTGGTGTGGAATGGATACCCTACATAGTGGTAGTAGGTGAGAGGGAAAAGGAAACAAACACCGTCAACGTTAGGGTGCGTCACCTCGGCATCCAGAAGTCACTAAGCATTGAAGAATTCGTGAATCTGCTCAAACACCAGCAGATCCCCACGTCGTGAAGGTCACGCCCCCAGGCATGTGAGTTCCCCTCATACACTTCCTCGCCAGCATTGGGTTGACCTCCTCCCAATCCTTGAGGGGCGGGGAGCTCGCCCCCCTACTAGATCTCCACGAGCTCTAGGATGTCGTGGTAAGTGTTCTTACCACATACCCTGCAATAGTGATATAACTGGTTAAACTCGCTGAGATCATGGCTCACATTAAGTATCCACTCCGTATTGCACTCCCTGCACTTTAGCTTCCAGGGACTCAAGAACCATACCACCAAAGTAGTTGTGGGGAAGCATTTAAAAGCTCTAGTGAGTATTTGATTAATGATGAGCGGAGGTGGGCCCGTAGCTCAGCTAGGCAGAGCGGCGGGCTCCAGTCCTCTACGGGTCTGAAGACCGAAAAGGGATGATAGGGAAAACCTGGTGAGAGACCCGTAGGTCGGGGGTTCAAGTCCCCCCGGGCCCACCACATAAGAGAGAACGGGCTCCTAACCTCGACGAAAATTAGCCGTAACCCTCCCCACTCTCAGGGAGTCCAGATACCCTAGAAACTTAGGGCGCAGGGGGTTCGACGGCTTTCAGAACCCTTCTTTTCTCCAGTACTCAGTTAATCTTTTACGTTTTAACTCACGGGCTCTCCTGTTTAGGTATTTGTAAACCGTGGAGTGCTCCCTCCCCTGGACAATCATCTCGACAGCCTCTCTAGCCAGGTAAGCGCCCTCATAATCCCCTATGATAGCTACTACATCATCGTACACGCTTATATCGCTTCCCGTCAGTTGCTCTATGTTTGCCCTAACCCTGCCCTCCTCGCCTATGATCCTCGCCTTGACCCTGTATAGGTGGTTCGGTGCATCCCCGACCACCTCTTTAAGATTAATCAACACTAGGATAGTGTCCTCTTCGAGGAGTCTCCATGCCTTCTCAGGATTGAATCCTGAATCAACAGCTTTGATGAAGTCCGAGGCCCTCAGCAACATGTCGGCGGGGGTCCTCGGGGTTGCGGCCTCTATGACGACGTTGCTGTTCACGCTATCGACAGTTATTACGGTCTGAGTTTTATTCTCCAACTCCTTCAGAGACTTGCCCTCCTCACCTATGAGGACGCCGAGCCTCTCGGGTCTGACTCTTAGATAGATTCTTGCCAAGCTATGTGTCGATCTACTTGAGTCACCCAATTTGAATCACCTGTGGTTGATGGGATGAGGGTCTCTTCGCGGTGTGTAAGGTTTGGTTACCTCGTATTGTCCATCACCTTAATCCTAAGTAAACAAGAGGACTTAAAACTCCACGAATTGATCTCTCACATCGCTTGACATGCTTGTCACATACTTCAATATGCTCTCCTGCGGGGGTACCTCAATACCGGCCTCCTTTTCAAAGAACCTTACTATGTTGCTTACATCCCTTCTGAGCAACTCCATGGCGTTGGGATGGGTTACATGCACTGCCTGACTAACGTCTATTATGTAGTGCTTGCTGTTCCAAACCATTATGTTATACTCGCTTAAGTCGCTGTGTATGAGCCTCGCCCTGACGTACGCCTTGCGAAGGTCCTCAACTATAGAGTTGAACATTCTCTCATACTCATCACGGGTTAGGACCGCCTCCTTCAGCAACGGAGCCCTGACCCCGCCCTCACCTATAAACTCCATGACCAACACATTCTCATGTTGATCTATAGGTTCAGGAACTGAGACGCCTGCCCTGTATAGATCCACGTAATTATTGAACTCCTTCCTAGCCCACAGAGTAACTAGCTTTCTTGTGGATTTAGGGACATTCTTGTCGAACCTGTAATCACCAACTATGTATTTGATCATGCCCCTCCTGAACTCAGCGGAGGATGTTAGATAGATCTTGATGGCGAGATCACTCCCTCTAGAATTCGTCCCCCAGTAGACTCTGGATTCCTTGCCAGCGCTGACCACGCCCTTAAGGGCAGATATGGTGCCTCTCCTCATCAACTTAAGGACTGCCTGAACAGTCGCTCTGTCAAAGACCTCCTCCACAGTCTCGAAGAGATCCTCATCTATTAACTTACGTTCCTTATCTCTAAACCTGAGGGTAGCATCAACGACCGAGTCCTCAGACCCCCTGTCCGATATCAGAGTTCACCAGCGCTCTCAATCAGTGAGGGTTCTAGAAAACCTCCTTCAATGAGCTTTTTCCTCTCATCCCGGCTGTATTTGTACAGCACATCACCTCTGCTCTCATCGAACTCCCACTTCCCCACTAGAACAACGTCCTTCACATTTATCCATACCTTGTGCCTGAGTTTACCAGGTATTCTTAGCTTACGTTCCTTCCCATCCATGCATACGGCTTTCATGTAGTTTCCGCCCATAGGTTCGGTAACTACGCAAACTACAGTTCCCTCCTCAGGGTTGGGGTAAGGGGTCTCGGAGACCTCCCCAATTTTCTTCTTTCCCAATACATCACCTAATATTTGAGGTACTTAACGTCTTTATAAGTTAAGGCCAACACCGCGTCCCCAACCTTGAGAGGCTTCGTGATGACCGACCTGACTAAATCGCCGTCCTCACACTCTGCTACAGCCTCGTTGCCGTGTATATCGGCTATAAAGCACTTAGTAACTGAATAATCGGCTGTGTCCAGGACTCTGAAACCCTCCTTAATGAGGGATCTAAGGCTCAAGTTCATCACCCTACCCTCACGCAATGCATGAACCACTACCTTATCCCTCCTTACTTCAAGGACCTCCACCAAAGAGCCCCTCAGATCTATTAAATCCCCAGCTGAGAAAAGCGGTATTCTCAAAACTATCGACACCTTACTGTACCTCCTGCCTTTAACAACACCGTGGAGTTTCCAAGACTCCGTCACGTAACCGCCGAGGAGGTTCTGCAGATATGTTGCAGCATGCCTGGCGACGGAGACGTTGCTGAACTTCACATCAACGCCCTCGTGAAGTTCCTCGTAGTCAGTTACGCTCTCGCTGATGCTTCTACTCTCCCCCAATATCCTAGCGATTCTCCTAACTAAATCACGTGGCGGGTCTCCTGTGAATCGTATCTGAAGGACTGCCTCATAGTTCCTGACCTTACTGTTTAGACATCTCGGGCACAGCCTTCCGACGACCTCGTACGTGGTAGCGAGCTTCTGCTCCACAAGCCGTCCTTTAAGCGAGGCTCTGATGAGCAGCTCGGCATGGCCTCCGTAAATCCCTAAAACATCAATATCTATTCCTGAAAGATTCGGGTTTACGACGTCCTTCTTAAGGACCGCCTCCCTCAGGTAGTATTGTAGGGCCTCCGTAACCCCTCCGTGAAACGGGGTCCAGGAACCCTTAATGTAGAGTGACCCGCAGACAGTGCATCTCACTAAAGTCACTTTACTTGGGAGTCTGACTAAGTGCCTCTCTCTAAGAAAGCAGTCTAGGCAGAGACCCTCCACCAACGGCCCGTCAGGGGTCTCTGATCTTCCGCATCTCAAGCAGAACCTTCTTGATGTACTCATAACTTCATTACCTGCGCGTAGGGGGTCTCATTAATCCTGAGCACCGCATCCGGATGCACTAAACCCTCATTAATGGCTCTACTAACGGAGACCGTGCCGACGAGGACCGCTACCTGCGCGTTCCTGACGTAATGCATGGCTTCATCTATGGTTGCTAGGAACCCGCCAAAGAACTCTTCGTTCACGACCAGTGAAACATCCCCTTCCTTGAGGGTTTTGCCGAGTAACTCCTTATCACACACCGTCACAACTTCCTTAAAGTCCTGCGAGATCCCCTCGGTTTTATGTATCCTCACATATACCAGGATCTCGTCCAGCAAGCCCACCTCATACAGGCTTGACAGGGGCTTCAGCGCCGCAGGCTAAACATCTAATTATCCACACCTTACCTTGCTTCCTGAGCTCTGTCTGGTAGGACCCGCATGTCTTACACATCACGTAGGACTCAAGGAACCTCCTGAATAAAGCGTTCAGAGTCTGCGAGGAAACTCTAGAGTATATCGTGAAAACCCCTGAGTCATCTATAGTCCCTCTAGCCGCCAGCTCCTTCAGGAGGTATCTAGCACATACTTTAGGCTCCCTTAATATTACCTCACACACTGTCTTGAAGTTCTTAACTTGAGTCTGAAGTCCAACGTGGACTATCTCGAGCGGCGGTATGTCTAGACTAACGGTCAATGCTCTCCTCTCGGGCAACTTACTGTAGAGCTCCTCCAACAGCTGTTCATACGGTGGCAACCCACTCAACCGCCACACCCCCTAATAGACCACATCAAAACTTTTAAGTTGAGTAGCTAAATCGTGTTGTTGAGGCTAGATATACGAGATGAAGGTCTACATAGAGACGTATGGATGTGCGTTAAACAACGCTGACACAGCGCTCATGAAGCAGGTGTTAATCGGTAAGGGGCATGAGATAGTGGATTCGATGGATGAGGCGGACGTAGTGATCGTGAACACCTGCACTGTAAGACTGGATACTGAGCAAAGAATTGTTAAGAGGCTCAGTAGGCTTAAAACGCAGGTGGGGAACGGGATCAAACTAATTGTAGCTGGATGCATGGTAGCGGCGCAGCCGTACACGATATCTAAAGTGGTTCCAGAGGCATCCCTGATATCCCCGCAGAACGTCATCAGAATACATGAAGCCGTTGAAAACGACGGGCGAATTGTCCTGCTAAGCGGGGAAAGGGACACTACGTGGTTAGCGCCCTTAGTAGAAGGATCCGTAACCTCCATACCGATAGCTGAAGGATGCCTTGGTAATTGCTCCTTCTGCATAACCAAGATAGCTCGGCGGAGGCTAAGATCCTACAGACCTGAGTTAGTGGTTAGGGTTGCCAAGGAGGCAGTGCGCAAGGGCGTCTTCGAGCTGGACCTCACGGCCCAGGACACTGCTGCATACGGAATCGACCTTGGCGACATTAGACTACATGACTTAGTGCGGATGATCACTGAAGAGGTTAAAGGGAACTACATGTTAAGGGTAGGCATGGCAAACCCAGATAACCTGATGCCAATACTCGACGACTTCATCGACGTGCTAAAACATCCGAACGTGTTCAAGTACGTTCACATACCCCTTCAATCAGGTAGTGATAAAGTCCTGAAGCTAATGAACCGGAGGTACACATACGATCAGTACAGGTCGCTGATCCTTGAGATAAGGAGGAAGATACCGGAGGTTCAAATAGCCACGGACGTGATAGTCGGACATCCGGGCGAAGACAATGAAGACTTCGAAGACACTCTGAAAGCACTTGAGGAGTTGATGCCTGATAAAGTTCATGTGGCCCAGTACACAATACGTCCACGGACGAAAGCGGCCTCGATGAGGCAGGTCTCGGATTCCGTCAAGAAGTCCAGAAGTATTGAGGTGAATAGAATTGTCGAGAGCATAGGTAAGACCGTTAACTCAGCATACGTTGGTTCGAAGGCATGGGTCATGGTTACTGGCAGGTCCTTCAGGGGCTCGCCGGTAGGTAGAACAATCAACTACAAGCCGGTGGTAATTAGCGACCTCAACACAGTAGGGGTCAGCGGTTATGTGAAAATCACCAACTCCACATTCTACGATCTGAGGGGTTACTGGGTATGACGCCGGCTATGCTTTACCTCTCCGCTCTTCGCTAATTCTACGGTTGTAGTAGCTCCTCAGTTCCTCATCGCTCATCACTCTGTACTCGTCAGCGAGAACCTTCCTAGCATCCCTGTTCCTCAGAAAGTAGTGAATCGAGTAACTGCATATAGGCACTATCCTGAGGTTCCTTACTTCAGCATCCCTCACCGCGGCCTCGACCAGCCTAGCAGCATACCCCCTCCCCCTATATTTCTCAGGCGTGTAGGTCTCCAGCAAGTACATCTTCCCACCATCCTCCCTGAAGGAGAGCCATGCCTTAGAGCCGTCCTCAAATCTAATGATGAAAACACTCCCCCTCCTCTCAACATGGACATCCTCCACTCACTACACCCAAATTCTCTAGTTTAAACAGAATTTAGGTTTAGAACGCATCAGCCAGCAACAAAAACGGGCTCCACCCTTCAGGGCAGGGAGTAGGCCAGCTCCATCCTCGAAGGACAATGTTTTTCAGTTGCAGGCGTCGCTGGAAGCCCTGCCGAAATTTGAAACTTAAATACTTCTGACTGTAAACAATATAATATGGGCTTAAGCGCCGCCGTAGCTCAGCCTGGTGGAGCGCTGCCCTGGTAAGGCAGAGGTCCCGGGTTCAATTCCCGGCGGCGGCTTCATTAAGTTATGTGCGGATTAAACCATACCACATGCGAAGCACACTCTTTATACAAATGTATAGATATAGTTGTCAATAAGATTCTTTTTCCCAATAATTATGTATTTTTGATCTAGATATGCCTTTAGATTATGTTGTAATAACTTTATTTATCTAAGTAGTATAGATATTACGATTTATCTATTTAAATTAGCTCGAGACCATCCGATCTACAGCGGTGGGAGTGTGCGCGGGGCTGTTGCCGGGAGAGTTGTAGGAATTGTTGATGAGTGTTTGGTGCGTGTTGATATCGGAGGCAGGCTGATTGATGTTGAGTTGAGCAGACATCTCTGCGGTGATAGTGTGTTAAGTGCTGTCAGGTCTGGTAGGGATGTTTTCCTCAAGGTTTCGTTGCACAATGAGTCTAGGGGCAGGGCTATAGGGGTTCTCAACATGAGTGAGGTCCCGCCTAACTACTCGGCAATAGATCCCTCGAGACCTGATGTGTTTTCGAAGTATTCCTACCTATGGATGAGGATGCCTAAGTATTCGAAAGTCATTAGATTGCAACACATACTGCTCAAGAGCCTCAGGAATATCTTGGATTCCGAGGAGTTTGTCGAGTTACTCCCGCCGGTTTTAAGTGTGGCCAGCGATCCAGGGTTGAGGGGTGCTAGGAAGGTCTCCACATATGTTTACGGTACACGATATGAGCTGTCCTCAAGCACTATAATGTATAAGCAGATCGCTGCCACTGCTTTAGGGAGGATGTACTTCGTGGCAAGGAATGTGAGGGAGGAGCCACCGGAGAACGTGATGACTGGGAGACATCTGATAGAATTCACGCAGTTAGATCTAGAGTGGGCTGGAGCGTCGATGTATGAAGTGATGAATCTCGGCGAGAGGCTGGTTTATGAGTCTTGCGAGGAGGTCGTCGAGAGAGCTAGGGACCTGATCGAGGAGTTCAACCCTGGGTTAAGGTGTTTTAAACCGCCATACGAGAAGCTCACATTCAGGGAGGCGCTGGAAAGGGTTAGGAGCCTCGGATTCGGGGTTAAGGAGGATAGAGAGCTACCTCAGGACGCTGAGGAGGCGCTGAGTATGGAGATGAACAAGCCCTTCTGGCTCATAAAGTTTCCGTCATCATGCAGGGGCTTCTACTACATGCCGGACGATAGTGAGGCAGGATATAACAGGGACTTCAACTTAATATTACCAGGGGGGTTCGGGGAATTGATAGACGGTGGCGAGCGGGAATATAGATATGACCACATCTTAAGGAGACTCAAGGATTTAGGTGAAGACATTAGCAAGTATTCATGGTTTCTTGAAGCAGTAAGGACTGGCATAACCCCCTCAGCTGGGTTCGGACTTGGCGTCGAGAGGTATACAAGATATCTGCTTAAGCTGAGATATGTATGGGAGGCGGCTCCGTTCCCTAAACCTCCCGGAGTCGTGGGCACACCTTGAGGGGGAAAGAAGAACTGAAAGTGGACAACCTAGATCTACAAATAATAGATTTACTGAGAAGCAACTCAAGACTCAAGTCTAGTGAGATAGCTAAAAGACTTGGCAGACCTAGGACAACAGTGGTTCAGAGGATAAGAAGGCTTGAGGCATCCGGGGTGATACAGTCATACACCGTCAGAGTAAGACCTGAGGCGCTGGGGTACAGCTACTACACGTATGTAGCTATTAAAGTGAGGAAGGGTCTGACGGGCAGGCTTGACCAACTTGAGCTAGCGAAGAAACTGGTCAGTGAATCCAGAAGTAGGAGTGAGCTACCGTACATAGAGGAGGCGGTGATAGTGACCGGTGCTTACGACATAATCCTTAGGGTGTGGGTCAGGAATTGGGAGGAGTTGTCAAGGTATCTGCTCAAGTACCTCCCATCGATAGAGGAGATAGAGTCTACGGAGACGTTCATGGTATTGAGAAAGGTTCCGGACAATAGATCATAGAGCTATATAATTATACAAAATTATCAAACATACCACCCCTTTATAAACTTTACTGTCAATGAATCCACGCACACATGTGCAGTAACTTACTTAGTTATTGAAACCCACATGTTATTGGAGAGGTGAGATGGCAGGACATAAAATAAACCTGAATGAGTTGAAGAGGATAACCCCAGGACTGCTCCCAACGCTGAACTTCATGTCAATGAAGGTCTACGGCAAGAGCTTGAGCGCTCTAATATTGGAGTCAAGCAACGGCATAACAGAAGATAAAATAAGGAAACTCCTAGTCAAGATCTATCAGAACGAAGAGGTACCAGACATTCTAATGGACAGGATTAGAAACTAAAAACCTATAGTAGAGACCAATCACGCGGGTTCTCGTCGCCGAGTATACCTACGCTGAACTTGCCCTTCACTAGGACTGTAGCCAGGATCACAGCTGCGTAAAGTAGTTTCCTGTTCCTGTTCAGTGACTCAAGCACTTCAACCAACTTAACGGTAGTCTCGGGTTTCATTTACGTACTCACCAAGTAAATTATTCTTAACAAAGGCATTAAGTTTACTGTCAAATATACAAATGTGGGTGATGTACTTGAGGCTTTATAAAGTAGGAGAAGATAAGTATTTCTATGAGCGGCTAAGATGTAGTGGCGTCGACCATGAAGCTGATAGAGCCAGAATTCCTGGAAGCCCTCTACAGGGTTAGAGCTGTTGGCAAGTTCCAGATAGCTAAGGAGCTAGCCAGTATCCTCAACGAGGACCTCAGGTCAGTGTTAATGAGAATTAACAATCTGCTGAAGATAGAGTACCTATGGTTCTCCACCGAGTACTCACTGCGTGCTCTGGGCCTTAAACTGATGATAATCGTGACGGACAAGAACCTGCTCACGGAACCCTCGGCTAAATTCATGAAGTTCATCAGAGCGACTGCTTACGTATTCCCGGACAAGTACTTCTACTCCCTCTACATTCCGAAGGACGCGGGGGACGTGTCCATACCCTCAAAGCTTCTTGAGGGTGCCGTTATTATGGAGTTCCATGAGAGGCTGAGGAACAGAACCTCATTTACTAGATACGGCATCGACACGGTTTTCTCGCCTGAGAAGGGATTTAGCAGAGAATCATTCAAGAGGCTGGAGATGACGGTAAGGGACTTCATGGTCAAGCAGAGTGTTGAGGCGAGAAACTCGGATGACCGGCTTAGCAAGATAGTCTTTGACGCCGTGGACTTGGGGATAATTAAAGAGCTGGAGAAGAATCCATTCGCTAAGCAGTCCGAAATAGCTAGGGCTTTAGGAGTCTCACTAGGTAAACTCAGAAGGCATGCCGCGAATCACATGCCCTACTTAGTTAAGGGCATTAGATTGATGTGCCTCCCCATATATCCGGCGGCTCTAGGAACAGCCCTCGTTATGCGCATTAAGTCCAGAAGCTCGAAGGATGTCGTGAGTTTGTGTGAGGCCCTAGTCACCCATCCCGTAGTTGTTTCCTGCGTCTATAACGTGAGCGATGGATCCAGCTTGGCGCAGTTCATAGTCCCATTCTCAATGGTCAGACACGTCGCTGAACTCTTTGAATCTATTGGCAGGGAGTACGGTTTTGAGGTCTCTAGGGATGCGATGTGGCTTGCCAACATCGAGTTCGGCAAGAGGTTTACGTTGCCTTATAAGCGCTGGGAGGAGTATGTCCCCAAGATGTCTTGGAACGTTGATGAGTTGAGGAGGATCTTCGGTGGGTTTGGAGGGAAAGGTAATTAAAGATTGTGTTTCCGACTTCACATTCGACGCGGCCCACTACACTCCAGTAAGTGGGGAGCCACTCCTCCACGGACACACATTTAAAGTGGAGGTATGTGTTGAAGGACGCTCAGGACCCCTATGGGTTGCGGATTTCATCGAGCTAAGAAATATCGTGAGAGGTTTGATAGAGCCCCTCAACTACTCACTACTGGTTCCCAGCAGGCACGCAGGCAAGATATTGTTCAACGCGCCTTTCAAAATCAAGGAAAGGACCTTCGAGTGCATGTCGGTAACGGCAGAATGCATAGGAAGCCACATATGTAGTGAGTTAAGGCAGATCTACAGGGATGAAGGGCAGAGAATAATGGTGATAATTGAGGAAGGAGTTGGGAACAAAGCAGTTACCAAGTGCTAAGGCATTCGCTCATCGACACTCTCTAGCAACATCACTTATAGGGAAATCGTGGTTCATGACGTGGGGTCAACTTAGTTAATGCGTGAAATTAACCTCCTCAGGAAAACATTTATAATCACTAAGCATATCACATGTAGGGGCCCGTAGCTCAGCTAGGATAGAGCGCCGGCCTTCTAAGCCGGAGGTCCCGGGTTCAAATCCCGGCGGGCCCGTCAGTTTTCAATAAGTAACACACCGTGGGAAAACTGGAATACACCGCTTTATATATGATTACGCTTAGTATCCGTATCTTGCTTCTAGCATCGACACGATTACCTGGGGTACGTGCTGTGCTCCAGCTACTATGGTTTTGACTCCACGCTTCCTCAGCTCTCTAGCGTACTCTAGGTAGCTCTTGACTAGGTCGAAGGTCTTGACCCTGTATGCGGCTTGAGCCCATTCGGGCATACCTCTTATCTCGAATGTTGTTACCAGGGGTAGCACTACGTACACCTCGTGACCGAGGGGCACCAGCTTCCTGGCAGTATCCGAGAGGGTCTGCCCGTACTGCTGGTCCGGGTTCGTGGCGAGGAAGAAGACGAGGCTCTTCTCCCTCGGTAGCATTGACACAACCTGCTTAAACGCCTTCTCGAGTGCTGTTACCCTCTTCTCAGCGTCCCTATTCCCGCTCCCGCTCGGTGCGTAGTCTGCGAAGGGCTCTAGAACCCTGCGGTAGCTCCTTGCAAGTTTAGGCGTTCTGTACACTCCGTCCTCGCTGAAGATTACGACCCCCATCAGGTCCCCACGTCTCGACAGGTAGCTGGATATGGATGCTACCACCCTGCTGGCGTACTCGAATGGCGTGTGCCCATACGGTCCTGCGAGGCTGTCGGCGGTTCCGTCCACCACGAACACTACTCTGTTCATGGTCTCCAGCTCCATCTCCTTAACCACTAGCCTACGCTTAGACGCCAGGTACTTCCAGACCAGCCTCCTAATGTCGTCCCCAACCCTGTACTCCCTAATGCTGTACAGCTCCACTCCGTACCCAGCCCTCCTACTCCTCGTAAGACCCGTGGTCCTGGTGAAGACCATGAGCCTCCTAACCGTGGTTTCCGAAGCCCTCGGAACGCACCTCACCGCCCCGGTAGCGTCTACGGTGTAGTCGAACCTGAAGAACCCGAAGACATCCCTCACAGCCAGCCTCAGAGGACCTACGGCGTGCCTCCCAACCCTAGACCTAAACCTAAGCGTTAGGGTGACAGAGCCCCTGGCGGGTATTATAATGAGTGAGGCTCTAACACCCCCTACGAGCTTCAGGTACTGAGAATAGGCTACGGAAACCTCGGCAGTGACGACCGGGACCGGCGTCGGGTTCTCGATCACTACGCGTACCTCTACGTCCTCCCCCTCGACAGCGAAAACCCTGGATACGGTGGCTCTACACCTAGATACTGCGTAGAGCTCCAGCGTTGCGTAGAGCCTCAGGCACGCTAGCAATACTAGGAGGGATACCCCGATGCTGAGTAGGTAGGGTGAGTAGAGGGCTCCGAAGACTGTGAAGAGTGCGGAGATCACCAGTAGAGCCTTAGCCCTCTGAGTAGCTGTTATAGACTCCTCCTGCGGTAGGACCTCCACAACGATCACCTCAGTAGCACGTATTCAACGCCCCTCTCCTTAGTGAGGCTCTGACCCATGGTCTTGAGGAACTCCTCGCTCCTCCTAATCATCTTCTTGGTGGTCCTGTTCCAGGATAGGACTATCGGTAGTCTCCTCCTACCGGAAGCCTTAGCGTAGAGCCTGCACATATCCCTAACGTACCTACCGCCACTATCACCTACCGGTAACACCTTTACAGCGTCTGTCTCGCAGAGACCTACGCCGTAGGTGAGCCTGACCGCAGAGTCCACGAGCTCGAAGAGCTTCGTGAAGTCCCCCTTATCCAGGGACACCTTACCCCTCATCACGGTGTCTCTGAGCTCACCGGTTAGGTAGAGCTCAACCTCCTTCTGCTCCTCGAGCCTTCCGTCGGAGACTGTCTGAACCCTCCTAGAGGTGTACCTATACATCGCAACAGTCGACGCCAGGACCAGAATGGAGGCTACATACGCTAGGCTCTTAGCGTACTCGACTAGGCTGTTTACCTGTGAGACTAGCGGTGGGAACCAGTACGCTGGGTGGATCGTCCTGAGTACTGTGAGCAGAGCAAGTGAGAAGGGGTCGGCGTAGAGGGGTAACTCCACTCTCTTCTCTAGCGTGTCCGCCTCGACGTCAACTGACTCGTACTTAGACCCGTCTAAAGTAACTCTACAGTCTGTGCTACCTCCACATAGGTAGCCGACGAGCTCTAAGACCATATCCCTGTACGAAGTCACGTTAGAGGTTAGGACCTGGTTGAGGAGTAGAGACCCGTCGCCAAGCACTGCGACCCTTGCCCAGCCAACATCTTCTAGAGTCATCACCGGCTCCCCGCCCTCCGCAACGCCTACCACCGTGTGCTGTGGAGCTAGCACCGAGGATGCCTTGTCCAGCACTATAAGGTAGCTGGAGTTAGTGGGCAGGGTGATTAGGGCTGTGGCGTAGGGGAGCCCCGTGATCGGGTTGCGGACTGCTTTACCAGATACCCTCGCAGATGATCCTAAAGCCTCGAGGAGGGAGTTTGAAGTGACGTTCTCGTCGGCGATCAGTGCCGCTGGGTGTCTACAGTCTCTGAGCCTCTTAACCACGTCTTCAGCCTCAGACCTCGTGTACCCGACCTCCGGTGAGATCGTTATGAAGAGACATCTCTCAGCTCCTTGAAACAGCTGGTCGAGCTCATCGTACGACCTGATCGCTACGGTCTGTGGGTAGAGGTCTTTGAGGGTCTTCACAAGCTCGAAGGTCCCTATGGGACCGGTGTTGAATGGTGAGGCGCCTCTGTAGACCGCTATCAGCGGGGGTCCTTTCTCAATCATTGCTATGATGGCTATCAATACTAGTAGAAGCATTACTGCCGTACTTACTACCTTCACCTCTCTGGTGAGGGTTGGGGGTTCTCCCCTACTCACGGTGGACACCTACCAGCAGGGACTTTAGCTCTCTCTAGAGACTGAGTAAACGTATGAGGACAGCCTGAGGACGTAGAGGGCCGACGAGAGTAGCGTGAACGCTACGAGCAGGGATACCAGCGATGTTGCCACCATAGCTCTCTCCATGTATCCTACTGAGAGCATCATGAACATTACCGAGAGTGCTAGCAACACTGTACCCAGGGTTAGGTAGATCAGGTAGGAGTACTTCTTTAGGGTGCGAATCATGGTGCCACACCAACCATCTTGAGTAGGTAGTCCAGGGTTAAAAAGATGGTATCGTAGTAGGAGATGTAGACCTCCCCGATGTGTTCTACTACACCTAGGAGGTCCGGTCTCAGGAAGGCGTCCACTGAGAGACCTACAGCTCGCATAGAGCGGTACACCCCCGCTACATACATTGTTGCGGCAGATGCCAGAGAGAGGATCAGAGCGATCTTCACGTTCAGCTCGAGCCCCCTAAACATCTTAGTAACAACCATCCACACAATTGCTGAAGCTACTATCAGCGTTAGAGCCCTCACCGCAATGTTTAAGATTCCTAACGGGAACCTGAGGAATTGTAAGACAAATTCTAGGACTATAATCGAGGCGTAGTACAGGGGTGGGGCGAAGACCAGCGCCAACAACATGTTCCTAACCGAGGTTAGGGGGAACTTCAACCAAACGTCTAAGTCCTCAGTCCCCTTCAGCTTCTCCATGGCTAGGTCTCTGGGCTTCGCTAGGAACACCACCGCGGTCTCCGAGAGAGACGACATGTACTTGTACAGAGCCACCCCTACAGCGACGGCTACCATCAGCGGGAAGAGAGGGTTGGCTGAAAGTAACCCCAGTATCTGGGTCTTCCCAGCAGAGCTTACTACAGCGTTCAGCAGTGCACTGATGAAGCCCTCTACAGCTATCGGCACGATTATTAGTGGGGCGATGAAGGCGACCAGCAACGGTAGAGACAATAAGAGGTTCGAGTACCTAACATATTTCTCCTGTCCCCTCCTGTACCGGCTGGAGAACACGTCGAGTAGGGAGAGCACCAGTAGCGTCGGCAGGAACCTGGAGGCGAAGCCGAGGTCCACACCCATAACGCTAATGGACCGCGCCACGAAAACCAGCGAGAGCATCATTGGGGAGGGGAAGGCTACGGATGCCACCGCAAGCGGGAACACCGCGAGACCGGCGACGGCTCTAACGGGGTCGACAGCTAGACTTGGTATGACGCTGGGGAAGTCGAAGGCGAGCCTCAGGAAGTTGGTAGCCGAAGCCGTCAGAACGTCGAGGAGGGTGGCGAGAACCACTATGCGTGGAAGAGCCTTGAAGAGCAGGTGTAGCATTACTTACCACCAACCAGCTTCCTCAGGTACGCGTCGCTCCTCCCGTCGACCTCCTTAGACTCCAGCTGGGCGTACTTAGCGAGCTCGTACGCCTCAGTCAACCCCTCGAACGCCTCCCTACCGACCGTTACACGTGATAGGTACTCCCTGTGGGTCTCCCACGGCTGTCTAACCACGCCGTGCTTAGACTCGATGAACTTTACACCAGTCCAGTAGTTCCTTACAGCGGTTCTCAGTGACCCAACCCCCAGCTCGGGGAGGTGTACGTTGCTAGTATGTGGGCGCACGATGCCGGATAGAGCCCTGGATAGGCGGTTAAACACTCTAAACAGTGCGATGGAGCCTAAAACTACCGCTATCGGAACCGCAACGTAGGCTATAAGCGATAGGTCTACCCTCGGAACCTGAACAGATGGTGCGGTGAGACCAGCCGATGCCTTAGGTAAGAGATTCGGTAGGGAGCTGTCGAACTTCCCTAGGTCCGGGATGATTGGGTCAAGCGGCTTGGTATAAGTATCGGATGGTTTGAGAGTCTCCAAGACCTTTGTTACTCCCTCAACGACCTCGGGTTTTAGGGAGAACCCTGTCCTCGTTAGAACATCAGCGAGTCTTTCAGCTAGGCTCTCGACTTCAGCGTATCCTATAGACCTACCTACAAGTCTGGACACCTCAGTAGCTACGAGCACGTCCTTAGGGTCCACACCCCCCGCTGAGTATGTAGACTCCATCATTTTGAACAGAGACTCGATGTCCTGCGGCGTCACCGTGCCTGAGGCGTACTCGTCGATTAGGGAATTCACCTGCTCGCGGAGTCTAGTATTACCTATGCTGTTAGCCAGGTCGTGTAGTGCTTCAAGCGGTATAGGCACTCCAGACTCGGAGAAGCCGTAGAGGCTGTCCAGAACGTTGAGTGATTTAACTACGTCCTCGTATGGAGCGCCAGACTCCAAGACGCTCCTCATGGCGTTAGCTATGTCGGCGTCTGTGAGTCCACTGGTTGCCGCAGACCTCAAGACGTTGTTTAGGGTGTTAAACAACCTTGGATCCAGCCCCATCTTACTCAGCGCTTCGTTGATGATGGCGTCTGGGAAGCCCGGCGTGTGTCTGTCGGTCTGAGCGTAGGCTATAGCAACGTTGAGTACTAGGATGGCTAGCAGAACCGGTAAGTAGTGTACTGCCCTCAAGGTTTGGGCACCGGGACCTTCTTCAGTACCTCATCCACGATGGATGTTGGGGAGACCCCCTCGATCTCGTACTCAGGCTTCAGTATGATTCTATGTATTAGTGCTCCGCCAGCAACAGTCTTAACGTCGTCGGGTATAACGTAGTTTCTTCCGTGTATGTATGCCCACGCCTTGGAGAGCCTCAGTACCGCTATGCCAGCCCTAGGGGACCCACCGAGTTTTACAGCTGGGTGCTTCCTAGTCTCCTCAACTATCGAGACTATGTAGTCGTAAACAGAATCCTCTACAGAGACCTTAGTAACCTCAGTTATAGCTGTCAATACTTCCTCCCTGGTCAGGATGGGTTTGAGGCTCTCTATGGACTCATCTATCCTGTCTATACTCTTGAGCATCTCCTTGAAGCCGTTGGTCGAGGTATAACCTGTTTCGATTTTAGCTAGGAACCTGTCGAGCTGAGCCTCAGGTAACGGAAATACTCCCTCCAACTCCACGGGGTTCTGCGTGGCTAGAACTATGAAGGGCTCCTCAAGCTTGAACGTCCTACCCTCAATGGTTACCTGCCTCTCCTGCATAGCCTCGAGCAGAGCTGACTGGGTTCTGGGGGAAGCCCTGTTAATCTCATCTGCTAGGAGAATATTGGTGAATATGGGTCCCTCCCTAAACATGAACTCCCCACTCTTCTGGTCGTATATGTACGCACCTATTATGTCCATGGGCAGGAGGTCCGGAGTCATTTGAACCCTCTTAAACCTCAGGGAGAGAACTCTAGAGACAGCCTTAGCCATAGTGGTCTTAGCCACCCCGGGAACACCCTCGAGGAGGACGTGCCCCCTAGCCAGGAGGCACGCAACGATCATCTTAACCTCTCTCTCCTTCTCTATGAGAATATCCGAAGACGTTAGGACATCTAACACCTTTCCAAACACCAGAACCACCACTAAGTTTAGAGAAAAGAGGCAAGTATATAAAGTGAACTGGCGGTGCAGAACTTGAATCAAACCGGTGATTGCCCGTGTTCATTAACTAGGTTGTTTTAGTTTTCTGGTAATCTGGGCTTGGTTCAGATGCATTACTCCTACCCTGAGTTCAAATCCCGGCGGGCCCACCACATAGGCCCGGGCTCCTGCGCACATCAAACACCTCAACACATGTCTTAAATGTGAGAAAACCAAGTCTTCAAGAACCTAGATGGATCAAGTACTTCGTGAGCTCCGATGAGTTCCCCATCAGCACTTAGACGGCCTTAAATATTGTGAGATATCTATTATCCTATCACCATAGTGAGTTTTCACTATATGTCCTGCTAGGTCGTATACTCTGGACGCTCTCAGTATTACAACGTAATCGCTTGACGCTATTACGCCGCTCTCCCCTATTACTCTCGTGTCTGCCTTATCGGCTAACACTACCTCCGCTAAGTCCTTTACAACGCTCCTCAGCGCTTCCGCGTGTTGGGCTGAGTGACTGACGTTCTTGTCCAACACTATCGTTACTGAGTCAGGCTTCAATCTGCCTAGCTCCACGCCTAGCAGACTGACGACGCGTTCAAGGCTGTCCATGACTACACCTCGCCTGTACGACTTCCTTAAGTCCCTGACGAAACCGTCATCACATAGAAAGAGGTTTAAGCCCTCCACGGCCGTATGGACTGTGAGCAACACGTTATAACCGTCAATGACAACGTGCATGTGGGACACGCTCTCCACACGTTTTTTCCTTATCGACTCCGCATCACTGTCGCTGTGTATACATCTAAGGAGTAATGTCCTCTCAACGCTGCTTAAACCGTACCTGGAGGTGACTAGGTCGAGCACTGCCTTCTGATTGTAACCTCTATTGAGCAGGTGTTTGTAGTCCCTGGCGGCCTCAATAACCTCGATTCTAATTGAGTTAATCAACTAGGATTACCTTGCCCTACCATGTTCTCAACAAGCTTAAGCACTAAGTCGGCAACACTCCTAACGTCGCTGACCGCCACGTAGCCTGTGGCGTGATCCCCTCTGCCACCACCGCGTCCCCCTAAAGCCAGCGCCATCTCCCTCATCAGCTTGCCTGCGGGCAACTCCCTGGACGCCTTAAATCCTTCGGAGATCTCCACATTCATGCCGCCAGCATCCCTGGGTGTTAGTACAACGAGTATGAGGTTCTCATGGCGTCCGGTAAGATCCTTCAGAACTTCCCGTAGCGCCTCCTCATCAACCACGTCCAGACTCACTACCGAGATCCTCAAACCCTTAAGCACTTTCACTGAAGACTCGACAGTGTTGATGAAATCCTTCAAGTACGATTTCCTGAAGACGGAAATCTTCGTCTTCATGTCCTGCAGTTCCTTAAGTAATGCCTGGAGACGGAGGGTCAGATCCCCGCCCACCAACCCCTCCGCGGTCCTTATCTTGCCCTCCAACTCCCTAGCATACTCACTCACTTGAGTGCCCGCTACGTACTCAAGCCTTACCACACCGTCAGCTATCCTATCTGTCCTAACTATCTTGAGCGCGCCGACCTCCCTTGTGTTGGTTAAGTGGGTCCCGAAGCAGGCTTCAGCGTCCAGACCCTCTATCTCAACCACCCTGATCACAGGTTCCAAAACAACCCCGCCCTCGTACAGAACGAACCCGTATTTCCTCTCCGCCTCATACTTGGGCATGAGGCGGGATCTGACCTCCCTGCCCTCAAGGATAACCTTATTGGCCAGGTCCTCGATCATCCTCACCTCATCCTCTGTGAGTGACTTGTAGTGAGTTATGTCTAGCCTAGCCCCCTTCTCAGTCTTCTCGGCCCCCGCCTGCCACACGTGGCTTCCAAGCACCTTCCGAGCGACACCCAGTATTATGTGTGTAGCTGTGTGATGCCTCATCAACTTATACCGCCTCTCCCAGTCGATAACCCCCTTCACAACGCTGCCGACGTACGATTCGGGCATGGACTTCTCCACCTTATGCAGTATAACGCCGTCAACCTTCTGGGCATCGATCACTCTGTACGACTCACTACCTACGTACAGGTAGCCGGTATCAGGCTCCTGACCCCCGCCCTCAGGGTAGAAGGCGGTTCTCTCAAGAACCACATAGTTCTGTACCACCTTAACAACGCGCGACGTGAATTCCCTCAGGTATGGATCCTTATGGAATAGCTGCTCGGTAGGGTCTAGATTCATGACGTTCTCAACCACCTCCTTCGGGACCTTAACCCTCTCTTCCTTACGCACTGGCGCCCTAGAATGTCTGGCGGTTAACTTGTTATAGAAGTCCTCAGGTATCTTAACCTCTATGCCCGCCTCCCTACCTACCTCAGCAACCACCTCAGGTGGTATTCCGTGACTGTCATACAGCTCCATGAGCTCCTCCCCGCTCAACCCCTGTGACCCTCTCCTGAAGTACTTCAGGATTAGGGATGGTGCTCTGTCAAGAGTCTCGCGGTACTTGCTCAGCTCGTGCTTCAGGACGTCCTCCACATAGCTTTCTTTACCTCTGAGTTGAGCGTAGAGGTCGCTCCAGAACTTAACCTGCTTCTCAAACAGCGTGTACGTGCTTCCCAGATCTGCTTTAAGCGATGTGAGGAGTCTGAAGATCCTCCTCAACACGAGCCTCGCAAGATAACCCTCACCACTGTTTGATGGAACCACGCCGTCGGCCAGCAGAAGTGAGGCCGTCTTGACATGGTCCAGTAACGCGTAAACCTTTATGGCGTTATCGAGAATGACTCCAAGCTCAGGGGGGCTAATGCCTAACTCCCTTGAAACCTCGCCCTTAAGCCTAACGTAGAGCGCCTCGTTCTTCGGATTGAGCCTGCCGACGTACTTAACGCTAGCCCTCAACACCTCTTCAGGAGGTTCCTCAACACCGAGGATCCTGTGGTAATCACTGAGTAAGCTACCGTATATGGCGTGGAAGGCTGTCGGGGACTTCTGAGTCAGCCAGGCAATCCTCTCGATGCCGTACCCAGTATCAACTATCTTGAGAGGCATTTCCTTGTAGGTGCCGTCGGGCAGCGAGTCATACATCATGAAAACCAGGGTAGCTACCTCAAGACCCCCGACGGCGACCTCAAAGCAGGGTCCAGCGTTACCCCCGCCCTCCCACCAAGACTCCTTAAAAACTATCTCCCCCTCAGGCACGCCTATCTCCTTAGTGAAGAACTCCCTGGCATACTCGGCCGTCTCGTGCGTGAAGTACACCTCCTTGCCAGGATAGTTGAAGGCGTGATGACCGCCCATTATGAAGTTTGTTAGATGCCTTCCGAACGTGTATCCAACGCTGTCGATGTCCTCAAGCCTTACGCTCGGCTGAGCTATGACCAGAGGATTGGCTGGGGGAAGGACGAGCCCTGACGTGACGTGAGGCTGAAAAACCACTATAGACGCTATCGTCAAGTAGATGTCGTCCCTCCACCTAGCCACGACCGGGTAAGGCTCTACGACCTCGTGCCCGTGTTTCTTGAAGAAGTTGAGGAACTTGTCTCTTGCCTCCTTAACCGTCAGGGGGCCTGAACCTAGCCTCAGATTAAAGAATGTGTAATCCGAGCAGGGCGCGTCATTACAGTCCTCCCTAACGACCTTAGACCAGAAGTTAACCCCACACACCTTGCACGCAAGCCTGCTGAACCCCTCCCTCTCGAACATCCTGACTTTATATATCTCCGAACTGCCCACCACTATCGACACCTAACTTATGAAATATCTAACGGTCTGATAATATTTATTATTTCTACTGTTGACTGGCTAAGCGTGTTAGAGGCTTAGGCCCTCACAGAGCAATGCTAGGTTCAGCCGAAGAGTGACGAAATTCCTTCAGCTATCTCTTCCTCACTTACCTTCTTCTCCTCACCCTCTTCCTCAGGCTTTCCCTCCTCCTCTGAGGGTTTCTGTGAGGTCGGAGTCGCTTCCACCGCAACTGTTTGAGGGGCTACCGGGAGGTTCAACTCTGGATTCCTCTGCATCAGGATGCCAGCTAGAGCCTGAGCCACACCTGCAGCACTCCTCAAGACTAGTGGGGCGGTCTCCGGAGTCACGTATCCAGCCTCACCAGCCAGCCTTACGGCCCTTAGGTAGGCTCTACTTATGACTTCAGGCATTACCTCAGGCAGGGGTAGGGCTGTCTCAAGAGCCAGCGTTCTCCCTGTGTGGACTGCGGACAGTAGCTCGTTTCTGAAGCTCTCAACATCTAGCCTCAACTTGTCCTTAGGTATGACAACTCCTTCATCCCATACGACCTTTAACGAAAGCTTAACTGGGTACGCCTTGATCTCAAGCTTCCGGAGGAGCGAGGCCAGCTCAGGACTGACTACGTCGCCTGCTGACGCGACCTTGGACTCCTTCGCTATCCATATGACGCCCTCCTTAACCATGGTTCTTAACTTAAGCTTACCAAACACAGACATCATGGGGCCAGGCGGTATTCCAGTAGGTCCTTCGGGAACGTATATGTCTGAGGGCGCCTTCTCCCCGGGTTTAATGTACCTAAGCATAACCACCCTATCCACTAAGTTGGCCAGCGTGAATGCGTTGAGGTCAGTGAATATCAGCATGTTGGGGCCGGTCAGGTAGTTGATGAATTCCTCCACGCCTCGTGGTCTGAGCTCGTTAAGAGCCCTAGCTACGAGAGTGTTGTTGAAGACTCTGATAACGCCGTACTTACTCAGGACCTCCTTAATATTGCTGAGCTCCCTTGACGGAACCCCTTCCATGTTTATCAAGCCAATCGCTCTATGGCTTGATACCAACCTCTTAATCTCAGCAACTATTGCCTCCTTCTCCTTGATGGATCTTCTTTCCACGCCCTTCCTAAGCATCCTCTCGTTCTGTAGAACCTCCACTAACTTAACCAGCTTGCTCCTAGTCGAGCCCTTCACAGCATCTCCACCTCCACCGCAGGCCCCATCGTGGTTTTGAAGTAGATCTTAGCGGTGGTCTCGAGGGGTTTCGTATACTTACTCTTGATAAAGTTTATCACCGACATGGCGTTCTCCGTCAGGTGCTCCAAGGGCATCTCCTCGCTCCCTATCCTGCAACCAACCCATGCCTGCTCCTTATTCCTGAGCCTGGTCGAGTTGGTGTACCTGGATATTAGGGCCTTGACATTGGCTGACGCGGGAACGGGTATCGGGAACTTGCCTCGAGGTCCTAGAGCAGGGCCTAAAGTCCTGCCGACCTGAGTCATCAGGTCAGGCTGAACTAGGAAAACGTCGTATCTCCTGCATATCTTCCTCACATCCCTCTTGGAGAGGTTCTTGAGGTCGTCTGGAGTTAGGACGTCGGCCCCGGCTTCCCTAGCCTGCAACTGAAGGTTGCCTGAAGCTATGACCAGGATCCTCGATCCCCTCCCCAAACCTTTAGGGAGGTGCACGAAATCTCTGAACTTAACTTCAGAGCTTTTAGGATCAGCGCCTTTAAAGACCACTACAAGCTCTACAGACTGCTTAAATCTACGGCCCCTCCCTAACTCCAAGGCAGTCTTTATTGCCTCAGCCAGTTTCTCCTCACTTAAGACCATCCACTATCACCCACCCTTCTTCCATTCACCCTCATATTTAAGGAGTATCGGATCGTACTCACCCCTGTTGATGAGCTTGAGCACCTCCTTACCTTCCTTCCCATCGATAGTGAGGCCTATAGTCGAGGCAGAAGATACTAAGGTCTTTACCGCGGCCTTCAGGGATTTAGCGTTCATCTCATTTTTCTTCATCAACGCGACCTTAACCACGTCATCCATGGTTAGATTGCCCACCTTTTTATGTGCTGGATCGCCCGAGGGCTCCGAGACGCCGGCCGTCCTTAGTAAGAGCGAAGTAGTTGAGGGTGACTTCACCTCCAGTCGGTAATTCTTCGTTTCAGTGTCCACGTGAATGAGTAACGTCACCTCAACGTCCTTGAGGTGTTTAGTCACCTCGTTCATCTTACCAACTACTTCATCGACCTTAAGCCCCAGTTGGGCTATAGTGGGCCCTACAGGAGGTTGCGGGGACGCTGCCCCTCCCTTAACCTTCAACCTTACAGTACGCCACACCATGCTTCATCACTTCTTAGCCGGTTTAACGTCATCTGCAGGCAGGGTGACCTCCATCTTGAAGGAGGCCTCCAGTATGTTCAGGGTGACCGTTTTTCTGATCAAGTTAACACTTACGACCTGAGCCTTTAAGCCTTTAAACGGGCCTGAAATAACCTCCACCACATCGCCCGGATGTAACTCCTCGAGCGGTGAGGTAACCTTAATCAACCTCTCCACCTCATCCTCCGTCAGCGAGCCCATGGCCTGCCCCTTTACATGCTTTATATCCTTAGCTACTTTATGAACTATGTGGTGTCCTTCAGTCTCTATTATTATGTAGCCCTTAACCTTAGGAGGTATTACTATCGAGTAGATGCCCTTCGTGCCCGAATTCTTTATCATCGACTCAAGCATCAAGGCCACGTTAAGCTCCTGACCGGCAGTAGTCCTCAGGATAACGTACTTGAGTTGCCTCCCGCCCTGCCTCACCCCCTCAGCATCGCTCAACGCGAGACACCTCTAAATATACCCCTGAACGTAAGAAAGTACTAAGTGGATAACGAAGCCGAGAAGGCCAACTAGCATTAACCCTCCTAGAGTGACCTTAAGTAAGGTCCTGTACTCGTCGCTCTCAGGCTTCTCGGAAATCGTTATGATCTTCCTCCACATAGTCACTATCTCATCCAGCTTCATTGCCTCACCGCACTAAGTTCTAGTGTTAAAGAGATTATTAAGTATTAACTCTGGACTGAAGGGTAGCAAGTCATCGTAGCTCTGACCAACACCAACGTACATGATCTTCTTCCCGAGAGTCAGCACTATGCTTAAGGCTGAACCACCTTTAGCATCAGCATCAACTTTAGTGAGTATGATCGCGTCAACTCCCGCGACCTCGTCGAACCATCTCGCCTGAGCTACCGCGTCATTCCCTACCAAGGCGTCGAGAATCAAGACCTTCAAGTTAGGTTTAACCACCCTGATCACCTTTCTGATCTCCTCCATCAAGTCCCTGTCGGTGTGCATCCGCCCAGCAGTATCCACGAGCACGACGTCGTATTTATTCTTGATTGCGTGAGTAACGCCGTCCTTAGCCACGGACGCAGGGTCGGCGCCGTACTTACCCTTAAGTATGGGTACGCCGACCCTGTTGGCATGAATATCCAGTTGCTCTAGAGCTCCAGCCCTGAACGTGTCGGCAGCCACTATCAGTGGCTTCAACCCGTTTTTAGCGAGCTTATACGCCACCTTAGCTATGGTGGTGGTCTTACCAACCCCGTTGACCCCCAGAAACACCACCACGTAAGGCTTAGGCGAGTCCCCGACCACATCACTTAAGTCTCTACCGAACATGCTGCCTTCCAGCAGCTCCCTTATAGAATCTTTAATCACGTTGAGTACATACTCTTTAGGGTCGCTTAAACGGGGAATCTTGGCGTTGACTAGTTTGCTTGCCAGCTTAGCGCGCAAAACCTCAACTGCCTCAAAAGCGACGTCGCTCTCAAGTAAGAGCCACTGAAACTCGTCGAAGGTGGCGTTGAACTCCTTCTCACTTAACTCCTTCTTACTAATTACCTCTCCTAAATTCTCCACAAGACTAGAGACCGCCTCTCTGATTCTACGAAACACGTTAACCACTCTTCACTACGAGCCAGACGTTTTGGATTGTTGCACTCCGACCTGTCTGGCCTGAGCTATGATAGAGTTAACCAGGTTCTCAAGCCTCTCGTAGTGCCTTACCGCCTTAACCAACTCCTTCTGAAGTTCGTCGGCAAACCCCCTGTATTCCCTCTCCCTCCCAGACAAAACATCGAGCGCCTTATCAAGTGGCAGCTCGACGTAGTACTCCAGACCTACGTGGGTTATGACCCTCTCAACGCTCTGGGGACTAGCCCTAATGAGGACGTAACCTCTCCGGTCGGCAGGTGCGAGGAACTCGCTAGCGCCGGCATTCTTGAACTCGCTTAAAGCGTTCATGCTGGACTTGACTTCGTTCAACTCGTCCTGTATCTGGTTGAGCTGATTCTGTAAGGCCTCTATATACTTCCTGAGCTCCGTCAACTGTGCTAGGAGCGCCTCAAAACTCACTACCTGCTTCTCACCTACTTCCTTCCTAGCGCTCAACTTCACCAACCCTTAATGTTGGCTAACTCCCTCACGTGTTTGCTCCTAGCGTCCTCAGGACTTATCTCAATAACCTCAAATATCTTTAAATGCTCACGTTTAAGCTTGTGCCTACTACCCATCAGGGAGTAGACCTTCTCAAGAGCCTCCTCCCTGCTGAGGGCCCTGACCTCGACGGTGAACTTCTGCCATAACCTGCTCCTGTCGGGGCTGAAGAGCGCGACACCGCCAATCCTGAATGTCTTTACTTCATCACCCACAGCTCACACCATACATTAGTGATTGACAAGGCTTATAAAGAGTACATCAGGGGACTCAGGTACGGATGATCAGCCCGTGGTCAGCAAAGGTGGTGGTCTGAAGTCGCTTAAGATCCTGCGAAATTCAGGATCTCCATCAACCTCATTATCTCAGGACCTGTAGTCAGCTCCCCGACGACGGCGCCGTTATTGTTCATAATTAGGCCGACCTTAACGAAACCGACGCCGAAGTTAACGGTGGCCGTCCCAACTCTAACGCCAAAGAACTCCTCAAGACTCTTCAACTCCTCATCATTGGAGTCAGGATGAAAGACGCCGCTGTAGTCGTTGAGAACCCCCACAGACCCAACCGTGAGCACTCTGGCAACGGCCCCCCTCCTGATCGAAGACACGCCCAGCTCACTCCGCACTAGGTCGGCCTCCACATCACTTACCTCGGGGTGAAGCAGGGCGAACCTATTATTGGCCAACACCACATTACCTAATGCGGTGAATGTCGTCTGGATGACCTTCACCGGCACACCAGCGCTTCTAAGCTTGTCCAATTCCTCGTCCCTCACTATCTTAGGAAGTAAGACCGTTCTGTCATTACCCGCCACAAGCACCCCTATCAGCGTTGAATCAGCGATCCTAACCTCAATTAAGTCAGTTCCAAGAACATTCTTCAACGTTTTCTTAGCCTCTTCGTGAATCCCTTCAGGAACTATGGTGATTCTGTTGTTAGTGAAAACGTAGACCCCGACGTTCGGGTTGCCGAAGATCCTGAGCTTCTCAAGCACCATAGCTATACCTCAGTCCCAGCTGAGCGCTGGCCACCCCCCTCCCCAGACCCCTTAGACCCCCGCTCAATGATTTGAATCGCTAGGGATGCCTTGACGATCTTGCCCTCCTCATCAAGCTTATTCACGCTCACGGCTATTCGGGCTGGCAGGTTGTCCGCACCCCTCGAGAGGAGGTACTCGTTAATCGATGCATCAATGACGACCTCCTCAGCCTTGGCGTGTTTTTTGACGAACTCACGCACATATCTTACCGCCCTGAAGTTCCTTCTGGCGAGTCCAGTCCACTTGAGCCTGTTGAGGTTTATCACATATATTGTGCCCTCGACCACATGACCCACCTCACACGTTCTTTAGCTTGCTCCTCCTCCAGTGCCTGAGCCTCGGCCTCCAGGGGACCTTCCTTAAGGTTTTAACCACCACCCACACAGGCACCGCGCAGTTGCTCTTAGATTCGCTGGCCAGACGCAACTTCCTGGCCACATGTTTGGCTTTAGCCACCTACATCACCTCTTCTCCCTAAACACTATCTTATAGTCACGTCTTGTTCTAGCGTCTATGACGTACAGAATCTCTCTGAGCATATCGTCATCCACAGGCTCCTTCAGCTGTCCTGAAAGGGCTAGGTTGATTATGTAGTCTTCAACAGCCCTGGCTAACTCAGGCTTAACCAGCTTGACATTAGCTAGCCTAGCCCTGGCTTCAGGGGTCATCGACCTGCGTAAAACCTCCTGCCTTTGAGCCTCCCGAGCTACTTCCTCCTCCCTCCTCCTAGCCTCTTCCTGCCTTCTAAGGAGCTCCTCCATTTGCCTCCTCTTGATCTCCTCTAAGTCGGTGTCGTAGTACTCGTTGCTCATGTATCCGTCACCCATACTTACTCATCTCAGGCCTCACTGCAACCAGCTTCTCGAAGACCTTGTTAGCTATGTTGTCCAGGATAGACCGGCCTTTAGGGGATAGGATTCTCCCCCTCTTCTCAACCTTAGCCACGAGGCCTGCAACCTCTAGCTGGTGGAGCATGTGCCTAACTATAGAGCTTCCACTCCTCCTGAAGTGAGGGGGGGCCGAACCCCTCTTCTTTAGTCCGCCGTAGATGTTTCTGAAAGAACCTACGCCTATAGGCTCATCGCTTATGTAGAGCTTCCGCAGTATGCTTGCCGCCCTGACATACCACCAGTTACTGGATTCAGGAACTTTCTCCTTAATGGATCCTGTCTTGGCGAAGGCGGACCATGCGGGAGGCTTAACGGTCTTCACATTTTCCTCCAAGTACTTAGCTAACTCCTCAATAAACAGGTCAGCCGGCACTTCCTTCACGTGCACCATATAGCCACTCTCCCTCCCATCAAATTAAGCGTTCGGTTTTATTAAGCTTTATTCCCTCGAGCCCAGGATGTTTTACGCCAGTCATGACTAAATGCATTAGCAACGTTTATTTGAGTCACTGCGACATTACTGATGTGGGTGGTATGTTGGAGCTAAGGGAGTTCAGTTCTAAGATATCAGACTTAGTAGGGAGGAGTTCCAGGAGCGTTGTCACGGTCTTCACGCTAGTTCCCAGCATCGACATCTTCTTCAGGTATAGGGAGGCTAGAGGGGCTGGGTCAGGGTTCTTCATAGGGCCTGGACTCATAGTTACTAACGCGCACGTAGTTATGAATGCTACGGAGGTTGTAGTCCTCATGCCGAAGCGCGGCAAGGAGAGGGCTAAAGTGCTTGTAACCGATCCGTACAGGGATCTGGCATTGCTCAGGGTCGGCGTAGAGGACGTGGAGCCCCTTCCCTTAGGAGACTCAGACGACCTCAAGGTGGGGGATCTAGTGTTCGCTATAGGATCTCCGCTTGGTCTGCCGGGGCCTTCGGTCTCCATGGGTGTTGTAAGCGCTCTGGGCAGGACTATAATGGGTGAGAACATAGCGCTCGAGGACTTGATACAAACAGACGCAGCGATAAACCCCGGCAACAGCGGCGGCCCCCTGGTTAATGTTGAGGGTAAGGCGGTGGGCGTGGCCACCGCGATAATACCGTACGCGCAGGGCATAGGCTTCGCAATACCAATAAACACGGTAAAGAGATTCGTCCAGATGATCAAGGAGTACGGAGGAGTGGTCAGGGCCTGGCTCGGCGTCTACGTGACACCACTAACAGAGGAGGCGATTAAACTTTACGACCTGCCGGTCAGTGAGGGCGTTGTGGTAGTCAACGTGGTTCCAGGCTCCCCGGCAGATAGGCAGGGTCTGACGGTGGGTGACATAATAGTTGAGGCAGGTGGGAAACCCGTCAGGAAGGTGAGTGATTTACGGGCGGCGGTCGAGGGGAACATAGAGTCAGAATGCGTTGACCTGAAGATAGTCAGAGGTCGTAAGACTCTCAGCAAGTGCGTGCCGCCCGTGGTGGAGAGGCTGTACTGAAAGTAGTTATAATGATTAAGGTCCAGCATTCAAAGACTTAAAGTTTAAATTGAGGCGGTGGTAACTCTATACTGGGGCGGCGGTCGTCTAGCCTGGTCTAGGACGCCGGCCTTCCAAGGCCCCAGAGGAGCGCCGGAGATCCCGGGTTCGAATCCCGGCCGCCGCACCACTGACAGCCACTCCAGTTGGACGATGGAAACATCATTTAAGTTTCGGAACGTAGTGAGTAGCTGGTGGTAAGAGTGGGTTGCAGTGGATATAGGTTCCTGGAACACGTTGGAGACGCCTATTTCGAGGCTCTCGGGGAAACCCTCGAGGAGGCCTTCGCGAACGCAGGAAGGGCGCTCTTCGACGTCATGTTGAACACCTCTAAAGTTGAGTGCAGGGTGAGGAAGCTGGTGGTGGATGAGGGGATGGACGCTTACAACGCTCTCTACAGATGGCTTGAAGACTTACTGATAGTATATAACGTGGAGAGGCTGGCCTTCACGCAATTCAACATAGTCTTCGAGGGGGAGGTCAGAAGTAACGCAGACCTTAGCAAACCGCTTAGATTCCTCGGGGAGCTGTGCGGCGAGCCTGTCGACCTCGACAAGCATGAGGTCAGGAACGAAGTTAAAGCCGTAACGTACTCACTAATGAAGATATTCAAGGACGACGGCTGCTGGCACGTCAGCACAGTGCTTGATTTGTGAACGATGTCTGAAAGATTTAATAATCCCTGAGGTATCTAATTATTCGGGCCGCCGTAGCTCAGCCCGGGAGAGCACCCGGCTGAAGGTTCTCGGATACCGGGGTGTCCGGGGTTCAAATCCCCGCGGCGGCACCACTAAAGAATTATCTTGAGTACCTCCTCACACGAATGGACGAGGATGGATGCAACTGCCCACGCATCTAGGGGTTTGTGATAGATTGAGTAGGTGGCTACCGCGTTAGCAACCACCTCGTCAGAGAATTCGCCGTGCGGGAAGCCCCCGATAATAACTGGAAACCCTCCATTAAGGGCCTCTCTACATACGCTTCTTGGACTGTTTGGGGTTCCTTTCTCATCCAGCAATATGGCTCCCGGAACATCCAATTTTCTAAGCAGGTTCGTTATTGTAGAGGGATACAGTCTGAGGAGTGGTTTCTCAGAGTCTGGCGGTGTGGACCCTGATATAAAGAGCTGCTCCATCAAACCGACGAACCTGTTGTAATTCCTCGGTATATGAGTTTCAGAGCTAACCTCGATAACGTAGTCCCCGCAGGTATGTATGAAGACCTGAAGCCTCCCCTCAATATTCAGTGGCGATGAGAGCAGCTCAAGCAACACTATATGGACTATATCCGGCCTCCCCCTCTTACCAGCGTTGGGGAGGTCTTTCATCGCGTGGTAATGTATGGACTTATCAAGAAGGACCTCCGTAGGCTTCTTACCTCTGAGCCTAGCGTTCTTAAGCACTGCTGGATGCATGCATATCTCTCTTGGAACAGGCTCCAACGAGGCTTCCGCGATCACAACCTTGAGTGAGGACACGTCACATCACCTGCGACCCCTCCAGATCGATAGCACTTACAGCATTCCCTACGTTTCTAGCTACTTCCATCACTTTAATATTGCCCCATATTTCAGCATGTAAACACCCATGCGATCGGAGGGGTAACGCTCGTAGCTCATGCCTAACACGACCTGCATTTCCACCCCTGGCAGGAAGTCTAACGGGTCTAATGATGGCTTGAAACCTGGTTTAAGGTTCCAAGCGATTCTAATTATTGATACTACAAAATAATTAGGTGCTGAGTTGGTGAGGAGACGAAGCTTGCTGAGGGATCTAGCTGTGCAACGAGCCATGATATTGTACGATACCTCGGTCGTGATGATTCATGAGGGAAGACCTAACATAGCGCGTGAGCAGGTGGAGTTGGGCTTGAGATTGCTACGTAAGGCCGGCGTCCGGAGACCGCTTCCATATAGGAGGTACATCTGCAGGAGATGCCACGTTCCTTTAGTGCCTGGGCTGTCGGCAAGGGTCAGGTTGAGGGGTAACAGAAGGCAAGTTATAATAACTCTGAAGTGCCTACATTGTGGTTGGGTGATGCGGCAACCATGCATGAGAAGAAAGTGAGGAAGCTTGGGAGAGTTTTAAGCGAGCCAGCTAGAGTGAGGGTAGGTAAGGGAGGACTGAATGAGGGGGTTCTCAACGAGATACGTAGGTACTTGGAGAGAGAAGGTACCGTCAAGGTCAAAGTTCTGAGGACGGCCGCAGGTCGTGTTGATGTAGAGAGGTTGGCGTTGGAAGTCTCAACAGAGTTAGGTGCGGAGTTAAGGGACGTTAGAGGTCACACATTCACGATAGCGCGTAGAAAGCAGCCCGCCTGATTTGGTGCCGCGGCCGGGATTTGAACCCGGGTCACGGGCTTTCCTCGCTGACGCGGCTCGAGAGGCCCGCATACTTGACCGGGCTATACTACCGCGGCGCCAAAACAAAAATAAAACAAGAGCTTATAAGTGTTAGGGTCATCGACCGTTTCAGGCTTTAAGCTCCGCTAAGGTTTCTTTTTTCTCTTAGCTCGATTGGCCGATGCTGACGCGCCGGACCACTTAAGGATCGCCAGCCCTCCACCGCCGGCGCCGCTACTTTTACTTGCTACTTCGGACTGGCGGGATGGAGCAGTCGTGGAGTCCGTGATGAACCAACTCACAGGGATCCAGAGCAACTATGGGTGGAGAGCGGTAGGGTCACGTGCTTTAAGCCGTTAATGCTTCGTACCCCTCACGATGATTTTTAGATATGTGGGACGATCTTCGCTTACGTAGGTAGTAAATGACGAGCATTGCCACGATGATTTGAGGTAGGTCCAGTACGTACACTGACCGGGCACCATTCTTGAGCTCTATGAACAGTGGGTATGGAGTTACGCTTAGGTTGCTTGAGATGATCCTGCTGCCTAGGTAAGTGTAGTACGTTATTATGAAGAGCGTGCAACTCATGAGGAGAACCCCCCACGTAGTCCTGGATTGCAGGGCTACGTGTAACGCCATCGATATGACGAGCGTTGTGAACGATGACACGCTTAAGACTATGAGCGTGCGTTGCGCGGAATCCGCATAAGCATTGGACGTTGGAAATAAAATGTTAACTATCGCGAGGGTCAGTGCGAAGATGATGAGGAAAACCATCACATACGTGAGTCTCTTGAAGACCTTAAGCAGAGGCTCAGCATTTCCGGCATCGCTCATCTTAACTCACTAGACCCTCTTCTCATCACATCATTAATTAAGACTAGAGCGGTTAATATATCCACCCAGTTGAGGACGTCATAGAACCCCGCACCAGTTGATGAACTCCCAGGACTCGAGTTCAGGGATTTATTGATATATCGCCGCTTAAGTATAAGGTATTGGGGGTGCGGCTGACTGTCGAGTATGACCTGATTGCGAGCGGCTACAGAAGGAGACCCTGGCCCATAGTTTGTAAGGCAGTGAAGGAAAGCACTTCATGGTTTGCGGATTTAGGCTCAGGGCCTGGCCAGAACGCTACCTACATTGCCGCATTAAAGAGTGATTTAAAAGGCATTTTGGTGGACATCTCGCTCGAGATGCTCACGAAGTTCCTCAAGCAACATGCCGAAGGACATCTTCACAGACTGCATCCCGTGCTTGCTGACATGGAGTTCCCCCCTCTGAGAAGCGAGTCACTGGACTCCATTCTGCTGATATCGTCGCTTCATCACATCATGCCACGCGACAGCAGGCTGGAAGTTTTGAGGGAGTGCCACAGAATATTGAGGGGGCATGGGCTCCTCCTCACCGTCGTGTGGAGTAGGTGGCAACCGATGCTAGTGCTGGAGGTGTTGAGGGATTTTCACTCCTACATCCTCTACAGGAAGGAGAGTCCCTGGGATCTCACCAGATGCTCTAAAACTACCTGCAGGAGATACCACCTCTACAGCCTCGGTGAGCTTGCGAGGGATCTCAGGGACGCTGGATTCAAAGTAATAGAAAGGGGGGTTTACAGACCTCAAGAGGGGAGTGAAGCACCAAGCAAGAACTATTATTGCCTGTCCGTCAAAGGGTGAGGAACCTAACCCCTCAAGTTCTTACACATGTAGGGTGAGCTAGGGTGCCTTGTGTAGCCTAAAGCCCTGTAATACCCACGTACGCCAACTCCGGAGAGCACCAGAACCTCCTCGACGTCGTACTCCTCAAAGGCCACCCTCTCCGCCTCAGCCATCAGTTTTTTGCCGATACCTCTGTGTTGCCACTCCAGGTAGGACTTGGGTTGAGTCCCAGGAGCTACCGGCATGCCGTAGACGTGTAGCTCGCGGATCAACGCCTTCCTGCCGCTCGAGACCTCTGGTCTATGGGCGTATTGTGAAGGAATCCTCAGCCTGAGTATCCCAGCCACTGCTTCGGTCGCGTGGTCCTCAAGGGCCAGGAACTCCTCGATTCCCTCGCTGGCTTGGTACGTAGTTCTAGTTAGTTCGAGATCCTCATGCCTGATTAGTGTGGGTCTCTTCAGCGATGCTCTGCCTACTTCCCTCCACCTAATCTCGTTTATCTTAATGCCCTTCCTCACGCAGGCCTCCTCTACCAACTCCCTTAAGTCGCCCCTCCTAGGCCCGTCGATGATTAGCGGGGCCGGCACGTCCCTCTGAATCCTCTGAACCCGCACATACTTAGGTATGTACCTCATCATCTCCGATATCAACTCAACCGCATCTTCAGTGCTCAACGCCCTGTAGTCCCCTCTCTTCCACATCTCGTAGAGCTCCGTGCCCTCCATGACTAGAGTTGGATATATCTTCAGGTAGTCAGGCCTGAAGTCAGGATTCTCAAAGATGGTTTTAACCATTTCTAGATCCCTGCTCACGTCACTGCCAGGAAGGCCGGGCATTATGTGATACGCTACTTTGAAACCAGCGTCCTTCAGTATCCTCGTCGATTTGATGACGTGTGAAACGTCATGACCTCTCTTAACCCGCGTCAAAACCTCGTCGTAGATGCTCTGAACACCTAACTCAACTTTAGTGGCGCCGAGTGCCAGCATTAAGTCAGCATGACTCTCCAACCCCCAATCAGGCCTGGTCTCCAGCGTTAAACCGACGCATCTCACACCCGCACCCTCATTCCTCATATGTTCTTCCTCCAACGTCGTTGCCACGGGGTCCCTAAGGTTCGGGAAGTCGTTCATAGCTCTGAAGGCCTCAGTGACGAACCAAACCTGGTAATCCCGAGGGTACGCAAGGAAGGTACCGCCCATAACCACCAGCTCAACCTTCGATGGGTACCACCCTATATGATCTCTATACTGCCTCAGCCTCGTGTGGACCTGGAGGTACGGATCGTAGTTAATTCTCTTAGCCCTCATTAGGGCGGGTTCCTCGCCCACGTAGGACTGCGGAGTGCTGAACTCCGGCCCGCCAGGGCAGTAAATACACCTCCCATGCGGACATGGGTGAGGTCTAGCCATGATTGCTACTGGAGCAACCCCGGATAAGACTCTAGTCACCTTCCTTACGCCGACCTCCACACCCATTAACCCATTCACTACAGGAGGGATTAGATAAAGAACTTAATATAGACTTGACCTTCAGAGTCCCTACCCGCACTATGCAGCATGTCTATCAGGACCTCGTTGCTCACGCTTAAAGCTTTCCCTAACTCGCTCCACCTAACCTAGAGCTACTCCCCACTACTTACATATTACTGGACATACAAACAACCACGAACTAGATGAGAATGACGCCGGGGGCGGGATTCGAACCCGCGAGGGCGTTACGCCCACTGGCTCTCAAGGCCAGCCCCTTGGACCGCTCGGGCACCCCGGCCAATTAGATATACCTCAGTAAAGTTTTAAATAAAATGATCGCCGGGCAAGTTAGTATGCGAGAAATACGGTCTTACAATGTTTCCCTTTAGCGGACGCTCAGCAGACTCATGGGTTTTCCACTAGAAACGGGGGACACGCGCCGAGAACGCTAAAAACATAAAGTGCACGCGCCAAACCTAAAAGACTGAAAATAGCTCCTGAACCCGGATTACCTGAGCAGTTCTACCTCTATGTAAACGTCGTCAGGTATTCTTATCCTCATTATCTGACGCATCACTCTCTCATCCGCATCTACGTCGACCAGCCTCTTATGTATCCTCATCTCCCACTTCTCGTAGACCTTCGTTCCCTCTCCGTGCGGTAGTCTAAGCAAAGGGACCACTAGATGCTTGGTCGGCAGAGGTACTGGACCCTTTATCTTAACGCCTGCCTTCTTAGCTATGTCTACTAGGTTCTTAGTCACGTCGTCCAGGTGCTCTACGTTAGTGCTCCAGAGCCTTATCCTTACCTTAGACGTCATTATAGTACCCTTTCAGGACTTTTTACTTCTTGACCTCGGCCGGCACTACGTCCATTATGACACCTATCCCGACTGTCTTCCCCATATCCCTTAAGGCGAACCTCCCCAGCTGAGGTATGTCGCTGTACTTCTCGACCACCATAGGCTTAATTGGCTGGAACTTCATGACGGCTGACTCGCCTGCTTTAATGAACTGCGGGTTCTTCTCGGCTATCTGGCCTGTCTTAGGGTCAAGTTTGCCTATAATCTCGGTTATCTTGGAAGCCACCGACGCGGTGTGCGCGTGAATTACCGGCGTGTACCCGACGTGGATAGCTGTCGGGTGCTGGACCACGTAAACCCTGGCAGTGAACTCCTTAGCCACTGTAGGTGGGTTCTGAGGGTGACCTGCTACATCACCCCTCTTTATGTCTGTCTTGGAGATTCCTTTGACGTTGAAGCCTATGTTGTCGCCCGGCAGTGCCTCATCCATCTGCTCGTGGTGCATCTCTATAGATCTGACCTCTCCTGAGACCCCGGCGGGCATGAAGACTACCACGTCTCCCTTCCTCAGCCTCCCGGTCTCCACTCTGCCTACAGGCACGGTCCCGACGCCCGTTATGGAGTACACCTCCTGAACAGGTATCCTGAGAGGCTTGTCGACAGGTTTAGGCGGTGGCTGCATGGAGTCTAGAGCCTCGACGAGGGTAGGTCCGTTGTACCATGTCATGTTAGGCGATCTCTCAGTCAGGTTCTCGCCCAACCATCCGGACACAGGGATGAACGGTATCGTCTCGACCTTATATCCAAGACCCCTCATGAACTTCTTCAAGGTGTCAACAACCTTCAAGTACCTGTCCTTGCTGAACGGGGGCTCAGTTATGTCCATCTTAGTTATCGCAACGACTACTTGGTCGATGCCCATAGTCCTGGCTAGGACTATATGCTCCATAGTTTGACCTTCCCTGCTCATACCGGCCTCGAACTCCCCTGTCTTGGCCGACACCACCAGTAACGCGACGTCGGCCTGGCTGGCCCCCGTTATCATGTTTTTAACGAAGTCCCTATGTCCTGGAGCGTCGATGATGGTCCAGTAGTACTTAGGTGTCTCGAACTTCATGAAGCTCAGCGCTATCGTGAGGCCCCTGTCCCTCTCCTCCTTGAGCTTGTCGAGGAACCACGCGTACTTCTCCGACTCCTTACCTGCCTTCTTGGCAGCTTCCTCAACTTCCTTGACCATCTTAGGATCGAGAGCGCCTAGCTTAAGTAGGGTATGACCTACTAAAGTGCTCTTCCCGTGGTCTACGTGCCCGATCACCACTAGATTCATGTGCTCCTTCTTCGGCCTGCTCATTCACTCATCACCTTACCACACATAGATAGTTTCACATTCCTTATAAAATTTACGTACGCATTTAAAAATACGTTCCATCACCTTGAACTTAGGGCTATCCTCTCTATCTCCTCCTTCTTAGATATGGCATAACTCTTCGGGTCACCGCTCGCCGCAGCTATTATCTCATCAGCGAGGCACTCGGCTATCGATCTCGCCGACTTGAAGGCCGACTGCCTAGCGCCGTCAGTCATGTGCCTCAGAGCGAGGTCAACCCTCCTCAGAGGCGCTACATCGACCGCAACATGGTACACTATACCACCGTACATTATCCTCGTCGTCTCCTCACGAGGTCCTGAGTTCTCCACGGCACGCACGAGGACTTGCAGCGGATTCTCATTAGTCCTGAGGTGGATGAGTTCAAAGGCCCTCTTGACCACGTTATATGCTAAGTGCTTCTTACCAGCGTTCCTACCGTGTTTCATAAGGTGATTAATCAGTCTCTCAACTATGGGTACTCCTGCCTTACCGAACCTCCTGTGCTCATGCCTACCACCAGTATGTGGTACGTAGGCAGGCCTCAACGAGAGATACTTCTTAAGGCTTGGGTCCCTGACGACTATATTGTCGAAACCCCACTTACCGAAGAGTTTTACCTCCAGAGGCCTTACACCAGACTCCTCTAAGCCCATCGCACTCAGCCTAACCTAAAGATTACCTAAACGACTTAATAAGGATTTAGTCGCGAAGATCTAGGCATGGAGGGGGTTTGCATTCTAATCATGGAGAATCACGCGTGGCTCGATGGGATGCTGACCCCCTTGAGTGAGGGTTTGGTTGCATTCCCTTCATGCGGAGGGTTCGGCTTCAAGCCCGGTCTAAGGCATGCAATACTCGTTTCCCCGTCAACCTCTATAATGGAGCCCCTCTAACCGCTTGGACTCATATATGTTTGAACCTACCTCCGCATCTGCACCTGTCATACCGCCCATACCTCCAAGCCTTCAATAGCTTATGCCCAAAAAACCAAAGCCGTAGTGAGAACGCTTAACTACTTCAACTATCTCCCCGTATAATTTTCTAAACCCCCTTGCTGAGGAGCTTCACTAGTGACTCATGTTTCCTATCCACTCACTGGGATTCCGTGTTTAGAGCTAGGCCCTGGATTGCGGCGTTTAACAACACCTCGATCTCGGGCAACGTCACACTGTACGACCTCACACATACCCCCAACTCTACCTATGACAAAATCGCTGGATCGACCCTGCTTCTCATGTCAGCCAGCTTAGAACTCGAACCCTCAGGGCTGGATCCCATATACAAGCGTTGAACTTAGTAAAACAGGCGATAAGCCACGACGTCCCTATGTAGCGTCTTGCTTCTCGTAAGCCATGCTACAGATAGAGAACTAAAGTTTATAATCCTCCTCACCTAGAGGCAAACGAGAGTGCAGAAGCGTCTTACGCCCGCCAGCATGGCGAGAGGCGGAAAGATATATGGGAACAGCGCCGGTTGAGACCCGAAGTAGGGGAAGCCCCGCCGAGGCATACTCAGGTGGTGTTGCTTGAGCAAGGATAGGAGAGACGACCTGATCAGGATCGTCGGGGTTGAAGCGGTGGTGATGAATGATATAGAGGATCTTATGGATCTGGCGGCACTCCACTGCTACCTAGAGAATAACGAACTATTCACACTGTATAACATACCTAGCGAGATAGCAGTAGCTATAGAGAAGATGAACAACCCAGTGGAGGACGAAACACCTGCTGAAACCGCTGGCGGCAGGGAGTCTATATTCGACATACTCCTGCTACTGGCGCCCAGACTCAGGGAACTCAGGAACATTGTGAGGAAAGTGGTCATAGATTCATACGATGTAAGCAAGGGCGTGTACAGTGCTTCAATACATATGAGAGTGGACGGTATAACAGTTCAGAAACGCGTGATACCAAGCCACGCCATATTCCTTTCAATACTGCTTAACAAACCAGCGTATGTGACAGCGGAGGTCCTAGAGATATCTAGGAGGTTCACCCCCCCTGACGATGAATACTCTTATGAAAGCGAGTAACAGTAATGCATGATACTGAGTCTACAACAACTCATGGAAAGCTAGGAGAGCAAACCCCCATGTACCGCCCTGAGACAGCAACGTTTTTAAACCCTACTTTAACCTAACTTACTTGGGGGTGTAAACCCCCGGAGAAATAAAAATGGCGGCGCAACAGCCTCCGAAGAAAGAGGAGAAGAAGAAGAAGGAGAAGAAGTAATCCCCAAGATTTATTTGATGATCCTTCCCAGCTCTTTCAAACCTAAGTGCCTGTTTTTCATGAACGCTTCTTCGTCTTCCTTTAAATCACTCTATCTGAAGGAATGCACTGCAATCCAGCTTAAGACCTTGAAGTATTCTAACTTAGCCCGCTATTAGAAGGTCTTACCTTAGGGGTTTTTGTTTCTTGCCCTTTAGTAGCGCGTCTAGGGACACGCCGTTAACCATGATGACTTTATACCGAACCCCCGGCAAATCACCCATAGATCTACCCAGGGTACCCCCTATGCCGGCGATGACGACTTCGTCGTGCTCGTCTATGAACGTGACCCCACCGTCCTGAGGCACGAAGGCCGTGACTACCTTACCATTTTTAACCAGTTGCACCCTAACACACTTCCGCAGAGCTGAATTCGGTTGCCGTGATTCTATACCGACCTTCTCTAAGACTATGCCTCTCGCCATAGGGGCTCCCTCCAGCGGATCATGCTTTTTCTTGAGTTTCAGCATGCGTATTCTGAAGTCACGCTGACTCCACCTAAATTTGAGCCTCTTAAGCTTCAGCTTCCTGGCAGCGTAGAGACCCTTAGGCGCCTTGCTCCCCGGCACTCAACCACCACCTAGAATAGGTAACTCCACTACTTTTAAGCATTATCTCCATGTAGACGAACCGCGAAGCTGTTAAGACACTGAAACAGAGTCTATGTCATAATACCTCTTAAGTATCTTCCTTGCCTTACTGACGTTCTTCCCGTCCTTACCTATGGCGATGCCCTTATCCTCCGGCACCACCTTAACCATCAGAACCTTCCTGCCGTCCCTCAGCTTGTTTAACCTTACGCTCACGACCCTGGCCGGCAGGAACAAGTTCTTCACGAAGTCCTCGAGAGTTTCAGCCCACTCCACTATCTCTACACGCCTCCCAAGTATCTTAGTCAGTTGTTTCACATTCCTGCCCTTAAACCCGACCACTGTGCCGGCTGTGCCTGGCGGAACTATGAATATTAAGGTGTTCGACTCATCGTCCACCACACAGTCCCTGGCGGTGACGCCTGTGATGTCGCCCAGAAGCGCGATGTACTTCAGCTCATCACCAGTCAGCTTGACAGGCAATCTACTACTCACCCGCCTCTAAGATCCTGGACTCTCCGGCATCGAGGATCGCGACCACCGATACCGGGAAGGGCTTACCTAAAATCGCCCCTAAGTCATAGCTACTGCCGGGGTATTTAATGAGTTTGATGTTGCTCATTCTTGAATAGTACGTTATGTCCTCGGCCAAGTGCTTAGGTATATTGCTGGCTACGATGACGCCCAGGGCCTTGCCGGATTTAATGACCTTCACAGCCCTCCTGGATCCAAGCACCACCTTACCCGTTTTGAAAAGCAGTTTTATAGGTGTTTCGAGGGATACTTCCTTCGACATTCACATCACCTGCTCTCCTCTCTCACCAAGGATTTAATTTTCGTTGGATTCATTTTAAGCTCTACTAAAGCGGTACCTATTGGTGCAAGCTGCCCTATTATGACGTTCTCCGCGACCCCCACAACCTGGTCGGCCTCACCCTTGATGCTTGCATCGAACAAGTTCTTAACAGTGACTTCGAAAGCTGCTCTAGCCAAAACACTTGGCTTCTCACCGACCACGCCATGCCTACCTATAGGCCTCAAGCTACCGGATTTAGTCATCATGTCGGCAACCAACATCACATGCCTTAAATCTACATCTAGCCCCTGCTCGTTCAACGTGTTCTTTATCTCCCGCATTAGGGCCTCCCTAGCGGCCTCAATCCCTAGCACACCCTCAATCTCGTGGACGCTGTTAGTCCTCACCTTCTTAGGATCAACCCCCTCCACCTTCAGCACCGCGTCGAGGTTGGAGCCCGACGTTATAAGAACGTAGTACTCCCTACCGGATTCCTGGTCTCTCCTCTTCTGAAGTATCACCTTCTTAATGCCCTTAATGCCCTTGATCTTGATCTTGAGCAACCTATCCCTGAACTTCTGAGCCTTTATTATGTCGCTGTAGTTCCTAGGTATCTCAATGATGATCATATCGGGGGACTCACTGGACAACGATACCTTGTCGACCAGCGACTTACCTCTCGAGAGCGTCTTAGCCACGTCCTCCGGCTTGAGGCCCTTATCGTAGAGCATCTCGGGATCCAACCTTACGTACAGCTTCATCTCAGAGAGGTCTATGTCAACAGACTTTGTGACGTTCTCCAGCACGGTCAACTCTATCTTCCTTGCAACCTCCCTGGCCTTCATCTCATCATACTTGTGGACGTCATCTAGGTGTATCTCCATGATGGGGGTCTCAGGAACCCTCTTAGCGTCGACGAGCTCTATCAGCCTAGGAAGGCCTAACGTGACGTTAAGTTCCCTGACCCCCGCGAAGTGGAAGGTCCTCAAAGTCATCTGAGTGCCGGGCTCACCTATAGATTGAGCCGCCACAGTGCCTACAGGCTCCCCCGGATCCACCAGGGACTCCAGATACGTCCTAACACAGTCATTAACGATGGCCACGAGCTCGGACTCGTTCAACTCTGACTTAACGTCAACCCTGAATAGAGTGACCATCATCTCGTTGTAGATGGATTCAGGCACGTAATCCCTGACCGAGTCCACGACCTTCTTCACTTTAAAACACACTTCCCTAAATCTCAAGGCTTCTCTACTCAGCTCATCCTCGCTAGTGAGACCACGGAAGACGTAGAGATTCATTAATTGCCTCCTAACCTCATCCACAAGCTCTGACGGTATGCTCACCTTATTTAGCACGTTGCTCACAATACGGTAAGGCTCCGAAACCCTCTCAAGGATTTCCTCGGCCTTCGTGACTGCGGGTTTAGCTCTGACCACCGCTTTCTTCTTGCTTGAGGTCACCTTCTTCCTAGTACCCCCAGACTTCTTCCCGCTCATTCAATCCTCCACCCCACATGCCTCTTTACAACCCTATCAACGTTAACCGCCTTACCGAAGGAGGTGTTCTTGGGGTCGACTCCGTCCTCGCCATAGCGGAACTGTATTAAATCGCCGTAAGTGCTTCTAACGGTACCGTCATACTCAACGACGACGTCTAGCAAAGAGTTTATAAGCCTACGTTGCATGTAGCCACTCTGCGAGGTCCTGACCGCAGTGTCCACCAGGCCTTCCCTACCTCCAGCAGCGTGGAAGAACATCTCTATGGGTGTGAGGCCCTTGACGAAGGAGCTCACGACGAAACCCCTTGCCTCAGGTCCTATATCACCCTTCCTAAAGAAGGGCAGTGTCCTGCCGGTGTATCCTCTGTGAATCCTCTCGCCCCTGACGGACTGCTGGCCAAGCATGGCAGCCATCTGAGTTATGTTTAAGGCACTGCCTCTGGCGCCGGTCTTAGCCATTATGAAGACGTTGTTAAATGGATCCAGATACTTCACCGCGACCTCGCCCGCCTCGTCCCTAGCCTTAGACAGTATCTCAAGAATCTTCAGCTCAAGCGATTCCTCCAGAGTCCTGCCAGGAGTGACTTCAAGCTTCCCCTCCTCATAGAGTGCTATGGTCCTGTTAACCTCCTCCAACGCCTTCTTAAAGACCTCCATTATCTCGCTGTATGCGCGAGGAGGTATCAATATGTCGTCTACAGTCATTGTGAACCCCCTCATCTCAATGAATCTTAGGAAGAGCCTGAAAACCCTGTCCATGAATGACCTGCCGAAGCTGGGACCGTACTCCCTAACTATGTAGTGCAGCATTGACTCAGGCTGTTGCGCACCTATAGTGTTCTTATCTATGACGCCCATCAAGAACTTCCCTTTCTTAACTATTACGTACGAGTCCCAGAAACACTCCTCGCTAGTGCATTTAAGCGCGCCGCTGGAGATCTTAGCCTCCTTAGTGAAGTTGAAGTCCTCCGGCAGGAGAAGGCTTATCAGTTGCTTCCCAAGCCACGCCTGCTTAGGGGCCAGGATCGCGGGCTCCGGTATCTCGCCTTCGTAGTTTATACTTGCCAGGAGATCCGACACCCTGTCCTTCGTCAGCAGGACTGCTTTCGAGGAGAGGAGGTAGCCGCCGCTTATGTAGTCCTGTATACCGCCTATTATAGGACCTCCATACCTTGGCGTGAGTATGTGCTCCTGAACCAAGAGTAGCGTGCGGGCTTCCGCCTGAGCCTCAGGAGTCTGAGGCACATGCAGGTTCATCTCATCCCCGTCGAAGTCGGCGTTGTAGGGCGGACAGACGGCTAGATGCAGCCTGAACGTCCTGCCGGGCAACACCTTAACAATGTGCCCCATTATCGACATCCTGTGCAGCGAGGGTTGCCTATTGAAGAGGACTATATCACCGTCTATCAAGTGACGCTCAACTATGAACCCCGGCTTCAACCCCTCAGCCACCGCCTTCAGATCCTTATTGTATCTGAGATCCAGCCTACGCCCGTTCGGCTCTATGACGTAATTAGCGCCTGGATACTTGAAGGGGCCGTTGAGAACGTACTTCCTCATATCCTCTATATTCCATGACGTCACCCTAACAGGAACCGTTAGATTCGTAGCAACCTCGACAGGAACCCCTACCTCGTTAATGCTCAGGTAGGGGTCCGGTGAGACGACTGTTCTAGCCGAGAAGTCGACACGCTTACCTGATAGGTTGTTTCTGAAGCGTCCTTCCTTACCCTTAAGCCTCTGCGCCAGGGTTCTGAGCGGGGACCCCGACCTCCTCTTAGCAGGAGGCACCCCAGGAACTTCATTATCTATGTAGGTAGTTATGTGGTACTGAAGCAGATCCCACAGATCCTCTATTATTATCTCCGGCGAACCAACGTTGATGGCTTCCTTAAGCCTCTCGTTAGTCCTTATTATGTCAACCAGCTTGTGGGTCAGGTCGTCCTCAGCGCGGATGCCGGTTTCAAGGAGTATGGAGGGCCTGACGGCTATGGGGGGTATGGGTAGGACCGTTATCACAGCCCATGAGGGATGCGATACCTCCGGATCGTAACCCATTACCCTCAAGTGTCTGTCCGGAACTCTTGACAGCCAGTCCCTAATGAATGTCGGAGGGAGCTTGCCCAACGGCCCCTCCTCAATGAAGGTAGTCGGCTTCTCATAGCGTATTCTATACTGCTTCTCACCGCAGTGCGGGCACTCGAAGACCTTCATAGCCCTCCTTTTAACGTGCTCAGAAAGCGAATCAGCTAGCTGAGGCCACCTATCCTTCAACCTGTCCAGCAGGTCCAGGTACCTGTCAACCTCCTCCTCAGGGAGCTTGAGTCTACCACATTTCCTACACGTGGCTTTAAGGATCTCGTGTATGTGCTTGACAAAGCCTATGTGTATGACGGGCCTGGCGAGTTCTAGGCTACCGAAATGGCCGGGACATGTAGCGAGTTTATTACCGCATGTCTCGCACTTCTGATCAGGCTCTATGACGCCCAACTTAGGGTCCATAACACCTCCTTTCACAGGCATGCCGTTCTCGTCATAGACGTCTGGAGTCACTATAGCCGTTACCGACATCTTACGTATCATGTCAGGCGAGAGTATGCCGAACTTAATGCTTCTGACCTCCTTTCCGTTAGGCATCCCTAATCACCCGAGAACCTATCTCTGAGTACTAACTTCGGATAGATTAACATACTCATCATCTCCTGTACCAACAGCTTAAACGCGTATGAAACCTCAACGGGAACCAACTTACCCTCATCGCCATGCACCGGACATACGTATCTGCCCTTATTTCTGTCGAACCATCCTAGCAGGCCGCACTTCTCACAAACATATACTGTATACCTATCCGAACTGTCTAGAAGCCTCTCCTTAAGCAGTACGGGTGCTCCATGGCCTATTATGGCGTCCCTTTCCATCTCCCCGAAGCGCAAGCCGCCCTCCCTGGCCCTGCCTTCGGTCGGCTGCCTGGTGAGCAACTGCACAGGCCCCCTGGACCTCGAATGCAACTTGTCAGCGACCATATGGTGGAGCCTCTGGTAGTACACTACACCTATGAAGACGGGGGTCGATATGAGTTCGCCCGTCCTGCCGTCATACATGGGCTCGGTGCCGTCCTGCGGGTAGCCGTAGAGGAGGAGCTCCCTCCTCAAATCATCAAACTTCTCGCCGAAGAACGGAGTCCCATCGACCAACCCCCCTCTGAGCGACCCTACCTTACCGGCTATCGACTCTATCAACTGACCCACCGTCATTCTGGACGGCAGTGCGTGAGGATTGATTATAAGGTCTGGCGTCACCCCGTCAAAAGTGTACGGCATGTCATACTGAGGTACAAGCAGGCCGACCACACCCTTCTGGCCGTGTCTAGACGCGAACTTATCGCCTATCTCAGGTATCCTCAGATCCCTGACCTTGACTCTTATGAACTTATTGCCCTCACCATCAACCGTCACCACCACAGCGTCCACAATCCCCCTATCACCGTGTCTGAGGCTGACGGACGAGTCCCTCCTAGTCTCACTCGCCAAGCCGAACTCCTTATACTCCTCAAGGAACCTGGGCGGCGACGTCTTGCCCACTAGGACCCTGCCAGACGTTACGTCGACTTCAGGCGGTATTATTCCGTCACCATCCAGATATTCGTAGTTCTCCTTACCCCTGTAACCCTTAACCTTGATGTCGGGGATGCCTATCATGTCCCGCTGCCCACCAGGGTATCGGAGCTCCTCAGTGCTGTACTCCCTGAAGAACGTGGATCGGGCGAGCCCCCTCTCAACCGAGGATTTATTCATTATAACAGCGTCCTCCATGTTGTAACCGGTGAACGACAGTATCGCAACCACGAAGTTCTGTCCAGCAGGCCTTGAGTTAAACCCGATCAAGTCTAGGAACCTGGTCTGCACAACCGGCTTCTGCGGATAATGTAGGAAGTGGGCCCTACTGTCAAACCTTAAATGGAAGTTGGCGGCGTTTAACCCGACGGCCTGCTTAGCCATCGCGGCTTCGTAAGCATTACGTGGTGACTGATTGTGATTACCGTAAGGTATAAGAACTGCAGCGACCCCCAGGATAGACGGGGAATATAGCTCTAGGTGAGTGTGCTCTTTACCTGCGTCCTCAGGGTCCAACGCGATTAGGGAATTGTCCTCCTCCTCAGCATCTAAGTACTCGACCACGCCCATGCTCACTAAGTCACTGAATGACAGCTTACCGGCACGGAGCTTCTCAACAACTTCGCCGGAGATCTTGAGCTTACCCTCCTCAAGGATGAGCAGCGGCCTTCTAACTCTGCCGCTGTCGCAATTGACGTGAACCTCGTTGATGTACTCGCTTCTGCCGTAATAGATGTTCACCTCATGATGTAGCTTACCACTCCTCCTCAGCTTCCTCAGGCTCCTAACCAGCTCGGACGCGTCCTCGCCGGGGTAGTAACCTATCAAAGTGCCGTTGAGGAATATCTTAGCATAGTTGGGTATGGCCTCCGCCAACTCCTCGTCGCCCTTCCTGAGCCTCTCGTACGCCTCAAGCAACGGGATCATCCCTAGTTCCTGAAGGTATGGGAGGATCAAGGATTCATCAATACCTGCAGTAACGTAGGCAGATAGTGCCAAGTTCTTGACGAGACCACAGTTAGGGCCTTCGGGAGTTTCGAAGGGGCATATTCTCCCCCACTGTGTTGGATGCAGATCACGAGCCTCAAAGTGTGGTTGTCCCCTACTCAGCGGGGCCACGGTCCTCCTCAAGTGGCTGAGCATTGAGATCCAGTTGGTTCTATCGAGTATCTGACTCACACCTGTCCTATTACCGACCCAGTTCCCTGTGGCTAGTGCGTAGTTAAGCCTCTCAGTTATTATGTCGGGTCTAGCAAGCGCCTTTAGTGAGAGTCTCCTGCCCTTAGTCAGTCTGTACCTCTCTATCTGGTACCTCAGGTCCTTAACGTAGGCCTTAAAAGCGACCCGAAAGAGCTGGGCGAGCAGGTCGCCGGCGAGCCTTAACCTCCTGTTAGCATAGTGGTCTTTATCGTCAGGCTTCCTTCTCCCAAGCATCAACTCTATCAGCTTGCAGGCCATCTGACCCAGATATAGAGCCTTCAGGATTCTAGCGTTCGGCGTGTTACCTAAGTGAGGCATGAAGTACAGATCAAGTATCTGGAGGACTCTGTTACGCCTAGCATCAGGATCTGTTATTCCTATGGTAACCCTTGAGGCTAGGTAATCTAACGCCTCTACATGCTTCTTAATCTCCCTAGCAGCGTATAGGGACGGAATCAGCTCCTTCTGGATCTCAGGATCCGGCGATACTGCGAGAGCTATCTCCATGTCCGTTTCAAGGCCTAAGGCCCTCATCATAACCGCGAACGGCACCTTCTGGGGTATTGACGGGAAGTTGATGACCAGAGTCCCGTCCTTCAGCCGGTCAAGTATTATTGGAACCCTGTAGCCTGCCGACGCTGAGATCACTTTGGCGGTATGGGTTATTGAGGAAGCCTCTTTGCCGTAGTCAACAAATACCCTGTTAGGGGCTAAATCCTCTTGGCCGACTATAACTCTCTCCGAACCGTTGATTATAAAGTAGCCGCCGGGATCCCTCCAGTCCTCCTCATACTTAATCAACTCCTCCTTACTCAGCCTGCTCGTGGGATCCAGGACAGACCTAATCATGACTGGCAGGTATCCGAGCGGGACATTGTCTTCAATGTACTCAAACCCGTCCTCATGAATTACGATCTTGAGGAACATTGGCGCGCTATAAGTCAGGTTACGGATCCTGGCGATGGTGGGGTTTAAGTTCTCGAGCCCACGTATAACTGCACCCTCGATTTCCCTGACCTCCGGCTCGCCGACCCTGATGTCAAGAACCTCCATGTATATCTTCTGGTGAGCTATGTCTATCCTGCCCAACTCCTTAACGATCTTTTTAACTCCTGAAGTAACGAACTCATTATAGGAGTCGAGGTGCTGCTTTGCTAGGCCCTTCTCCTTCAGGAAGGACTCAATGAGTAGCCAACGTACTTCCTTATCGATCTTTACAGGATCCTCCATACATGATCACCCGGCTATAACAAACCTGTAAACAATGATCTTGCCGGCTGTAGGGGATTTACGGGTAATCCTAACTATATCGCCGGGCTTAGCTCCTATGGCCCTGGCCACAGGGTCAGACGCCCTCATGTAAGGAAGTTGCTCAGGCTTAACGCCTAGAGACCTCAGAACCTCCACAGCCTCCTCAGGTTTCAGAACCTCATGCTTAGGCACCAGCTCATGCTCCAATATGTTAAACTTCTCGCCTGCCATATCACGACCCTCTCCCGCTAAACAAGAAAATCAGAACACACATTTTAAGCTTTAAACCTCACATTATCAAAACAAAAGTTTTAAAGGGAGTTAATAAGTATAACTGTTGGACGGGCCCGTAGCTCAGCCAGGTAGAGCGGCGGGCTTTTAACCCGTAGGTCCCGGGTTCAAATCCCGGCGGGCCCGCCACAATCTACCTCTACGATCTAAGAACAGAGTCCTGTAAGCTGGGGGGATTGCATTACGGTATCAGGTAATATATTATAGGAGACTTAAGTATCTCTGAAACCCTGTCCTCGTCCATCAGAATTAGCGAGAGCGCCATCACGTACTTCAGGTTATAGGCTTCGACCAGGTAGCTAAAGTACTCAGCTATTTCCTTGTTAAGTATAGCGTGGATGGAGATTACGTAGTCACCCTTCTGGAGGGCTGTATACGACCTCCCCCTCGCCTCTAACCCTATGATTGAGTTCTCCTCAGCAGTTATGACTAGAGGTATTTCAAGCGATACGGACAGGTAGGAGGCGATGCTCATAGAGTAGTCAGGCAGGGACAGGAATTTGTTGACAAAAAGTCCAGGTAATTTATCCATGAGTTTATACTTTAGGTACATTGAAACGAAGTTGATGAACTGAGGTTCTGTGAAGGCCTTCCTCAAATCCCATCCGATCTTATTCATGAACCTGCCGACGTACTTCTTGGCGAACTCATCGCTCATTAAAACGCTCAGCAAGCGTGCAGCCATAGGTGTCGCCGGAACTGTGATGCCGTGATAGTACTTACTCAGGGCGGCCTCGCTCAGACCGAGCGTGTGGGAGAGCTCGACGTTCTTAAACACCTTCCTAGCTGAGGATAGCGCGAGTAGTGAGTCAGCCCTAATCGTTAGATCACGTGCCTTCCTGCTTAAGTACCACCTCACCCAACATCACACTAATAATGAGATGCCTAGGAGGTATTAACTCTTGTAAATGCCCAGCCGCAACCGTTTCTATATTCATGGAGGTCTATTAGGATTGTTCAGCACTGTTCAGTCGTCTGCAACCCCTCATAATGAAGTATAATAGCCTCACCGACGTATAGTTAAGTGATGATTTGGGTCTATAAGCGCTGAGATAGCATGATGAGAAACCCACGCGATGATAGCAGCTCAAGTCTCCCGTACCCGCCCGCGACACGGGTTTTTAAGCTCGACAATCACGAGGCACCCAAGGATAAGGACCCTCCCCTCAACTATGAAACTCCCTCATGACGATGAGGCTTCAGACAAATGCCTTCTCATCAAGGCTCAGTTCCGGAGGTACACATCACCGAAACCGATCTCTTCCCTTGGCGTTTGGGGGTTCACTGACTTACGATTCAGCATCCGCCCCCTAATCTATGCCTTGTATAGGTGTTGGGATACTTTACTAGGCCTCCTCTCAGAGGACCCTCCACTCATGATGTAAATTACGAGCATCCTATATAAGTATTCAGAGCCTGAAGCAATTTGCTGGGGGAGACCACCTCCATCACTTATTATCCTTCTACAGGGCTTAAAATTGGGGCTGTGAGGTCGACGACGGGCGGACTGAGGGGATGAGGAGCCACTGTAGCGCTGAGCTCCAACAAATCATGGAATTGCTGTTAGGCTGAGGACCCCTTCCTTAATACCTCCCTATTCTTGACGAACTTAGTTAGTCTAAACCATAAATATAGCAGGAGTGCGTTTAGCATTAAATAGAAAAGAAAGCCGAGCACCTGCATCGGTAGGGACCGATCACTCAGCGCAAGCACGTATACCAGGAACCTAATTATGAGGGGTTGTGCCACTATCGCCAGAAGCCCGTAGGATATTAGTGCAAGCGGGATCGCTAGGCTTCGAAGTAATTTCCTCATACCTCATCACCAGCAGACTCTACAACGTAAATTCCTAAGACTGAGGCAATATATGAATGCTCGGTCTGAGGGGGAGGGCGTTCCTCTTTTTCCCGTTATAGTCCGGCGCGCTACCGTCATCCGCTCTATACACGCCCAGTATCTTCACCCCTGTTTCATCCTCTACGTATTTCTTGAACCTAGTGAGAACTGCATACTCGTCTATCGAACCAACCCTGACTATGGTATCCAATAACTCAGGAGGCAATGAGGCTATGAGATCCACGAGAGTTCTGGCTACTCTGGGAGCATGTCTTGAGTCAACTACACCGCTGGATACCAGATACTTTATTACATCGCCTATCCGGCCGCCTCCCCTCAGAATCCTCACAACCTCAATCAGGTGCCTGTACTCCGTGTTGGGCACCACGTACACGACGGCCTCACCGCCCTTGACAACCCTTGACAAGCTCTTCAAGTCGTCGATGAACCTCTCTAGGAACGCGTAATCTAACTCCACAACATCGTCGATCATCCCCATTAACTCCTCCCTAGACGGCAGTCTCTCAGTAGTTAGGAGGCTCTCCACGCCGATCTTATGCCACAGCTCCTCAGTTATGAAGGGCGTTACTGGATGCATTAACTTAAGCCACAAGATCATTAAGTCCCTCAACACTCTAGAAGGTCTCTCAACCATCTTAAGATATTTCAGGACGTCTTGATGTATGTTGTAGAAGATCTTAAGGCACGCCGCCCTAATCTTAACGTCGGCTAAATCGCTGTAAGCCCCCACCGCGTTCCTCGCAAACCTAGAAAGCAACCACTTCTCAGGCAATCCGACGTCATCGCTTAACCCCACGGATTTGAAGACCTCTAGAACCAGGTTGTGGATGCTGCTTAGTTTGATGCGTATAGCATCTACAGCGTCTATGTCAAGATTCAGATCGCTCTCAACCTCAGCGCCCGAAGCTATGGCCAGCCTCACCACGTCTGGTGAGTAGGTGTTGATCAGCCAGTGAAGTGGGAATATATTCCCCCTTGACTTGGCCATCTTCTCCCCCTGTATGAGCACCCACCCGTTAGCCACTATTTGCTTAGGCCACAGAGCCTCCGGGAATATGGCGGTGTGATTGAATATGAAGAAGGTCAGATGGTTTGGTATCAAGTCCTTACCGCTATGACGCGAGTCCAGCGGATACCAGTAGAGAAACTCCCTCCTCAAATCCCTCAACACCTCAGGATCTAGACCGAGCTCCTTGCCCAACTCCGCCGCATCGCCTAAACCTAGCATCACGTAATCCCAGAACTTGTAACTCAGCTTCTCAGGCGGTATCCTGCGACCTCTTATACCATGAATGACTGTGTAGAAAGCCATGTAGATTGTGGAGTCGCTTAAGGACTCGATTATCCAGCCTGGCGCCCAAGGCAACTCAGTGCCTAACCCTCTACTCCTCGTACACGCCTTCTCCTTAAGCCAGTAAATCGTGTTGAGGAATTGAGTCCTCGCCTCCTCGGGGATTACCCTCATCATATTCAAAGCCTTGACAGCCAGTTCCTTCCATGCAGGATCGCCGTAGTTAATGAACCACTGATCCTCAACCACCTTAACCACTATCTCAGTGCCGCACCTGCAGTACACGGGAGCATTCATTACCTCATACATGGAGTCTCCGAAGCCGCTCTCCGAGAGGAACCTCTTAATCCTGTCGCGAGCCTCCTTAACCGGGATGCCTGCAACCCACTCACTAACAAACTCCCTGGACCCTTCAATAACTTCAGAAATAACGAGTCTAGCAAGGTCTGAACGCATGACCCCTGACTCATATTCAGTACGGTAAACTTCTCTAGTCGCCTCATCGAGTGCCTCACGATCCTCCTGAGACTTAACACCTAACCTCTCGACGACGTCCTTAGCTGGTACCTCACTGAAGCCCCCCACAGTTATTAGCGGTATGGGCTCTAAGCCCTCCCACGTCCCCCCCGCTCTAGTGAGCACGTAATCTCTGAGCGCGACGTAATCGTAGGGAGCGTGCGCCGGTACACTCATAACCACGCCCGTCCCAAACTTGGGACTGACGAACGAGGCCTCAATCACCTGAACCACACGGCCTGTGAGGGGATTCACAACCTGCCTGCCTATCAACTCCCTCCCGTCGATCTCCTGGAGGATCTCCACAGCCCTCTGGAAGCTCAACTTCTCGGCGGCATCACATGAAGTAACCCAAGTGTCGAGTCCGTTAGGGGTCTTCACGCGTGAAACACAGTACCTGACATTAGGGTTGATCCACAAGTTGGTAACGCCCAACACGGTCTCAGGTCTCAAGGTAGCTACGACGTAGCCTAAACCGTCAAGGCCCTTAAACCTTATCAGGTAGATTTCATCTATCTCAGGCTCTACATCGCCCTTCGTGTCATGCATTCCTACCGGCATGTTGTGGTGAGGACACCACCCCACAGGGTGAGACCCTCTAGTCAGGTACCCCGACTCGAGGAGCTTCCTGAACTGCCAGCGAATAAACGACTTGAACTCAGGGTCGATGGTAGTAAATTCCCTCCTCCAGTCTATGGAGAGCCCGTAGAGCTTCATAGCCTCCTTAGAGACCTCGTGGAAGAACCTAGCCACCGATATAGGGTCTTTCAGTTTCGCGAGCTCCTGCTGATCGACTTGAAATACCTTAGCTAAGTTACTCACGTACTCCACATTACCTGCAGCCAGCCCCTCCGCCAGAGCCAGTATGGGAGTTCCTGTATAGTGGAAACCCATAGGGAACAGCACATTATACCCCATCCCCCTCATGAACCTGGCCAGTATGTCAGGGATTAAGTATGTCCTGGCATGCCCGACGTGCGCTGGTCCGTTAGGATACATGAAGGCCGCAGTTAGGAAGTACTTGGGAGTCCCCTCCTTCGGGTCGGCATTGTAGACCCCGCTCTCAGCCCATACTCTAGACCACTTGCGGGCTATGTCCACTAGGTAGGAGGTGAAGTCCTCCTGCCTCTCACTGTCCGTGATTTCCTCACCTAATAACTAACGCAACACGCTAGTTATAAATAATTATAAATAATAACTTTGAGTTGTTTAAGTCTTGCGGGGCTAGACGCTTGGGGGTCGACCTGAGGGAGCTAATTGAGGGAAGCCCTGCAGTCAAAGTTATTAACGACTTAAGGGAGCTGAGGGGTAAGGCAGTCGCTATCGACGCCTACAACGCGCTCCACCAGTTCCTGGCAGCAATAAGGCAGCCCGACGGGACGCCGCTGATGGACGGTAGGGGACGCGTAACCAGTCACCTAAGCGGGCTCTTCTACAGAACGATAAACCTGGTTGAGTCCGGCCTCAAGCCCGTCTACGTCTTCGACGGGAAGCCGCCCGAGCTGAAGGCTAAGGAGATAGCGGAGAGGACGGCAATCAGGGAGGAGTCCCTCAAGAAGTATGAGGCTGCATTAGCCGAGGGGAGGGTTGAGGAGGCTAGGAAGTATGCTCAAGCTACAGGCAGACTGACGACGGAGATGGTGGACGACTCCAGAAAGTTATTAAATGCGATGGGCATACCTTATGTCAACGCCCCGTCAGAGGGGGAGGCCCAGGCAGCGCACATGGCTAGGAAGGGTGACGTGTGGGCCTCAGTTTCCCAGGACTACGACTCTCTACTCTTCAACACCCCTAGACTTCTGCGGAACATAACTATCAGCGGCAAGCGTAAGCTGCCGGGCAAGGAAGTGTATGTCGATGTAAGACCTGAATTAATTGAGCTAGATAACCTCCTAAAATCACTTGGCGTAACACGCGAGCAACTAGTGGATATCGCAATACTTCTGGGAACAGACTTCAACCCTGACGGTGTGAAGGGTGTAGGACCTAAGACAGCCTTCAAGCTAATAAAAACCCACGGCACCCTAGATAACGCAATTAAAACACTGCCCAACGTTAAGATAGACTTCAACTATGAGGAAATCAGGAAGATCTTCCTCAATCCCCCGGTGACGAGCACGTACACGATAAAATGGGCGGAGCCGGACGCAGAAGCAATAAAGAGAATCCTAGTCGATGAACGTGACTTCTCGGAGGAGAGGGTCAACAGCGCTATAGAGAGGTTGAGGAAAGCATACAGAGAAAGTTTTAAAGCATCTCTCAAGGGACTCGATGCTTGGGTTAAGAAATAGCTTTCCGACAGCGAAAACCACCTCGACATGCTCCACAGCCTCTACTACCCCAATCCATAGACCTCGCAACCGAAGCCTGACCCTTTAAGGTCAGGGTGGGAGCCTTGCACTGGGGGGATTTGAGGTTTTGCAGGCCGCGATATCAAGAGCTTGAGTAACTATATGTAGTGGCTTTCTTAATGTAGTAGTAGCCAAGCCCGTGTTGCGGGTATGTGACCAGCTCGGCAGAGTTGATGTAAAGCCCTCCGCTCCTGAAGAGCCTCGAAGTCACGACGAATGTTTCGAATTCGCCTCCCTCACCTACAGGGCTCACTGAAGCGTTTCTAACATCGCTCAGGAAGTCTTTAACCCGCACTGCATTGATAACGCTCCCTAACCACCTTAAGTTAAGTCCGTAGGCTTGGATCGCCGTCACTACGAAGCTTAGGGACTTAACCTCCTCGTTGAGGAGGGATTCCTGATCGCGGCCCCAGAGGGGTGGCATGTGCCTCAGACCGAGCTCCTCAGCGATGAGATCTACTCTATCCTTCTGATACTTAGAGGCGACAGCGCCTGAGACTATGTAGTCGTACCTCATGTTTAAGTCCAGCACCCTAAGCGATGAAATTATCTCACGAACCTCACGTTCCTTAACACCGCTGACTTGGACAACTATTTTGTTGAGACCCATTAAGTCCGCGTGAAGCTGCGATAGACTTATGTTGACTGTGTGGAACATCCATGAATCGGTGACCGCGGGGATAACTATAATCAGCAGATCAACTTGTACCCCCCTCCTCAACGCTTCGATTAATGCATAGTGGGAGTCCTTACCTCCTGTGTATAGCGCAACCCCACTCTTCAACCAAACACCTCAAGACGCTAGAATCTTGAGAACTGTGTTCACAGCTGCTGCAAGGCACCTCTCGCCGTCGTGACTGTAACACATGCCTAAGACTATCAAGTCACCGTCCCCAACGCCGTACTCACCAACTAAGCGGTTCAAGGCCTCAACACGCACTTCCTCAAACCCGCTGGGCGTGGGTAGGTAGAGGGTCCTGCCTGAACATGTGATTATCAGCACTCCGTCAGCCCCCTCCCTAACGACCAAGTCCCTGAAGAGTATCACGCCCCCCACTACAGGCACGTAGGAGTAGCCGTTACTAAGGATAATCCCTGAGACCCTACAGTTCATACACATCTCGCTTAACTCCAGGTTCGGGATCAACTTAATGAGCCGCTTGAGCTTGGTAGCTAGCTCCTTACCCGTTTCAGTCAACTTAGTGCCATGAGGTCTTGAGGTCTCGACAAGACCTGCCTCCTTTAACCTACTTATTAAAGTCTTAATGCTCGCCTCCCCCAATCCGAGCTCCTTCATCAGTTCATGCCTACCGCACACGCTGTGACGATGAAGCATGTCTAGAACTCTGAAGACATGGTATGGCGAGAACCCTGGCTTGACACCCCCCCTCTCCTCAGCTATCCTAAGTAGTAATCTTATCTCACTCATTGCCTTCAAGTATATTCTACCGCAACAAGAGCTAAATAAACTTTATTTGGGTTCCCATGTGAGAAGATAGGGTGAGCTAGTTTGAGGAGCATGCAGGGTAAGGATTTCATATCGGTCGCTGACTTCACCGCAGAGGAGTTGAAGTTCGTGATAGATACAGCCTCCAGTCTTAAACAGAGGTTCTACAGCGGTGAGAGGGTAATACCTGTGCTTGCAGGTAAGGCAGTTATGATGATATTCCAGAAACCAAGCACAAGGACCAGGATCAGTTTCGAGCAAGCCATAGTGCAGTTAGGAGGACATCCAATAACCGTTAACTGGCAGGAACTCCAGCTGGGTAGGGGGGAAACAATAGCGGACACCGCTAGGGTGTTAGAGAGATACGTCGACGGTATAGTTGCCAGGGTTTACAAGCACAGCGACCTTGAGGAGTTGGCTAAGCATGCAGAAGTGCCAGTCATAAACGCCCTGAGCGATAGAGAGCACCCCTGCCAGGCAGTCGGGGACATGCTAACCATATACGAGAAGAAGGGAAGACTTAAAGGGGTAAACCTGACGTACGTCGGCGATGGAGGGAATAACGTAGCGCACTCGTTACTCCTGGCGGCTAGCAAGCTAGGGCTTAACGTGAGAATAGGCACGGCAGAGGGGTACGATCCCAACCCCGAGATCCTCAAACTGGCTGAGGAGGAGGCCTCCTCCTCAGGCGCAACAGTTGAGATCGTCCGAAGCCCTGAAGAAGCCGTAAGGGCTGCCGACGTAGTCTACACTGATGTGTGGGTGAGCATGGGTCAGGAGGCGGAGAGGGAAAGACGCGTGAAGGACTTGAGCAAGTTTAGAGTAACGCCCGAGTTGATGAGGCTGGCCAGAAAGGACGCTATCTTCATGCATTGCCTGCCAGCGCTCAGGGGTATGGAGGTAGTTGATGAGGTTATCGACGGTCACTGGTCTGTGGTCTGGGATCAAGCCGAGAACAGACTCCACGCCCAGAAAGCAATACTGGCTTTACTTCTTTGAACCTCGAGAAGAGATCCCTGAACCACCCCTTTTTCTGCCATTTCTTCCTCCCTTCCTCCCGGTCCTGCCAGGCTTAGCTCTTACGTCTCTACCCCTCCCTTTCCTACCGCCTCTTCTCCTCCTACGGATTTTACGCGCCCTCCTCTGGGTCTTAACTGAAGTGCTCGGTGATGCGCGAGATTTGAACCTGTTGGCACGAGCAATTAGTTCATCTCTGGTGATCACCCTCTCCACACCTTCGCCGACTACCTTCAAGGCCAGGAAGCTGTGGCTTGGAATTCCATCTATGCTCGAGTCGTAGGCTATCAGATCCTCCTCCAACTTAATGGTCTCCGGCACCAGCCTGAAGCCGGCGACTTCTAGGGCATCTCCACTCTGCTGACGATGCTCCGAACCTTCGTGCGCTACATCGCCTTCAAGAACTTTCAGTATTTGTAGACTCTTAACTAATGACGGCACTGTAAGTAGCTGAACGTGAGAAGGAGGCGACTTTCTAAGATGCATGAAGAACGATAAGCTATCCATGGTCACGCCCGCAGCGTCTGAGCCCTTGCAGAGCTCCCTTACATAGTCGAATCCGGTCAGATCGTCTACCTCGGTTTGCTGAATGTAATCCATGCCCTTCTCGAACGCCTCGAAGGATAGACTCCTAACCACTCTATAGAGCGACACCTTGACGTCGTCAAGCAACGGGAGCTCCTGCCTGACCAAGCATCTAACTACGGCGTCAGGCAATGGTTGATCAACCCGCTTACGTGCGGTTAAACCTACCTTTTATAACCAATTTTTCTAAGGAATTCGTGGCGATGCCTCTTATTTTCAACACCCTCAACGCCAACCACAGTATAACCATCGACAACCCCAACGACACTTCTACCCTGATTGGTCGTGGCCACGATAACCTGGACAGGGTTCGCTGTGGCAGTGTATATGCTACATACTTCCTGAACATTCTTAATCGAGTTCAGCACGTTTATAGGCCACGCGTTCTTGATGTATATGATGAAGGTATGTCCAGCGCCTATTCTGAAAGCGACCTCCTCAGCCAGCTTAACGAGTTCCTCGTCATTCCCATCACTCCTAACCAGCCTCTCACCGCTGGCCTCGTTGAAAGCTAGACCAAACCTAATTGAGGTGGAGGACGTGATTAGCGCTTCGTATAGATCCTCAACGGATTTTATGAAGTGTGTGTGTCCTAATATGACGTTAGTGCCTTGAGGGACGGGAACGTCCACCACCTCAAAACCCTTCAGCTCCCCCATCTTCACCCCCAATTAAGGAAGTTAATCAGTGTTTTAAAACTACAAGCCATCGTGATGGGGGATATGACTAAAGACCTGCCTAGCGAAGCACACCGAATCTTCTAGAGGTTCAACGCTTAATATACCTCCGGAACCGTTGCCCGAGACCCTGTCACCGACCACCCCAAGTAACTCACGGATGAACCTCCTGGTGATGCCCGACCTCTCGCTCACCCTAAGAGAGGACGCAGAAAAACCCGAAAGCTTTTCCACGTTAGCGTTAATGCAGGGCACCAGATCGTTGACCCCGCAACAGAAGAGCACCTTCATTAACCTGCGAAGCGAGGAAGGAACTGCAACCGTAAGAAGCCTCACAGCTAATTCCTCGTCCGTAACTGTGGTCTTGATTAGAAGAACCCCACCGTACCGCGTCCTGCAGACCTTAATCCCCGGATCTAGATAGAAGAACGAGTCGCCTAACTCGTTTTCAGCGAACTCCTCCCTACCGTACTCAACTGTGGCTATGTATGTCGGAGGCCAGCACCCCTCAGCGCCCAACACAGAGTCTCTCCTTGACGTACCTAAAGAATGACGGCGGTGACCAAGCCACCCAAGCCGGGAACCTCTTCACGAAGTCATACGCCTCCTCCCAGCTCTCAAGCCCCAGCTCCCGTGCCAGCTCCTCCAAAGTCAACGAGAACCTGATATACCTGTATACCGTATCAAGGACTTCCTCAGTGACCGCCACTTCCTTACCGTTGCTCAACTTCACAGTTAACTCGCACATCTACCCGACCCAAAACCACTTAATACGTAGAGCTTATAAACTTGAAAACCCGACGAGGTTACAGATACTGCAATAAAGATTATAATGCATGTTATTCAATCATTAGTGAGGATGGGTGATGCATGCCTAGATGTATGCGGGGCCCCTGGCGTTGCAGGGGTAGGCCGCCCGTAGGTGTTAAAAGCAGGCTTAACCTAGAGGAGGTTTTCTACCTACCTATCAAGACTGTGAAGGGCTTGCAACCAACCGAGTTTGTGGAGGTGTATGATTACGAAGTTGAGGCCCTCAAGCTCATACACCTGGACGAACTCTCAACAGACGAGGCTGCTGCAAGGATGGGGGTTTCGAAGGCAACCTTCTGGCGAATACTTGAGACATGCAGGGTTAAGATAGCTGAGGCCCTCGTTGAGGGCAAGCCGTTTAAATTAGTTTCAAAATCTAGGGAAAATATTGAGGGGAGAGTCAGCGCGTAAAGCTTATTAACTTTTGAAACAAGTATCAAAATGGTGATGAAGAATGTGGTGGAGAGAACTATATCCAGGTCATGGACCATGGGCTCACCTACCGCCTTGGAAGAGGCCCGGGCATTGGTGTGGCAGGAGCTGGTGTCGGTGGTCATATCCCTATTCACCGCTGCCATGGATGGATAAGGAAGGCGAAATCAGGTACTTAGAGGAAGTAAGGAAATACTTAAGTGATGTAGTGCTGAAGGACATAGAACAGAGGCTTCAGGAGCTGAGAGAGGGCAAGCAGTAGGGGTCAGGCTGTGTGATAGTAGCGATTCCAGTCTACAGAATCCCTCAAGACCTGGTGTACGTCTACCCGCACTTTGGAAGAACACTGCACTTTGCGCTCGCTGAGATCAGCTATAAGGACTGCAGGGTCTTGGAGATAGTTGAGAACCCCCAACGCAGATCATGAACGTGGATCAGGGCATAACATAATAGATTTTTTTAGTGATGAAAGGCGTCGAGGTGTACTACATCCCGGTCAGCGGGGTTACTAGATTTGAGGATGCGTTAGGCATGTTTAAGCGAGGACTTCTGGAGGAGGTCCGAGAGACCAGCAGGCGCGGGCAGCCCCCGCATAAGAATAAGGATCAACTCCTGTGCTGGTGCTATTACTTCCTTACATTAATCTGTTATCGCGTAGCAAGATGCTTTAGGTTCGAATATCTCTCCATTCCGCCTTAAGTTCCTGAGTATCTTCTCGAGGCTTTCCTCATCTATTCCATAATCAGAGATCTTCTTGCGGAGATCCTTGTACTTAACACACTCCTCACCTGATTTGAGTATATCCCTAATTAACTTGACAACCGTTACCTCCTTCTCCCGCATGCTCTTGGGCTTTCCAGTCATTATCAGGTCTATATCTATAGCTCCCGTCTCCACGTCCATCCCTACATGCTCTAAAACGGAGTTCATTAGCCTCACTGCCTCAACAGCGTCCTCAGCCTCGACCTTGTTCTTTAGCTTCATCTTGGCGTGCGCCTCAGCCAACCTAACCAGAGCCTCAAGCTGCCTGGTGGTTATGGCTAGCGGGGCGTCCTCCTTCTCAGCACTCTTCTTTCTAAGTTCTATATAGTATTCCTGAATTATCTTCTCAGCCTCCTCAGTTAGCTCAGGCCTAACATACCTTCTCGCATATGCTATGTACTTGCGTAGCAGGTCAGGCTGAAGTTCCGACTCCACATAGCCCGCTTTCTCATGAGTCTTCAGAACATAGCTCGAGAGCGAGGTGTCTTTCGTCAGATCCGGCAGGTCCTTCACTATGAATATTAAATCGAACCTAGACAGGATAGTTATCGGGAGGTCTATGTTCTCTGCGACGCTCTCGCTGCTCACGTACCTACCTCTCTTTGGATTCCCCGCAGCGATGACTGTGGTCCTGGCATTGAGTCTGGCAACTATGCCTGCCTTAGCTATACTCACGCTGCCCTGCTCCATGGCTTCATGAATGGCCACCCTATCCTCATCACGCATCTTATCAATCTCGTCGATCCCGACGATCCCACCGTCCGCAAGGACCATGGCGCCGGCCTCGAGAAAGTACTCGCCGGTCTGTTTATCCTTAACTACGGCTGCAGTGAGTCCGGCGGCACTGGAACCCTTACCTGTGGTGTATATCCCTCTGGGAGCTATCCTCGCCGCGTACTGAAGTAGTTGCGACTTGGCGGTTCCCGGGTCACCAACCATCAGAACGTGTATATCCCCTCTCAACCTAGTCCCGTCACGCGTTACCTTAGGATTGCCGCCGAAGAGCGCTAGAGCTATGGCCTCCTTCACATCCCACATACCGTAGATTGTGGGGGCTATACTCGCTATTATTTTCCGCCTTATCATTGGATCTCTAGCGATCTCCAAGATCTTAGCTTCATCTTCGGCGCTGAGCCTTAACTCCTCCAGCAACCTCTGAGCTACGATCACGTTATTCGCTTCTATATACGGAGTGTAGATGATTCTGTTGAACCTGCTTGACCTAGCTAACCTGACGACCCCTACGACCGTCACCCTATCACCCGGTCTGGCAGCATCGACCAGGTCGTCGGTGAGAACAACCTCAATGGATCTAGGTATCTGACCAGCAGGTATCTCCTCAGGCCTCTCCTGGACTACCACTAGCTGCCAGTCCCTGTACTTAGACCTCTCCGGCTCTAACTTTATGGTACCCCTATACCTAACCCGCTCCTCCTCAACTAGCTCGTTCACACATATAGGGCAGTACGGAGGCCTCTCCACGTCCTCCTTAAGCTCCTCCTTCTCACCGGGAGGCCACCAGAACTCGTGCTCGTCACCTGTGGGTAGCACGTGAATGAACAACGCCTTATAGAGCTTACTCTTGCGAGGGGTCGCCTTGACTATGACCCCATCAACCGCTATCAGCTTACCGAGGTTCTCACTCGCAACACTGCGTATCGCCGTAGCCCTAACCCACCCGCTGAGCCTGGCATGGAACCTCTCATACCTGACCGCATGCTCCGGGTACTCACCCCTTATTATCTCCTTCATAGCGCTACTGAAGGCGTCAAAGGCCTCGTCAGGACTCTCCTCCACGAACTCAACTAGGTTGACATCATATGCGGCAAGATCCTCATAATCGATCGGGAGGGATCTGCCACCCTCTCTAATCATCCTCCTTATCCTATCCTTATACTTAAAGGATCCGTCACTGCCTCTGAAGTTGCTCAGGAATGACTTAATTAAACCAACATCCACCTTACGTTCATCAGCGATCTCACGGAGGTCTACGCTGGATACCCTATTGCTTTCGCTCAAACATAACACCCCTCCACCCGCTGACCAACGACTTCAGCACCCTCAGGAGAGCTCCCTCCTCAAGCAGGATCTTATCCATGAACTCCTCCAGCTCATCCTCTTTCGAGAGGAGGGCGAGCTTCATGATTTTCCTTAACCTATATTGAATCAGGTCGTCGAAATTGCTCTCAAGCTTCACTAAACTCAAGGCGGCCTCAGGGTCTGATGCGGAAGCCTCCCTTGCCCTATTCAACAATCTCTTGACCTCCGGGTAAAACCTGGGCTTAAGTTGCGTGAACTCATAATCCCCACTCTCCCTCTCGTTAATGAGGGCCATGGCTACGTCCTGAGGCCCTACGGAGTTCTCCTTAACCTCAACTAGGCCCTCCTTACTTAAGTACTCCGCCAACCATAGGGGGAGCGAGGCCTCAACACCTTTAGTGAGGATCTCGAAGCCCTCGCCAATGCTGACCCTGCCCAAGTCCCTAAACACAGCTACCTTAACGGGACTCAGCTCATGGTAGTACATCGCCAGACATAGTAGGGACCTTATCATCCGTACTCCAAGCATTATCTACTCACTACACAGAATTTAAACCCGTTGGGTGTTTGGAGTCGCTTGAGCAGGAAACACTTAAAAACTCGTGTCGAATCAATGTAAAGGATAGGGCCCGTAGCTCAGCCAGGTAGAGCGGCGGACCCCAGCGGGCCGAGGCTCTTAACCCGTAGGTCCCGGGTTCAAATCCCGGCGGGCCCGCCACAACGTTATTACGCAGCAACGAGTGCTCGAGTTAAATAGGCGTGAGAGAAAAAGTTGATTAAGGTGTGGATGAAGAGCGGTCACCGTCTGAATGCGTGATGAGGGCTCGTGTTACTGACACACTGCAGGTCAACCACTCACGACAAACACTGCAGGTGAGTTTCACGTAGGTTACGTGTAAAGAGCGGCCCTAACACGGACTTTCATGTCGAGAACATGGAATATATAATTACCACCCAAACATATACTTGGGTCTAACAAATGTTCGAGATTCGATGGCACGGGCGCGGTGGTATGGGCGCTGTGACAGCAGCCGATCTAACTGCCTCAGCCGCCATCAAGGCCGGCCTCTACGCACTAGCGTTCCCAGAATTCGGCGCCGAGAGGAGGGGGGCCCCGGTCACCGCCTACACTAGAATAGATGAAAGGACCATCTACGACCGGACCCCTATAACCAACCCCGACGCCATAGTGGTGCTGGATCCGTTCATGGTGTCGTCGCCCAAAGTCCTCGCAGGACTGAAGGAAGGCGGCTATCTTATAGCCAACACTACCCGAGAGCCTGGGGATCTACTTGAGCAGCTAAACCTTAAACACCTGAAGATCTCTGTAGCCACTGTAGATGCTACGGAGATAGCGATGCGGGTCTTCAAACAACCCATAGTTAACACTGCGATGATAGGGGCCCTCATAGGCGCAACCAACATAGTGCCCCTAGATAAAGTGGTTGAGGTTGTGAGGGAAAGGTTCTCCGGCAGGCTGGCCGAGACCAATATACAATTAATTAACGAGTCATTCAAGTTACTTAAGGTGGTAAGACCTTGAGCACTAGACTGCCCTCGTGGAAGGAAGTATCTATAGGTGCTGTGGTCCTGGAGCCGGGCTCCACAAGAAGGTACAAAACCCACGACTGGAGAACTTTAAGACCTATCATAAACCAGGACAAATGCATCAGGTGCAGGATATGCTGGAGCTACTGCCCTGACTCAGCGATACTGGAGCTCGACAAGACCTACGTAACCTCCGCTAAGAGGAAGTACGATGTAACGTATGAAGTAGATTACGATTATTGCAAGGGGTGCGGAATATGTGCACAGGAATGCCCCGTGAAGGCAATAGAGATGGTTCCGGAGGTGAGGTGATTGGGTAAGACGCTCCCGCTTTCAGGCAACACAGCGGTGGCTTACGCCGTCAAGTCAGCGGATGTCGACGTCGTTTCAGCGTACCCTATAACACCGCAGACAACAATAGTTGAGAAGATAGCTGAATTCGTGGCGAACGGCGAGCTCGACGCGGAGATGATACACGTGGAGTCAGAGCACTCCGCACTCTCAGCGGCCGTCGGGGCTTCTGCGATGGGCGCTAGGGTCTACACGGCATCGTCGTCGCAGGGCATAGCCCTAATGTACGAGATCATGTTCATAGCGTCGTCTCTAAGGTTGCCGATAGTGATGACTATAGCCGCCAGGGCGCTCTCAGCTCCCATAAACATATGGAACGACCACAGCGACTTCATGGCTGTATCTGACACAGGATGGATCATGACCATGGCTGAGAATAACCAGGAAGCTCATGATGACGTCATCATAGCCTTCAAGGTAGCGGAGGACCCTGAAGTACTATTGCCGGTCATCACAGCCCTCGATGGTTACTTCATGACGCACACGATCGAGCCGATAAATGTTGTTGAGAGGGAGGAGGCTTTAGACTACGCCCCCAAGAGGAAGAGCTGGTATGTCCTAAACCCTGACAAGCCTATCACCATGGGCGCGTTAGGAGATCCTCAATGGTATTTCGAGTTTAAGAGACAGCAGTATGAAGCTCTTAAGAAGTCTAGGGAGGTGTTCGATAGGAGTTTGGAGGAGTTCTCAAGGAAGTTCGGCCGGCGTTACAGCGCAGCTGAGCTGTACGGTGAGGAGAACCCTGAGGTAGTGTTTGTGGCGATGGGTCACGTAGTGGGCAACGTGAAAGCGTACTTGAACAGGATGAGGGAGAAGGGAATGCGTGTCGGCGTCCTTAAGCTGAAGCTCTACAGACCGTTCCCGGAGGACCTGGTCCTCAAGTACTTGGAGGGGGTTGAGGTAGTTGGCGTGATTGACAGAGCTTTAGTACCGGGCTCTCCCTCAACAGGACCGCTCTACGGCGATATAGTGTCAACGCTGGCCAAGCACGGCAGGGATGTAAGGGTAGTGGATTTCGTGACGGGCCTTGGAGGAAGGCCTGTGACCCACGAACACATAGAGGTCATATTGACTAAACTGGCCGAACTCAAGAACAAACCCGTCCGCGACCTGCCTAAAGAACCATTGTTTATAGGGGTGAGAGAATGAGCAAGACACTAACCCTTAGGGACCTACCTCGTGAGGAGATGTTCGCCCCGGGGCATAGGATGTGTCAAGGATGCGGAGCCGCCCTGCTGATGCGCCACATAACCAAGGCCTTACCTAAGAACACCGTCATAGTTCAGGCCACAGGATGTGTGGAGGTCACCACTACACTCTATCCAGAGACCTCCTGGATGCATCCGTGGCTTCACATAGCATTCGAGAACGCGGCGGCAGGTGCTTCAGGGGTCGAGGCAGCTGTGAGAGCTCTAAGGAGGAAGGGCTCACTACCGCCCGAGAAGGACATTAAGGTGGTGGCCATCGGCGGTGACGGAGGCACGTTCGACATAGGCATACAGGCTCTTTCAGGCATGCTTGAACGAGGTCATGACGTGCTCTACATAGTGTACGATAATGAGGCATATATGAACACAGGTATTCAAAGGAGCGGTGCAACGCCCTTCGGGGCTTGGACGACTACCACGCCTGTTGGAAAGGCATGGCACGGTGAGTGGAGGAATAAGAAGGATATAATAGCTATAGCACTGGCTCATCGAGTGCCCTACGTCGCCACGGTGAACCCTGCATACATTCCAGATCTCTACATGAAGGTCAATAAGGCGATGCAGACTCTCGGACCTAAGTTAATACATGCTTACTCACCATGCGTTCCCGGTTGGAGATATGAACCGTCGCTGACTGTGACGATAGCCAAGCTAGCTGTTCAGACAGGTATATGGATCAACTACGAGATCGAGAAGGGGGTGCTCAACGTAACGACGCCAGTGCCTAAGAGGAAACCAGTTACGGAGTATCTGAAGCTACAGGGGAGGTTCAGACACCTAACGAGTGAAGAGACGAAGAAGATTCAGGAACTCGTAGACGAGCGCGTGGCCTACATCAACAAACTAGCGGGCAAGGAAGTAATAGGCCCTGTGGAAAGCTGATTTAACTGGCGGAACTATTTTTAGTACTTACACTTCACTAGGACCAAACCTCGATGACGTCTCCCTAATTAGTCTCAAGTACTTCCTCATTAAGTCAAGCCTGACCATGCGTTCCAGGCCCTCGACCTCGACCTCGAACACCGCCGGCTCGTAGTCGTTATAAAAGTCAATCACCTCGCCGGAGCTACTGACTAGAAATGTTGGTTGCTGGATCTTCTTCTCAGTTAGGTATCCTCCAAGACCTATAATGGGTACGTTGTTCTCTACCGCCCGAACAACGCCCAGCTTAAGCGTTAGTTCGGGATCCCGCTCCGTCAGTAGGGGAGGGTTAACTGCCACTATCGCGTCGCTTCCAAGGAATTTACAGATCCTGCCAACCTCAGGTATCTCCAACTCCTTAATGTACGTGAAGCAGAACTTAACCCCGCCGACCTGCAGGACTTCAGGATTCTTATTTGACGAGATCCTATCCCCAACAGGGACTGTATTGCTGGCCCTGTATAGGGGTTGCCCAAGCGGCGACATCACCCCGGTTGATAGGTATGCTTTATCTCCCCCTTTCCTTATAACAGGCGTTACGATTATCGACACACTCCTCCGTCGAGCAACGCTCAATAGCTTCTTATTGACGCTCTTCATGAAGCTCTTATAGTTTGGATACCTCCTGTACCCGTTCAGAAAGTCGTTGAGTGGTGACACCAGCGATAGTGTCAACAGGATTGACACGCTGTCTGAAATCTGACCCAAAACCTCGTCAATAGCCTCGGCATATCTCCTCGAGCTGCTACCCAGGTCGAGCCTGACCACCGCCACAGAACTCCTCTTATAACTCATACCCCGTTACACCCAGTAAATTATGAGAGCGCAACTCCTCATATAGCTCCAGCAAAAGGTCGGCATAGGGAGCGTCGTTAGTCTCTATACTTCTCATCTTCCCCTCTAGGACTCTGGTCCTCTCCTCACTAACGAGTCTATTATACCTCTCTGTTAAGTAGTTGAAAACCTCAATACCTAAACGTAACGGAATCAAACTGCCCCTACCTCTAGAAACTGCGTACCTGCGCTTAATAAGAGTCTCAAGTATCTTGGCGTACGTAGAAGGTCTTCCGATCCCCCTCTCCTTCATGAGGCTAATTATCGATGCTTGAGTATGTAATGGAATCTCATACCTGGACTTGAACTCGTACTTGAGGTTGGGAGTGTCTAAAGAGTAGTGCCCCGAGGGAGGGACGTTACGCACCTTAATTACGTTTAGAACCCTATTAAACCCGTCAAAAACCACTCCTTCCACCAAATCCTCAGTGACTGTTGGGAGTGCCACGCGCTGAAGATCCTTGAAAACCAGTTCAACAATCACTTCAACACTCCTCCTACTCACCACTGCGGGAGTCATTTGAGAGGCTATGAATCTCTTGAAGATCATCTCGTAAACCCTGAAGTGCTCATTCCTTAACATCTTGGGAGGCTCTATGAGTCCCTCACTTATGAGCTCCCTTAACATCTCAACATCAACAGGTCTTGTAGGCCTTATACATTCGTGAGCGCCACCAGCCCCCCATGCCCTTCCCTCGTAATAGTTAATCCATAAGTCACCGAACTTCTCGCTGAGATACTCCTTAGCCACGCTCATCCCCACATCAGAGACTCTAGTGCTGTCCGTCCTGTGGTAGGTTATAAGCCCGGATTCGAAGAGACCTTGCATAACCTCCATGACTCGGGTTGCAGGCAAGCCCAGAACGTTTGAGATCTCTGAAAGTGCTGCGTCGGTGGTGTATGGTGGTGGGGGATTTACGCGTTCCACTCGAGACTCCCAGTTTTTAACGTGCATAACAACACCGCCTACGTAATCCTTACTAATTAAATCACTCAGATCCCTCGGTATCTTCACCCTGACTCTGAAGCCTTCTAAGTCGATCACTAGGTAGAGTGCTTTAGAAGCCTTATGATCCTTGAAACCGTTGATTATCCACCCAAGCACTGGAGTCTGAACCCTGCCTGCACTAAGGTTTCTGTAGGACTCACTAAACCTCTCACATAGCGTCAAGTAGGTCCTGTAGGAGGTAGGGGGACCTCCTCCCCCACACGCCATAGATCTAACATGTTTACAGAAGTAATCCCTCCAGAACTCATTCTGTAACATGCCTGAGAGTGAAAAACCTACCCACCTATCCTCAACTCTCCTCAGGAGCTGAGCCTTAACAAGCCTCACGTCCAGGTCGCGAGGGCTTACTAAGGCATTCAGAACGGCGTTGCGGGTCACCTCATGAAACTCAATGCGTTTTAAGTTACTGTTATACGGCCTGAGGGTGTGATAGAGATCGTACGCTATCTTCTCGCCCTCCGTGTCCGGGTCGGTCCCGATGAGAACCTCATCGACCTCGTAAGCGACGTCCCTCAGGGCCTGAACGATCTCTGAAGCGTTGAGCACGTCCTCCGACCCGCAGACAGGGCACTTAGTCCGTGCTTCCACCGCGACGAATTGGTGACCACAACTTCTGCATCTACTTAAGGGGGCGAACACGGGGATGAAGCCGGGTTTGCCTGAGCTGTCCCTACGACGTAGCACTCCATAAACGCATTCAATCACTCCCTCATCACAGAAGCTCCAGTCAGTAACTAGTTCGTAGATATGTCCGCCGCTAGCCGTTATCAGCAACGTGTAATTACCCAGACCCACCTCATACACCCTCAGCCTACCGTATTCTCTGCTACTTGGCCTTCCAAACATGCGGGCTATAGTCTTAGCTTTATTGGGGGACTCAACTATCATTAGGGCGGTCTTAAATTCCACTCTACTCTTAAGTCCCTCAGGGACTTCCCCCTTCTGGATAGCGAGAATCTCATTCCTAGTACGATCTACCTCATTAAGCACTCTACCTAGATCCACCTCATCTAAGCTCCTAAATCTGAAACCCTCTATGAGGAATCTCAGCCTCCTGCCGAGAGCGTTAAGCATCCTCATGTCAGTCGCCACAACTATAGAAAGCCCCTTGCTTATACCGCCCAGGTAGAGTCTTGAGGTTCTTCCACTGGCTTGCACGTACGTTGAAGCGTCAGGTATCAATAGGTGGAGGGAGTCGCCCCCATCAACCACCACTGCTTCAGGATGGTTCCTCAAACCCTCCAGAACCTCAGGCTTCCTGAGTAACTCCTGAACTCTCGTGTAAGCCTCTAAAAACAAGGCCTCACCGGGAGTTTGGGGCGCTTTACTACCCTCAATCAGCTTCCTAGCGTCCTCAAGGAAGAGAACGCCAGACCTTCTCACGATTCGTCTTAACCTGAGGAAGGCCCTCTCTATGAAGCGCTTACTATCAGCGTCTGGAACAACCCCCCTCAGCAACGGCAATAGCCTCAGTAGGTCAGCAGGCTCCAGCCCCTCAAACCTCAGGTTAATCCTGTGCCTCGGCACGTCGATGAATAACGCATACCTTATCCGGACCGGGAGATCCACGCCCCGGACTAGCACGCCGTAGTAGGTGGCAACGCCCACAAGAACGTCAACCTCCCCTGAGATGAAGTGATCTAGGACATCTATTTTCCTGCTATGCATGGCTTCAGCGTTAATGCCATTTGCCCTCAACGTAGCGGCAACCCTCTCAGCGAACCCCGCACCGAGATCAGCAGGAACGAAGACTAAACCGCCGCCCCCCAGCTTTTTAGATAGCTCTACAACCCTCTCTGACGCCTCCTCTAAATTACCGACCTTAACGTAGGCGTCCTCCACGTTTCTTATGAGTTCAGGCCTAGCCCCTATCTCGAAACCCATTAACTCTCTAAATAATCTAACCCTGTCTCCTCTGGGGTTCCCAGTAGCGGACGCTATTATCAGAACCTTGCCATCACCCCTACGCCTTCTCACCTCACGTCTCAACCTCATCAACTCGCTCAACGCTCCACCGGACCCCCCTCTCAGCCCGACCTCCCTCACGAGCCTAAGGATCCTCAACCCCTTCTCAATATCTTCCTCAGTAAACCCCATGAGATTCAGTATGTAGTTCACAGCCCTGGACCCCTTGAGGACCGCGTCCACGTCGTCAACGAACACAAACGTGAAGTTATGCCTTCTCACCTCGTTGAAGTTCCTCATGAAATACTTGGAGGTCGTTATCAGTATGTCAAAGCCTTCAGGATCCCTGAGTCTGCTCTCCCTCTCCATTCTCTCCCTTCTCCCAAGCTTTGAGTGTATCGCCAAAACACTGGCTCCACCGCCTAAACGTTCAAGCAACTCCGTTATCCTTCTCTCAGCCTGCACGACCAGCGTTGTTGTAGGTACTATGATGTAGGACTTCCTACCCCTGTAGGCGTAGTAGAGCGCTGTAACAAGACCGAAGGTGGTCTTACCAACCCCTGTCGGAGCTATCATGGCGAAAGACTCTCCCTTACTAACCCTCCTGATCCACAGATTCTGTACGCTCCAAGGCTCACTGCCGACGCATCTTCTGAAGAACCTACTTAATCTCAGCTCCTCACTACGTGCCTCATACAGGGGCCTCAACCCCCTCAACCTACCCATCTTCCGCAACACGCTGGCTACAGAGTCTACGTCACCGTCTCCCTCAGAGACCGTTGGAAGACAATCACGACATGGCAGTCCTCTACGCAACCTAGTGTCACTTATGAAGCCCCCGCAGTTCGGGCATGAAGCCCCATACACGACCAAGTCAGCTTCTATTAACTCCCTATCAATTGACATCCTCAACCTCAAGATTATAATCCTGGTTCAAGGAATTATTAAGAATTGCATGAGCGTGAGACTCGTCAGTCCTCACGTTAAATTTATTCTTAACTATAAAATTATAGTGTAATAATTACAGTGGTGTTCCTCACGAGATCTTCAGATAGCTTCAACCTTCGTGGTGACGATATATACAATGCTTTGGTGGTGGAGGGCTTCAGAATGGTTAAGTGCGTTAGTGGGGAGTACTACGACGAGTCCGGTGGATTCCATGGGATTCCGTATTACACTGCCACCGATTGCCTCTGCGGTTTCTATGATTGGGGTTATGTGTGCGTTAAGGGCTCAGATCTAGAGATTACTGATTACCTGAGTGAGCTGGACCTCTACTTGTATGCTAAAAGCTTTCCAGGGGTCCTCATTGACAGGGTTGCGAACACGGCTGGCGATGAGAGTGTTGAGTACCTTGGGTTTGAACTTGTTGACAAGTTCGGCGGGGAGAGGGGCCTCAACATAGTGCTCGACCACAACCTCACACCTATTGACCATCACTTTATACTCTCGTGCAGATTATGGGACGTTATTGAGTGTGTAAGAAGTGTCAATAGCTGGATCTACGACCTGCTGGGGTTGATTAGCGAGGAAGGGGAGGCGATCCTGTCCAGGTGCTCACCACAGGATCTGGAGTTAGTCAGTTGCAGTATCTGCGGGGCTATCATGAAGAAGTACCTGTACAACCAGCACGTGAAGGGGCACGAGACTAAGGAGACTGCCGAGGAACTAGAACTGTTGCAAGGACTTCTCAGGATGGTGGAGGAGCCACCAACACTTGAAGAGATCATAGAAAACTTCCCTAAAGCTATAGGGAGGCATAGGGACGAAGTCCTTAAGTTACTCAGGGACAAGTGGTTAAGCTCCAGACACGCGGACGCCGTAGCTAACAACGTGAATAAGCACCTCGAGAGGATGGGAGAAGCCGTCGGCCTGCATAACATCGGCAAGTTGGTTGAAATGTGCAGACTACTACTTAGGGAGGTTCCGGATTACGCGCTGGATGAATTCATAATGAGGAAGACCGTTCTGCCAAGCATGCTCAGCGAGGCAGCCGTAAAGGAACTAACGATGAGACTCAAAACACGCGAGAGTGAGGATTATGACGAGGATTTCCATTGCATATAGGAAGGAAGGGGAGGGAGGCTAGGGCGAGAATCGGGTGCAGGGTTGGACAGCAGCTCTCAAATAGATAGATTTTAGACGTTCATTAGTATTTTATCTTGATGAGCATAGAGAAGCATCATACGATGAAAGAGGCCGACAGGATCCCCGGTGTAAGCGTTAGACGACATTCAGATCTGGGATAAGCAAGGATTAATTAGGTGCGCGAGGACGCCTGGAGGCAGGAGGAGAGTACCTGAAAGCGAGTTGAAAAGGCTCCTTGGAATAATTTAAAAAACTAAACACAATCCTCTTGGACAATACACACCTATTCTGGTTCAGTTGGGGGAGCCTAAAGCTGGCCGCGCATAAAGGACATATTACGATTCCGTTCAAGGTTCATGAACATTCAAGGAAGTTCATGCGCTGGCAGGTTAAAGGCTCAAGGCTTGTGAGATTTAATGTAATGAATACTATCTTCATGCCACTTTTAGAAAGACGGTTGAGGAGAGGAAGGCTGAAGGCATACTAGGTATCGATGTTAACGAGAGTAGCATAGAGCTGGCTGTCGTGAAGCCGAACAAGGTTAAGTTCATCAAGATAGATATCAGCTGAGGTGAAATACATTAGAGACAGATACTTCAGGAAGGGGAGAAGCATTCAGAGTAAGACTTCAGGGAAAACAAAGGCTGAGCTGTTAGCAAAGTATTCTGGAAGGGAAAAGCGGGGGATAAACAACATACTCCATAGAGCAACGAAGATTATAGCTGGTATAATCGCCGAAGAAAACGTTGAACCAGTAATGGATAAACTCACTCACATTAGGGGGAGGTAGGAAGATGAATAGGAGGCTTCACGCCATGTCGTTCAGAAGAATTCAGTCTTATATTCCCTAAAGGCTGTGGAGCGCTGCTTTAATCCTGAGATGGTTGATGCTGAGAACACTTCCAGGACATGCCCGATATGTGGGGAATTGAGTAAGCCGAATGAGCATGTCTTCAAGTGTAGGAAGTGCGGCCTCCAAGCAGATAGACACATTCTCGCTGCATGGAACATCGCCATGAAACGTTTAATGTGGGGTGCTTTACCGTTGCCTCCGAAAGCCCTCCATGAGCCTCAAACAATGGAGGTGAGAGGGAAGGGGCGAAAATCTATGAATCCCACAACTGTAACTGCTTGATGGACGCTCCTACGTCAAGCATTAAGCTAACGTGTCGAGCCTCGGGGAGGGAGTCGTCTTACAGCACTCAAGCGGAGCTACTCCATAGACCACCTACGTACTGACGTTTGAGGAGGCAGAGCCTATCTTCGTCAGTGAAGAGAAGAGACATCATTGATTCAGGAGAGCGTCGTGACATCATTCGCGATATAACTTATTAACGGGCTATTAAATTCATGTAATGATGATGAGGAGAAGGGACTGAACCGTGATTAGAGCTGTCTCAGCTGAAGTCGTGAGGCCGGATGAAGCCCCCCTTTGCGGTTGATCGCAATAGTCACCGCTCAAGATGAGTCTAAAACGCTTGTGTTTATTAAATCAAAGCATAGGTGTTGTTAGCGTGGTGTTAGCATGAGCTATAGTAAGTCTGCCCTCGCGGGGATATTTGCTGGACTGCTGAGCGGCGTTGTGATAGGGTTGCTTTATATCGCAGTTCTCTCCAGCCTAGTCAATGAACTGGTGATTGAACTCTCTAGGCAGATGTCATCAACTTACGGCGTGCCGTACGAGATCATATATGATCAGCTCTCCGGAACCACGTCAATCACTAACCTCATAGCCCCGTTTGTTTACCCACTTCAGTACGCTTTAATAGGCGCGATTTTCGGGCTCCTGCAACACTACCTAATGGTGAAGCTTAAAACCAGGTTAATGACCTCCGTACTGCTGACTGGGATTATATTTACTTCACTCCTCGGTTACATCCCGTTAATAGCCGTGCAGTATTTCGGAGGGCCCTTACTATCAGCCGTGATGGGGAAGCTAAGTCCTTCGATATACCTGTACTCAGGCCTCCAGGGAATTCTCTACACACTCTTCCTAATCATCATTCATCGCGTCAGAGGTCCCTGGAGTAGAGTGCTGGAGGCTAAGCCCTCAACGTATTAACAAAGTTCTTGAGGGTGATTACGCGTGCTTGTAGACTCGGTGATCGCGGCCTTCGTGGCCATTACCCCTGGGCTCGCTGGCCTAGCTTACATTCTTCGCCGAAGGAAGGTTGGGTGGCTCCTCCCCGTGTTAGGGGGTGGTGGGTGGTTGATCGCGTTACTGCTCAGAACCCCAGCATTGTATGTGAGCGCTAGCGTCCTCGAGAGGAGTACGTACTTGGTGATAGCTTCCTACATGGCTGGAGTCTTCGAGGAGCCTGTTAGATACCTTATACTCAGAAGCCCTGTAGTCAGGGACGATAAGGTAGGTAGTGCTGTAGTTTTAGGTTTAGGGTGGGGGCTTGTCGAGGCTTTGCTGCTGTACGTAATACCTGTCCTCACCTACAGCCACATGAGATACGGCCTCCTCGACCTGATGCCGGGGGCTGTAGAGAGGAATGTAGCCATTACCGCACATGTTGCTTTCTCAACGCTTGTAGCAAGATCCCTGAGTAACATTAAGTACCTCCTTCTGGCGGTAGTAACCCACGGGACGCTCAACATGGCTGGAGTGATGACGCTGGAGCTAACTAACAACCCCTGGTTAACGGAGGCCTCCCTGGCCTTGATCGTCACGGCATTAATTATATCCATCACGCTACAACGCAGTAGGATGACGCCTCCAGATTAGCTATGACCTCAGGAGCTTTGCTATGGTCTCCTCATACGGTTCTGTGGCAATGCCCTTCTCAGTTATTATCCCGCTCACTAAGTCCGGAGGAGTCACGTCGAAAGCGGGATTCATGGTCTTAACTTCAGGAACTGTTATCAAGAGTCTTCCAAGAATTCTGCGTACCTCATCCGGATCGCGTTCCTCAATAACCACCCCCTCAATTCTCCCCACAGGGTCTATGGTGGAGGTAGGGGCGGCGGAGTAAAAGGGTACTCCATGATGGTGTGCCAGAACGGCTATGGTGTAGGTTCCTATCTTGTTTATGACGTGTCCTGACGTGAGTATTCTGTCCGCACCTACCACCACCTTATTCACAAGGCCCTTACTCATGACGTAACCCACCATACTATCGCTGATTAAAGTCACTGGTATGCCTTCCCTCATGAGCTCCCACACGGTGAGGCGGGCTCCCTGAAGCATAGGTCTGGTCTCGGTAGCTATTACTTTAACCCTCTTCCCAGAGTACCATGCCGATCTAATGACGCCGAGGGCCGTTCCATAGCCGGCGGTGGCCAGAGACCCTGCATTGCAGTGTGTTAGTATAGTGTCCCCGTCCGCAATCAGTTTGCTACCCACCTCACCTATGGAGATGTTAACCCTCACGTCCTCCTCATATATTCTAAGAGCTTCGCCTATGACGCTCCCACGTAACTCCTCAACACTACCATACCTCCTGAGCACCACATCCTTCATCCTGTTAAGGGCCCAGAAGAGATTGACGGCGGTCGGCCTAGTCCTTGAGAACCTCTCTATGGATTTAAGTAATTCAGACCTAAGCCCCTCCAGGTCGCCGACGTACTTGCTCGCCGCCAGGGCGACGCCGAAAGCTGCTGCCACACCTATGGCTGGAGCCCCTCTGATCTCCATACTCTCTATGGCTTTAGCCAGCCTCTCGTACTCTTCCGTCTCCAGGTACTCCTCCTCCCAAGGCAACTTCAGGGTGTTCAACCACCTGACTCTACCGTCAATCCACTCTATGGCCTTAACTCGCAGAGACACGTCAAACACCAAATTACAAGTTTAAATACCTGCTTTTATAGAGTGAGCTAACACAGCTTGAGGAAGCTGGTTGAAGTAATCCCATCCATGACTGGGGATAGATGTCCACCAGCCTGTTCTACGGCTGCGGGGAGGGTGTTAGCCCTTGACTGCGTGGGTGGAAGGTCTGAAGGAACGATTAATTAGTCTTAAAGATGTTATAACACATTAGTGGGGTGCTGAGCAGGTGGAGAGATCAGTTAAGATCGTTGGGGTCAAGGACGGGAAACTGCTCGTCAAGGGACCTCCGGATCTCTTTGCTGAGTCAAGGGTAGGATCGAGAACCCCTGAACAAGTCATCTTCATATTGGATTTAGTTGAGCTAGCATATCTCGTATATGCCAAGGAGTGTGAAGTCGTGGATGTTGATGAGCGCAATCTCAGATTGGAGGACATCTTCTCCAAGTATTCGCAGAGTAGGTATGATTGGATTAAATTCACCACGTTCACCGACCTAAGGGGGAGGGGCAGGGTTGCACTACCTGGTTACGGTGAGAACATACTTCTCTTCGAGATGAAGGGACAGAAATACGCGGTCTACGTAGTAGAGGAAAACTCCCCCCTCGACACTAAGGAGTTAATGTCGTGGATCGAGAGCGCCCTACTGAAGAATCTGGAGCCCCTCCTAGCACTCGTGGACGCCAACGGGGATGTGACTTACTACACCTTAAGAATATGCAGGGTAGAGGATTTAATGGTGTAGGCCATGAAGATCCCGCTGGAACCGGTTAGGGGAATGAGGGACTTAACGCCTCCTGAGTCAGACTGTCTGGAGTACCTTGGGAGCACCTTCGCGAACGTTGCCAGTAAGTACGGATATGAGCTGGTCATCCTGCCTACAGTGGAGTTTTTCGAACTGTTCGCCATCAAGTCAGGCCCCGAGATTAAGAGGAGCATGTATGTGTTCGCCGATAAGGGAGGACGGCAGGTTTGCCTGCGACCTGAATTCACAGCAGGGGTTGCCAGGGCTTACCTCAGGTTAATGCGCAATAGACCGAAGCCTGTTAAGCTCTTCTACGTCGGGTCAGCGTTCAGGTACGAGGAGCCCCAAGCAGGTAGGTATAGGGAGTTCTTCCAGGCGGGTGTGGAGTATTTAGGCGACTCATCCATCTATGCAGATATTGAGTTACTACTCCTGATAAGAGACTACTACAGGGCGGTAGGTCTCACAGGCTACAAGGTGAAGATGGGGACGATAGCGATCTACAGGAACCTCTTCAGTGAGTGGGGAATACCTGAGGAGACTCAAGACCTAATAATACACTACCTCGACAAGAGGCAACTGGATGACGCGCTGAAGCTTGTTAAGCGGTATAGCATGTCAGGCGCCCCAATAATCGAGGAGCTGAGCACGGTGAGCTCCCCGGAGCCTGATGAGATCAGAAACCTCGTGGATCGAGTTGGATTAAGTAGGGAGTCCCTCGAGGAGGTGGAGAGGCTTATTAAAGTGTTGGAGATCGTTAAGGGTCTCGGCGTTAGCGAGCCCTACATAGACTTAGGCTTCGCCAGAGGACTAGCGTACTACACAGGCTTCATATTCGAGATAACGGTTCCCGACGCGGGCTTCAGCATAGGGGGTGGCGGTAGGTACGATAAGCTAGTCTCGCTATACGGTAGTGAGGATCTACCTGCCACGGGCTTCGCCCTAGGACTGGATAGACAGCTCCTTGTGCTCAGGAGTAAGGGCTGGAGCCCGCCCAGGAGGTACGTCAAGACCGCCCTGATAGTCCTCGATGCGGACATAACATATGTGGATAGAGTAGCAACTACGTTTAGGGAGCTCGGGCACTCCGTGGACGTTAAGGTAACCACTAAGAAGAGAATGAGCGATGTCCTAAGTGATGTCTCAGGAGGGGATTACGAGTATGCAGTCTTCATAGGGGAGAAGGAGGTCAAGGAAGGGTTGGTTAGTGTGAAGAACCTGAGGAGGAAGGCCCAGAAAGTTCTCAGGCTGGAAGGACTTAACGCGGGTGATCTTCCTTGAATGGTCAGGGCGGAGTTAGGGACGTAAGGCTCTGGAAGGGGATGCTCGTACAGGATTTAGTAAGGCTCTACGGCGATATACACGGGTTCACGGCATCTAGCCTTTACGAGGCGTGTGAGGTGCTTAGGGAAGGCGTCAAGAGAGCTGATCTGAAGTTTCTTTCATTCACAGGCAATTTAGTAGCTACTGGGCTTAGGGGGGTTATAGCCCAGCTGATAGATGAAGGGTTCTTCAACGTGGTGATCACCACTTGCGGCGCTCTAGATCACGATATAGCTAGATCTGTAGGCGGCTCCTACCTGAAGGGCTCCCTGGACGCCGATGACGTGAGGCTTGAGGAGGAGGGGATTCACAGGTTAGGCAATATCTTCATACCTAAGGATTCATATGGACCCCCTGTTGAGGCGTTCGTCCAGAACCTAATGCGCAAGGCTTCCCTCATGAAGGAAGAGTGGGGCGTGAGGGAGCTCGCTACGTTGGCAGGCGAGGAGTTGAGGGGCGTGACCAACTCTATACTGGGGGCTGCCAGCAGGAGGGGGGTTCCCATATATGTGCCCGGCGTGGTCGATGGAGCATTCGGAACCAGCCTCTTCATACAGTCGCAGTTCACTAGGTTTAGGTTGAACCTACTGAAGGATATGAAGGAGCTCTCCGACCTGGTCTTCCAATCCAGGGTCAGCCTAGCGTTGGTTCTTGGGGGAGGTATAAGTAAGCACCATACGATCTGGTGGAATCAGTTCAAAGGCGGTCTGGACTACGCTGTCTACGTAACCACCGCTGTCGAATGGGACGGTAGCCTCAGCGGGGCTAGAAGTAAGGAGGCCATAAGCTGGGGTAAGATAAAGCCTAACGCAAGGCACGTGACTGTCTACGGCGATGCTACACTCATACTCCCGTTGCTGGCGACCTGCATGATCGACTCCACGTGAGCACGCTACGTTAGCTCAACCCTTATAAGTTATTCTAGCTAGAGATTTGAGGTGGGGAGAATGGACGAGGTATTAAGCGTTGAGAAATTTAGAGCGCTATCGCCTTCAGAGTTCTTTTACCGCAACAAGGAAATCGCCGGCTTCAGCAATCCTGCGAGAGCCCTGTACCAGACTGTGAGGGAACTGGTCGAGAACGCGCTCGACGCCACGGACACTCACTATATACTCCCGGATGTGAAGGTGATAGTGAAGTCCGAAGGCCCTGGAGTTGGGGGTGTGGACGTTAAGGCCGATGCGGGCGAGAGCTATGAGGGAAACCTGTACAGCATCCAAGTTGAGGACAACGGGATCGGCCTGCCACCGCAGCACGTGCCGAAAGCCTTTGGGCAACTACTATACAGCTCTAAGTACGTCCTAAGACAGTCGCGGGGCATGTTCGGCTTAGGCGCTAAGATGGCCATCCTATACGGGCAGATAACTACTGGAAGACCTGCAGAGATAATCACGTCACAGATACTGTCTAAGAAGATCTACTACTTCAAGGTAAGCATAGACATAGCTAGCAACTCCCCCTTAATTCATGAATACTCTATTCTTTCCAAGAACACGGACTGGCACGGGACCGCCGTTAAGGTTTACCTGATAGGAGACTGGCAGAGGTCTAAGCAGAAGGTCTACGACTACCTCAAGAGAACTGCCGTGATAGCGCCGTATGCTAACATATATTTCGAGGATCCTGATGGCGACATAGTTATGTTCAAGAGGTCGACGGAGGAGATGCCGGCACCGCCGCGCGAGGTCAAACCACATCCCTACGGGGTTGACATTGAGTTACTTAAGAGGATGCTCTCCGACACTACTGCCGGCACTTTGAAGGACTTCCTTATTAAGGAGTTCCAGAACGTTGGAGAATCCACGGCGCTGAAGATAGTGGAGGCTGCGGGACTTAAGCCTGACCTCAAACCATCCGAAGTAAGCATAAACGACATAGCGGAGCTCATTAAAGGTGTTAAAGCCGTTAAAATTAAAGCACCGTCAGGCAGGCACCTCTCGGCACTAGGTGAGAAGTTGATAGAGATCGGTTTGAGGGAAACGCTGAGGCCTGAATTCGCGGCGGCGACAACTAGAAACACCAACGTTTACGAAGGACACGCGTTCGTGGTTGAGGCTGGGATAGCCTACGGCGGTAAGATACCGTTATCGGAGAGCCCCATACTGCTTAGATACGCTAACAAGATACCTCTCCTCTACGATGAGTCGGCGGACGTTATGCGCAAAGTCATCGACAGGATTGAGTGGAACAGATACGGCGCTCCAAGACCGTCACCTCTGGCGGTGTTAATACACATATGCAGTACGAAGGTACCTTATAAGGGCGTGGGTAAGGAGGCCGTCGCCGACGTCCCTGAGGTGGAGAAGGAGATAGAGCTAGCAGTGAGGGATGTAGCGAGGAAGCTGAAAGCCTACCTTTCCATGAAGGCGAAGGAGTATGAGGAAGCTGAAAGGGCTGTGAGCATAGCTAAGTACATACCGGACGTCACCCGCGCGCTCCTCAAACTTTCTGACGGTAAGGTTAGGCAGGAGGACGTGGAGAGGGAGTTACTGAACCTACTTAACAGGAAACTCACTCTACTTAAGATCAAGTCCCTTAAGGATGTCGTGATTGAGGTGAGTTAATCATGACTCATGAACCGCGCCTGACTAGGAAGGATGTTGAAGCCCGTAGCAAAGCAATGGAGATACTGAAGAGCAAGTTCATAGCCCTAGTTGATGAGGTAATGGCCGGCAGGGCGCCTACTCTAGTAATACGGAAGAGGACGCTGACCAACACCATATACGATGAAGTGAACGGGTTGCTCAGACTAGGTAATGAGACTCTTAAGAGAAGCTTCTTAAACGTGGGTGAATCTAAGAAATTTATGCAGACTCTCCTCATAGCAAGCATAATATATGAGGCGCTCAAAAACAATGAGTACCCAACGATAAGAGATCTGTACTACAGGGGAAAGCACACAATCAAGTACCGTGATCTAGTAACGCGTAAGGTTAAAGAGGAGAATACGTGGGAAGAGCAGAAAGAGTCTGACGCCGTGATACGCGATCTTGAAGTGTTCATCGACATGCTCAGAGAGGACATGTTAATACTTAGTAAGGAGAAAGGCAAGATAGTTGGTAACATGAGGATCAGGTCGGGGGACGATGTTATAGACTTGAGTAAGATGGGGCATGGCGCTTACTCCATAGAGCCCACCCCAGACCTCATAGAGTTCCTGGACTACGACGCTGAGTACGTCTTAGTGGTTGAGAAGGACGCCGTATTCCAGCAACTACATAGAATAGGCTACTGGAAGACCAATAGGGCACTACTAGTTACTAGTGCCGGACAGCCGGACAGAGCGTCCAGAAGATTTGTTAGAAGACTGAATGAGGAACTGAAACTTCCGGTGTACATTCTAACCGATAGTATCCCGGCCGATGAGGTAGTGGTGGTGAGGGATCCGATGAACATGGAGGTAAAGATAGGGCCTGTCGAAGAACTAACTAAGAACTACTTCTCCGACTTGGAGATGGAGAGATCCGAAGCCCCCCTGGAGGTGCTTTCATGGAGTCCTGCTACAGGGAGAATCACGTGGTCCCCCATTGCCTACATATATAGGCATGCGGTAAAAGAACCGATACTGAGGATAGAGACTAAAGGTCGTGGAGTGATTAGAGTTACCAAAGCGCACTCTCTCTTCGTGTTTAGGAATGATAAGGTGGAGGTCATTCCAGCCAAGGATGTGAAGCCTGGTGATTTCATAATCGTGGCCAAGCGATTGCCTACCCCAACAAGGTCCGATAACCCAGTTATAGTCATGGCCGAACTACTAAGAAGATCCGTCCAAAGACTCCCTAAGAGGTTTAAATTACTCAACACCCCCAAACTGCTCCTCGTAAACGGGCGTGAAGTCGGGCTTGAGGAGGCCTCTGACGAGGATCTATATAGTGCTGAATCACTCAACCTTTCTAGGTCAAGATGTCCCATCCCGAATAGAGTAGAGGTGGACGAGGATTTGGCATGGCTTATGGGCCTCTATACGGCAGAAGGCGGCAGGGAGGGTGATAGATGCCTTACGTTCAACCTTGATCTCAGGCAACGTGAGATCGCTGAAAGAGTTGCTGGGATCTTGAAGAAGAAATTCGGTGGGCAGGTTAAAGTAAGCGTCGACGAAATGAAGGGCCGGTTAAAAGTGGTGGTTGCTTCCAGAATATTGCGCGTGGTCTTCGAAGAGCTGAGGTTAATCGGAACAGCTAGGGATAAACGTGTACCCAACATTATACTCAATTCACCTAGAAGCGTCGTCCTAGCCTATCTGAAGGGTCTTATAGATGGAGGCGGATATGTTGACGAGTCCGGGAGCATTGTCTATTCAACTCGAAGTCCTATATTAGCACGTCAGGTTTTCCTCCTGCTTCAATTCCTCCACGTTAATCCAGAATTAGTTCAAAGTAGGGCTGACCATGTTATAAGTATTAGCAGGAGTTCCCACCTAACACCGCCTGAAGTGTACAAGTACTTATCTGGTGAAGAGTCGGCATTGCACTGCGAATTACTAACTGAACAGATTCACGGTTTACCCGCTAGTGAGGCACCTGAGAAGGAACTAACAAAGTCAACGATCGAGGGATTAACCTCGTACTCCTTGGATGGTGGCACCATCTACAACCTCCTTCTAGGCGATGATGCAGCGGTAGTAAAGGTGGAGACCGTCAGGGAAGAGAGTTACGAAGGTTACGTTTACGATTTCGCCGTACCCGGCGGTAATTCGTTCATAGGCGGGTTCGGCGTTGTGTACCATAACAGCGATCCTTACGGGTGGTATATCTACAGCGTATTTAAGGTAGGATCTATAACGCTCTCGTACGAGAGTGAGAGGTTGGCCACCCCTCAAGCAAGGTTCTTGGGAGTAATGATGTCAGATATTTACGGATCCCTCGAACTAGGCAAGAAGCCCTACCTGACCGAGAGCGAGAGAAGGAACTACATCATTAAAGCCAAGGACATGGATGTTAAGAGAGCCAAGGAATTAATGAATTACAAGTGGTTTAGAATGCCACGCTGGAAGGCAGAAATAGAAATATTTATGAACACTCGATCAAAGCTCGAGATAGAGGCCCTAACCAGCAAGGGACTCAGGTTTTTGGCTGAAAAGTACCTGCCCGATAAAGTTGAGGCCGGTGATTGGATTGCTTGACTTAAAAGCTAGTGGAGTGCCCGAGGTGCTGAAGAGCATAAACTCCAGAATAGATCAGACAATGCTCAAGCACGACAAGGACATCGATGAGTATCTGAGGTTTGCCGAGGAATCCGATAAATACTCGTTCAGAGCCCTGGTAGTCCCCTCCACAGTAGTTCACCATATAACGCCTGTCGTCAGGACCTCAGTAGCAGGGGTGGCAGGCTTCCCCTACGGCTATCACCCGGTGAGTGCCAAGGTAAAGGAGATTGAACTCATAGGAAGCGCTGGGGGGAAGGAGGTGGATGTAGTCCTAAACATCGTCAACGTGAAGTCCAAGAGATTTGAGGAAGTCGACGCTGAAGTGAGGGAGTTAGTCGAGAGTGCGAGGAGCGTAGGTTTAGGTATTAAGATTATAGTTGAGACCAGTGCTTTAACAGACGAGGAACTTGCTAGGGTGTGTGAGATATTGCTGAGACATAGGCCGGACTTCATAAAGACGAACACAGGCTTCGGCTCAAGGGGCGTCAGCCCTAGGGACGTGGTCCTTATCAAGAAGTTGGTCGGCGGAGAACTCAGGATTAAGGCGTCAGGAGGCGTAAGGAACGCTATGGAAGCCCTCAATCTTGTGTTGCTTGGGGCTGATGTGATAGGGACAAGCTCGGGGGTGGAGATAATTAAGGACAGAGATAGAATATTGGAGCTGATCCTCACACAGGGTGGGAATGCCGCACCTGAGCCCGGGCGTGGAACTCGATCCGACTGAAACCTCAACCTGTGATTACCAAAAACCTGCGGGCTCGTGGAGGAACCCAATCCCTCAGAGCGAGATCAGACGCCCATTCTGGCAACATAACGCGTTAAGTCCGTTAAGGTCGCTATACCTTTAACTAGACCCTCACGGCTCATGATGATGACGGCTCTGACGTGCCTCTCAAGCATTAACGATGCCGCCGTTCCTACGGTATCTTCCGCGCTTAATGCAGGGATTAAAGGCCTCATGACGTCTCTCACCGTCACGTTCTTCAGGGAGGTCTTAGAGCCAGAATCTCCAACTACGTTCATCAAGCTGACAAGCGCATCTAAGATCTCGTCAAGGGTTATAATCCCTACCACCCTATCCTCCTCGCTGGTCACTGGAAGTGAAGAATAGCCTTCCTCCACCATCAGCTTCCTGGCTACAAGTATGGAGTTAGTGTCTTTGATTGTAGTCACGTCCCGGGTCATGATCTCCGAGAGCGGTATGGGGACTCTGCTAAGCGCTTTAGCGATATCCCACTTTGTCAGCAAGGCAACCACGTCCCTACCCTCAAGCACTGGGAGACTGCTTATGTTCTTCTCAATCATGATGTTGGCAGCCTTGTTCAGAAGCACCTCCCCTTTAACAGTTATTAATGGCGAGTTCATCACGGAGGACACATGCAACACTGACACCGGGTACCTCCTCACCCTACTGGTGGCAACTTTAGTAACTATGTCCTTCTTAGTGACTATACCCTCAGGGAGGCCCTCCCTGTATATCAGCGCTCTGTCGGTGCCTCTCCTACCCATCTCCTTGATTAAACTTACCAGAGACTCGTTCTTACTTACCTTTAGAAACTCCTTCGAAGCTACCTCCTTAACTAGGAGTAGAGAATCCATGCACTACACCTGCTTCAGGGCGTTGAGGATATCATGTTTGGTCAGCAGTCCTATGAGGTTGCCTCCTTCATTAACCACCGGCAACGTCCCTATTCTATTCTTAGTCATGATATCAGCAGCTATTGAGAGGTCCTCATTAGGCTTCACGGTTATGGGATCTGGTGTCATGACGTCACCGGCTATTGGAAGCGAGTATACACGGACAACGCCCTCGAAACCTCTGCCGCTGATACCACGTTTCTTGATGAACTTCAACCTGCCAGTGCTGAGCAGGCCCTCTATATTCATGAACATCACGTCAGACTTCGTCACAACCCCCACAGGCTTATCCTTCTCAACTACGACCACCTTACCTATCCCGCTCTCGTTCATCAAGTCAATCACATAGAATATTGAGTGGGAGAGCGACACCACTGGCGGGCTCTTATTCATGAAGTCCTTTACCTCATACCTGCCATGGTACTTCTCAGCGTAAGCCCTCACAAGGTCGGCTCTAGTCACTATCCCTATGAGCTTCTGGTCCTTATCTAGAACCAGTAGGGAACCAATGTTCCTCTTAATCATTATCTGAGCTACTGCTTTAATGGTTCTGTTGTCCCTAACGGCCAGCACTGGAGTGGTCGCTATCTCGTAAGCGAAGAGCATTTCGAGGGGTTTTATATATTTCTTCCGATTATATAGTATACGGACGAAGTCGCTCTTGCTTATTATACCATAAATGGTCTCCATGTCCTCCTCAGTGATCACGACCTTACCTATCTTGTGTCTAATCATCAAATTCCTGATGTGAGCTAAGTTATCGCTCTTCTTAGCCGTTATGACTGGACTACTCATGTATGATGTGACTCTGGGAGGCATCTCAACCAACCACCAATCCGTAAATAACGTCCCTCTCAGTTATTATACCTGTAACCACTCCGTTTTCAACCACCAGCAGGGACGACGTTGCAGTCTTGACTATCATCGACGCAGCCTCGCCTAAATCTGCTTGAGGATCTATAACGAACACCTCCGTGTTCATGACATCCGGAATCCTCAATGATGCGAGCTCACTCAAGAACCCGTATTTCAGCATCCCATACACCTTATGCGTCCCTATCAAGTCTATCACATCCTTCCACGTAATCATACCCCTCAGCGATTCACCGTCTATCACCGGCAACCTCCTGATCCCCAAAGACACCATCATCTTCATAGCCTCCCCCAACGAGGCAGTGCTGGGAATCGTGATGACCTCCTTACTCATCACCTTACACACCGGAATGCCCACATACTTAATAGAGAGGTACTTCATTATCTCAAACTCTGTTAACACACCCACATACATCTCGTTGCTTGTCACTGGGACCGCCCCCAACCCGTAGTTGACCATCAACTCAAGCACCCTATAGAGCGGTGTATTTACATCAACCTTCAACGGGTTCTCATGCATCACCTTACCAGCAGGGACGTTGAGGGCCTCGTGAATGGTGTCTAGCCCGGACGCTTTAACTAAGTTGTGTTTGGGCCCGCCGCCCAGATAATCTATTAAATCCATGGCTGTGAGAACACCCACCACCTCACCACCTCCGGAAGCCACCGATATCAACCGCGAGTTATGCTTGCTCATGAGCTCGCACACTCTAAGTATCGTGGACGAGGTGTTCACCGACGGCACGTCCCTCCTAACGATAGGGCTTAACTCGGGCTCCCTCTCATAGACCCTGTCCTTAAAGTTTGGCCTGCCGTCACTCCGCAACCACCTGTTCTTCTCACGCAACCTACGTGGGGTGTAAACCTTAACCAACCTCACAGACCCCCTAAATAATTATTACACAGGTCACTCCTGTCAACGATCCCCACCAGGACTCCGATGTCGTTGACTATAGGTACCCTACCGAAGTCATTCTTAACCATCATGAGTAGCGCATCACGTGCCTTATTATATGGTTTAAGAGTCACTGCCGGGGAGGTCATAGCCTCCTTAACCCTGGGCCCCACGCGAGGCCCTGACTCGGACTCAAGCTCTATCCTTGTGTAACCCTTCCTAAGCAAGTCATGTTGCGTTATTATACCGACCACCACTCGATCTCTGCCCCTGACGACCGGAAAGCCTGCATACTTGAGTGTTAGCATTTTCCTCCAGACCCTACTGATGAAATCCTCCGGACTCACATACTCAACCTCGGTGGTCATGATCTCGGATATGCGTTTCTCATGAGTTTTAACGTCAGCGGACAGGACCTCACGTAGGAAGGAATCAAGCGAAAGCATGCCAACGTACCTCCCAGTAGACTCGTTCACCACTGGTACGTACCACTCGTCAAACTCAATCATAGCCCTGAAAGATTTAGTAGCGTCTTCATCGGTCTTGAAGACCAGTGGCGAGTTCTCCATGACCTGAGAAACCAACACGTCGGACTTAGTCGAGGCCACGCCGAGCACGTGCTCCCTCCTGAGAAGACCCTCTAGGAAACCCCCCTCCCTAACCACGGGAACCACCCTTAAACTCAGGTCACGCATGAGGGCTCTAGCACGCGTAAGCGGAGTTTCAGGGTGCACTCTAGGATAATTAGGATGTGTAAGAGACCCAACTTTCAAACTCACACCAATTAACTATATGCTTACCCAGAAAATATACTTTCAGCTTAAGTGGTTGGCGTGCTCACAACTTACTGGTTGTGACCTCAACGATTTTAGACGGGCCCGGCACGTGCTTAACTACCTCATCGACCCTCAGATCCTCCACCAAATAGTCCGTCTTCTCAATCAGCTCGATGAACTCAGCAGCTACCTTACTCGGGCTCTCATCCCCTGGCTCCAGTGTAATCAGGGCAACGCATCTACCTCTCAGTAGCTCGGCCGGACCCACGACTATCTCATAGTACCTCCCATCAATAACTTGAAGACCTACGGAGATCCTCAATCTAACACCCTTTATGAAGTTTTTCTTACCATAAATCATGAAGGATCCTCTGGGCAGGTACTGACCCGGTGGAGCTGCGGTGCTTACCTGGGAGCCCTTCACCCAAAAAACATCCACTGAGGGGAGGGATTCCCTCCACGCCCTACTATATGACGCTGCCAGGGAGGCGACATCAAGCAGATCCTCCTCTGAGGGTTCTGCACCGCCAGTGAAAACGAGAAAGACAGGCGCCCCGTGAATGTCGGCATGCATGAATATGTCCCCCTCCCTTAAGAATTTACGGATTATCTTCTCATTCTGCCCGGCGTCCCTGCCCCCTATTGCTAGGAATCCGTTCCTGGTAACGACCCACCGAAAGACATGATACCATTGGAACCTTCTTACCAGGGGCTTCTTCCTCAGCCTGCCCTCCACTCTTAACTCAGCCTCACGCAACCTCGCCTCGAGAGCCTCTAGACTCTGTTTAGTCCTGCCTAGCTTACTCTCCAGGCTTTTCAACTCTTTCACTAGTTCAAAGTATTGCGTCTTAAAGTCCTTCACCACAGTGAAGTTGAGGATCTTACCCTCCAGATCTACTCTGTAGACTCCGGTACTTGCGTCATACCCGGCGATGCCGCATGAAGCCACAGCCCCCCAGCCTTCACCTCTCACCTTACTTGATACACATAGCCAAACACCCTCCAGCAGAGCGTAGTTCTCTTGAACGAGCCTCAGAGCTTCGCTTAACTCACTGTAGGTCTTTAGCAACTTCTCATACTCTGCGCGCGCCTTACTTAAGGTAATTTCCACCCTCGACCTCCCCCCCACCTCATCAGAGGCCTCGCGACCTACCTTAACGAAGAACTCGTCGACCGCTTCGTTGAATGTATTGAAATAGTGGATGTTGCAACCCTCTCCCAACTTCCTAGGGATGAAGGGATGGAATGAGACGTAATCCCCGCCACAGGACACTATGATTGGCTTAGGGTTCTCGATGACAGTGCTTATGAATGACTTAAGAGATTCCTGGACGAACCGCAACTCTTCAGTGCTTAAGGACCTCGACGATCTAGCCCTGATACTTTCCTCCAGAACCTCATTAACTACCTCTGGAGGAATTCCGAAAACCCTTACGAGAACCCTGCCTAAGTCCCCCTCCTCATCACGTACTTTAGTAGCAAATTCCTCACTACTAACCAGCCTTACGTCAGGAAATGCTGGGGGGTATTCATACTGAACACCGGGTCTTATCATCCTGTCCTTAGTCTTCAGGTCTGTGGTGCTGATGAGTATCCTTCCAGTCGGGTCCGTAAGTACGATGACTCCCCTAGGTAGGAGCTCTGCGGTGAGCCTCAAATAACCCTCCCGCCCCCTGAGACCGAGCACCATAATCCTCTCAAAGGCGTACTGCGAGACTTCAGTCACCGTGCATCCCCTCAGGTAACGTCTGAAGAGCACGACCCTGCCTGAAGAGCTGCCTGAAATGAAGTGAGTAGTTAGACAGACCCTCAAACCCGCTTCAACCACTAGGAAAGCGTGCCTTCCATCTCTGAGAATAAGTTTAAGAAGTAGCGAGTCACCGCTCAACTGGAACACGTTATCCACCCTTGAGCCTAACAGCACCGCACCTAACTCCTTAGTCAGGACGGCCACATCCAACGAGCTTAGAGCCCTCTTGATCCTCACCTGAGCCACCTCCCAGTGCTCGCTAGGCGTGGATCAAGCTGACGCAGAGGAGCTCCCTAGGACTTAACCGCACACTGAAGCCGCATAAACCATCACTAACGTTAAAGACCCCTGACGAGCACAAGACCGTGTATATCAAATAACCTCCATTTCTGACCATGCGGCTCAGGGACCCCACATCACTTTCAAGTGACTTTCTGCAGGTCAGCACGGTGATCGACAGCACTAGATCCGCTACACGATCTCTGAAGGGAGGGCTTGACAAGTCACCCACTACAACATCCCCCAGAACGCTTAAGTTCTTGAGTCTCTCTCTAGTCGATTCGCACATGGACGGGCTTAGATCCAGGCCAACGTAGAAGGGAATTACCCCAAGTGACTTCAAGAAAGCCGCCAGGCCCCCTGTGCCGCAACCAACGTCTAGAACTACTCGGACGTTGCCCGTAACGCTCTTCAACAGAACCGCGCCAGCGAGCACCCTGTACTTACTTAACTGCTCCTCCAGATAGAGTTCGTCGTAACCACCGCTCAACTCATCATACCATGTCAACACGTCATACTCACTCAGATCCTCGGATGGATCATCAGTCAACTCGGATACCTCTATCAGATAGCTCCTCCAACGGGTGTAGGTGATGCATGAACCCTCAAGCTCTCAGATACGAACTCCACAACTCTCTATACTTAGCTATCTTCTCATCATTCCTTAAAGTCTGAAGTAGACGACTGTCAATGTTGAGCGAGATTAAGTACGTCCTCTCACCCTCCTCACTCATAGTGGCTCTGATGCCCTCCCTCACGCTAACTAACCCCACGTTACCCAACTCCTCAACCGCTTTCTTAATGCTCTCCTCAGAGGCCGGCACACCGCCTAAAGTCTCAACAAACACTCTATATTCACCGATCAGCTCGCTCAGCCATAGGGCTCCCATACATGTGTAAAGCACTCTGAGTACATCCCCCATGACGCTTTTCAAACCTTCAGTAGCTTTGAGGAAGCTCTCCATCAACCAAACACCCAATTAGTGTTATAGGCCATGGAGCTTATATAGCTCTACCCTCAGCCCTTGCAACTTGCTAACAGTTAATTAGGACCTCTTAAGTTAAGACCACGCATAACTCCTAACTCGCGCAAACATGGTAGGTGAGGACTGTGTCGGTTTGCCTAATAAAAAAGATTATTTAAGGCGAGCTAAACCATAGTATATCGCGTTAAAGACGAAGAGGAAAGTCCCTGCTGATTGGGCCCTGTACGTAGGGTCGAAGCCGAACATTACCAGGCGACCCTTACCCAGCTGCAGGTCCAGTAGTGAGGCCTTACCGGCCAGCGCCCCCTGTCCCTTGATGAACCCGCTGAGCCAGACCTTATCCGATGTGTCAGGATATCTAGACACGACGTATTTTGAAGGGGCTATGAATGCAGGGCTGCTTAGTGCAAACACCCCAATCTCCGGCGTTAACCCGCACCCAAGGAAATGCGTTGTATTGACGTAAGCTCTGACGATGGTTCCTGGTAGGGAGACCCCTGTCATCTCAGCGAGTTTAACTTCCGTCGTCATTTCGTAGGTTATAGGCAGGCTACAGGCTCTGTTAAGCAGTACAAGCACACCTCCATCCTCAACGAACTTTCTCAGCCTTGCCAACCCGTCCGTGCCGATGCCGTTCTTAAGTGGATAGCCCGTGATGCCTGTCACTATCCTTGTGGCTGGCGATTCATCAGGTATTATTATCGCGTTGTATTTGCCTAAGTCAACGGTGGTTATGTTATTATCACTTATTACATCGTACTTGAAGTTATACCTCCCTAGAATTATCTTAATCCATCCCGCGTTCATTGACTGAGTGCCGGACCTCTGAGGTGCGTAGAGAGCTATCCGCGGCTCACCCCGTATCTCATACAGAGGAACCTTCAATGTCGCGTTCACAGCATAGATCTTCAGACCGAACTTCTCGGCCAGGGAATTCATGTAGCTGTAGGTGGGTGTCTTAGCATTGAGTACAGGAACCACCACAGCGCCTGACTCCAGGGTCATTCCGTCAACTTTTGTTGAGGCCCCGGCGTGGAAATAGACCCATAGACCGTCTCTCAGTAAATCGTTTACCGCCTTAATGCCTGTGAGGGTGTGGTTGAATACGTAGGCGTACGTCGCTGTTCCAGTCACAGACCCTTTAGGCGGTGTACATGTTGAGAGCGAAGCACTAACGCTAACGCTTAAGATTTCCTTGCTGTTCACCTGAACCACGGGAAGGTTCCACATTAGTCCGTAGGACCAAGCGGTCACGTCGTAGAAGTACTCGATCCCAAGCACCTGGGTTTCAAGAATGTTTTAGCAAATCCCCTATTAGGCTGGTTCATCAAAATCACGTAGGTGCCGGCTTGGTAGGTCACACCATCGTAGAAGAAGGAAGTCCGTAATTGCCTGACCTCTATGCCTAACTGTGTTAGCCTGTTTATCATCTCACACAAGTAGGCAGGGTCTCTAGAATATGGAGGTATCAGAAAGGCGTACGGCGGTTCGTTCATACCCCTCTCAACGTTATCCTTGGCCGCTAGGTAGGTGTAGTAGAGGCACTGGAACCTGTTCAGAGCTACATTCTCCAGCAGGGACCACCACGCCGTTATACGATAGTTGACCTGATCCCTTAGAGTCCACCAACCGCCTTCCAACGGCTGCATGTGGTACGTAGCTTGGGTTTTTGCAGCAGAGCTTAGTTCACTCGGCTGAATATATATCGGGTCAGCGCCGTTGCTCCTAGCTATCTCCCAAGTCATGCTGACTATGTTGCGGAGGGACCAACTCGAATCCGTGTAGCCAGGGTAGAAGAGGTCGTAGACCTGCAAGGACGTGACTCCGTGGTGCCCGTTAGCCTGGAGGCCGGTCACAACAGCTCCTCCAGCCATGAACTTCAGTTGTTGGATAAGGGGATTAACGTTTGGATTTATTGGATCCATCTCAGGAGGCACGAACATACGGTAACCGTAAGACCCCATCTGGTGATTATCGACTAAGATCTGCGGTCTCCAGTACAGTATGGATGACGTTATGACTTGAGTCTCATACAAGTTAAGGGCGTACCAGTCTCTATTATTATCATGAGACACCGGCACACCGTAAACCGGCGGGATCGTCCCCGCATAAGCGGTCTTTGAGTATGTGTAGTACCAGTCTCTATAGACGTCATGTCCGTCCGGATTAGCTGTAAGGTAAGAACACTATTATGACGTTGTTAAGTATGTCGACCGTCTTAGCGTCGTTCCTGGTAGCCAACTCATACACGAACTGCATCACCGCCTCAGAATGATCCACTTCGTTGGAGTGTTGATCACCCATCAGAAATACAATAGGCTTACCTGCACGCGCTAGTTGAACAGCATCATCAACGTGAACTGTTCTCGGATCACTTAACTTGCGAGCTATATCTCTAAGTACTCCAGACGGGCTAGGTTGTCAGGACTTGAAACCACGACCAATATGATTGGTCTACCGCCTGAAGTCCTGCCGATTTCAGCAACCTCAACCCTGTCCGATAGGTTGGCGACTAGTCGAAGATAGCTGACTTCATCACTCCAGTACGTCAGCCTGTAGTTATCACCTATGAAGTAGCCAAAGTATTCCTCGGGCGAGGGTATTAATTTCTGATCACTTAATATGGGCAACCATGAGCGGCCTCCAATGCCCACAACACCCGTAGCATTCACGGCCAACACCACTAAGGCTAGTGTAGCAACCGCCATGAGGTGAGCACGTTTTATAGCTACACCTCAAGTTCATTATTATTGGGACAAGTTATATATATTCGAATGATATTATTGTTGTACTAAATGTACTACAAGCCTAGAAAGCTAATGCGATGCGGATTTCGGCGGGTGAGGTTTGCATCGCATTAAATCCGTAAGGACCTGAGATCCAACGCATCACGTTAAAGTCAGTTTAGGTAATGTAACTCCCCTCTGCCCTTGGTATTTGCCCTTGTAGGGCTTCATAACCGGGTTCAGTGTTTTAGAGAATATGATGTGCGCGAACCTCTGACTCCTATATACCTTCACCGGGAATATGGATCCGTGCACTTCTAAGGTTATGTTGCCCTCGAAGCCCGCATCGATTATCGTGGGTGGTATTGTGAGACCCAGTCTGGCGAAGGAAGATCTGAGCTCCACAAAGCCCATTATATCGTTAGGTAGTTTAACGTACTCGAGGGTCGTCATAAGGACCCTCTCGCCAGGATATATCACGAACTCATCGCCAGATATTATTTCATAGAACTCGCTCAAATCTGCGGTGCAGTCTTTAGTGTCAAGAACCTTGTTAACCGGCTTCAGCCTGGCTATCTCACTACCGATGCGCAGGTCAATCCCATTCTCCCTAATGATCTCCTCATCGTATGGGTCTATCACTAACCTCCCAGATTTTAAGTACCACGTCAAGTCGAAATCCGAGAGTATCAAACACACCACCAATAACATACTGAGTGACGACATTAAAGGGCAGTGGAGCAGTGGCAACAACATGCTTGATAGCCGGTCAGTGGGCTCCTAAGACATCACGTGTCAGAGACCGCCACACTCCTCATTCCAGGATCTCCTCACGTCGAGGCATAATAACCTTTATCGGCGGAGTCCTGCCAAAGGACTTAAGTGACCTCAGGCTATCTTCTTAGCCACGCTCTCGGCCTTCTCCTTAAGCACTGTTTTGAACTCCTCAGCAACCCTCTCAGCGACTTCGAGGATCTTCTGCTGCTCAACGCCCTCCAACACTTTCTTAAGGAACTTTAAAGCGCATCCCTTGCTGTGGAAGCTGTAGCTCCTCCCGCCTAAAGTCACAACCACGCCCTGACCTTGGCTGAACTTCCTTCCACACACAATACACTCTAGCTTAAGACCCAACTCAACACACCTCAAAACAATATCTTAAACTGAATCTTAATATTAGCCTCGGGAGTTGAGAGTGCGTGAGGTCGTAGTAAGCGAGTTCATAATCAGTGCTAGAGGCGATTTCCTGAAAGTCTACAGACTAGTTGAGGAGTTTGAGGGCTGGGTGAGTTATGCGGACGTCGCGACCGGCTTCATGAGGGTACGTCTTCACGGAGCACCCTGTAGTGAGGGGTACGTCGCTAGGGTGTTGGGGCTGGTGGAAAGTGTTAGCGGTTTACTGGACTGGTGTAGGTGTGGGGTACTGTATGTGCGGAACCTCCAGCAACTAGGGGTCGTGAGGAAGTGCCTTGCCGCACCTGAAGCGCATTCAATTAGCTGCATCACGTTAGGCGACACCTTAAGGTGCGCTAAAGCTCTGGGAGGGGGCCACGTCCTTGTAGAAGTCAGGAGAGTTGGGAATGCGTTTAAGCTGAGAGCCTACCCAGTCCGCAAGACCTTAGGAGCCTCCCCGACGGAACTCCCAGTGCAGTCCTACGACTGCAGAATTGATTCAGTGAGAGACTTATTAAGTGTGCTGTGTGAGTTTAGTAAGTACTTGAGCAGGTGTCTCGATGAGGCTGCCTAAGTCGGAAATGAGTAAGGCTTTAATGTTCGGACTGCTGTTCGGAAGCCTCTTAGGTTTTATGTCCTACGCATTGAGAGCGACGCTAGGCCCGACGAACATGAGCGTGGACATAGTGCTTCTGACCACTTACCTCGTAAGCTATCCCATCTATGTGGCAGTACATAGGATGAGAGGGGGCGGGGGACGACCTAGGGGCCTCTCACTCATTTACTCCTCATCCTTCATAGCCTGGATAGCTGTGTTCGAAATGCTCGTGCGCGGCCTGGGTGCCCCTCGATGATCAAGGGAGTGGTGTTTGATCTGGATGGAACTCTTGCAGACACTGTAGACCTGCACGTCTCGACGTGGATTGAGGCGTGCCGGAGGCTAGATATACCAGTCGACGAGAAGTTCGTGAGAGGTCTTGTAGGTCTGTCCGCCGAGGACATAGCTAGGAAGCTGGTGAACGAGGAAACACAGGCCTTGAGGTTGGCAAGACTCAAGAGAAGACTCTACCTGACCAGAGTGGACGAGGTGAGACTCTACCCCGAGGTGCCGGAGGTTCTAGAATGTCTGAAGCGTGTCCACAGCTTAAGACTCGCAGTGGCCTCATCCACTAACGTTGAAACTATAGAGACTGTTCTTAACGCTAAAGGAATCAGAGACTTCTTCGACTCTGTAGTGGGCAGTGACTTAGTGAGCAGGGGGAAGCCAGATTCTGAGATCTTCTTGAGTGCGCTTAGGATGATTAACGTAAACCCGACAAATGCCATTATAGTAGGGGATACTGAGTACGATGTGATGCCGGCGAACGCCTTGGGGGCGGTCTCGGTTCTCATATGTAGAGAGGAATGCAGGAAGGTTGATGTAAGGCCTCAGCACGTCATAAAGGATCTGCGGGAACTCGCAGGTTTAATCGCAAGCTATAGATAGCGTGGTTAGCGGCTACTGACGTTCTCACCTAAACCCTGCATCAAATCATCACAGGAGCTTTCCAGCAACTGTGGCAGTTCAGGAACCACCCTACTAGCCTCTTTAACCATCAACCTCACAGCCTCTCTGAGCTCCCATTGGGCATGCGGTGATAACCTCAAGCAGGCTATGTGCATTAACTCCCTTAAGTTGACGGTCATCAGTAACCTCGTAGTCACTGCTTGAGGCATGACGTACCTCGCGTCTTCGTACGGGATCCCTGCCTTCACCATCTCGTCGTAGAGTCTGTAGGCATTCTCCATGAAATCCCTGAACCTGCTCTCAAACCCGGATTTGACGACTGTCTCGGGAACTACATACCCCTTCTCGACAGCTGAGTACCTCTGACTCTCCTGCGTATATGATGCTATCCTGTGCCTGACCAGCTGGTGGGAAGCGACTCTGGATATCCCCTCAATCAGGAACGTGAAGACCACGTGCTCTAGGACGGTCGGATACTTGAAGGACTCAACAATATGTCTCCTCACATCGTCCTCGCTGTAGTGCTTCAGATAGTGCTCCGCGCTCTTCAACCCGAGCTTGCCGGCCGAGGTCTTGATGGCCAGCACTATCAACCTCCTAGCGTCCTTCGGAAGCCCTCCAGTCCAAGCGATCAGCTTCACCTCCATACGGCCCACCGAACCCGCTACCTAACCACCCTCCCACAACCCGCAGTATATTCCTCCCTTAGGTCTCTGAGAACTACGCCCCCTCCCGGCTTGACCTCCTTGAACGTGCGCGTCCTGAACCTGAGAACCTTGACATCCTCGTCAAGCCAGCAGTCAGGACTTAACCCTGCCTTGAAGCAGGTCTCCGCAAGGAACGCCTCATTGTCCCAGCAATACTCAACAGGGACTTCAGGCAACAGCAATCCACTGTAGAAACCGTGTACAACCATTAGGCCGTCCCTACCTATGATGAACCCCTCAGGCCTTCTTCTAGGATCTCGCGGGAGTTCCTCCATACCTGATAGGACAGAGACTTCGAACACCACTTCATCCAACTCCTCGATCTTGAGCGGTGTGAACCTCGGGTCCTCCGTTGCGGCAGCTATGGCCGCGTGGATGACGTTAAGCGCTAAAGGCTCGACAGGCTTCACGTAGCCTATGCATCCCCTTAACTCACGCCCTCCACGACCTCTGAGCTTTAACAGCGTGACGAATGACGCTCCAAGCTTCCTCAGCCTCTGCGGTGTGTCGTCAGGCATCCTCATCACCACACCACTCCTCAAGTACCCCTCCACAGCGCTTCTGGCAAGCCTGACTAGGAAGAACCCGTCCTCCAATCCCACTTCCTCAGGATCTACGTAAGTCTCAGCCATAGTCTAACCTAATAGATTACTGCGACTCCGTAATTAATTTATTCGCCCTCTCAAGAGTCTCGTTAATTGTTCTCCAATGGTTACCCTGCCAGTATAGCCTGCCGCACTTACCACACTTCCAGAACTCATCATATTTACTCACTAACTCACTCTTAAGCAGAGACAGCGCCTCAGCACCGCTTATCTTAGTTAAGGGCGTGTTGCACCTGGGGCATCTGGTCCTCGAGGGGTCGAAGAACAGCTTCACACCTGTTCTAGCAGTCACGCACGCGAGCATCTCGGCCACGTCGTCTGAGATCACGAGAACGGCGTTTAGGCCCCTGCTCCTCGCCCTCCTGAAGAGGGATTCATCCCTAGTTAGGAGGACTCTACCGTCCTCCTCGGCAACACGCAACAGCTTCCAATCCTCAAAACTTTTAGAGTAGAGTGTGTCGTAACCCAGCATCCTCAGCCAGCGAGCCAGGTTCCCAAGCATCGCGTCAGCAACGAACTTCATTATGCGCTACCAAACTATAGTCATTATCACTTGTAATAAGTGTTGACAAGGCTTGAACCATATTCTGAGACGCTATTCCCGTTAACCATCCCAGGCGACGCTCAGCAGTATAAAAATCACAATGCTCAGCGCGAATTGATTAATGCCCGCCACACAGTAAGCCACAATCATCATGTGCTACAATAATGTCTGAACCGCGTGTTGAGCGGAGGACCTGCAACAGAAGCTGGTCAGCCGCTCCGAGTCCTGTAGATAGAGACCTTAACGCCGAGTAGCTGGCCGGGTATGTTCTTGTTGAACCTGACTATGAGCGTTCCGTTCCTGCCGCTCCCGTGAACCTTAATAACCCGTCCTGTGTACGTGTTCCCTTTAGCGTCCTTCGCAAGGATCTTAGCCCCGACTAAGTTGTGGGGCTTCTTAAGGATGGTTGTCAAGACCTTCACGAATACCTGACTACTGTTCTGCCCTCTGGAGCCGACTCTATAGCCTACCAGCACCCCCACACCCAGCTCTACCGGAATTCTCGAACTCATCCGCTAATCCCTGCAAGAATTAATGATGAACCCTCTTAAAATATTTTCCCTCGCAACCCAGTTAATACTCGACATTCAGGTCTTAGACTCCTCGATCTTCTTTAACTGCCTTCTGTACATATCGAGGATCTCCTTAGTCGTTGTTGCATCGTCGGGCGACTTCTCGAGACGCCATCTAATAAATCTCGGAAACCTTATGGAGATGCCGGCGCCCTTCCTCACTAAATCCCTGCAGCATGTGTGCGCTGGCGAGAGCGTTAACTCAGCTCCTATTATCTCGGCCACGTAGTGAGGCATCACCCACACGTCAGGCACCATCTCCGAATCCACATTGGGCGGTTTATAACTGAGTGCATGAGGCTTCAGCATTTCAGTCATCTCCTCTAGATCTCTGTCCTTGAAGCCCGTGCCGACTTTACAGACAGTCTTGAAGGAATCGCTCTCCTCGTCGTAGGCGGCCATGAGCAACGCCCCGTATCTGCCGCTCCTCCTCCCCCTGCCGGCGAACGCCCCCACGACCACCAGATCAACCGTATCAACCATCTCGCTCTTGTAATCACGCTTATACTTAACCCACAACCAGCCCCTAGCCCCGGCTTGGTAGATGGAGTTGTCGTGGATTGCCTTCACCATAACGCCCTCAGCACCATCCTCAATAGCCTTGAGGAAGAACTCCTCAAGCTTCTGAGGGTCTTCAGCGAGGACGTTGTGCGCTATCTTGAAATTCTCGACCTCCTTAACTATCCTCCTCAGAACCTCCCTCCTGTAGGGGAGGGGCTTGTCCAGCATGTCCTCACCTTCGTTCAGCATCACGTCGAAGATGAAGACGCTTACAGGGATCTCCTCGACAGCCTCATGGACGTCGTGCTTCCTCTTCCTATGCATCAGCTCCTGGAAGGGCATAAGGAAACCTGTGTCAGGGTCTACAGCCACTATCTCTCCCTCGACTATGGCCTCAGAACTCAATATGTTATCCCTAGCCAACCTCGCAACATCCGGGTACTGATGAGTTATATCCTCCAGATTCCTCGAGAAGATCCTGACCTCATCACCTTTCTTATGGATCTGCCCCCTCTCACCGTCGTACTTGTACTCAACAAGCGCTCTACCGCCGACTTTACTCAGTATGGTCTTAGGGTCACTCTCCCTCTCAGCGAGCATGGGCTTCACAGGTATCCCGACCTCCGGCTTAATCTTCTCTATAGCGCTCGTGCCTTGGGTGGCCAGCAACTTACCCACTAAACCCAGATCCCCCGCCCTGACGTAGTACGCCTTCTCTATAATTGTGTCGTAGTCCGCACTGCCGTAGAACACTATAGCGAGCGCGTCTATGACCGTCATGTCCTGAATCCCAGTCCTCATACTGCCGGTGACGAACCTAGCTATATATCTAGCCTCTAGGGGGGAGGCCTCCTTAAGGAGGCCGGCGATGAGGTTTATCTTGAGGGTTCTACTCCCCTCGCCGCTGGCTATCGCGGCTCTAGCCAGCGTCTCATAGAGCCTTTCAACGCTGAGCTGGCCTGACCCAGCACCCTTACCAATAAACCTGCTCAAGTCCCTTGCGGAGCCCTTCTCACCCTTCTTCAAGTTCTCTATGACGAGCCCTGGATCGCCGAGCTCCCTGAGCATCTTATCTACCTCCGCCTCCTTAACCCCCGTGGCCTTAGCTATGGTCTTAACCAGTAGCTCTTCATCCATGCCTATCTCAGGCATCCCCCTCCACTCAGGCCATATCTTACCGAGTATGATGTATATTACCTTGTCAATAACCTCCTTAGGGGTGTCTTTAAGGAGGCCTGCAAGCAAAGCAGTCTTCGCATTCTTAGAGGATACTTTCTCAATCTTATCTAGAACATCGACGACAACTCTAAACTCCGTGCATCACACCCGAGATAAACTACGGTTAGCGGGGCTTAAATACACATACAGATAGCGGTGTGTGAAACGCTTAAATACTCGATTGGGCCATACAATTTGATGATGAGAACCCGGCAAGAAGGTATCCATGCCTTCTCAGTGTTACGCTGAGGTCAACGACTCTCGGAGATAGTGGTGTATGTTGAATTATATGGAGGTTTTCTCACGCATGTTAGACCACACGTAAGACACCGCGGCCTCAAGCTCTCTGAACAGGAGATTATTTATCCTGCCCCTAATCTCTATGTCGTACACGTACCCCCTCTTCTCATTGATTCTGTAGGACTCTATGAGCCCTCTGTCACGTTGCTCCTCAAGAATCCTGGCGAGGAATGAGGTCATCAGCGGGTGGTTGGCGGGTAACGCCTCGGAGAGTATTATCCTCATAGTGTCTTGAGACACTATCACGTTCGCGACCACGTTGTTGTCCACCGTTATGACATCGACCCGTGATGCCTGCATTAGCGACGCGTCGAGACTTCTCTCACCCTCGAGGATCCTCAGCAACTCCTCCAAGTACTGTAGCTCGTTCCTCAGCTCCTCTATCTTCCTCCTCACGTAATTCCTCAGGTCCTCGTTGTTAACCTTAACCTCACTGCTCAAACGGGATCACCCCACATAGTCGAGGAGAGTCCTCCTACGCCCACCCGTCCTAACCTCACTCTGCAGAACCTCCCTGTACTTAGATGCTATCAGCTTGAAGTCCTCCTCTAGAGCGGCTCTCGGGGATGGGTTATAAAGCGCGGCCGCCGGGTGATAGGTAGGCACTACCGTAGTGCTTCTCCCGAATAAGTTGATGCTGTAGACCTTACCCCTCATTCTAGTGACACCGTACCAACGGAGACCGCCGAGGTCCTCGAGAACGTACCTACCTGAGTAACTGCCTAACGTGACTATGATTGAGGGTTGAATCAGCTGGATTATGCTGTTCGTGAAGGGGGCGCAACTCATTATCTCGTCCTCGAGGGGCTCCCTATTCTCAGGCGGTCTGCACTTAACGACGTTCGTTATGAACACCTCCTCCCTCTTAATACTGTTCACCTCCAGAAGCTGGGTGAGGAGCTTCCCCGCAGCGCCGACGAAAGGCCTGCCCACCTCGTCCTCACTCCTCCCCGGAGCCTCCCCTATGAACATGAGCTTAGCGTTCAGAGACCCCTCCCCCGGAACCGCCTTAGATCGGCTCCCTGATAACCTGCACTTAACACAGCTGGAGATCTCAGAGGAAAGCCTAGCCCAATCATCGCTTCTGCCCAACTAAACATCCCTAAATATACTTGAGGATGAGGCACATATAACTTGATGGCGTGAAAAAGATTGCGTGGACGTCTTGAGAACCGGCATGTAGGGTTAAGCCGCCTTACCCACCACGTACAGGGCCCTGAACTTATCTATAATCCTGACATCGCCCCTCGCACTTAACTCCTTTATAACCCTCCTAGCTAAAGACATTCTCACGCCCAAAGCGGTAGCCAGTTGGTAGGTCGTGACCACGTCAGAGGATTTGATAGTGGATAGCGCTCTGTTCAGAAGCGCGTCGTCGATCTCGAGTGATGCAATAGCTGATGCACCTTTATCCCTCCTCTCAGGCTTTTTAACTTCCCCTAACTCCTCTTTCCTCTGCTGCTTCTCAGCAGCCGATATAGTTTTCTTCTTCTTACCGCCGCCCAAACCACTCACCCCGTATCATATGGATCTCACCGGAATTAATAACTTTCAGTTGGAGAGGCTAGACCCTTTAATGTCGTGGGCAGGGGGAACACGTAATGCGGGCTTATCAACTAGGACCCCACAGTACTACACATATTTAGGGGTTGTAACATAGATTACTCTTGAGTGATGATGGCTGGTATTTCGGATCGGTGAAGAGTAATACCAGAACTGATTGCTTGCTTTAAACACGTTGCTGATTAGATTAGTTTGAGGGTTCAGCTGTGATAGTGGAGGGAGACCTGGTGCTGATATACGTTGACGAGAGGAGGTCTAAGATAGTTAGGGTGGCCGGGGGCAAGATCCTCCACACCGACAGGGGGTACTTAAGACTGGACGATCTCATCGGACTCGAGTGGGGGTCTAGAGTTAGGCTCAGTACAGGCGTTACAGCATATGTTGTAAAGCCAACGCTGACGGACCTCATGATGAAGTTCTTCAGGAGGGCTACTCAAGTCATATACCCTAAGGACCTGGCGTACATGTTACTTGAATCCGGTGTTGGGGAAGGATCCAGAGTTGCTGAGGCCGGGGTAGGCACGGGCTTCCTGACGGCAGTTCTGGCTTGGTTTGTAGGACGTGACGGGCGTGTCTATGGGTACGAGATAAATGAAGAGTATGTTAAAGTAGCTCTAAATAACCTTGAGAACGCAGGGCTCTCCGAGCGAGTAGTCATAAAGAATAGGGACATAACGCAGGGGATAGATGAGAGGGATCTGGACGCGCTGTTCCTCGACATGCCTAACCCGTGGGAGGTCTTCCCCCATCTGAAGAACTCTCTAAAGCCTTCAGCCCCCGTGATAATGTTCGTCCCGTCAGTCAATCAAGTTCTGAAGGTCTTGGAGCACGTCAAGGGGTTTAGGCGTCTCATCAAAGTTAAAGTCTCTGAACTTCTTCTAAGGGAGTACCAGGCGAGCCCGGAGGCGTTAAGGCCTAAGTCTGTGGGCGTCACACACACGGGATATGTAATTACATCCCGCTTCATAGACCTGTAGCGAGTGCCTGAGAACGAAGTCCTTCAAACCCTTTCCACCTGCTCCCCGAACCTCCTAACGGAGTCTGAGACCCACCTCAGGTAGTCTGGATTGCCTGAGGCTATGCTCAGGGATATGATCTCAGGTACCTCATATGGATGACTCCCCCTAATAAAATCCATCAAATCTTTCAGCCTGCCCGATTCCGTCTTTATCACAAGCAGAGACTCCACGTCCTCGACAACACGTCCCTCCCACCAGTAGATAGACCTGACCCCATTCAAAACGTTCACGCAGGCGGCCAAACCAGCCTCAACAAGCTTCCTAGCAAGCTCAGCCATCTCGCCCTCAGGACCCGTAACCAGCACAACTGAATACTGGAGAATCTCATCACCTGATGCGGAACTCAACCCACACACCCTTATTAAACTACTCTTGGTTATCTTAAAATGGTGTTATAATTGGTTGGGGACTTCTTAGAGAGCGTCGTGGTGAGAGTTCTCGCAGACGATCAAGTGATGTTCGGAACGCAGTGTCTAGGGCATCACGGCATTTCGCTTCTGGTTGAGGCGTACGGCCGGGACTCCGAGATCACGGTCTTAATTGACACAGGTGGTAACGGAGACGTCGTCCTCCACAACATGAGTCTGATGGGGGTGAATCCGAAGGACATAGACTTAATAGTGTTGACCCACAGGCACTGGGATCATGTCGGCGGTCTCTATAAAGTGCTTGAGGCCGTCGGCAGGGAGAGGATACCTATAGTCGCGCACCCTAACCTCCTGAAGCCCGGTCTAGCGTTAGAGCCTAAGCTTAGATGTACGGGGGTTCCGATGGACTTCAGGGAGAGGGTCGCTGGGCTAGGCGGGATGCTGGTGCTCACGCGAGACCCTCTGAAGCTTGCGCCGGGATTGATGACGACCGGCGAGGTGAGGAGGTACATCCCCGTTGCGTGGCAGGGATTCAAAACCGTTGACGACGACTTCAGGCTGGTTGATGATGTTATGATGGACGACATCTCCGTGATCGCCGTGTTGAGGGATGGGATTGCCTTAATGACCGGTTGCAGCCACTCAGGCATAGTGAACATAGTCAAGCACGCTGTGGACCTCACAAACGCTAAGAGGGTTAAAGCCATTGTCGGCGGCCTGCACCTAATTAAGGCACTCCAAAACGAGGTAGAGGATGTGGTCAGAGAGCTCTCACAGTACGAGATAGACATGATAGCTGCAGGCCACTGCACGGGATTCAGAGCTCAGGCAGAGCTCAGCAAAAGATACGGCGATAAATTCATCCCCCTCCAGGCAGGTATGGAAATCACCTTAAGATAACGGTGATGAAGAAACCGTCGGCGAACAACCCAAGCCATCCTATATTAGCTAGATCCCATACTTCCTTATGGGATGTCCTCATGTACAGCAAGGCCTGGGTATTCACGTTAGGCACTGAGGTCGTGAGCGGGAGGGTTGTGAACACCAATGCCTCATACATAGGCAGGAGACTCACGTTGCTAGGGTTCGACGTTCTGGGGGTTGTGTCGCTGGTGGATGATGTGGGACTCATATCAACGTTCCTGTCCTACGTGCTTGAGAGCGAGCCCGACCTGATAGTGACCACCGGCGGTCTGGGCCCCACCTACGACGACGTAACCCTCGAGGCGGTTGCTAAGGCGGTGGGGAGAGGGCTAGCGATCAACGACCTCGCTCTAGAGATGGTCAGGAAGAAGTATGAGAAGCTTAAACTACCCCTGACTCCCGAGAGGATTAAGATGGCCCGCCTGCCTGAAGGATGTGAGGTCATACCTAATGAAGTGGGGACAGCGCCAGGGTGTTTAGTGAGACACGGAAGGACGTTAATAGTTTCACTTCCGGGAGTTCCTAAAGAGCTTGAGGCCATGTGGGAGTCCTGGGTGGAGCCAAGGCTTAAGGGTTTAGGCGTTAAGAGGGTTTTAGCCGAGAGGACTTTCACCGTAACCAACGTTCCCGAGTCATCAGCCGCTAGGGTGGTTAAGGAGCTCCTCCACAAGTACGGGAATATCTACATAAAGACGCACCCGAAAGGTCGTGAGATGGGGGCGCCGGTCCTCGAGGTTTACGTTCAGGTGTCTGCTGAGAGACTGGAGGACGCGGAAAGGACTATCGAAAGGGTTTTAGAGGATCTCAAGAGAGAGTTAATGAATGAGGGTGGAGTTATTTCCTGAAGTGAAGTGCGTGAGCCCAACACCCCCCGCAACCTCCTCCCACGATATGCTGAAGGGCATTAGCAGTTGCTGGAACATGGACTTAGCAGTTCTCAAGTACTCCGCAGTATCCACGTCCTCCACTTTAGCCAGTTGGACGGGCTTAACACCGCTCGACCCTCTGACCTTCACGTAGAGCACGGTCACACCGCTCTCGACAGGCACGCCGTGCCTCTTGAGCTGGAGCGCCGCCTTAACGTGGATAGGCGTGGTCTTAACGTAGGACTCTACGTCCTTACTCAACGTAGTCTTGAAGACGACGTCGTCCAGCGTGAAGTCCTTATTCCGCAGCCTGAGGTACAACTCCCTGACCTCGCGCCTGATTTCATCCTTCACACCCTCAAGAGAGTCTGCAGTGCCCTCAACCCTGCTGATGAGTTCTAGGATCCTTATGAAGGAGTCCTGAAGTATCTTAGGCACGTTCTTCTTCTTCCCGACCAACCCCTTAACGTCCACCCTGCCTCCTTCAAGAACCCCTATATAGTTCTTCTTGAGGGCGAACGCCACGTACTTGTACGTCTTATCCTGCTCTATCTCAAGAGAGAGCTCATCCTCCACCCATTCAATGAGGGTGTTTAAAGCCTTAGGTTCAGGACTCCACACAAAGAGCGAATCGGTGTCCCCGTAAAGTACCTTAAGGCCGAGTTCTCCGGCTTTGGAGAGAGTTCTGGTTATCACGTATCTGCCGAGGGCCGTGACGGACTCGGCTAGTGAGGGCGTGTAGAATGGGAATGACTCGTGGCCGAAAACCCCATAGCTCGCGTTGACATATACCTTAAGAGCCTTCTGAACCACATCATACCAATTCTTCAGCTCCTCCACCTTAGCCTGCTTAGCGAGCTTCTTGTAAACCCCGACCCTGAAGTCCCTCAGAAGCCCTACGAGCGCCGACGTTATGCCCTTCCTAGACACACACACCCTGTGCAGGATCTCCCCCTTCTCGTCCGTCACGTTAATTAATTCGCCGTCCTCACACCACCCGCTCGGAGGATCTATAGTCTCGTAACTGAGGTTCCACACTTTGATGATGCTCGGGTATAGGGAGGCGAAGTCCAGCACAACCACGTTGAAGTAGACGCCCGGAACCGGGTCGATGACTATCGCTCCTGCGTACCTCTTACCTCCTATCTTGGCCGCGGTCTTGACCTCCCCCTTAAGTCTCTTAAGCTCCTCCCTCTCAGGTATTAAGTAGTTGCTCCTCCGATGTTCCCAGTACATGAGGTTCTTAACCCATGCGGAGACCTTATGCCTGGTGACGTCCTCCAGCGACATCTTAGCTAGACGCATTATCAACACTATCAGCTTCCAGACGAGTTCGTTGTTGAATGTGGTTAGGTTAAGCGAGAGCTCTGCGTCCTTCATGTTATACTCAACGAGTCTGTCCATCGTTAGGTCACTCACGCTCACCTCTATCACCACCTTAGTCTCGCCAAGTAATGCCTGAGCTATTGCGTCGAGGGTTTTCTCTTTATATGCTTGACTGAATGCGTAGTTCTGGATCGCCTCAATGCTGAAGAACTTGTAGAGGTCTATGTGGAACCCATGTCTGATGCCCACAAAATCCCTAACGTCCTCTATCGGTATGTAGAGCGGGTCTATGCCGAGCGCCACAGCCCTGTTGTGAAGGTAGGGTAGGTCGAAGTTATCGCCGTTGAAGGTTATAATGAGGGGGTAGCTGTTCATCGTCCTGAAGACCTCCAGCACCAACCCCCTCTCACTGTCGAAGATCTCGACCTCCGTGTTGAGATTTCTTAATCTGTCAACGCTCTCGATGTTGAGTCCCTCCCTGTAGACAACCAAAACCCTCCTGAGACCGTCGCTTCCAGCCAGGGCGATGCTTATGATCGGGTAGTGGGCCTCGGAGGGGTCTGGGACCCTTAATCTCGTCGGCGTGTAGACCTCTATATCGACGGCCAGCCTCCTCATCCTCGGTGGTCTCTCCTCAAAGAGGGGGGCCATCCTGAGGGCTAGCTCCAGCAATTCCTCCTCGCCTTTGACCACATTCTTGTACAGGCTCATCACGTCATCGCCGAGCTTGGGCTGGATCATGCTTACCCCCCTCCCGTTGGCTGTGTACCTCATGCCAGGTATTAACCCGTTGTCGAAGACGTAGCAGTCGTGATACTTTATGTTCGCCTCCCAGGCGCTTGCGACGAGGGTGCGCATCCGCGGTATCGCGAGAGGGTCCTTAGCAACGACCTTAGTGAGCGTGACGTCCTTGACCCTCAGCAGGTCATGTTTCCTGACGACCTCGACCCTCTCGAAAGACTTATCCTTAATTATCTTCTGGCCAAGCTCCTCAGGGGGGGTATCCGTCAGGAAGTAAGGCATGTGACCTGTCTTATCGACCCAGATGTACGTTCTGCCACTAACATCGTCGTAGAACTTGAGGTAAGCCTTCCTCAGCTCGCCGCTGTAATATGAGCCGAGGAAGTACGACTCAGGAACCTCATCGGAGAACTCAAGACTGCTGATAGAAGAGGAATAAGGTGAGTTCCTCATCGAGTCAAGGAAAACGTCAAACTCGACGCCGCCAACAGAAACGCTGAAACTAGGTCTCCTCAATGGCGGGCCAGAGGTCTCAGCCCCTCCGGAACGGCCTGAAGAAGGAAGGACTTCAGTCCCGGATCCCGAGCCCTCAGTAGATTCACGTTTAATGAATTCAGTAAGTCTCCTAGAGCCACCTGCCTTAGCCCCGCCGTTCACGTAATTCCTTCTACCTCTAGCCACACCCAACCCTAAAGATTTAGTTGTGAGTAACACTAAATAACGTGTTAAGACAATAATTCCATATGAACTAATGAGAACAGAGAATACTTAAAACACGCGACGCCATACTACCTTGGGCCCGTGGCCTAGCCAGGATAAGGCGCCGGCCTTCGGAGCCGGAGATCCCGGGTTCAAATCCCGGCGGGCCCGAGATTCTTTACATCATTGATTAAAAGTCCTTCCAGCGTTCCCTGTTCCGCAAAAACCCCCGAGAACTTCCCCGTTGAACGCCTCCGCGAAGACTCAACGCGTCTGAACAATCATTCACTCAGACAGGTATTGTTAGAGCGTAGATCACCTCCGACGAGGTGTGGATGTAAACGAGAACAACGTAACTCTACTCATACTACCCGATCGCAGGGCTATCACGATCGTAACCAATCACAGCAGGATTGTCCTGGGCTACGCCGATAACCTTACTGTAGTTCTCCTCTTGCTTAACACTCCTGGAGAACATCACGTAGAGCTTGAGCCCCTAGGTTTGTGAAGTGCGGGAAGTGCGGATTCACCCACGACAGGGATGTAGTTGGTGCATGGAACATAGCTCTAAAACTAGATGTGAGCCCCGTGCCGTTGGGCTCGAACGGTGTCCATGACCCCTGCGTAGAGTGGCTAGTAGCCACGGTGAACCGCAGGGCAAGAGGCACAACCCGTCCTAGAAAAACCTACAAAAACCTAGGACGGAAAACGGGATCTTCTAATCATACTTCTCAGCGTAGTTTTGCTAACATGATAGCTGGATCGAGAGAATAAAACCTCTAAATCAGATCCATTGAGGACTTGAAGCGCTGCCTCATTTCCAGGGGCTTCTCTATAATCAGGAATGCTTTGTCTTCAACGAGCATCCCGTAGATGCCTATCCCTACACCCCGTTATAAGGATCGATATTAATTCTAGTTTGTGATTTATGTTTTTGAAATTTAAAGACTAGGTGTTTAAATTTATTTGAATAGTTTGTTAAGGTTAATTATAGGGTGTTGTTATTGTAACTAAAATTTTTTAATTGATAAAGTTAACGATAGGTTTATTAACTTTGAAGTCAAAATTTAAAAACGAGATGTCAAAAGCGGCGAGAGGTTTTCAGGGACAAACTCCAGGAAGGCTTTCCACGCTTTTAGCATCTCATCAGCCAAGTAAGGTGAGTAGAGAAATGGAATTGAAAAGTAAAGGAATAGTAGCGGTTTTAGTGCTAGTGGTTTCACTAGCGGTCCCAGCAGTATTACTAATTACGCTATCAACAGCAGTCACAACATTTGCAACAAGTGACTGGACTACAGAGCTTTGGGGTTGGGATAGAGTCAGCAATTCATGGGTTTCCGGAAACCTAGCAGGATATCCTGAGGGAGATCTCGTCGGCTTCAAATTCATTATCACGAACAAGCAGAACGTGGCTGCGCAGGTACCACAGATAAACTCGTTCTACGACTACTTCAACGCCGGGAAAAACGCAGTAGGTATAGATGCAGAGGTGATGTGGATGTACGCCAAGGGTCCTCGGAGCTCGATAGACTTCACATCTAGATTCCCTCCTGCCAGCTATAATTCTATCACGCCAGACGTTTACAACGCGTTCTTCAAATACCAAGGTGGGGTGAGGCAAAACTATTATCAATTCAATGCAGGAAGCTTCGGGACTCTAGGACCAGGTGAGACGTTGATTATATACTTCCAGGCACACCTCGCTGAAACAGTCTATTGGAAAACCGTCATGACGCCCATAGACCCCGACGAATCGGGGTCCCAACAACCCGTGCCAGGACCTCACAACGGTGCTGCATCTTTCCCCGGAGCCTCGCTACAAGTCGGGTTAGCATTAGTTTACACAGGGACGAAGACAGAGACGCAGAGTATCCCGGTCACCTACGCCTCAGGAAGTATCTCTGGGTACAAGTTCAACGACTTAGACGCTGATGGGGCTGACATGGAGCCCGACGAGCCAGGTTTAGAGGGTTGGGTCATAACGTTAGATGGATACGATGAGGTTGGACATCACATAGTCCTGCAGACAACCACCACATCTACCGGAAGCTATACCTTCTCCGAGCTACCGCTCGGAACCTTCAACATTATGGAGACGCTCAAGGCGGGATGGAGCCAGACATACCCACCAGCACCAGGAACACATCAAGTAACAATAACAGAAGAACAAAGAGTCGTGACCAACAAGAACTTTGGGAACTATCAACCAGGTAACATCAGTGGCTATAAGTGGAATGACCTTAACGGTGATGGTGTGTGGAGCTTAGGTGAGCCTGCTCTTGAAGACTGGACTATTAACCTGTTGAAATGGGATGGCAGCGACTTCGTGCTGGTGGATCAAACCACAACAGATATTAACGGCTACTACGAATTCACAGGACTGACGGCAGGCCTATACAGGGTAAGTGAGGAGCTACCCACAGGATGGACGCAAACAGCGCCATCAACAGGTAGTTACATAGTAAACGTCGCTTCAGGAGCAAACATACAGAACAAAAACTTCGGCAACTTCAAGAACGTCGAGATAACTGCATGCAAATACGAGGACGTGACTGGTGACGGATTCTCATCGGATGACACGCCCGTAGCTGGATGGACTGTGAGGCTCTATAAGGACAACGTACTGTTCGATGCTAAGACTACTGGCAGTGACGGATGCTATACGTGGAGCGATCTAGGACCTGGAAGCTACAAAGTCGACGAGGTAATACCCGCAGGATGGACCTCACTAGATGCTTCGACAGAACACGACTTCGGGACAGTAACAAGCGGAGGAACATACAGCCACACATTCACAAACTTCAAACTAGGCAAGATCAGCGGCTATAAGTGGAACGACCTAAACGGCGACGGTGTGTGGGACACTAATGAGCCAGGTCTTGAAGGGTGGACTATTAACCTCTATGGAGACTCAACCCTCATAGGCACGACGACAACGAACATTAACGGCTACTACGAGTTCGTGAATCTACCTCCGGGAACTTACACAGTTAGTGAGGTTCTTCAGGCAGGGTGGAGTCAGACATACCCACCAGCACCAGGAACACATCAAGTAACAATAACATCAGGAGCAAACATACAAAACAAAAACTTCGGGAATAGGATGCCGTTGGTGTACTGTTGGGAGACGGCCTACGCTTACGGCGGTAGCTATGCGATACCTTTCACTAACTACGGGTTCAGTAATTGGGGATGGACTAACGGACCTATAGGTTACGGAACATACACGTGGGACATATATGCAGGTGCGGGTCGGAATGACCTCACTAAAGGAACTAAAGTCGGGAGCGTGAGTATAGTGTATGATAGCGCTACTGGAACCCTCACTTGGAAGGTAAATCTAGTGAGTCCATACATACTTGAGAACGATGGGCATAAGGAGGAGGTTCACGTCTACGTTGGATCTAATCCATTACCAACATATAAGAAGGGACGGACTACAGTGCAAACAGTGGCTCCAGGACAGTATCCATACACAGGTAGCGAAGGTAGTGTATCGGGGCTTTCAGGCCAGGTCTACGTGATCGTGCATGCTGTCGTAGGCATACCGTGCGAACCGATGGTTTAGAAGCACTAAAACGAAGAAGTATAAAACCTGTTTTTCCTTAATCATCATTTTTGTTTAACTAAAAACCCTACTTCCTGAGTAACCCTAGTAATGCACCAACTATAAAGCCTATGGAGACAGGCCCAACCGTCATTAGTCCTAATATCGTTATGAAGTTCTTTGCAGTATTAGCGAGCTCCCCAAACGTGGAGAGGGTGTTCTCCACGGATCCGCCCAGAGACCATATTGAGAGGAAGGTCCCTAAGACGAGTATTGCTATGAAGGCTATTATGTACTTAAGCACTTTAACGGCAATGTAGCCTAGACCTAGCCCCAGGAGGAACTGAACGAGTATAACGGCAGATACCTTAGGATCCGCTAAAACCTCGCTTAACAGGCTCTCCAAACTCAAGACAATCCCCACCTATGTTATGAGGTCTCGCTATATTTAAATACTCCTCATCGGAGGGATAGATCCCCGAAGGTGTTTTGGACATGTTTAAACTGGCTTAAACCCCTAGCTTATATAGTTCTGCGTTCCTACTATGTTATCGGGTATGGGTGTGATGTTCTGCGGACACTCCTTCGTCCGAACGCTTTGAGGCGATGCGGGGTATGTCGGCAAGCAGTGAGCGCAGGAGGATTTTGATGGTACTGTCCGTTACAACCCTCGCTTCATTCCTGACAGGGTTGAATTCAAGGCTGGCTATGGTTGGCTTCCCTATAGTTGCCCGTGAGCTGAACGCTAGCGTCGGCGAGATGTTGTGGATTGTTCAGGGCTATATGATAGGCTCCACCATCATACAGCTTATAGTTGGTGGTCTGGCAGACCTCTACGGCAGGATTAAGTTGTTCAACATAGGCTTTCTGGTATTCTCAGTGGCGGCCCTCACCGCGGGGCTGGCCGGCAGTCCCGTTCTCCTCATCGCTTCCAGGATAATTCAGGGCGTGGGAGGGGCTTTCCTAATGACTCTCAGCATAACTATACTCACAGATAACGTGCCCGGCAATGTTCTGGGGACGTGGCTCGGCGTTAACCAAGTTGCGTGGAGGGTTGGCGCGCTGCTCGGCCTATCCATAAGCGGGTTCGTGATAGACTCGCTGGGATGGAGGTGGCTCTACCTAGCATACGTGCCCGTAGGTCTTGCGGCACTTTTATGGAGTGCTAAAGTCCTGCGTGAGACGTACTCTAGGACGCGCCCGCCCTGCCTAGACGTCGGCGGCTTCACATCATTCACCGCCTTCACCTTCTTCCTCCTCATGTACCTGACCCTCCTGCTCAGCGGCATATCCTGGGGTTTGAGCGTGCTTCTAGTGATTGCTACGCTATCATCGCTAGCTGCCTTCGTGGCTTGGGAGATGAGGGCTCGGTGCACCTCACTGGACTTCACCGTGTTCAGGAAGTGGCAGTTCACGGGAGGTCTGATAGCCCAGCTACTCTACGCCCTTGGGTTCGGCTCAACCCTGACGTTACTGGTGCTCCTCCTGGAAGTCGCTAAAGGAGTTTCCGCGTCAGTCACGGGTCTGGCAATCATGCCTTTCGAGGCAACCTTCCTGATCTTCGGAGTTATAGGTGGCAGGCTGTCGGATAAGGTTGGCTACGCCCCCGTAACGCTCGCCGGGTTGGTCGTTTCATCAATATCGCTCTACATGCTCTCGGAAGTCACTGCCGACGCCGGTCTGACCACCACCATACTGGCGACCGTGCTTCTCGGGATTGGGACTGGAGCCTTCACAGCGCCTAACACAAGCTCTATAATGAGTGCTGTGGAGCCGGACAAGAGGGGCGTAGCATCAGCACTCAGGATGCTCACGTTCAACATAGGCTTCCTAGCCAGCCTCAACATGGCTGTCCTAACCCTAATTCAGTACATCCCGTACGATGTAGCTACTCGGATCATAATATCCGGCGAGCTAGTGGACGTCGAGGGTTACGCAAACAGCATGGCCACAGCACTCGGTAAGTCCTTCTTAGTTCAAGCTATAGTGATGGCTTCAGCCATACCCTTCACACTCACCAGGTTCAGGAGAAAGCAGACGAGTCCCCAACGCTGAGGACGACTCTATATCAGCGTGAAATACTGGCCAACTCACGATTCACACCACCCGAAGCAAGGTGAAGACGGCAAAACACAAGCAAGTAGGTCGCCTAAAAGAATCCCCTACCTTCCAGGGTGTGGAGAAGGCCGGTTACCGATTTACAACTTACCTGCTCATGCTCCATTTCAAGGTGGGAGTGAAGTTATCGAGTCTCTTAACTTCTCAACAACTTCATCCGGCTGAAGTAATTTCACGACGCGCGTCGTGGTATACCCCTTCATCCTCAAGGCGTGTGCTAGGTATGTATATTTAAGTGTGTGGGCGCGGGGATGTAGTATGAAGAAGTTCGAGCCCTTCACCAGCCCGTGCTCCTCCAGCCCCTCGACAATCGATTGGGTCAGCGCCCTATAGTACTGGTCTAGAGATTTTAGAAAACCCTTACCATTTTTAAGCTCTTCAATGGTGCTCCGAGCCCTCTCCCTGACCCAACTATCGTAGTTGAACCTCGCCTCAACATCCTCGATACGGATTATTAGGTCCAGAGCGTTTAAGACACTCGCCAAGTCCCCCTTGATGAAGTATATCTTCCCGTTCGGGAGCCTTAAGTAGAGGGTTTTCGTGGAATCAACCGTTAGCAAGGCGCTGTAGGTTGCCTGTATCAGGTTATCAAGTTCTAGCGGGTTTGAAGCATCCCAGTCGGCAACGATGAGGCTTGGCCTGCCGCCACCGCCTTCCTTGCCGTGCGTAAACACTTTAACCACTAAATCCCCAATGCTGGCGCTCTTCTTCCAGTGAATACTCCTCGGGTGATCGCCGGGGTAATACTCTCTAACACCCACATAATCACCTGCAAGGGTCCCGACTGTCTGACGTTCAATGGATTCAAGGATCTTGGTAGGGATTACCCATCTAAACCTAAACCTAGCTCCGACTCGTCGACTGCTACTTAAGCCCTCCTCACCAACAATGTCGCCGACTATGCCCTCACCCACCCTCAGAGGGGTGGCCCCGGCAACGCTTGCCCCAGCCCCCTCACCATCACTGCCTCCCCCGCGTGACGCCCTGTGGCTCTCAATGAGTTCTAACCTGCCCACATATATTGTCGGAGTTCTAACTAGGGACACATACCTGCTCAGCAACTCTCTAACCCTCCTGACTATTACCATCGACTTAGGGATCGCCTTCACCCTGATCGCGTATGGGCCGTGGACGAGTCTCGAGAAGTGTCTCAAGTCGCTTAAAGCAACCTTCAGAAAGTACGTGTGCACACCTGCCGTCCTAGGCGATAATCTGACGGTAAAAGTGTTGGAACCCCTCGTAGAGCCTCTCATCACTGGAATGTCATTGATTACTATGCTGTACGAGGAATTGTTGAGGACATCAACCCCAACCGTGACCTCAGCATGTTCGCCTAGATAAATTGAGTACGAAGTCCTCTCTAAGAGGACCCGCGACCTGGAGAGATGTAAGTACGAGATGGTGGTCAAGACAAGTATTGACGTTACGTACGACATGGCAGGGATCAAGGTGCATGGCCTCAGTAGGTAGAGCGGAGTAAAGACCAGGACTATTGAAGACAGTCTCAAGGAGAGCAACCCCTCCAAAGGTTCGCGAGCCACTACATCATGGACGTAAGGGGTGAGAACAGATAAGATGATGCTAGCCAGCGTGGAGAGCGGGGTCTCTCCTACAGCAAGCAAACACCACGTCAAGCCCGTCAAGAGTCTGGGGAAGCCCGTCAGACGTACGTAAAGCACTGCGGCAACCGAACTGTACACAATGTAGATGAGATCACCCAATGTCAGCGCATTATAGAAGCCTGTCACAATCATCAGGGAGGACGCCGCGAGAACTAAGGTGCTGACTCTACCTAAATACATAGTAAATCACCAGACTCAGAACGATTGCCAGAAATACGAACATGTAATACGTCACACCACGGGTACTCACTAGGAGTCTAAAGTACTCTAAAAAGGATTGCCTAACATCCGCCTGATCTATAATCAGGTTCCTGCCTCCTAAGATGCATTGAATGAATTCCCTGTTTAGGTTGAGCAACTTATTTGTGAAGATGTGCGGGGATGAGATGAAGACCAGACGACCCTCACCCACATCAGCTAGAACCGCCAGGGGGAACGGTCCCAGCGGCTCGTTAATGTCCATGTAGCCGTCCTCATCAACATCCACGTACGAGAAGTTACTAGTATATGACAACACCACCAAACCCTCAGTCACTACATGATAAGGTACGTAAGGGACGACAATCGTATTGCAATAACTTGAGAAACCTAGGGGGTGAAATCTATCACCGTAGTTGTAAACCATGTCACAGATGGTTCCGCCCTCAACCTTCATGGTGATGTTCAGATGTTTAATCAAACTACCTATGAACTCAGGCGTGCCTGAAGCCACTACGTAACCACCCCTACTGAGGAAGTTCGTGATTTCCTCTATTTCATTAGATGCTACACTTTTTGAACGAATGATTAGGTACGCGGTTTTCAAAGCCTCCACATCACGTAAGACGTCCGCCTCCAACGATATGGAGGCGTTAAAAACATGCGCGAGCATAGAAAGGCCTTCATCACCGTAGTTGACGATGCTGTAACTGGTTGTGGATGGATATACGTATATCGCGGCAGACCCCATCATTAGACCTAATAGAACACCAACCAGGATCAACTCCTTAATCCTCATTCCTCATCACCTCCTCCGCCAACTTTAATGCCTCAACGTAGTTCTGCCTCCTCCTGGAGTACAAGTCCAGCTCAACTAACACCAGGAATCTCCAGAGAAGTTCCCTAATCCCTGTAATGCCCGAAAAGGTTCTGCTGAAGTGCTCTCTCAACGTCTCACTAGCCTCGGGTGTGGAGACCTTCAGCCTTCGAATCGTTGCGTAGTATAGATCGGCAATTCTCGAAGAGATCATGTAAGGCTTAGTTAGGGAGGCGTGCGGGCCTCCCATCGATCTCCTCGAACTCCTGTCGCCACCCCTCACGAGGCTCCGAAGCATAAGTGTAATTCCCTTCTCACTACCTGCTGTGAGGACAACCGCGGGAACCGAAATTAGACCCAGTAACAACGTTGCGACGGGGTTGATCACTAAGACTGAATCTCTGAAAATGTAGGGGTCTTGGCCAGGCGTTGAAGGCTCGACAATGACCGACAGGTCCGTGATTAAGGATGGGAGAGGGCTCGCGAATGCCCTCACCGTAAGACTGTCGTTAAGTATGTACTCGCCGGCGAATCTCCCACCCACGTACACCTTAACCACTAGGTGAGCGTCTGCCGGGTTCTTATTAATAAGCACTAGTGTGAGAAACCCGTCGTTGGTGAAAAAGGGCTCAGAGAATCCGATCTCAACCTCAGGCGTTTTAGATACAGCCAAAACAGTCTTAGAGACGGTCAGTCCAACACTCTCGGACGTGGGCTCCACGACTATCTCAATCAGGTTAACGCCGGCTGAGACGTTTAGTGCAAGGGTGTCCAAGTAGTAGAGAGTCACACCGGGGATTAAGGTTATGTTGCCGACCGTCATACCGTTAAATCTGATCAATGAGCTGTAATTGCTATCTGAGTGAATTCTTAAAACCATGGTATCACCCCTGCGGATTGTAGCAGGAGCTTCCACGGAGATGTTGGGGACCTTATAGGCTACCTTAAACAGTCTGTAGCTTGTGAGGATCCCTCCGTCCGACACGTTACGCGCTACCGCCACAGCAACTAACGATAGCCCAGACCTAGTAGTTGAACCTACGAACTCACTGGCCTTCGGTATTCTGAACAGACCTGAATAGCCCCAAGGACTGGGAGTCACGTTGATGGTCGATACCCTGCTTAGGGAAGGCCACGTGAGGATGTAAACACTCTCCAGCCTTAAAGCCGGGTTACCTAACACTACCTTCAGCTCTACAACCTCCCCCGGAATGCAGGCCTCCTTACTTAACTCTAAGTGTATAGTGTCTGAAGAGCCCATACGCTTGGAGAGGGCTGCGTCGATTAAATGGGGTATGATCTCTTCAGCTATCCTATCAACGCTGGAGGATATGCTTACCCTCAACATAGTGGGGATCGCTGGGTCGTGAGCGCATGAGCTCAACATACCTACATATTGACCAATCCTGCCGGGAAGTTTAGACTGAAGAACAGTCAATTCAGCAACTACCCTCTGAATCTCCTCCCTAGTCAACACGTCTTGAGTAGCCGCTACAGCGTAGTCGTAGTACTCAAGCAATAGGCTGTATACTTCCTTATGTAACCTGCCCAGCTCACCAGGTATGGATGCTTCCCTGAGGGCATGAAGCACCCGATCCGCTCCAGGAGTTCCGTAAGACGCAGCATCCAAAGCTTTCTCAAGAAGAATCAGTAAGCATGAACAATCAACAAGCTCTGGGTTGGAGGCCTGGATGGGCTGAGGCAAGATTACTGCGAGGATCAGCAACGTAGCTAAATATAATAGAATTGCTGTCCTCATCCCACAAGAACCTCGTACACCCTAATCCCCACTATCATCATGAAGACCGTGAGTAACATCGCGTGCAACAGCTTGACGGGAGTGTTCGTTTTCGGGAAAGGTCTCATGATGGAGTAGCTAATGTAAAATGAGAGTATGTTCAGAGCCACGTAGGCATCTATCCTTGACTCCCTCAGAAGCAGAAGTAATACGTTGAATGAGGAGGTCAGGCCCGTATAGAGCATTACGAACCTTTCAATGAGGCCCACCACTATCCATCACCTCATGGGTGAAGTACACACCCCCTGCGAAACTCCCTGCCTCAACTAACATCACGTCCTTACCCACTATCCTACTCAGCGCTACAGAAACCAACATATTGAAGGGATTCACAGGCAACCCTCTGAAGTTATCTAAAGTTTTGTTCGGTTCTATCAGCTCTATCTTCAGAAACCTCCCTGACTGCCTTACTAGAACCCTACTACATAGACCAAGCGACTCGACGAGCACTGAATTCAAACCAGATTCAATCACCCCCTCCCCAACCTCCTCAATCTGGGATACGTCCTTAAGCACGTCATCAACCGGTATTGCTAAGTAAGGCCCTCCATACCTGACCCCTAGCCCCGGATCAACGTCCTTGAGCTTGCCCGCCTTAGCTATAATCAACCGTAAACCTTCATCACTCCGGACTACACAAAGCTTAGACTCGAGCAGGTCCACATCCTCCACAATACTTGTCAGGGCTTTGCTGAGGAGCCTGGAGTACTCGATTAGTGCGTTAGCAATAATTTCAGTGGCTGCGAAACTCGACACGAGTAGTACTAACCCCATGAGAATTGATGAGAGAGCCACCCCCACCAAGGGGGGTTTGTCCGTGACGAGACCATAGAGAAATGCTAGAGCGGATATCGCTAAGATGTTAGTGCCTAGAATCAGTAGATTCCTGTTCATGCCAGCCACCCCGCCGCCAGAGGCTTAAGAAACACGTCCAGATCAGCTATATGAGTCGCGTTGCTAAGCCCTCTCTCGAAAAGGTATGCTTTACAAACGTAGAGAAGCAGGCTAAACGCTAGGAAAGAGACGTTAATGCTGAGTAAGGGGCTCACATAAATGGCTATGAATAGAAGGGACGTCAAGCATAGAGCAAAACCCCCCAACCGATAATACTCCCTTAACAATCTGTAGTAAGTAGTCTCTATCATAGAGGCTAGGCAGAACCTAAGCGGGGTCCCTAGACCAACCCAAATACCGATCAGAACCCCTGCTAGGAGGGCTGGAGGCGTTGCGTAGCTGAAAGACCCCCTAACACCTAGGGAGTCCCAATGAAGGCTAGCTAACATCAATAGAACAGCAAGCAATGGGATTTCCACAATGAAGTCAGGTAATGAGAGGAACTCAACAATCAAGTAAACCAGCGTGGCGGCAGTGAGTCCAGCGGGAATGAATGTTGGGTTCACGCCCTTATAAATCCCGTAGAACGTTAAGTTGCAGACCGTGAGCAATGTGAAAGCTACTATAGCTAGGGCGTAGATGCTGGGTCCTAGCAAGATCGTGAGCAAGTTTGACACACAGACCCCAAGAAGACTCACTATCTCAAGCCGCATATCAATCAACTACTTAGGCACTGGTACCTTCCTGAGGGCCTCCTCAACCAGGGATTCAGGCGTTACGCCTTCCGCCTCATACTCCTCCTTAACCTTGACCTTGTGAGCTACTACTGGAACTGCAAGAGCTTTTACGTCATCGGGGATCACGTAGTCCCTTCCATTCATTGAGGCGTAGGCCCTGCTTAACATTGCTAAATGTATTGACGCCCTGTGCGAGGGTCCGTAGAGAACGGCTTCATGATCCCTTAAGTAGGATATTAACCTGACGATATACTCGACAACGACCTCGCTGAGGTGGATCAGGTGCTCTAGGGCCCTGCTCACCTCAAGCACGGTATCAAGTGCTGTAATCTGCTGTAAGGCTGGATCCACCGCCATCTCCGCCCTCTTAATTATCTCGACCTCTTCGTCGGGAGGGTTGTAGTAGCTCGGAACTCTGGCGGCGAACCTATCGGCCAACGTCTCCATTATCTGATACCAGCCTGTAGCAACTCTTGGTGAGACCTCAGTAGCTATGACCATAAAGGGTTTAGGAAGTGGGTAAGGGACCCCGTCAACAGTCACCCTATACTCTTGCATCGCCTCCAGAAGGGCCGCCTGAGACCTTGTGGGGACTCTGTTAAGCTCGTCGAACATGAGTATGTTGGTGAAGATAGGCCCCTTGACGAACTCCTTACTGCCATTCAACCTGTAAACATGAAATCCTAGAATGTCTGTTGGGAGTATGTCCGGATGTCCTTGAATCCTTCTGAACTCGCCCCCCATCGCCTTGGAGAGGGATTTGGCCAGAAGAGTCTTACCGGTTCCCGGGTAACCCTCTATCAGAAGATGCCCACCGCTGAATAAGGTAGTGACTGCCAGTTTAACTGTTTCCAACTTACCAACATACACTTTCCCAAGCTCATTCATGAAGTCCCTCATAATCTGTTTGATGTTATCGAGATCCAACCCCTCATCCCTCACTTCCCTTTCAAGAAGCCAAATAAGTTTTTCAGTGAGTTGATTAAATGCGGTGACCATGTTACTGTCAAGTAAACGACCAGGATCATCGTCAAGATATAGGAAGCTAGCGTTGCCCAGTACAACATCGCCGTATAACTCTGACTTAAGTTAGGACTTCTACCTGGTGAGCCCAGCACAAGAGCTTTTGATAAATTCCCCTCGACCCTGCCCACGTCAAGGTTCGGTGAGAACATCATCAGGGACGCCCTGACGTAAGCTATCGCCTGCGCGTTGGAATCACCTATAAAGACGGGCATTATGACGTAGCCTAGGAGTCCCTCAATCGAGTCCCTCTCAACCTCTATGAAATAGAGCCTTGTCCCATTGAAGATCCTACTCCACGAGTTAACGACCCTGTATCCCTGAAGCCTTAGGCAGAGTTGCCACGTGTGGAACCTGCCGGGCGTGTCAGCTACCTCAACATAGCCGAAGTGGGGAACGCCATCTTTCACAAGGACGACCTCATAGACGCTGAAGGCCCCCAGGACCCTCGTCAAGTAACTGCTGTAGGACTGATGCGTGAGTGTTAAGTCCCCTCTCCCGCTGAAGACGTATCTCGGCGGATTGTTCATGAAGTCGCTCAGCTCGTTGTCACCGAGCACTATACCATCCCTCCGCAACGCATCGTTAATGTTGGGTGACGCTATGTAATGCAGTGTCACAGCGTAAACTGAGGTGAAGATGAGCGTCACGGCGAGAACTCCAGCAACGAATCCCCACTCAATCCTGGACCAGCTTCCAACGGATCTAGGTGTTAAGCGCCTTAAGCCCGCGTACCTGTCGGCCACAAAAAACGCGGCGAGGACCGAGAGCGTTGAAAAAACTATTGAGAGGGGGGAGTGAAACAACTCCATGCCCACCTCCACACCGTAACTCATACTGCCCCAAATGACGAGGAGGACCCTCACTAAATTTCCGAGAAAACCTATGAGGACGGCCAACATCAGAGACGTTGCAACGCTAACTATTTTCCTCCTCGCAGTGGAGGGACTGAATGCAACCAGATACGTCACCACCGGAATCACAGCGAAAACCGATAAGAGTGACACTATACCAGTGCAGGCGATCTCAACATTGAATACCGCGGGGCCTGAGGGAGTCACAACCACTATCTGAGCGTATACAGGATTCTCGATGAATGTAACTCCAGTCAGCACGGCCACTGCTCTACCAACGAACCTTGATAAGTGTGGCGTTACGGAATCTATGACCGAGGTCGGCAGGGGGACAAGCATGAAGAGCGAAAGCAAAGGTATTAAGTCTTTCAGCGTGAGTGGATTATAGATAAAGATAATGAGAGCCAACACAAGCAGAACTAAACTTAAGCTTCCATATTGGACGGCGTTCCCTAAATCCAGGAAGGAGGAAATATAAAAAATGAGGCTTAAGTCAGCGAGCAACACCGACACAATAACCTTACTGACCCTCACCTCGTAGGATAGACCGACGCTCCTGAAGAGATAGTAGAAGAGGGTCAGTGTTGAGGCTAAGACTACAAGTAAGTAGTTGTACTCCTCGACGAACATCAGTTTAAGGTAGCTTTCAACAATCCCCCTATAGGCGGATTCAGATAGGAGGGCGATGAAGCTAGTGAGGATAGTGAAACCGGCTGTCAACATCCTCACGCGGCTTCCCGAATCATTAGCCGTCACGTAACCCAAGCCCCTAAACTACTGAGACTCAGATCAATAAAAACTGAGGTCGAGAAGTTGCTACACGAGCTTCCCGCCTTCTAAGGTCCTGCTCACTCCTACACCGTATTCAGTGTTTAAGTCCGTCGTTGTCAGCAGTATAGCCATCTTAAACTCATGTGTGAGTCTCCTAAACAACGTCAAGATTCTGGACGATGTGACGTCGTCAAGATTCGAGAACGGCTCGTCAGCTACTAGTAGTTTAGGTGTTTTAACCACTGCTCTAGCTATAGCCACTCTCTGCCTTTCGCCACCGCTTAGCTCGCTCGGATACCTCCGTCCCAGACCCTCCAGACCTACGTAACTAAGCACTTCAGCAACCCGCCTGCGTCTCTCACTTCTCGGCACATTAAGGAGGGCTAATGGTAATTCAACATTATCGTGGACCGTGAGTCGGGGAAGCAGTGTGAACTCCTGATCAACGTAACCAATATACTTAAGCCTCAGAGTAGATTTAGCTGAATCATTCAGTCCGGCTACATTGCTACCCATGAATTCCACCATCCCATCATCGGGCATCAGCTGTAGTGAGGCTATCTTAGCTAGAGTCGTCTTACCGACGCCGCTACGACCCCTGACAATTAAGGTCTCGCCAGAGCCTAAGGTGAGGGAGACGTCCCTCAGAACGTCCTCACCACCAACAACCTTACTAACGCCCCTCAACGACAGTATGATCATCGCGATCACTTCAGGAGGAAAACATGCACATTACTGTAGATTAATGCTCTAGACATGCTTAAGCGGTTTATACTCTTAATCTTATACACATCCACCGGCGACAGCACATACCCGAATCTGAAGTTATCGAGGTAGAGTAATGTAGGTGTGTCCCTGGTATGTCCCTGCGTAGCTCTAAACCCACATAAAATCTCCACACTCAGATCCCGGCCGACAAGGTACTGCATTTTAACGTCACCGCATAGCATACCATCGCTGAAGAATTTGACGAGATTACGCACCCCAAGAACCTCACCCTCACCATATCTCCAGTAGAAGCTGATCGAATCACCGCAACATATCACGCTAGCAACCGTAGCTACAGACATGAGCAGAGAGACCGCTAAAACAATGGTCACGTATAAATGGAGGAGTCTACCTCTCCTACTCAGCAAGGACGAAGCAACAATAGTGGCTATTACAAGGTAGTTAAGCACCCTATGCAGTACGCTCATTAGAACCGGGGATGCGAGGACTATGTAGAGGGTTGCGGTCGTTATTGGGAGGAGTATCGGGGCCAGCACCGGGGGCGAGTTCTCACCCCCCTCAACAAGTAATGGTATGAGGAGCAGGATGAACGGCGCCACGTACAGAGCTACCGACCAGTCGAAGACCAAGTTAGTTCCAGTGGCAAGTACGGTGATGACCACAAGCATCAGAGGCATTACTGAGAACCCGACCGAGCCATGCCCCAGGAGGACATACCACCCGTACAGGGCAGTACTGAATGCACCTAGTACGAGAATGTCGTTGAAACCGGGTCTATACTTAAGTCCCTCCCACCCGTATGCGGTCATATAGGTGAGGTAAACAGGGCTTAGAATGAGGAGGAATATTAGAGGACCTCTGAGATTCAGGGGAAGATCTCCAACACCCCCCAAATACTTAGCGACTGCTACAAAAATGTAGCTACACATGAAGGCTATAAACATCAGTGGGGATAAGGGGTGTGAGATAACTAGAGCCAGCGATGTTAAGGCAGTCAAGACTAAAGCTGACCTACTGATTCCCACTACCAGCAAGAAGATGAGGACGGTCAGTAGGGGATATGAGTGAACCTCCTTCAGAGCTGTTGACGTGAATATTATGAAGGACGGTATTGAAGTAAGGACAATCGTGCTTAATAAGGCGCTACGGAGCCCCGCACATCTCTTCACTGTTACGTAAACAAGTATGGCTAGGCAGGCTGAAGTGATGACAACTCCGACGTACCTGAAATACAGTTCAGGCTCCAGGTTTGTGAGCCTTGAGTATATGGCGGCTTCAAGCAAGGTGGCCGGCCACCTGCCGTGATAGCCTTCGAGGGATGGACTGCTCAATACCCTAAACTCAGGGTTCCTCAATAACTCCTCGCTCAGCCTGATCAAGGGCCATACATCCGTTGAGAACGGCTCGTTCGTGAGTAGGGTGGGGATGAGCCGAAGTAGTGTGGCGGTCAGCAGGACTAGTAAAAGCGCTCTACATCGCATGTTTTCTAAACCCCCACACGATTCCCAACGTCAGGAGAGTCATTTCTGAAGAGAACACCACGGAGACGTCCTCTAGACCTATTTTAGGCTGGACCACGTAGTTCAAGACCCTCAACACCACCAGGCCTCTCAAATGCTCTGAGATAATGAGGACTGTCGCTAATGCCACAATCCCGTACATGAAGGCTATGAGAAGCAGTAACGTGATAAGCGAGCCTCTTGAGAGACCTAACGATCTAAACACCTCTAAACTCGACCTCAAGGCTCTGACAAGGCACTCACCTATTAGAGGATTGCTCACCAATACAACCGTTGCGATAGAGTAAGCGAGGGTGGAGATAAGATCCTTATGGAAACCCAGTCTAGCCATGTAGGCTTCCGGAATATCCCTGTAGACCGTGGGGTTGAAGCCGCTGCCCTGTTGAGCGAGTATCAGGAGCGCCCTCCTAATCAGAGACCCCTCCTCACGGCTTAAACCAATTCTTTCCGCTAGCGTGTTTAAGGAACTTAAGTTACTTGCACGCAACACAGCCACAGAGTAATAGTCGCTACCTATGCCTCTAAGTGTTCTAGCTACCCCCAGACTCGTTACCACCTCATGGTTGAGGAGGCTCGGTAGACGTATAACATAGCAGATTATGCATAACACCGTCTCTCTGGTGAACGGCGAGTAGAGAGGTAGCACGTCATCCTCCTTCAAATGAAGTTCAGAGGCTAACCCCTCACCCACGATAACGCAGGGATCATTGAGAAGCTCAACGCCGGTCAGACCCAGCAGTACGTCCCTCTCCAACCCCCTTACTACAACCACCCTACCCATGGTGTATGCTGGGGTGAGCACGATGAACTCCACGCTAACGCCACTGACGTTGTGTAGTAGGCTTCGCACACGGACTTCACTCACAAGTGAGGTGAGGGGTGAAACTGCATAACTCGATACGACTAAACCCTCCCCAGTAGGACCGAGCACGAGCTCCTCGTAGAGACCGTAGAGAGAGTTAACATAACCTAAAACACTTATTGACATAAACAGAAGCATAGACAGCAACGTTATAAACCCTAGATGTGTAGTTGCAGGCAAGCACTTAACAAGAGTTTTAAGAACCGCCAGACGCATTAAGCTCACCCAATCTGAACGCTACGTAGCTGGCAGGAACCTCCGCCAACGTCATAAATAGCGCTGGTGCTAGGTCGCTAAGGCAGGGCTGAGGGCCTAGGAGTAACGAGTCGCTTAAGAACCTGAGTGCAACGCTTCCTACATACAGGATTAAATGGCTTAATGTCACACTGTAAATGGAGAGGAGGCCGACAAGCATGCATGCCAGCGAGGTGAAGACCGTACTTAGTTTGAAAATGCTCAAACCCTGCAACCTAAGTGCCTTCAGCTCCTGCCTGAGTTCATACAACACCTTTATGTTGACTACATATAGCAGAGGAAGGTAGACCACTAACAGTAGTAAAGCATAGAGGTTGGAGAAGTCGGCTAGCTCCCCCAACAGGGATCTAACTGCTAAGCTACTCACCTCCGCTGAATCGGCGATGCACAGGAATCCACCATCCAACTGAGTGATGGAGTGTTCAACTATGACCACACCCTCAAGACCTGCAACGTGCAGGTAGGCCGGGCATATGCTGAGGCATTCATCGCGGAAACAGACGTTAAGCGTCACGCCCGGGGAGGCGTTAAGTACTCTAAGCAGTGGAGCGCTGATCGACGCTTTAGGACTTACGCACGTAACGCTCGAGTTAAGTGATTTAATGGCTAGGACTGTATTCAGCTCGTAAACACTTTCCGTTGCAACTACTGGTAGCTGGTGCATCGTGTTATTGCCAACAACCCTCAGCACCCCATAACCCACATGAACGCACTTGCCCCCTACCTGGTTGTCGCTCAATACCAAGGAAGGTCCGCCGTAATACCTTGTTAGAGCATCTGCCTGGGTTTTCAGCGCGACGATCGATGACGTGAGGGTCAGCGATACGAGCACAGGAGGCAACAGTACCAGGAGCAGTAGTGTTGCCTGCCTCTTCCTGATGACCGAGAGCGCTAGCACTTTGAACGCGTGTGCGTAGCTCACGATCTCATCCTTAGGTTGATGTACTTCCTGTACGCAGCTCCTAAGGCTGTGAGGGTCGAATACAGCGTCAACACTGTCAGAACCGGCTCTAGCCTTATACCCCATGGAGTGTAATTAAGTGCTAGTCCTATCAAAGGCACTACAGCCAGCGAGAGCCCTATCGATAAGGCGAGCCTCTCCAGGTCACTAAGAGACCCCTCCTCCGGATAAAGGAGTTCCACCGTAGTGTAGCCGACTATAAAGAGGGTGAAGATCGACCCCGCAACGTACCTTAGGTAAATTGCCTGAGGGATGAGGCTCGTCAGGCAAACCGACGCGATGGTGATTATTGTGAGTGATATCGTCACCCAAAACCAGGTGCTATAATCGAACCTTAGAAGGTATTCTACAAAGACCTTAGGGGGGTTCGGATCCATGATGTTCAGTTTGCCACTCACCACTTCATCGTAGGCCCTCCTTAAATTTCTATAACCCCTGCCGAGGGAGTTCACGTACTCCTCAAGAGTCTTACCGTTCATGGTACAGGAACCTCCACAACCTTAACGTGTAGGTGAGCCCACCTACCACTGTACGTCCACTCACCCCTATTCGTGTCGTAGAGCCATAGCTCGAAAATAAGGGTTACGTTCTTACCTACCGGTAACCCATTAACCATTACGGGCAGGCTCGCTTTGACGAGCTTCTCATTATTGTGGGCGACGACTACTGTGAAGTTCTCAAGAGTTTCAAGAACGCTTGGCGTGGTGTTGGTGGGTAAATCCTTGACACTCCCCACTTTATACCTAATCTGGGCCAGTACTGGATAACCCATGTAGTTGAAGACGTACATGCATAAATCAACGCTACTGCCGATAATCACGTACTCTGGATAATCCCCTATCCTACACTCTCTATTCAGAAGACCTAGGGCTGTGAAGGCTTCAGTCACCTCAGGCCTCAGTATAGCGGCTGTCGAGATGACGGAGCCCACCACAACCAGTGCAAGAATTACTGCGAAGACCTCATCGCTTACCACGTTCACCAACTATCACCCACTTCCTCCTGCTCCTAAACCACAGGTAGATGTACACTCTGGGAAGTAGGAGGTACGTGAGCAACGGCGTGATAAGCAACGTAAGTGCCGTGCCGTACCTCTTCAGATTATTTACGAGGAGGATCTCACCAACCTTGGATTCAACGCTACTTAAATTAGTGCTAATCGAGTCCATAATCTCCTCAGCCCTGCTAATGTCGCCGACCTTTAACAACTCCAGAACCTCATCGAGGGCCTCAACATATTGACTTACATCAATACCCTTCCTGCCAAGATCTGCGACTCTCGAGTAGATGCTGATAAATCTCTCATGAGGGGTCTCACACCAAGCTATTATGGAGGAGATTAGGAGGGTAACAACAAGGATTGACGCCACGGCTGATGAACAGCCCTCCAGCTGGCACACCCCGTATATCAAATAATATTTTAATCCTTACTTATATGTTATAAGGGGAGTTCCACGTCATACGATGACCTGACGGTCATCATACCCACTCTTAAGGAGGCAGACGGACTGAGGTACGTGTTGGACGAGGTTCTTGCCGTTGGAGTTCCTAGAGAGAACGTCCTAGTAGTCGACGGAGGCAGCGACGACGGGACTCCGGAGGTAGCCAGGGAGAAGGGTGTTAGAGTGATCTTTCAAGAGGGTTCAGGCAAGGCCGACGCTATCAGGACCGGCGTTAAAATTATTAAGACACCGTACGTCCTGATCATGGACGGCGACTACACCTACCCGGCAACGCACATACCTGAACTCTTAAACAGGGCTAGGGAGGGCTACGAACTCGTCCTTGGTTCTAGGAAGATCCTTGAGAGGGGATCGATGAATCCCGTATTCAAGTTCGGGAATTGGTTCATCACTAAGTTCGTAAACATACTCTACGGCACTAAGTTCTCAGATGTCCTGACGGGAATGTACTTGGTTAAGACGGACGTGCTGAAGGAGATCTTCTATGAGATGAGGGGCTTCAGCGTGGAGGCCGAGATATTCTCCCACGTAGCCAGCACTTCAGGGAAGATAATTGAAGTCCCAATAAAGTACAGAGTCCGGAAGGGAACTAAGAAATTGGGCATCGTGCATGGGTTCAAGATAACCTGGGACGTGGTCAGGCTCACGTGGAGGTATAACCCGAGCTACCTGTTATTCCTCTTCGGGTCAATGCTTCTAATACCTGGGCTGACGCTGGGCGCTTATGTGGCTTACCATTACTTCTTCGTGGGAGTGAATTACTTCCTCAAAGGGCTTGTCGCGATACTGATGACTTTAGCAGGTTTTCAGTCATTCTTAATGGCTATAATGTCCTTATATACGAAAAGAGCTGAGATCCGATATCTACGCAAGGTGAATGAATTGAAGGAGTTCCTGGAGAAGGTAGGAAAAACTGGGGTTGACGATAAGTGAATGCGTGCTCACTCAGTTCAGGACTTACCCTCAGCTCCCTCGGTGGTGGTGAGCCCAGCCTCCTTGGACTCGCCCTCAAGCTTCTTTAATTCTGCCTCGATCTCCTTTTCAATCTCCTCTATGGGTTTTGGCGGCGGTGTAGTCGCTAACGTGTAGCCTATCCACGCAAGGATTGCGAATACCCCCGCCACAGCCACAAACCCTGTCAGCTTGAGTATGAGTAAAGCGTACTCGGTGGCGAATACCAGCCAACCATAAATCACTATAACCAAAGCAGAGGCCACAAGGAGTAATGAACCTATGAGTTGATCCCTACCCACTTAAAGACACCCTAAGTAGATTTTATGAGGGTCAAATATATAAGGTTAGCACTTCAATCATATACGGACGTCCTTCCCTCTATGGTGCGGGCTTGACTTAAGACAGTTACTTAAACTCCTCAACCGCTCCAGCACCGTGATCACGTTCAGTAATACCCCAACAGACATCGACGCTTTAGCGTAGACCTGTTGCGAAATAATCAGTAAAGTCAGTGAGATGACCGTCAGTAGTCCCCTCTCCCCCCTCTCCATGAGGCCGACGCCCTCAAGGTTGACGCCATGTTGTATGGCTATAGCTCTTAGATAGCTTATCAGGAAGGAGGTTCCGAGAAAGAGTGTGAGTAGAACCCAGTCAATGCCTAGAAGACCTATCGAGAGTGCGAACATCAATTCCTCAACCCTATCACTCACGGAATCTAGGAGGGCGCCCCTGGGCGAGGAACTGCCTGAAGCCTTAGCCACGGCGCCGTCAAGCATATCGCAGACCAAACTCGCTACCAGGAGTGCTAATACAGCTGAACCCTCACCGAGTAAAGCAAAGCACGGGGCCACGAGACTCAGTAACAGGCCTGCGAGCGTAATAATGTTCGGAGTTACTCCTAATCTCCACAGCATTAAACCCAGGCGCAGTAGGGCAGGGGTCACTAAAACCCTAATTCTACCAAGCACCTCACGCACCACTAAGTAGAATATCCATGGCTTAAAGATATTAACCCGAAAGCAGGGTCAATAACGGTGTTGAGGAATCCGGGATCTGAGCATGTGATGAAAGCGTACTTCACTGAATGACCTCAACAGACCTCCACTCACGTTATGATCACTTCAGCTGTTCCCAGCCATCATTTATAGTCATTTTGACCTAGAACATCCTCACATCATTAACGTATAATGGCGTAATGTCAACGAATACCGAGCAATGCTTAAATAGATATAGCACGAATCAACTCAAGTTAAGGTATGAAATATGGGTTTCAGTGGTTTAGAGGGACTCAAGTGGGTTGAGCTTCACTTCACAGACCTAGCCGGCTCCCTAAGACACATTATTGTGTCCGCTAAATCCCTGAGTGAGGTTCCGATAAACGAGGCGTTCAGCAAGCTTGACGGGAGTAGTGTTAGGGGTTTTACAGGAATTGAGGAGAGCGACCTAATTCTTAGGCCTGACATTAAGACACTCACTAAACTTCCATGGGGCGAAGGTCTTGGGAGAGCTATTTGCGGTGTTTATTGCGGTGAGGCTAGGTTCCCTAAAGATCCTAGATACGTTGCTGAAAGGCTAGATAGGGAGTTTGAAGCGCTCAACATTAAGCCATTCGTCTCGGTAGAGCTGGAGTTCTTTATATTTGACAAGGTCGCGGTGGAAGTCAATCCATGGAGGCAGACCTACGAGATACATAGCAGTGAAGCACCTTGGGCGAACTCGCCATTCATGAACAGGCCTAAGGACGGGTACTACAGCACCTACCCAAAAGACAGGTTCGCAGCTCTTAAGACAGAGTTAGGTGAGGTTCTACTCAATAACTTCGGCATCGAGGTTGAGGCAATACACCACGAGGTCGCTGCGACCTCACAACATGAGATAAACTTCAGGGGCGGCTCACTCACGTATGTCTCGGACTCCGTGCAGACGGTTAAGCACGTTATCAGAGTCCTCTCGTTCATGAAGGGTTGCGTAGCCACGTTCATGCCTAAGCCCATACACGGGGATAACGGGAGCGGCATGCACGTGCACGTGAGCCTCTGGAGGGGCGGTGAGAACGTATTCTACGATCAGAACGATGGATACGCGGGCTTAAGTCAGGAGGCCAGGTACTTCATAGGAGGTCTCTTAGAGCACGGTAGGTCGCTCTCAGCCTTAGTCAACCCCACAACGAACAGCTATAAAAGACTGGTTCCAGGGTATGAAGCACCTACGTACCTGGCCTGGAGCAGGGGTAACAGGAGCGCGGCCGTGAGGATTCCCACCTACTCAAGAAGCGATAAGGCCCTCAGGATCGAGTACAGACCTCCCGACCCAAGCGCGAACCCGTACCTAGCGACAACGGCTATAGTCCTTGCCGGCCTAGATGGCATAAGGAAGAAGATAGATCCGGGGGACCCAATCGATGAGAACTTATACGAAGTAACTGCTAGGAGATCAACCCATAACATCAAGACATTGCCTAGGACTCTGGACGAAGCCCTCGACGCTCTCGAATCGGATAACGGATGGCTGAAGCCAATCTTCCCGGACGAGCTTCTGGGAAGCTACGTGGAACTCAAGAGGACGGAGTCGAAAACCGTTAACTCATACCCCACTCCAGTCGAGTTCTACAACTACCTAGACATATGAGGCCCTGACCCCAGTTCTCGGGGGACGCGGCCCTTCACTACGAGGACGTAGCTCACCATCAAAACACATACTATATATTTGCCACTGCCAGTATTTAGTGGTGATCAGCGTTGGCTGGTGTGAGGAAGCTCGTGCTCGTTACAGATAAGGACCATGCACTCCACAAGCACTTCAGCGGGTTAGCCGAGAAGCTGTCTAAAGAGTTTAACATCCCGCTAGAGTACAGGTGGAGTGATTACGTGTATGTCACTCAATACGGGGATTCAGACGAGTTAGGCCTCACGTGGTTGCCTCAGCTCTTCGCAGAGCTCGACGACGGGACCGTCGTCAAGATCCTGACACAGCCCAACCTCAGCGACTCCGGCTACCTAGATGAGGAAAGGGATTACAGGGCGTCTGCGGAGACCCTCAAGAAATACTTAAGCTGAGGGTGTGCCGCTAATTGAAAGTAAAAACAGTGGTCGCCAAGATAGTTGAGGGGGATGTGGAGAACCTGGAGGTCAGGGAAGCCACGGGTGTAGGCGATGTTGTCAAGGACGTGGTTGTAGAGCTACTTAAGACCTGGGATCCTGAAAGGCATGACCTAATAATAACCAGGCATGAGGCAAGCGAGTTAAGCGAGTTGAAGGAGAGGATTCCGGTCTACGTCCTGAGCCCCTCAAGCGAGTGGAGGGAGGAGGAGCTCGTGGAGAAGGAGATAATAGCGGTGTTTCCATACGTGAGCGATGAACTGACGAACGAGATCCTGAGAACCCTGGCAGAGTACAGCAAGTTCAAGGAATGATTTTCCGTCCGGAGGTCTGGCTCATGATGAGCGGTATCCTACCTGAACAATGATTGAAGGACCACTAGCTGATCACCTGCCCACGAAGATTCCTCCCACCTAAACCCCGTGAAGAGATTCAGGAGACGCAGTTAGTCACAGTCCAGCCTGTCGCTCACGCCCACTTCCGACGCTATTTGATTCAGTTCCCTGCACACGTTCTTATGTATCGGTACACCTATCTTGAGCCTAGTCTGCACCGTGCGCCAGGCCTTCTCCCCCGGCAACCATATTCTGTCAGCACTGGGGTGCTTTGGAAGCGATTTTATCTCCTCAACATATTTCTCCAGCCTGGAGTAGAACTCCTGCATCGACATAAAAGATTCGATGTTTATTGCCGCGAAAGCGTGCCCCACGTTAGCGGGTCTATCCCCCACAGTATAGCCGACGTGAATGCCCCAAGCAGCCCCTGAAAGCACTCCGGCGATTATGTCCACTATGAACGCTAACCCCGACCCCTTATGACCTCCGAACTCCTCCCCTAAACCCCCTAACGGCAGGATGGAGGCCCTACCGCCCTTAATTTCGCTCAGGACTCTGGTAGCGTCACCGCTGAGCAGGGACCCGTCCCTGCCTAGAACCCACCCCTCACGAACAGCCTTACCTAGCTTGGCGTAGATCTCTATCTTGCCGACAGGCACTACAGCTGTTGCGGCGTCAAAGAGTATGGGGGGCGGCCTAGGTCTAGGAATGCCCACGGCTATTGGGTTAGTGCCTAACACCCTGCTGGTCGTGTTGACGTACGCAACCAGCTTCTCAGAATTCGTCATCGAGACACCTATCAACCCCTTCTCCACAGCCTTGAGGGCGTAATAGCCGGCGATCCCGTAATGCTGGCTGTTCTGAACTAAGACTAGAGATACGCCGAAAGTCCTGGCCTTCTCAACAGCTATCTCCATGGCCTTAACGCCGACGGGATGCCCTAACCCTCTGTCAGCGTCCACCAGGGCCACAGCGCCGCTGTCTCTAAGCAACCTGATGTTGGGCCTAGGGTTAACGCAACACTTCATCAACCCGCTGACATATCTCCCAACCCTCTGAACGCCATGGCTTGAGATGCCCATAAGATCGGCCGTCACCAGCACATCAGCGACGATCTTGGAGTCCTCTCTAGGGAGTCCGGAAGCAACAAAGAGTCTCTCAGTGAATTCCTTAAGAATGTCACTCCCCACCCTCACATACTCCTCAGGAGGTGTGGGCGGTTCACGTTCATAAAGCTCGAACCTTCCTTCAGCATCAGACATGGAACGCATCCCTCTGATCTACCGCACACCAAGCTATATATTTTCAGCATACTTGACGTAGCCGATGCCCGCATTGAACAGAATCAACGAACCACCCTGACCGAATCTATCTCGATACATGCCTTCACCCTGTTCTCTTGAGTCACGTGCCTGTAGACACCCTCCGCATCCCCTCTGAAGGGGTAGAATACTGAGTCGTCTATCCACGCGTCAAGCCTCTGCCTGTGCTCACCTGCTTTACCGTGTCCTATACTAGCAACCTCAACACCGTCTACATAGAACTCGGCCCCCTCAGAGTGCCATGAAAACCTGTACTCGTGCCAGTCGGTTAGCTCAATATCCTGCATCGAAGGCTTTGAAGCCGCTATTTTTATCGGTGCCAGGAAAGGCAGTAAAGTTAAGCCGTGCTTGTACAGCGTTACGGATCGGAAGAGCTTTATAGGGTAAAACACGTTGCCCAGCTGCGCGAAGAAACCCTGAAGCGGGTACTTACCATATGCTCGAAGATAGATAAACCATATCGGGAAGCTCTGGGCAACCCGCATGGAGTGGTTCCAAAGACCCCATCCAGCACTCCCGAAATGACTTCCTGCCATCCTTACCTTAAACTCCACAGACGCGCAACACGCCCAGGGCAGGTCATCAAAGAACCCGTCGCTAATCTCCGCGTTCGAGTAGTATAACGCTTCACTAGGACCGCTACAAAGTCTGGCGACGCTGTTGAGGACCTCATAGCTGGCATAATTATCCTTTCTCCAAAGCCATCTGCCTGACGGGCTTTCAAAGCCTTCGAATAAGCTGATCTCCAACACGTCAACCCGACATACCTCTACATGATCCGTTAAAATATAAAACTAGTAGGGGGCGTTGATCTGCTACGCTGTAGCCGACGCCAGTGGTGGCATCTATGCTTCACCCTCGACTCCACGAGCCCCCTTAGATAACGTTCCTTAGAGACGGCTCAAAAAATCTCTCAACCCGTTTAGAGAGGGCTCCGGCTCTTGCTGTACGCGTCTGCCTGACCAACGCCCCCCAGATCCCCTTGATAGGAGAAGTGAGAGCGCCTGAGTTAATGTACCCTTCCTGCCTCTGCCCCTTGACCTGCCGATTAGCTGGGTCACTATGTTCTTCTCAACGAAAACCTCGGCTACCGGGCAAACACTCACGCATATTCTGCAACCCGTGCACCTAAGTGGGTCGACCTCTGGCCTCCCATCGACGACGTCAACAGCGCCTCGGGGACACCAGTTAACACAGCTAAAGCAACTCACGCACTTAAGCCACCTAACACCCACCTTAATGGCTGTGAGCACCTCCTCGAAGGCCTCGCTTGAGGAGGCGCTTAAGACCCCATCAACACTGATCTCCGTAACCCCTGCGAACGACTTAATTCTAACATACTCCCCCGCGTGTTCATGCCTATATCCAAGGACCCTCCACTGACTTAGGTAGGCCTCGAGGGGTAATGAAGGCGTCACCTTAACGGAGACGGCCTCGGCCGTCTGGGAACCCCCAGTGAGTGTAGCCTCGAACCCGGATCTAAGCACATATTCCGAAACCCACGAACGGTTGCTCAAACCCGCCCAACGCTCCACCCTCTTCCTCCCCTGAGCCCCGGGGTCATGCCACCTCCACAGGTGCTTCGTCACGTACTCCTCGGGCATCGCACGCTCTGAGAACCATCGTCTCAGGAAGCAATCCCACCTACCCCACATATCGGGGTACTTCCTCTGCAACTCATGGTACTCAGCCACATTAGCTGCGGGGCAGAGGTAGCAACCAAGCCTCTCAAACCCCTCGAAGTATAGGGGATTTACAGGCAGTCTCTTAGCGTGTATGTACGACCACAAGGCTATCTGATCCCACTCCTGAATAGGGGTCATCGAGAGCACGCTCGGCAACCACCTGTTCCTCCAGACGTTGCCTGAGAGGGACCTGTCGACCGACTCGAAGGCCCTCTGACCCACTACTGATAAGACGCCGCCTGGGAAGTTGGTCCGATATACCCTAGCTATAGGTACTAACTTAATGACTTTACAGCACCACCTATAGTCCTTGCCCGGGGGTCCGAAGACGTTGGCAGCATCCCAAAACTTTCCATCAGCGTCGGCAACAAGGGACCTCAGACCGTAGGCCCTGCTGACCTCCTCAACGTTGTGGATAGTCTCAGGGAGCTCCAGGCCGGTGTCGTTGAAGAGCATCACCGGCTCGACGCCGGCCTCGAGCGTCAGGTGGAGCGTCACCAGGGAGTCCTTACCCCCTGAGTAGGAGACAACCACCGGAAGTCCTGTCTTAGCGACCATGACGGCGACGCTCTTAACCCCCTTAGATATTCGGGATCTCACCCACAGGTCGTTCCCCTTAATCACGTCCTCCATGACCGCCCTAACCCTAACAGGTTCCTCGGGACCTCCCCTGAAGAATGTCTGCACTCTAAACCTACCCTTCTTAACTATGGCTAGAGCCTTGGGGGTTCCTGACCCATCCGTCACCACCGCCTGCTCGCCTTCCCTACCTCCCTCACCCAGAGGTTCTAGGGGTTTGGGCTTCTCGACTACAAAACTCCTGACCAGCCCCTCCTCGACAGCCAGGCCCGCACTATACTTACTCAACCTCCACCTCCAGCACATCAACCCGGGATCGAAATGAAGTCTTCCGACAACCACGCCGCCGACGATGACCTCACGCATGTCATCAACGTGCGGGACCTTATTCAAGAAGAAGAGGCCTGAGTCAAGACCCAACAACCTGACCAACGTGGAGTCGCCAAACTCGTTGGTAATCCCCTCCGCAACCATCCTCAAGTCACCGGAGAATCCAGGGCGCATGTCGCCGGGCTCCCCGACACGCAGCTCATCGCCTGAACCACCGCACTTACCGCACGTAGGCTCCCTCAACGGAATGTTGCAGTTCCTACACCAATACAGTTTAAGCCTGAGACCCCAGCGTCTCACAGACCATCCACCACCAAGACCAACTTAGCGAGCGCTCTTTTATCTCCGGGAGCGGGGTTGATAAATCGGGAGAGGCTCGCCCGGACGCGGACTGCATGTTCGCTCATACACTGCGAGACCGGAAGTCCCTCGCCCGATTCCTCAGGTAATCCAGCAGAACGTCCACACCCAACCCTTTAAGAGCGCTTATCCTGTAGGGCTCACCACCGCTAATCTCACTAACCCTCCTGCAAACATCGTTCAACCTCGCTTCATCCACCTCGTCGATCTTGTTCACAGCCACCACCAACTCCCTCCCGGCGAACATGGTCTTTATAGACTGCAAGAGGTCGAGCTGCTGCTCCACGGGGTAGTAGCTAGAGGACCTCGGATCCACCATATAGATAATCACGTCAGCGAGGAACTTGATGGCGACGAGAGCTCTTCTCTCTATCTCATTCAACTCTGATATAGGCCTGTCAAGCATTCCTGGAGTGTCGAATACCTGCATCTTTAGGTGATCAAACACGACGTGCCCGGAGACTATGTTTTTAGTCGTGAAAGGGAATGGGGAGACCTCCGGTTTGGAGGTTGATATCCTGCCGACGAGCGTTGACTTACCGACCTGAGGCATTCCGGCAACCACGACCTTAAGTGAGGTGAAGTCTATGCAGGGTAGCTTCCTAATCTCACTTACGGCGGACTCAAGCCTCCTCAAGTCCTTGTCCAGCCTCCTCATAATGGAGAGGGATCTGCCGACAAACTCCCTCAGGTCGTCCCTCGCCTCCCTGCCTGTTAAAGCCAGCTTAACCCGAAGTCTGTACTGCTTCCACAGCTTCCTAACGACCTTCCTGAAGCCGCGTAGTCTTGAGTAGAGGGTGGCGTAGTCCGTTATCCCCGAAATGGCGAGGACCTCCGCGTAGAATGGGTTTAAACCCCTCGGATTCGGGAGTTTGCTCAAGACGTTGAAAACCCTCCCATCAAGGACTTCATACATCCTGTCGAGTCTCGCTAAGTACCTCATGACTGCCTTCTTCCTCACACTCCTAGCCAGCGTGACGGGCTCCGAGTAAACCATCATTAACTCCTCCCTAACCTCATCGTATCCCCAGACCTTAACCCCTCTGAGGGCTGCGCTCAAACACTCCTCCTCCACAGCACCTCACCAGATCTCCTAATCTCCACCACCCTGTGGAGCGGTATGACAGCGTCGGCGAAGACTACCCTATCCTTCATAAGCTTCACAACATCGCTCATCCTGACCTCCTTCAGACCGCTTCCGACCTTCCTGTCCACAACCACCATAACGTACTCACCTAGCTCCTCAGGAGGGGTTGTGTGGATGATCTTCTTAATCAGTTCGTAGTTCTCAAGCCTCTTAATCGCCAACACCCCACGTCACTCACGTCCACACCACTATGTGGGTTTGAATACTTATATTCTGATTTAGCTCCACTTAATTAGGTGCTTTGTATGGCGTACGAGAGAGTGGGGACCGGAGCCACTGCAGTCGGCATCAAGACTGAGGAGGGGGTAGTCCTGGCCGCTGAGAAGAGGGTTGCTTATGGAGGGTTCGTCATGAGCAGGGGCGGGAGGAAGGTCTTCGCCGTTAAGGAAAGGTTCGGACTCGCCTTCGCAGGGCTTTTCTCAGACATACAGACCCTCAGCAGGACTATGAACGTCCTTATACACTCCTACGAGCTAGAGAACAACAGACCCATCAGCGTTCACTCGGCCGCGAGGCTGCTCTCGGTAATCCTCTACCAGAATAAGTGGTTGCCCTTCATATCCGAAGTGATTTTCGGAGGGGTTGATGAATCGGGCACACACCTCTACGTGATGGATATGCTGGGCTCTCTGATAGAGGATGTCTACGCGGCCATAGGCTCCGGAGCCCCGATAGCCATAGGGATAGTGGAGTCCAGGTATAGAGAGGGGTTGAAAATTGAGGAGGCTGCTCAGGTGGCGGTTGAGGCGGTCTCAGCAGCCATAAAGAGGGACGCTCTATCAGGAGACGGGGTTGATGTAGTCATCATAACCCCCAAGGGAGTGAGTGAGAAGACCATCACCCTAACCGCTTGAGAGGATTAGGACTGCATGACGTTTTTCAAGCAGCTCAGGGCTCAGAGGCTTCAGAGCAAACTATCAGAGCTTGTCAACACCACATACGAACCCTCAAGCGTGAGTAAGGTAGTGGGTCTGGACCTGTCGTATGTCGGCAATGTAGGGTTCGCTGTAGCCACGCTCCACAGCTACCCTGATTTAGACCTCCTCAAGTACTCGGTAGCGTCGGATGAGGTTCACATACCATACATACCTGGGTTGCTGGCGTTCAGGGAGGCGCCCCTCATGTTCGCTGCGTACGAATTGCTGAACGCGGACCCGGACCTAATACTGGTTAACGGACACGGAATAACACACCCGAGGTCCTTCGGTGTGGCATCACACGTAGGTGTGATTCTGGAGAAGCCCACCGTAGGCGTTGCCAGAAGGATACTGGCTGGGAAGGAGGTTGTAGTCGGTGAGGCTAGGTACTTAGAGCACGGCGGGGTTTTAGGGGGGTATGTGATGACTCGGGGGAACACGAAAATCTACTTGAGTATAGGGCACAAGGTGAACATAGAGTTCGTCGTCAAAACCTCCCCCACACTATTTAAAAACCACGAACTACCGGAACCAATATATACCGCTGACAGAATTTCTAAGCTGGTGAGGTCGGGAGTTGTACGTGGAGCTCGAAGGTAGGGTAGTGAAGGGCTTTGGCGTCGGAGCTAGGTACGTGGCGATGCCGCCCTACAACATAATACTCACTGAGTTGATTGAGGACGAGCCGTTCCCCGGAACACTGAATATAGAGATCGGCAAGACGTATGAGGAGTTAATCAGAGAGTGCACACCATCTTCTATAAGGAGTGTCGTAGTTAACGGGGTTGAGAGGGGAGGGTTTTACTACTGGTTCGGCAAGCTCCCTGAGCTTCCGGATGAGTGGGTCCTCATAGTTAGACCGCATCTAAGTAGACACAACCCAGACGTAGTGGAGGTGATCTCCAACAATAACCTTAGAGAGAAACTGAACCTGAATGACGGGGCGCGGGTGCATCTCAAAATATACTGCGGTAATTTATAGAAAAATTACTCAACCCTCAACACTTTTTAGTGGAGGGACCCAAGGCACTATCAACTTGCCGGTCCTATCCATCTCCGCCCAAATCTCCCACTCCCTCCCAGTCACTTCTTCAATCATATCTATCTCGCTGGCGGATAGGTGTGCGAACCTCCCCTGCAGTTGCATGTAATTCTTTACGTGTTTCCTCGGCGATGGTTTGTACGTCAGCCTGAACCTGCCGTTCTCATACTCCCACAAGACCCAGAGCCCTGTCTCCACAGCGAGTCTGGACAGCTCGACCGTCAGGTCGGGCGGCGTGAACCATCCCTTAGGGCAGGGCACTAAGACGTGTATGAATGATGGACCACCGCTTCCAAGCGCCTTGTCCACCTTATTCATGAGGTCTAGCGGAGGCCACAGAGTGGCTGTAGCCACATATCTAACCCCTGGATGTGTAGCCATGATTAGAGCAACGTTCTTCTTCATCCTCTCATTCCCTATCCTCCTAACCTTCCCCGACGGGGTGAAGGTGGTCGTCGCCCCCCAGGGGGTTGTGCTCGAAGCCTGTATCCCCGTGTTGGCGTATGACTCGTTGTCGTAAAGTACGTAGAGGAGCCTAGGGTAGTCGTAGCTCATGCCCATAGAGAGCCCGGCGAACCCTATGTCGGCGAACCCTCCGTCGCCCCCGAACACCACCACGTTAACGTCCTCTAGCCTCCTCTTACCCTTCTTCATGAGCGCCCTGAACGCTGCGGCAGTCCCTGCGCCCGCGGCACCGCCGCCGCCGAGTTGGGTGTGGAACCAAGGTACCGCGTAAGGTGATGTCAAGAACTGATGGGCATTAGCTACGTACATACAGCCCGTCGGACCTAGGACCACCGTGTTGACGCCGGCGGCCTTGAGGACTAGTCTATATGCCAGCGCAGGGCCGCATCCAGCACACGTCCTCCTACCAGACGTGTAGTAGTCTTCCGGCGGAATCTCCTTGACCGACTTGAACTGCCTGCGCTCACTGCTCATATGTCCTCACCCCTCAGCGTCAGCCAGAAGACACGCTTACCTCCTGGCGTGTCCCCCGTTCTCACGTAATCGTGCAGTATCTTCAGAGCCTTAACGAAGTCAGCAGGTTTAGGTTCCCTACCCCCTAGGAAGAGGAAGTCCAGCGCTGGCTTGGGATCGTCGTACGTCGCGGCCCTCACCTCATTGAAGAGGACCCCCGCACTGTCTGGAGAGCCGAACGAGTAGGAGAAGTCCAGAACGCCGATTCCCTCAACACCGCTTAAGACCTTCTTAAGATCCCAGGCCGGTAACGGTCTGAAATACCTTAATCGCACAACACCTGCTTTAATCCCGTCCCTCCTAACCTCATTGACGGCGTGTAATGCGTTAATAGTGTAGGCACCCATAGTCACCAAGGCTATCTCAGCGTCATCCATGCGGAACGTCTCAATAAACGGGTCATAGGTCCTCCCGACGTAGTTGGCGTAATCCCTCCACGCCTCAGCAATTACTTCCCTAGATCTTTTCATAGCTACGTCCACATGCTTTCTCTGCTCAGGACCTATCAGTGAAGGCGCTATGTGCTGCGCTTTGGTTACAGGGCCTTGAGCCGGGTCCAGCGTGTAGTGGGGTCTGTAAGGAGGCAGGAACTCGGCCACGTCCTTTTTGGAGGGCGTATCAACGGGCGCGGCTATGTGAGTTATGGTGGCACCATCAACCGCTATGAAGTGCGGTAGCATGACCCTACGATCCTCAGCAACCCGGTACGCCACTAAAGTCATGTCAAGCGCCTCCTGCGGGTCCTTAGCCCACGAGATAAGCCATCCTGAGTCCCTGAAGAATAGTGTGTCGTTCCACTCCATCCCGAAGTTCCCAGGATCGTCGAGCGCCCTGCAACCGGCGATCGCCACTACAGGCAGTTGATCCATCGCGGTGACTACTATAGCCTCGGCAGCGTAGATGAGCCCAACCCCCGAACTGCCGACGAAGGTCCTGGCACCAGCGGCTGAGGCGTGCTTCACTATCTCGAACTGCGAGTGTTCTGAGTCAGCTACTATGATCTCCGCCGTGAACTCACCGTTAGCTATCATCTCAGCGAGCGCGTTCATGACGCCCGTGTACGGCCTTATTGGGTAGGCCGCTATCACGTCCACGTCAGCTATCTTAACCGCCTCGGCTATGGCTCTAGCGCCAGTTATAGGTCTCCTCCTAGGTATTTGAACCGCCTCCAAGTCAGTTCTTGTAAGTGCCTTCACACACCATCACCTCAACAAAATCAGTAGCCATACTCTCTAGTGACCAGAGCCAGCCTCCTGAGTTCAGGATCCTCCAAACCCTCAACCCTCTCCAACTCGCTCACCATCCTGATGGCTTTGGCGGGGCACACACGAGCGCAGATACCGCAGCCCTTGCAGTACTCGTAGTCCACCTCAACGCTCTCGAAGTCTATGGAGCCGTCAGGGCAGAAGTACGTGCAGAGTTTGCAGTCCACACATTTAGCCTTATCTATCACAGGCGCCTCGATCCTGGCGAACTCCGTCTTAAACCCTATGTTCCTCCCGCCGGGATGCGGGCCGAACTCTATCAGTCCTGGGGCCATGGCCTCCCACCTAGGCATTACCCTGATCCTGTCCTCATAGCTCCTAGCCTGCGAAAGTGCTCTCTGATACTCCCTGTAGGTTTCAATGCTCCAAGGCCCTGGCCTGAATTCAGGTGTTTTAACGCTCACTCTCCCAGCCGCTTCGGACTCTTCAGCGCGGACCCTCACCTCAGTGACTGAGGCGTCCTTATATGCTGAGGCGATTGCCTCCCCGGCACCCTCATCTATCTTCAGCGCTTCTAGCGCATTCAGCACATCCTCCAAACCCACCACGTTCCACGCCTTCAGCAGAGCGCCGATCAGGCCGAACGCCACGTTCGTGTGGTACTTGCTTGCGCTGACCGTGACGAGCTTGCCGAACCAGTCGCGTGTCAACTGATACTTCTTGAGCAGTGCAAGCACCTGCGACGGGGTAAGCCCTGTGTTGACTACGAAGACCGCGTCATCCTTAATCCCGTCGAACAGCGTTGCTCTCTGAGACGTCTCCTTAAGCAGTGAGACCGAGTCCATGACCACCACAGCGTTGAAGAGCCTTCCAACAGGTTCTACCTCCTCCGGCAGGAGGACCTCAACCCTGGGATTGCCCATGACGACGTAGAACATCATCGGTATGTTAACCCGCTCCGGGGAGTCATCGTACCTCATGTAGTAGTAGGACTCACGCCCGGCGACCACGCCGGCCATAGCCAGGACTCTGGCAAGGGTTGTTGATGATCCGGTGTGCCACACACCCCTGCCGTGAATCACGACCCAAAAAAGGTCCTCCAGGACGTTGAGGCTTGATTTGCGTTCCTCAGTCAAAAAGAATCACCCCTTCACAGCAGGCCCACGAACAGTCCTGCTATAATTATCGAGATGGTGGTCACGGTTGCGAAGCCCGCTATTACGTAGGCCGGCATGAGAGCCTGGAGTATCGCCTCCCTCTCCTCCTTAGTCTCACCGACCGCGTTAGCCACCTCGTTAGCCACTAAGTACGTTGCCGGGAACCCCAGCATCTGAGCAACACCTATCCCGACGGCCAAGTTCCTAGAGCCTACGAGCCTCCATGCAGGCAGGAGGTACATGAAGACGAACACACCGAGTAGAGATGCCGCGAACACCACCACCAGCTGGTACGCGAGTATCAAGAGATCACCCGCTTTAATCTTAGCTAGGGAGGGTATTATAGATGCGAACACTATGACCATGAACCACCCGGAGCCCTTGGCCAGGTCGAGGATCTTGTTCGGCACAAGGCCGACGTAGCTGACGGCAACCCCCAGAATCAGAGCCCATATCGAGTAGTTCAGGCCTGTGAGCGAGTCCAGGAACATTGAGAGCCACGCGAAGAACGCCGTGATCGCCAGCAACACGAAGTCCGTTAAGTACCTCTGATACCTCTTACAGTCGATTACGTGGTACCCCGGATACTTCCTCTCAGCCGACTCACTCTTCTGTATCTTGATCTGCCCCTCCCTATATAGCTTAACTATCTTCCTAGCCTCCCTAACCCCAAAGTATGACGCGATTGGAGTGCCAACGAACTTCTGCACTGCATACACTAAAGTGCCCAACGCGGCTGCTAGGGCATAGCCCTTCGCCGACGCCCCGTTGACCATTATCTGGGTTGCTATTATCCCGCCGTTAATTATGGGTATGCTGACCACAGTCTCCGGCTTCCCTATCAGAACATACCCTACACCACCTAGGACGACCGCCACGGCGATCATGGAGATCACCGCCGCAACCACCGTCCTCCACTGCTCTATGAATTGACGTATCTCTATGAGGGTCCCCATGTGGAATATGAGGAAAGCTGCTGCATAGGTAGCTAAGGCGGTGAGGCCGGCCCTATCTATGAAGTTGGGTGGGAGCACTCCAGTGAGGAATCCTATCAACGCCAGCATAAGTGCGACAAACACTGAAGAGAGTTTAGCCTTAGTCACTGCAGCCGCTATATCCCCTACTGCGAAGAGAGCCAGCAACACCGCAATCCAGAAAGCCGCGTTCTCAATGGATATGGCCACCTACATCACCTCCCAATGAGCTCCAGAGCTATGTTCGCATAGAATTTGTGAAGGAGTCTGAACGTGTTCAGGTCAACCCATTCGTCAGGACCGTGATTATTACCTCCCTTAGGCCCGAAGTCAATGCACTTAACCCCTAGCGGTGTGAAGTGCCTTGAGTCCGAGGCTCCCGGAGCCTCTATCGTGTAGGCGTTAAGACCTAGATTGTTGAGAACTCTGACCGCTGACTGGACGAGCCCGTCAGTTGGCGGGACGTAGAGATACCCACCACCCTCATCAACCACGTCCACCCTGACTTCAGGCGCTATCTCCGACGCCGTGCGGACTAGCGCCTCCTTAATGACGTTGACATCCTCGGTCATAGCCCTTATATCAACCTCGACCACATGCTTGCCGTCGCGGAAGCTGTACATGTTAGGGGTTATGGAGACGCCGTTATCGCTGTAGAGCCGCACCGGCACGGCGGCTCTGCTTAAAGGCATGAGCAGGCGCAGTAGCGCGGTGAGCCCCTCATCGACCTCTACCTTCTCGCCACCGCCGGAAGGCTCAACGTACTCGATGGAGACCGTAGTTGGCAACACGTTTGTCTTGACGAAGACGCCGTCGACGCGGGCGGCCTGAAACTCCGGGTTGCTTAGCATGAAGTACGAGGCCGCGATGAGCGGGTGCGTGTCGACCCCCGGCACGAACCACGCGGAGTGTCTCGTCGGAACCACCGGAGTCCTCAGCTCGAAGCTCCTCCTCCTGAGAGTGCCTGCTATAAGCACCTTCCCCTGAGGAGCCTCCAGAATTGCTTTGAAGATCTTCCTCCTCCTGACTATAGGAGACATTCCCAAACCGTCCCCGTTGATTAGGTATTTTGGTAGTGAGTTTTCTTTGGCTAGCTTTTCAGCCAGTGCCTTAGCGCCGTGGACACCCCCTACCTCCTCGTCTGTTGTGAAGGCATATAGAACCCTTCCTTTGAGCTTGCGCCTCATCAACTCCTTGAGAGCCAGCATCACCCCCACAACGTTGCCTTTGTCATCCACAGTGCCTCTCCCGAAGGCCTTGTCCCCGACCACAGTGAGTTTGAAGGGTTCGTGAGTCCACTCATCGACCTTCACGGGCACTACGTCTAGGTGAGCCATAAACATGACTGAAGGCTCTCCCTCACCGACGCTACCGTACACTGAGTAGTACCCACCGCTTTCCAACACATTAGCCTCAACACCCCAACCAGTCAGCACGTCCTTAACCAAATCCACCGCATCCCTGCCGGGCCTCACCCCTCTAGCGGGGTCGTTCGTAGTGTTTATGCTCACCAGTGAAGCCAATAGATCCAGTGCAGGATCACCCAACTAAGAGTACACCTCAATGTGAGGTGGTTTTGAGGGGTTAAACCAGTTCTCACTAACCTGTCTTAGCGGGTCATACCAAATTAGTTCGGTAGCAACTTTTAAAGGTACCCCACAATATTTTGGCTGTGCATTAGATGCGATGATGGTGTATGAGGGGTAAGATACGGGGTACCTTAAGCATAGTTCACAAGGATGAACCACTGCACGAGTTCACGAAGGAACATAGGAGGTCATTCATCATAGTGCCTTTCGCCACCCTGATAGGTACTTCGGTCTACTACCTGGCAGAGTTTAAGGGGGGCTCAAGCGATGATTTGAGGCACTTCTTCAGGACACTTGACAGGGACCCATACGTCCTAAACTACAGGATAATTGAGAGGAGGGCTAACCAAGCCAGGCTCATAGTAACGAGGAGACAGATGGGGACTCTGAAGGCTCTGTGCCTAACTGACTCAGTCCTGAACGGACCTATAGTGATTAAGAACGGGGTGAGGTACTACCCGGTGGTGACTTTCAGCAGGAACCTCAAGCAATTACTCACGGCTATCAAGGAGAACGCCCCCACTGACACCGAGGTCTGGCTCAGGGTCGATGATGCCATAGTTAATGAGGTCGATCCATACAAGACCTTCACAACAGCTCAGGACATGGTGTCTAAACTCTCCTACATGGAGCTTAAGTCCCTCATCACCGCGTTTCAGCTAGGGTACTTCAACTGGCCTAGGTACCAGGACTCACGCGAGGTCTCCAAGTATTTGGGAATATCACGCTCGACCTTCATTGAGCACTTGAGGAAGGCTGAAAGGAAGATCATCAAGTCAATAATGGAGTCGCTTGACGTGACTCCTTAAGAAGGCGTGAGCGACGCTGAGGGTGAAGGACGGAGAGGCATCTAAGAATGATTGCGTGAACTTAAGGCGTGAGTTGTCAGGGGTCGCGGTGGAGCGGTGAATCCAACCTCATGCGATCAAACGAACTCCTCCAGCGAGTTGAGGGAGGTAGTAATTTAATAAGGGGCGGCGTTTAATGATTTTAAGGTGTGGGGCAGTGGGTAGTGTTGGTAAGGTAGGGCTTAAGGGGTATGTGAAGACCAACATCTTCCTTACGGCTTACGATGAGGAGTTTGTTCAGGAGTTGCTTAGGAGCTTAGGTGGGCGTGGCTACAGAATCCTTGAGTTCAGCAAGAGTGAGGTGGTCGACCACATCTACTTCATCTCAGTTGAGGGGGACGCGAGAGAGGTAGAGAACCAGCTCAAGGATAGAACCCCCTGGTTTAAGGTTGAGTTGCTGGAGTTTAAGTGAGGATTCCTTCGACTTAGAGGAGGTTCGCGGTTTTCAGCAATGCACGGACTCATCACCCACTCAGTCCGTGGTCCGCTCCTCACCCTCATTCCAGTCCTAACGCTAAATTTAAATTAATTGCTTGCCTCACCCTATATTCTCAGGTGGTGAGGGGTAGACTCCGCCAGATTCGTGGTCAGGGTTGACAGTAAGGGGCGTGTCACCATACCCCTCTTCATCAGGAGGGAGTTAGGGATTGAGGCAGACACTCTGGTCGAGCTGATCGTTGACCAGGCGGGCAGGGCACTACTCATTAGACCTGTAGCCCCTTCTGGGGAATATCTGATGAACCTGAACGTGGAGCTAAGCACCCCGGAGAGGGTGAGCGACCTGGTCAACCTGATAGTCGAGAGCGGCGGCGAGCTGAAAATGATTAGATGCATCCCCAACCCCCAGGAGTGTTCAGTGACCGTGAGTGTCGTAGACTTGAGGGCGGGCGAGGACATGATCAACACACTCCTAAACAAGGGATTCACGGTCAAGATTGCGGAGGAATCGAAGCAATGAATCGCGTGGTGGTCGGCTGCTGCGGATTCCCCATGTCCAGGAGTAGGTATTACGGACTCTTCGAAGCGGTGGAGCTGCAGGAGACATTCTATAACCCGCTAAACCCCGAGAGTCTTAAGCGCTGCCGTAGGGAGGCGCCCGAAGGCTTTAAATTCGCTATGAAGGGGTGGCAGGCAATAACCCATCCCCCGGAATCACCCACGTGGCGCAGGTCCAAGTTCAGACCGCCTGGAGGATGCGGGAGCAGGTACGGGCACCTAAGACCAACTAAGGAGGTGATGGAGGCTTGGGAGCTCGTGAGAGAGGCTGCCGAAGCTTTGGGAGCTACGTACGTAGTGCTTCAACTACCCCCCTCATTCACCTACAGTAGGGAGAACTTAACGAACGTCAAGGACTTCCTCTCAGCGACCTGCGGCGCGACCTTCAGAATAGGTATTGAGTTAAGAGGTGACTGGCACGGACACGATGAGGAGCTGAGGAGCGTTCTTGAGGGCTTCAGCAACGTGGTCCACGTCACGGACCCCTTCAGATGGTTCCCTCCCGCAAAACAGTCAGGCAACTGTTACTTCAGGCTGCACGGCATAGGGGGCCGTGAAGTGAATTACAGGTATAAATACAGCGCTGAAGACCTGGTTAAGCTTAAAGAGATGCTTGAAGGGCTGAAGCCTCCTTCCGAGGTCTACGTGATGTTCAACAACGTGCATATGAGGGAGGACGCCCTCAACTTCATGAAGTTAATTCACCGGCACCACAACCCCTCCAGCTAGCTAAGCAACTCTAGAGTATGATGCTCACGTAACGTGAGTTAAGTTTTTATAAGCCCCCCTAATAGGGGCTTAGACAATAAGTATGCAGGGATGGTGTATGGATCGCAACGTCCTAATAGAGCTTGTTAACGTGTGGAAGGTGTACCGTGTTGGCCGGGTCGATTATCCTGCGTTGAGGGGGGTGTCGCTAAGCATCAAGAAGGGCGAGTTCTTAAGCATTATGGGACCTTCAGGCTCCGGGAAATCCACCCTCCTAAACATCATGGGGGCTCTAGACAAACCAACAGAAGGTGAGGTCGTCTTCGAGGAGCTTGCGATGACAAAGCTCTCTGAGGACAGGCTGGCAGAACTCAGGAGCAAGAGGATAGGTTTCGTCTTCCAAACGTTCAACCTGCTCAGCCACCTGACGGTGATTGAGAACGTCGAGCTCCCTATGATAGTTCTCGGAACCCCCTCTAAGAAGCGCAGAGAGAGGGCGGTCGAGGTACTGAGTAAGTTCCTGCCTTCGTCAGCATTTAACAAGAAGCCGCTCGAACTCAGCGGGGGAGAACAGCAGAGGGTGGCCATTGCGAGGGCTCTGGTCAACGATCCCGACGTAATACTCGCTGACGAGCCCACGGGAAACCTGGATTCAGCGAACGCACACATGATCACGGAGATTCTCAGGGGGCTCAGTAACGAGGGAAAGACGGTAGTTATGGTGACCCACAACACTGAGTTGACGAAGTACTCCGATCGAGTGGTGAAGTTGCGGGACGGCAGGGTTGTTGAGGTGGTTGGGGAGTGAGGTACGCAGTTACTAAGGGGGAATTTCTTAGGGTTCAGTTACTGATTGCTTTGATGATTCCCGCGTTTCTGACACCACTTATGGCAGTGACGGCTACGGCAGCCGGCACGCAGTTCAGCCTGGTCGGGGCCTCATGGGGGAGTCCGGCAACCCCTGCTTGCGTATGTCCAGGATCAAACGCTCAACTACTCACGGTGAGAGTGATGTATACAGGCGTTGAGACCTTGCCGGGGGTTAAAGCGGTGCTTTACCTACCGTGGGGGTTCAGAGATACGTTGACCAAGACACAAGTAGCTGAGGTCGAGTACACTCAGCCGCTGGCAAGTAAAGACATCATCAGCTTGGCGTTCCGAGTTGATGTGGAGGGCTGGGTGAGTGCGGGGGAGTACCCAGCTACGTTGGCCATATACGACAGCACCTCCGGAGCCCAACTCGACGAGCTCGGTCTCACACTGACGCTCTCAAATGCAGCAAACATAACCGTCGTCGGCGACCGTATAACACTACACCCAGGATTCACCAGCGCCAGCATCACGCTGAAGAACATCGGTCGGGGCGGTGCGCACGGCGTGACCGTCAGCATTACCTCCTCTCAGCAGGTGGTGATACTCACCCAAAACATCGGTGTCGGCGATCTCATGCCCGGTGACTACGTGAACCTCGAAATCCAGCTCTACGTGCCATCAACGCTGACCAACAGCCTCGTACCGCTAACCCTGAACGTGAATTACGTCGACGAGTGCGGGCTCAGCGTGGCTCGCACGTTAGTGATCAACTCGTTAGTGGTTGAGCGACTTGATATATCAAGACCTATCTTAACAGCCTTGAACACCACTTTAGAGGCGGGCATTCCAAGGACTGTAGTTATATCGGTGCTCAACAACGGGACGGCGACTATTAAAGGGTTAAGGGCGACTTTCACCATACCGTCGCAACTAGTCCTGCTCAACGGCTCATCGCAATGGCTAGTCGACGTGCTAGAACCTGGGGCGATGGCGAGCACGCGCATGACGCTCACCCCTATAGGGGTCTCAGGGGAGAGGACCCTAATTCAGATCCCGGTAACCCTGAACTATGTGGATCAATACGGAGTGAGCAGGAGTGACTCCACGTCAATTATCTTGACGGTGATTCAACCACAAATAGCCTTGACTGTGGATGTGAGGCCGCAGGAACTCACGGCGGGGAAGGTTAATGAAGTCACGCTTTCAGTGAGCAATACAGGAACAACGCCCGTCTACGGCGTAAGCCTGACCTTAGTCGTGCCGCAATCACTGGTTCTAAGGGACTCACTCAGCAAGTGGAGCCTCGGCGACCTGGGGGCAGGTGAAGTGAAGAGACTGAAGCTTTACTTTGCTGTGCCACTCTCGGCGAGCGGGGATGTGCAGGCGAGTGTGACGCTCAATTACGTAGACCCCTCAGGGGTTACTAGGGCGGAATCCAGGAACCTACTCCTGACGGTCGTGACGTGCGGTGAACCCCTACTGATCTCACTGAATCCTCAGGAACTAAGGTATGGAAGCAACCTCCTGAACGTAACCCTCACCAACAATTGTTCTGAAGTCCTTCGGGATGTCACGGTAGTGATCACGCAAACCCAGCTGGTCTTCAGGAACCTCTACGGGGCCTGGCGCGTAGGGGATTTAAGCCCTAGGGAATCCAGGACATTGACCCTAGAGGTTTTCGTCCCGTCGACCGTTGGAAACGTCATTCAGATAACCGTGGCCGCATCCTACAAGGATGTTGCAGGGGCGACACAGTCCGAAAGCAGGTCCTACGGAGTGAGCGTGAAACCTGGACTCACCCTCCTTAAGGTGACTGTGACCCCTGACTCACTGAGGGCTGGCAGGAGTGGCATCACGATACGCATTAGCAACGAGGGAGAGAACCCCGTCTACAACGTGCTTGCCACGCTAACACTGCAGGGTGCTACATTCAGTCAGTTCGACGGGAGCTGGTATGTCGGCGACCTGATGCCCGGCGATTCAAGAGACCTCGACGTGACTCTAGTGGTAGGTCAGACAACTACAGCAGTGCAGATTGTGGCAAGCCTGAGCTACGTAGATAGTGGAGGCGTCACCAGGGTCGAGAGCAAGACAGCGCTGCTGGCAGTCACACCTAACAACGCGCCGAACTTCAAGGTAATGGTTGAGCCCTACACTATAGCCGGCGGCAGGAACTCCACCATGAGCCTGACGGTAACCAACACGGCTGACATAAGGTTCAAGGAAGTGCTGGTGACTGTGGCGACGGGCGGCCTCTCTCTGGTGGGTTTCGACGGTAGGTGGTATGTCGGCACGCTAGAGCCGGGCGAATCCAGAACACTGCGATTCACGGCCTACGCAGGGTATGTGGAAGCAAGGCAGAGCGCGAGCATGTCGATCACGATAACGTCCTACAGCCCGGACTTAAGGTCCGCCGTCACCGAGAGCTACACACTACCGCTTGCCATAATCCCCGACCCCCTTAGGGGGTTAAACATCACGGCGTCATCGACCACAGTCACGGCCGGACGCGTCAATAACGTCACCCTCCTCATCACCAACCCAAACAGATTCGGCGTCAACTCAATCACCTTGAGCGTGACGCCGCCGAGCGGGAGCGGTGCCATGCTGATGGCCTCTGACACGTATTACGTGGAGTCTATAGGTCCTGGATCCACAGCAACCCTCACATTACCTTTGTACGTGCCCTCCACATCGCCCACAACGTTGTCGATAGCTGTGAGTGCGAGCTACTTCGACGGAACCATGATACGTTCCACCTCAAAGAGCCTGAGCTTCATTGTCGCGCTACCGCCATCACTCAGGATGACCAGCTACGCAGTCCTGCCGCAGACGATCACCCCAGGGCAGACCTTCTCTATCTCGATGTCCTTATCCAATACAGGGCTTGGAACAGCCTACAACGTCACGGCCAGGGTGCTGTGGAACCCGTTCCTGACGCCGTTGCTCGGTTCTGAGATGTTCGTCGGCGACATGTCTAAGGGGGCCTCAACCACGATCACCTTCAGCTTTAGGACCTCGAGCGAGCTGGCGGCAGTGCTGAACGCCACGACCGCAAGACCCGCCAACCTCACCGGGGCAGGATTTCCACTCACGGGAACTGCAACGCGTACACCACGCACAACCACCCACGTTGCCGGAGCCGCTGGATGGCAGGCCATATACGGTAACGCATCCTCTTTAAGAGTCGTAATCACGATATCCTACGCTGACAACGTTGGCAAGCCCTACGAACTCACCATAACCATACCCCTCACCGTGGGGAGCAGCAACACCGCCACACAGACCTCACCAGCCACTACTGCCTACTGGACGCCGACCACGGCGGTGCTGATCGCAGTGCCGGCCGCTGTGGTGGCCGCACTATATGCGCTACGCAGGTTGAGGAGGAAATGAGGCTGCAGGACATACTCTTCCTCGCCTTCAAGGCCCTGTGGACCCGTAAGGTCAGGGCAACCCTGCTCATACTGAGCGTCACCGTCGGCGTCGCAACTATAGTGACGCTCACGTCGCAGACGGAAGGCATTGGGATGAACGTGATCACGATGCTCCAGAAGCTTGGTCCCGACACGATAATTGTTAGCGCCTTCAACAGGAGGATAACGGACTCTGACGTCGCGATCATATCCATGGTGGAGGGGGTTAAGGAGGTCATACCCCTCATAAGGGTCGCTGGGACCGTTAACCTGGGCGGGGGGTCTGTCGAGACCGTGGTCTACGGGGTTAGCTCCTACGGATTGAAGGAATTGCTCGGGGACGTGAAGCTCGTTGAGGGCTCGCATTATCAAGACGCTGCAACGCCCCTAGCCCTCGTAGGGAATCAGATAGCCCTCTCAAACACCACTAGTCAGTTGCTAGTCCTTCCAGGTCAGGTGGTGATGCTCAGCCTCCGAGGAGGCGCGGTCGCGCCAGGAGGGGGTGGTCAGACGACCTCCTCAACCACGATTCCCTTAGTCGTGTCGGGCGTGCTAGCTCAGTACGGCTCGATGCTCTTCATATCGCCCGACACCGGCATATTCATGCCGATCCAAGCGCTACAGCGAGCCCTGAACAGGGGATGGTATGACCTGTTAATAGTTAAGGCGGTCGACTCAAGCCGTGTAGACGTGGTGGTGGAGGGGTTGAGGAGCATCTACGGAAACTCGATATCCGTGACCTCGCCAAGTCAGGTCACTCAGACAATGCAGGGGGTGATCACGCAGCTGACGTTACTTCTCGGGGGGATCGCCGCCATATCGCTTGCTACAGCAGCGCTGGGGATACTCAACATGATGCTCGTAACCATTACTGAGAGAACTAGGGAGATAGGCACCATGAAGGCGCTGGGATTCAAAAACAGACATATATTAGCTCAGATAGTCACTGAGGGCTGCCTAATAGGGGTGTTGGGAGGGATTGCGGGAATAGCCACGGGCGCGGTCGTCTCACACATAATACCGGGTCTCCTAACGGGGGGCATGATGAGGCAGTCCGGTGCCTCAGCCCCCGTAGCCTCTAGAGGCGTTACCAGTCAGATAGCGGGGTTAAGCATGACCTACACGCCTTACGTGAACCCCTACATAGTAGTCGCTTCATTCACCTTGGCAGTGGCGGTTAGCGCGGTCTCAAGCGTTTACCCGGCGTGGAGAGCCGCCAAGATGGATCCCGTCAAGGCGTTGAGGCATGAGTAGGAAGTCCTTGAAATTGCTGAACTAGAGTTGATGATTGCCTGCACTGAGATCGCCCGCATGCTGGAGCCTCCAAACGAGACCCACTATCCGACAGCGAGTGTGAGGGGGTGCTGGGTTGCCACATGCAATATTTTTAAGCTTTCTGGCACTTGTTTTTGGGCGAGATGTATGGCGCAGGCGAGCGAGTTTAAGGGCAGGGGGGCAGTGATTGTAGAGGCGGCAACCCCTCCGATATGCGGTAGTTGCGGCAAGCTGATATCCCCGCATGAGAAGGCCGTGAGGTTCATGTGCCCTAACTGCGGTGTGGTGGTTATTTGGAGGTGCAGTAAGTGCAGGGATCTCTCGAACCCGTATAAGTGCCCTAACTGCGGGTTCGAGGGTCCTTGAGGAGGTGGTGGCCTTGGGTAAGGTCGTGGTCTCACTTCGTGTGAATCCGGACAGCGATGAGGTGGATCTCGACTCCCTAATCAACGGCATTAAGGCTAAGCTACCCCAGTACTACGACATCCTCAGGCATGAGAAGGAGTACGTGGCCTTCGGGCTCTATGCGCTGAGGCTGTACATAGCGATGCCGGAGGACTTCGAGGGCGGGACGGACGAGCTTGAGAGGACCCTCACTGAAGTGAGCGGGGTAGCGTCCGTGGACATAGACTTCGTGACGAGGACTGACGCCCTCTGACAGCCGTGGCCCCGCTAAACCCCACCCGACCGTGGGATGCGTGTACAATATAAGCGTCTAAAGACAATACTCTTCTGAGGGTGGGTAGTGTTCAACAGGAGTAAGGAGTACGTCCTGAGGGTTGCTGAGGCAGGTAAGAACGACGCGTTCAGGGGTAAGGTCCGGATCCCTGAGAGGATCCTCAACGCCATAGGTGCTGAGGAAGGGGACGCTGTCGAGATAGTGGGCAGGAAGAACACGGTAGCTATAGTGTGGCCAGCACTGCCTGAGGACGATGATAAGGACTTGATAAGGATGGATGGCGTGCTAAGGAAGAATGCCGGCGTCAGCATAGGGGACAGGGTGCTCGTGAGGCGCATCGAGGTCAAGCAGGCCCTCACTGTCAAGCTGGCGCTCACGGACGCCTCAAGCCAGGTGAGCGGCGGGGAGTCAGCGCTCAGGATAATTAAGAGGAGGTTGCTGAACTACGCGGTTGTGGAGGAGGATGTAGTTCCGTTCCAGCTTCTGGGTTCGGTCATGTTCCTGAAGGTGGTCTCGACAAGACCTGCGGGGCCGGTGGTAATAGGGGAGCAGACCAGGCTAATTCTGGTCAACAAGCCCGCGCAGACCCTCAGGATGATGAGGGTGACTTACGAGGACGTCGGCGGCATGAAGGATGTGGTTGAGAGGGTTAGGGAGCTTGTTGAGTTACCCCTCAAGCATCCGGAACTCTTCAGGAAGCTCGGCATAGAACCCCCTAAGGGAGTCCTTCTTTATGGTCCTCCTGGTTGTGGTAAGACCCTCCTAGCTAAGGCCGTGGCAACCGAGGCTGATGCCTACTTCATAGCGATTAACGGTCCTGAGATTATGAGTAAGTATTATGGTGAGTCTGAGCAGAGGTTGAGGGAGATTTTCGAGGAGGCCAGGAAGAACGCGCCAGCAATAATATTCATAGACGAAATAGACTCAATAGCACCAAAAAGAGAAGAAGTAATAGGAGAAGTAGAAAAAAGAGTAGTAGCACAACTACTAACACTAATGGACGGGCTTGAGGGCAGGGGGGACGTCATAGTTATAGGGGCTACGAACAGGATAGACGCAGTCGACCCAGCCCTGAGAAGGCCGGGAAGATTCGACAGGGAAATAGAGATACCGATGCCCAACAAGCAGGGGAGGTTCGAGATACTCCAAATACACACTAGGAACGTGCCTCTAGCGGAGGACGTCAACCTGGCGAAGCTGGCTGAAGTGACGCATGGCTTCACGGGAGCTGATCTAGCGGCTTTGGTTAAGGAGGCGGCCCTCAACGCGATAAAGAGGGCTCTCAACGGCCTGAACCTAGACGATGACCTGCCGCCTGACATATACAGCGGCTTGGCCGTGAGCATGAACGACCTGATGAACGCCCTCAAAGCAGTCCACCCAAGCGGGCTCAGAGAACTCTTCGTCGAGGTCCCTGAGGTCAGGTGGTCCGACATAGGTGGTCTGGAGGACGTGAAGCAGGAGCTGAGGGAGGTCATTGAGTGGCCTCTCAAGAACCCGGAGTCTTACGAGAGGTTGGGCGTTGAGTCCCCTAGGGGTATTCTTCTTTATGGTCCTCCTGGTTGTGGTAAGACCCTCCTAGCTAAGGCCGTGGCGACGGAATCAGGAGCAAACTTCATAGCAATAAAAGGACCAGAAATACTAAGCAAATGGGTAGGAGAATCAGAAAAAGCAATAAGAGAAATATTCAGAAGAGCAAGACAAGTAGCACCAGCAATAATATTCTTCGACGAAATAGACTCAATAGCCCCCCTGAGGGGGGTCTCCGGGGACTCGTACGTGAGTGAGAGGGTTGTGAGCCAGCTACTGACGGAGATGGACTCGATAGAGAAGCTTGGGAACGTCGTCGTGATAGCGGCGACCAACAGGCCGGACTTAGTGGATCCCGCTTTACTCAGGCCGGGTAGGCTGGAGAAGCTCATCTACGTACCGCAGCCGGACTTAAGGGCGCGGCTGGACATACTCAGCGTCCTCACCAGGAAGAGCCCGCTAGCCCCCGACGTGAGTCTGGAGGAGCTTGCCAGGAGGACGGAGGGCTATTCGGGGGCCGACCTGACCGCTTTAGTAAGGGAAGCTGCCTTCAGCGCTCTGCGGAGGAGCCCCGACGCGTCGCACATAAGCCGGGAGGACTTCGAGCGCGCGTTGCGCAAGATACCGCCGTCGCTGACTCAGGACATAATTAAGTTCTATGAGGTTTGGTCCTCCAGAACCAAGCAGAGGTTGCCTCACGTGCTGACACACCCCTACCAGATATGAGATTCGAACCGGACAGCATAAAGCTTAAAACCTCCCAGCCCCAATTATGTAGGCAATCTTAAGCGGTGGCAGTAGAGTTGAGCGCTACTAAAACAACAGTCAACGTAGCTTTTAAACTGCTTGAAGTCATGGTGAAGAATGGGTGTGTGGTTAGGGAGGACCAGCTGTACACCGAGCTACGCAGCGAGTTCAGCATGTCGTACAGCGAGTTCGTCAGGATCTTAATGCTTCTGGAGATGCGGGGGCTCATCAGAGTCACTACGGCTAGGGGCAGCGTCAAGAACGTGTTGCTCAGCGACGTCGGCAGGGAGCAGTTAGGCGTTAAAGACAAATGCATTGATTAGGTCTCAGGCTTTACTCCGTAAAGCTCCCTCACGTTGTCAACTAGGCACTTCCTAAGCGCTTCCTCATGCCCGCCCTCCTTGGCAAGGAGCTTGCCGACCTCCCCAGCCAGATCCCACGGGTACATCACGACCCCCGGCCTCCTGGGATCGTCTATGAAGTCGCTCTCGACCAGAACTCTCGAAGGGTTTAACTCCAGAATGTTGAGCAGGAGGTCCTCACGGCCGAGGACTGTCGAGTGATAGCCCAGATTCTCAGCAGCCCTGACGACGGCCAGGCTTGCATGGTGGAAGACGACCCTGCACTTAGAAGCCCCAGCAGACTTCACGAGAGCGTCGACGGACGCGACCGTCGCCGAGCCGCCCTGCTCCGTGTGTAGATGGAGCACCGAGTCCGTGTCGCTGCATACCTCAAGAACCTCCCTCAGCACCACATCATTAACTACTACGGACTCAGGCAACGTCTTGTAGTGAGGACGCCCGAACTCCCCGAACCCCTCTATGAGGCCCTCCAACCTCAACCTCCTAAGGCTCTCCAAAGCCCTCCTAACCATGCTGAGAACCTCGTCAACCCTGTTGACGCCCACAGCCCTGACAAGCTCGTCCACGTAAGCCGGGTGGACGCCCGCCAGGCAGGCCACGCTAAGGCCCTCGGACCTGGCCTTCAGGCATTCGCGTGCATGAATATCGAAGGATTTAAGAAGCCCATTAAGATCTCCTCTGAGGCCGTAATTCGTTGGCGGCAGTGAGACCAGAGCTATGAACCAGCCGCCCGCCTCCCTGAACTTCCTGCCCACAAGCGAACCACCCAATCCTGCGGGTGATACATGTGCGTGAGCGTCAGACACGGGGAACATGCGGACCACCACACCACTGATAGCTATGTGGGAGTCCTAATTAACGGTTGCGTGTAATGAGACAGCAATGCGTAGGTCTTAACGAGTATTGAAAATATAAATATCATTTGATTGAGTTATATGTTGGTGGGTCTAAATGAGTTCCGTAGTGAGGGAATTCAACAGCATAGCGGAGTTTGTGAAGAGTATAGACGATGACTTAAACGATTACAGGAAGAAGCTCGCCGAGCTCCTCCGCAGGCTGGAGGAGCTTAGAGTCAAGGTCGAGCAGGAGAGGAAGATTAAGACCGTGCTTACGAAGCTCGGCGTCTCAGCGGAGGCGGTGGAGTCCCGGAACGTGGTCGAGTTCAAGAACATCAGACTCATCATGAATCCAACGTCGGATCAGGAGTTGAACAATCTGGAGAGCGTCGTTGAATCGATTAACAACAAGATAACTCTGCTGGCCTCCATAAAGAAGGATCTAGAGATATTGGGAGGGCTTGACGTGGAGATCAAGCTGACGGCCATATACATAGACGGCCTGCCGAAGACCCTTATAATCAAGTACGTGTGAGAGTGGCGGGAAGCTGGTAGTCGTGCCCCATCCAGAGGTTTTGAGGGTAACTCAGAACATCAGAACAGGGACTCCTCCCTGTACAGCCTTCGGTATATTATGGATCTGAGTCTCAGGACACCGTACACGGCCACCACAGCCACCACCACTACGGCCGCTATCGGCAGGTATCTGAAGAAGAGGGTTATCGGCTGAGGACTCATGTACACGGTTACCACGGTGTTTTTATCTAGGCTCACAGTCTTAACCTCATCGTAGTAGCCCGGTGCGGTGATCTCAAGCCTCATGGTACCGTAGAATAGACTGATCTCAACGTAGCCCTCCTCAGCGGTGTTTAGCACTGTGACTAGAGCGCCCGTGTCCACGCTGAAGACCTTTATCGTAGCGCCTTTGATCGGCGTATCGCCCTCCATAACGTTGACTCTGAGCGTGTAGTACCTCCTCGCAAGAGGTGCTGTAAGGGATGTGTGGTTAGTTAGTTTGATTGTGAGCGCCTGCGAGGGGCTGTAGACCTTCTCATATTCGCTGGTCGGCCTCACCTGCACTACGTACGTTCCGTAGGGAAGGCTCATGGTGGCATTCCGGGTCACGCCGGTTAGGCGTCTTGTGTTGTTCACGTAGACGTCGAATGTTCCGGTGAGCATGTTTATCGTGGCGTCCCTCAAACTCAAGTACAGCGTGTAGAGGTTCCTAGGCAACCTCACGATCCTCGCAGTGTCCGCGGAGAGGGTTATGTTGAACGTCGACCTTGAGTAGATGGCCTCATAACCTGATGCCGGCCCGACATTCACGAGGTAGCTACCGTAAGGCAGTGTGAAGAAAGTCCTCGGCGTTGCAGCGTCGACAGTTCCAGTAACGCCGGCCACCTCGATCTGAACCGGGGCTATCAGCTTGGTCGTGACCTCGTCCTCAACCCTGACTTCAAGCAGATACATTCTTCTGTTAAGCGTCACGTTCAGCAACACATCCTGCGAGACGAGGAGGGTGGTTACGTACTGCTCGTAAACCCTCTCATACCCTGGGGCCGGGGCTATCCTGAGTTCGTGCGTCCCGTAGAGGAGGGTGACCTCGGCAAGCCTGCTGGTGCTCGACGGTATTAAGACCCTGCCGTCCGCCATCACAGTGTACGGAGCTATCAGCCCACCTGTGATCGGGTCGCTGACGTTCAAACCGACTTTATATTCCTTATAGGTCAAGCGTATCTCTAGTTGCACGTCCCCGAAGTAGCTGACTTCAATGTAGGTGGAGTTGGGGTTCACGTACGGTCTGCTGTGATTAACCAACACCTCATACCTAACGCCGGGCAGTATGTTGTCGAACACTACAGTGCCGTCGGCGCCCGGAGTCCTAACTAGGACGCCGCCCGGGTACTTGAACGTAACTCTTGCCTCACTCGCGGACTCATTACCGGGCGGGATCACCCTGATCACCGCCCTGCCCGCGGTGAGGCTGGAGACTAGGAGGGGCTCCTTGTCAACCAGCATGTAGATGTTCCTCAACACGAGGAGTTTGTTACCGCTACACACCACGCCGGCGGTGAAGTCGCCCGTAAGGTCGGAGTCTACGTAACCCCCCTCAAGCCCCGCGAAGTTCAGCGTCAAGTCCCGCCTGAAGATAGGCACCACGTAAGGCTCCACCCTGATCACCTGGAGCCCTGAGCGAGAGGCTGCGAATATTGCTGGGTTGCCATCACCTAGGAATAGGCCCACCTTCTCCACAGGACTTCCATACACGTAGGTGTATTCGAGCGCATAATGCTCCGGCACCCCGGAGATCAGCCTGTAGGCCTTAACCCTGCCGTCGCTGAGAGACAGCACCAGGAGACTGCCGTCCTTCAGAGTCATGCTAAACGGAATTCCCGCATTCCCTATGTACTCCGTAGTTAGTGAGACCCTCCTGAGCGTCAAGTCAACCCTGCTTACGTTCACGTAGCCGGCTTCAGGGTCGTAGTGCGTGATCACGTACCTCGAGTCCTCAACACCCTTGAGGAAGGACACGTAGGAGCCGGTGGGAGGCACCTTGAAGTTCACGTACCCAACCCTCTTAAACCCGTGCGGCGCGTCCGAAACGTCAAGAACCTCCAGGTTCGCCAGAAGGAACTCGGGAGTCCTGTAGAGGGCCGATGCCGGGGTTGTCAGCGGTTTACTGGGTAGGGTTATAGGCGGGAGGCCTACCGTGCTCACATACCCGGGCACCTTCGAGGTATTGTAGGTGAGTGTGTATGGTTTGAAGTAGATGTCCTGCACGGTTATGTTGACCATCATACCCCTCGGCACAGGTATACCCACCCTCCCATCCTGGCCTGCGTTGAAGCCGTAGGCATACCTGAGCCCGGTCTTAACGTCGTACGCAACCACGTTAACCAGAGCTCCTGAGGCGGGTGTGGACACACCCTCCACTACCTGCGTCACGTTAACTACCAGCACGATGAAGTTGGACGTTGCCCAGACGACCATGAGCTTCGACGCGTCGTAGTAGTATGAGCTACCTGTGAACACTGTTAGCGGGACGATGTCCTGCGGCATTATGCCTGGGTAGGAGGGGGTTGCGTTCCCAGGGTAACCCCCTATCTTCAGCACGTTCGGAATTCCCTCGCTGAATACGTAGACGTAGCAGGAGGAGCACAGCCCGCTCACAGGGCCTCCCTCACTAACTAGTACCGCGATCCTGTAGCCCCCGTCCGCAGTCCTCAGGACCCCTGCCTTCCTGACGTAGTAGTCAGCGCCTAGGACGGATTCAAGGGTCTTGTAGATTCTCCCGCCACTTATCTTGAAGAGCAGCACCTCACCCATGTCAGTACCTATGGCGACTCTCGCGGCAGGCCATCCGTCGGTGGTGAATGACGTGACCCTCCCGACCAGCGGGTAGAGCTGAAGGATTTTAGGCGTTTCGTACGGGTTGCTGACGTCGAGCACCGCCACGTAGTCCCTGGATCCATCGGTAGCCACGCTCATGACCGCTGTCCTGTTAAGCATCAACAGCTTGACTATGCTTAAGTTGCCCGGGATTTGAGGCGTGAGCGTGTACGCGTAGGGAATGTTAAGCTCGAGCGTCTGCGCGTTGACCGACATGTGCGGAGTAGCTAGGAGTGAGAGAACGAGGAGTGAGAAAGTCAAGGCGGTGGTGATGGTTGCCGCCCTCTCCCTCTCAGAAGTTGAACTGAGCGAGTACATGCTAAGCATACACCTAAAAATATATTATGTTCGTTAACATTTATATGTTTAAAGCGGTAATTCAATATAGGTGAGTGGTTGAGTTCATCTTCGAAACCCAAGCCCACGTCAGGCTTGTTAGGAAGGCTAGGCAGGAAGAAGAGGGAGGAGGTCGTTGTAGCGTCTCCTACCGCGCAGTTCAGCGAAGCCGCTAAGGTACTCTCTTACGAACTCTTAAGCATTAAGAAGGGGTACAGGATCCTCGAGACCTACCCAATACTCGAGCCGTTCGCCTCAATAAACATAGTTGAGGAGGAGGCGAACGGCAGGCTGTTCTACGAGGTCTACGAGATCTCGCTGACCCCTGAGGAGAGGGACATCTACAAGCAGATCTACGAGCACATGATGTGGGAGATGAAACCCGTGGCCAGCCTATCAGGGGACGCGATAAACGAGATAAGGATCACCGCCAGGAGGATCATGGACCTCTTCCAGATAAGATTCCCCAGAACACCCTCCCTCTCATGGAGTAAGATCAACTACTACATAGAGAGGGACTTCCTCGGGTACGGGATGCTCGACCCGATCTTCAGGGACAGGTACGTGGAGGACATATCGTGCAACGGCCCGGGGAAGTCCGTGTACGTGTGGCACAGGAAGTATGAGTCACTGCCGACCAACGTCATCTTCAGGAACGAGATAGAGCTTGACGAGTACGTCCTCAAGCTCGCCCACATGGCCGGCAAGCACATATCGGTCGCGTACCCTGTTCTCGACGCAATACTGCCGGGCGGGCACCGGGTGGCCGCGACCTTCAGCAAGGAGGTCTCGACCTCCGGATCCTCCTTCACGATAAGGAAGTTCAGCGAGTCACCCATAACGATAGCCGACATGATCAACTTCGGCACCATATCCTCCGATATAGCCGCATACTTCTGGCTCGCCATGGACTACAAGCTGACCACCCTAGTGCTCGGCGTTACTGGAGCTGGGAAGACAAGCACACTTAACGCAATGGCGACCCTCCTCCGACCCACCTACAAGGTGGTCACGATAGAGGACACGCCGGAGCTCAAGCTACCTCTGGAGAACTGGGTTCAGCTGGTCTCAAGGCCCTCATACCTCGGGGGCGCCGGCGAGGTGTCACTCTACCAGCTCGTGAGGGTGTCCCTCAGGTACAGGCCGGACGTGATAATAGTGGGTGAGGTCAGGGGTGATGAGGCGTACGTGCTCTTCCAGAGCATAGCCACAGGGCACTCAGGCATCACGACACTTCACGCCGAGAGCATAGACGCGGCGGTGAAGAGGCTCACGTCACCCCCTATGAACATACCTCCGTCCTACATACCCCTCGTGAACATAGCCCTCCTGATTAGGAGGGTGACGCTGGTCGACGAGAGGGGTAAGCCGAGGCCCGCCAGGAAGATAACGAACGTGTGGGAGGTGAGGGGTGTCGGGGAGTACGATGAGATCGCCAAGTGGGACCCCGCCAAGAATAGGTTCAGCATAAGCCTGGAGAACAGCGCAGTCCTCAGGAGGGTGTCGGAGTTGACGGGTAAGACCAGGGATGAGTTGTTGGAGGAGCTCATCAGGAGGAAGATGCTGCTAGAGTGGCTGGTGGCGACCCGCAAGACCGCCTACAGGGACGTGGCTACCTGGATTCAGAGGTACTACCTAGACCCAGTAAGGACTTTGCGCGAGGGCCCCCTCTATGGCTCCACGACGTAACAGGAGCAAAGGCAAGGACCGTGGGGAGGGAGGTAAGGACGTAGGCAAGGAGCTGAAGGCGATCACCAAGCCCTGGCGTAGGACCCCCACGTTCGACGACCTCTTCACGGCGGCATCGCTGACGGTGTTCGAGTCCTGGGGGGCCAGGCTGGCCAGGAGTTTCGAACTGGATAAGTCCATACTTAAGGCGGGCATGACGGTCCACCCGACCATATACGCGTCGAAGACCCTCATGCTGACGTTTACGGCGGCTTTGATAGTGGGGCTCGCCGCGTCAACGGCCTTAATACTCGTGCCCATGCCGTTCATCGCTAAGGTGGTTGTGGGGCTTGTCACGGTCATACTGCCTATAATGGTCTTCGCCGTTAGGCTCATCCAGCCGTCGCTGGCCGCCTCTGAGAGGAAGGCGAGCGTTGAGAACGAACTACCCTTCTTCATGGCCTACGCGTCCACGATGGTTAAGGGCGGGGTTAGTCTGGAGAGGATAATAGAGAGGGTTGCGAACCTTAAGGTCTTCAAGGCCATGAAGGAGGAGTGCATGAGGGTGATCACCTACATCAAGCTGTTCGGCTACGACCCGGTCACGGCCCTCGAGAGGGTTGCCCTGCTACACCCCAGCTCCAGGTTCAGGGACCTGATGCTCGGCTACACGACCACGCTGAGGAGCGGGGGTGACGTAACGCACTACATGGAGATAAGGACTCAGGAGCTGTTCGAGCACAGGATGAGTGAGGTCAGGTCGATGACCGAGAGGCTTGCCTCATTCCTCGAGCTCTACATAGTGTTAGGGGTCATAATGTCCGTAACGATATTCGTGTTCTTCTCCGTCTCGGGAACCCTCTCAGCAGTCACCGCCGGCAGAACTACGGGGGCGGTAGTCGTCGACGTGACCATGCCCTCACTCTACAACTTCATAGTCCTGCCGACGCTCGGGTTAATGGTCCTCCTAATGATACACGTCTCACAACCCAGAACCCCTGTGAAGATCATGGAGCCCTACATAACGCTGACGGTCTTAATACCCATATCGATAGTGATGTTCTTCGTGTCCCTCTTCATAACGGGGGGCATGAACGTCCTGAAGGGCTTCATAGGGACTAGGGAGGTGGTCTCGCTCGTGGTCTCCCTGACCATAGCCCTCCTGCTCCTCACGATACCGCCGTGGCTGGTTCACAGGAACGTGATGAAGGGCCACAAAGGGCTCGTGAGGTCCACCGCCGACTACCTGAGGGAGTTGAGCGAGATAAGGAAGACAGGGCTGTCCCCCGAGAAGTGCATCGTGCAGCTCTCCACCAAAGACTTCAGGAACCTCATCCCCCTCGTGAGTAAGGCCGGCGCGGCGCTCACCCTAGGCCTAAGCCTCGAGGAGGCTCTGAGGAGGGTTCTGAAGACCATCAGGGAGTGGTTCGTCATAGCGATCTTCAGATTCCTTACGGACTCGATAGTAGTTGGGGGCGGAGCGCCTGAGATCATAGACGCCCTAGCAAGGTTCACCCAAACGCTCAGCGAGCTGGAGGAGGAGCTCAGGAGGAGGCTCAAGGCGTACGTGATACTCCCGTACTTCGGCGCCGTCATGCTGGCATCATCGCCGATAATAATAGTCAACATGCTAATAACGGCGGCGGGTGTCAACCCTGAGGCGATAGCGCCGCTCATAGGCATACTCAGCATCGGCTCGCTCCTCAACTCATTCATAATGGGGCTAGTAGCCGGCAAGTCAAGCGAGATGAGCGTCGCGGCGGGATTCAAACACGCAGCACTGATGACGGCAGTAACGACAGCCACGGTGCTTGGGACGCTGGCCTACATAAGCGGCACACTACCAATCTAGGAAAACAATACAACTAAATCACCAGAGCTAAAGCAGACTGCAAACATCAGCAACACCATGTACATAAATAACAAGCCGAAAAATACTAAAAGAAACACCCTACATGACCCGAAGCGCTCAAACAGTGTTAAGAACATAAACGTTTATATACCGCCTCATAATAATAGTATTTGGTGATATAAAAACAATGAAGTTAAACAAAGCCATATCACCCATACTAGCAACCGTAATTCTGATCGCCGTAACACTCATAATCGCGATAGCGGTCATAGGGTGGATAATGGGGGTCTGGGGATCGCTCGGAGCACCGTCGGAGAGCCTCTCCGTAGTCAGCGGTCAAATAAAATGCGTAAATGGAGGCTTTTCACAACTTGAGTTGACTATAATAAATAAGGGTAACGCAGATTCAAAAATATCAAAAGTCGAGGTTGTCGGATTCACCACAACTACCGCCGCCGGGACAGTCGGTAAGGGGTCAAGTGCCACTATTACCGTCGGACTCTCCGGCTCAGGATGTATGCTCGGTGCGTCCTACGACGTTAAAGTTTACACAGAAGCTGGTAACGTCTACCCTGGTAGAGTCTCCGCCACGACCACGCCAACGACGTAATTTATTAGTTGAATCTAAATCAGTTTTATCAGTTTTTAACTCAACCAAGGTCAGGGTCTTTCGGGGTTAACTTTGAATGAATAAGTGCCAGATATTGGATGCAAATCACGGTCGGGATGGAGTTAACTCAGTCAGGTGGTGGTTCTTTATCGCGTTACTTACGTGTTTCCCAATCTTCCTCTTCCACCTGACTCTACCACTATCACCCCTCCCTTCCTATAAAGACGAGATTATTTACGTTAGATGTGGTCTGGACTACGTTGCCAACCTTACCGCGCCTTACACATGCAACTTCGAACACCCACCCCTCGGTAAGTACTTGATAGGTTTCTTCGAGTTGTTCGGGTTTGGGAGGTTTGCCTACATGTTTCTGTTTGTTGGTTCCTCCGTTTTCGTGTTCCTGATTGCAAGGAGTCTCGTCAGCTCTGGCTCCACAGCATTGCTCACTACGTCCTTCATTATCCTTGATACCGTGTTTATCAACACTTACAGGCATCTCCTCCTAGACCCTCCCGCCGTCTTCCTTCTTCTCCTCTCACTCTACCTAATGCTGGTCAGAGGCTCCCTCATATTGTCCGGCCTGTTCTTTGGTTTGAGTGTTGCATGTAAGCTCAGCGTGTTGCCCTACCTGCTGGTCTTCGCTTACGCTATAATGGCCGGCGGCGGTGGCTGGAGAGCTTCATTAAGGAGGTTGGCGCTCTTCACGGCCGTGGCTCTCACAGCATATCTAAGTACCTATGCGGCTGACTTCAGTCTAGGGCCCTACTCTGTAGTTCAGCACCACTTGGAGATGATTTCCTACATGTCCTGGAGGCACGGCCTCACGTTGCCGATGGCCGTTAACGGGTTGTTTAAACTCATCAGTAAGGTTGAGGTGTGGCGGTACGGCGGTGAGTTCTCACTCTACTTTACCACTACCAACACATCCTTCCTCACACTGGTGGCCAACTCGACCATCACCCCCGCCTCAGGTCTTTACGTGGTTGTAGGGGTGGGGCTCGGTTCCATCCTCTGGTACGCTACATTGCCTTCACTATTAATCAACGCTTACTGGGCGATGGTTCGACGTCTGAACTCAGCTGAGAATCTCGTTACGCTGGCCGGATGGCTCTCCCTAGCAACAATACTTCCGGGCCCTCACGACTGGTATTACATCAACGCACTGCCCGCCCTCTACCTGAACGTGGCCCTAACGCTGAGTCGTCTGGTGAGGGGCAGGCGTGGTTCGACGGTCCTGATCTCCTTAACACTTGCTCAAGTCCTCATCACCCTCACGACTCTAGCCGGCGTCCTGCCGTTCGATATTGTGTACATTCTCAGCAACCCTACGTAGTGATGGGCAATCGCCCGGCAGGCGTTCCAGCTCTCCGTGAGGACGGTCACCCTTCAGTCAAGTATGGGTTTATGTCATGTATGGACTGAAACTCCCGCAACAACGTTTAGTAAAGTCACCAGCCTTTATTAGCTTCCTTAACCATATACTAAACGGAGTGTGGGTGTGAGTGATTTGAAGGGTCAGTCCGACTTAATCTCGGCCGTAGTCCTGGTTTCAGTAGTTCTCGTGGCTAGCGTGAGCTTCCTCAGCTACGCCTCCTCCCTCCTCGCTCAGAGGACTGCTGAAAGCGATTTAAATAACTTCCTCCAGAAGGAGGTCGCCAACACTGTGATCTATAAGGAGGGCGTCGTGAAGAGCAGTGCCACCCCTCCAGGAACCCTAACAGTCTACTTAGGGGTTGTGAGGGTGGACAGCACAGCAACCACCTACTACTACCTAGCCTTAAACAACACTTATTGCAACATGAACGGGGTAATAGGCGGTGGGGACTTCCTGCAGGTGCAGGGAGGCCTAAGCGTGCCCTCAAGCAGGGTCTACATACTGCTCACCGATGGTCAGCACCTGCCGCTGGACACGTTCACACCATACAGATCCTCAGCAACCACGGTGAATCTGGGCGTCCTCCCTCACAGAGGGGGCAATGAATTACTTATGGTGAACTTCACGAAGACGGAGAGAAAATCACCGCCTGCAAACCCGAATTGTTGGGTGGTCATACTCTTCGTTCAGGCGGGCAATAACTACTACGAGGTGGGGAGGTACTATGAAGTCAAGAGTTAGGAGGACGGAGAGGGGTCAGTCGGAAGTAATAGCGGCGATGATACTAATACCCCTACTGATAGTGGTGTTCTCAACCATAGCTACAAGCATGTTTAAGACGAACGTCACGGGGACCTCAAGCCTGGCGTCCAGAGCCAGGTTCGAGCAGGAGAGAAGCTCTGAGAGCCTGCAGGTAGTGTGGGTTGATGAAAACACGTGTAAGGTGGTCAACGTGGGACCCCTTGACGTGATTATAGTGAGGATATGGGTGAACGACGACCCTCAACCCCTGAACGACCTAATCAAAAAGGGGGAGGAAAGGATGACCCTCTCAAACAATGCAGGAGTTAACGAAATAGACTACGCGGTAACGTCGAGAGGCAACGTGTACCCGCTCAGGAGCATGTGCGAGCAGAGCCGCACCATAATAAACTATTATCAGACCACCATCACAGGAGGTAGCCCATTCACAAGCGAGGACATCCTGAACATGACGAGACTAGTGGGTACTGACTATGCCAGCAAGAAGATCATAACCAGGGTGAGCGGTGTAGGCAACGCCTCAGTACTCTATTGGAGCGACTATCCAATTGCTGATTGGTACTTCAATAGTGGTGGAGGGTGGGTGAAGGATATAGACAGCTATTCATGCCTGACATGCAATCCGCAAATCTCCCAAACCCAGATAGATACTCAACTAAAAGACAACATAGACCTCGACGGTAATGGCGTGAACGAGGTCTCTATAGTCAAGGTAACTACGGAGGGTAAGAACCAACCATATATACTGAAATTATCTCCCGTAACTTTAGGCAAAGGAGGGAACTACGATGTGAACATTACGTTCGTTAATCTTCTGGCGACTAGAGACAGTGTGGATTTAATAGCGATTTACTTCAAGCTCGTGGCTTGGCTTAGCACCTCACCATCGCAGCAGATAGCTGTGGGTTCGGCCGCCATGTTGCAAGGCATAAACGGTACTGCGTTCGCCAGCGGCAGCACTGCAGTGGGTTCCTACGCTAAGGGCTCCGGCAGTAACATCTTCATAGCTACGGGCAGTATCATCTTCCCAGTGAGGGCTTACGACTCCTACAAAAAAGTAATCCTGCCAAATGAGGACTATAACCTGACTCTAGCCTTCAGGATAAATATACCGTCAGCCAACCCTAATCTTGAGAACATAAGGATTGAGTACGTGGCAGTCACGGGGGCTGAGCTTAAGTGGAGGCCGTAACCCAGTGAAGGTTTACGACCCCCCACGGCATGACTTACTTTCTAAATAAACCCATAGGGAGACGGAGGGTTTATATTTAGTTTCTGGCAATTACTTACGTGGTGGTGTGTTTGGGTCTCCCCAGCGAGTTAGCCCGTGTTGTTGAGTTGACCAGAACCCATAACAGGTGGAGGAGGTTTGAGTGCGTCAACCTGATCCCCTCAGAGAACGTGATGTCCCCACTCGCTGAGGTCGCTTACATGACTGACATGATGCATAGGTATGCTGAGGGGAAGCCCAGGAAGAGGTACTACCAGGGACTGACGTACGTCGATGAAGTGGAGCTCCTCCTTATGGATCTCATGTCCCGACTCTTCAGGGTCAAGTTCGTTGAGCCTAGACCCATAAGTGGGACCATAGCTAACGCCACGGTCTTCAGGGTTCTTGGCGGGCCAGGCGATAAGGCCCTCATAGCCCCTGTTCAGGCAGGCGCCCACGTCTCCCACACGAGATTCGGAACCCTCGGCGCCCTCGGTATTGAACACGTTGAGATGCCTTTCGATCAGGAGGGGTGGAATGTTGACGTGGATAAGGCTGTTAAGATGATTGAGTCCGTTAAGCCCGCTTTCGTGACTCTTGGAGGTTCCGTGTACATGTTCCCCCACCCAACTAAGGAGATCGCAGAGGCAGCTCACGCCGCAGGAGTTAAGCTGGTTCACGACGTAGCCCACGTCCTCGGCCTCATAGCGGGTGGGGTGTGGAGGAACCCAATACATGAGGGCGCTGACGTCATAACGTCCTCAACCCATAAGACGTTTCCAGGGCCTCAGGGCGGCGTGATAATGACTGACGATGAGGAGCTCTATAAGGAGGTTTCGAAGGTCGTCTTCCCGTGGTTCCTCAGCAACCACCACCTCCACAGACTGCCCGCCGCCGCTGTGACCGCCGTTGAGATGATGACGTTCGGGGAGGAGTACGCAAAGCAGGTGGTGAGGAACGCCGTAGCTTTCGCAGAGGCGTGCGTTGGGGAGGGGTTCAAGGTCCCCACCGAACACCTAGGATTCACGAAATCCCACATGTTCGTAATCGATGTGAGGGGACTCGGGGGAGGCGCTAGAGCCGCAACCCTGCTGGAGCAGGCGAACATAATAGTCAATAAGAACCTGCTGCCGTGGGACCCGCCCGAAGCCGTTAAGGACCCATCAGGAATCAGGCTCGGAACCCCTGAGATGACTAGGTTCGGGATGAGGGAGGACGACTTCAGGGAGGTCGCCAAACTCATGCGCGAGGTGCTGATCGACGGGAAGCCCCCTGAGGAGGTCAGGAGGAAGGTAGTAGAGTTCAGGAAGAACTTCACCGAAGTGAAGTACGGCTTCAACATACCTGAAGAGCTTGAGGAGACCGCGGCTAAGATCCCGCTACTCCTCTAGCAGGAGGCGGAAGCGTTTTCAGTTCACTTGAGGCCAACTTTAAATCTTGTGAAAAAGTAAACAACTTGAGATGATGAACGATGACCGAGACGTTAACTAAGAGAGAGAAGATGAAGATTCTAAGAGCTTTAGAGTCGGATGCGGAATTCAGGTATGCGGTAGCAGGCTACATAGGACTCACTGAGATATTGAAGAGGCTTGATAGGCTTGAGGAAGGACAGAACAAGCTGTGGGAGGAAGTGAGGGCATTAAGGGAAGGACAGAACAAGCTGTGGGAGGAAGTGAGGGCATTAAGGGAAGGACAGAACAAGCTGTGGGAGGAAGTGAGGGCATTAAGGGAAGGACAGAACAAGCTGTGGGAGACCGTGAATAGGCTCTCAGTCACTGTGGAGAGGTTAACCATCACAGTTGAGGAGGAGGGAATTGACGTAGTCACCCACAGGTTGAGGGAGGAGTTGGGTATTAACATCAAGTTGGAGAGGTTGTTTATCGACAGCGTAGGTGAGGTTGACATGTTTGGGGTGAGCGGGGACTTGTGTGTGGTAGGGGAAGCTACGGTGAGGTTAGGTGAGGGTCTCATTGAGGAGTTGGAGAGGAAGGTAGGGCTCCTCAAAGTAGTGAGGCCCGACCTGCTGAGGCCTAAGCTCATAAAGGTAGTGTATGTGGACTACGCAACGCCAAACGCCCTAAGCAAGGCCAGGGAGAAGGGTGTGTGGGTGCTCAAGTGGAGCGGGGATCTAACGCCGAGAGTTCTTCAGGAGATCGCGTAGGCATGTCCTTGAAGCGCTCACCTACGTGAGCTTGTACTCCCTCCCAGCATGCAGGTAAGCCAGTCCCTCGCTAACCATCGCGTCCAGCAACTCCCTCTCCTCACGAGTGAGGTCTTTAAGGTCCTTCAGCGTTATGGGGAACTTCCTCCTGAAGTTATCAAGGAACTCCTGAGACACTACATAGCCCTTCACGACCACGTAGTTGCCCGAACGAACCAGCGCATCGACTGAGATCCCCCTTGACTTAGCATCCTCAACCCTCATTATCGAGCCCTCAGCGACTGCCATCTGCTTCGGCTCCCTAGGCCTCCCCTCAGTCTTGAGGGACTTCATGAGGAGGTTGAACTCCTCCTCAAGTTTAGTGACCCTCTCACCCAACACTCTAACAGCCTCCCTCAAGTCCTTCAACTCGTTCTTGACCTGGCTTAAATCAGCCTCAGTCATGTTGCGGCGCGTGAGCGGCTCGCTCACAACGCGTGCGGTGGACGGCACGTCGTCTTCTTGGGCGCCGTGGCTGGCTACACTCCCCCTAGATTCACCGAACATGCTTAGATCCTTAACCCCTGACTTGGCGAAGTACCTTCCCTTGACTGACTTGACGACGTACCCTGCCTCCCTCAGCCTTAGGAGGGCGACCCTCACCGCACCTATAGTGACGCCTAAGGAATCAGCTATCTCCCTGGGGGTAGCCCCTGGACTTGATTTAAGGTACTCAATTATCTTCTTGTAGATATTCTCGCTCATCATGTTTAATTACCTTTCAATCAATATAAAGCGGGGGATCTGAGGGTTGAAGCGTGATAGAGTTGTTAGAGAGCTGACGTGGATGATAGATGAGAGCGATGACGTGTGGAGGAAGGTGGCCTTCTACTCCGACCCGAGGGTTCAGGAGATACTTGACATCCTCTACGTTAGGTGGTGTGGAGCCGGGTATGAGAAGACCCCACTGGACTACGCGAGCGACGAGGAACTGAAGGAACTCTACGATAAGGCAATACACATAAGGGAGGAGGACAAGGATAAGGCAATGCTCAGCATGTACAGGAAGGTGGCACTGAGTAGCGATAAGGAGTGATGCACGGGGTTCGAGGCACGGCTACCTGTTGACCGTTAGTTGATGGGCTTATCGAGCACGCATTCACTCTACCCACTACCTACGACCCACTGGCTCATCAACTATGTAGGGAAGTCCAATCACACCAACATATGAACGCCGATGGATTGGAGAGACCCCCCTCATGAGGGGGGAGTCCGTTTCTGGACTGGGTGTATGTAGTCCTTAGGGGCTTTGCTGAAGGCCTCCAGGTACTTCCTCAACGCTTTTGGTATGGTTACAGTGCCGTCGTCGTTCTGGTGGTTCTCCAGAATTGTCGTGATGGTTCTGGTGCTGGCTATGGCTGTCGAGTTGAGCATGTGCAGGTAGTCCTTAACCATCCCCTTCCTCCTCAAGTACTTCACGTTGAGTCTGTAGGCCTGCCAGTCAAGCACGTTACTGCAGCTAACCAACTCCCTGAACTTGCCTTGAGCGGGGTACCACGCCTCGAGGTCGTACTTCATCGCCGCCCTCAGGTTGAGCTCCCCGGAAGCTATGTTGACGACCCTGTAGGGTATTTCAAGCCCTCTGTAGAGCTCCTCAGCATTGCTTATGAGGAGGTCGAACACGCCCCACGACTGCTCCGGCATCGCATACGCGAACTGCTCAACCTTATGGAATTGATGAACCCTGAAGATCCCCTTTATATCCCTGCTTGCGGCCCCGGCCTCCTTCCTGAAGCACGGGCTGACGCCCACGTAGAGCTTCGGCAAATCCTCCTCAGGTATAGCCTCACCAGCGTGCAACGCTGCCAGCGGATGCTCCGCAGTAGCTATTAAATACAGGTCTTCACCCTCAACCTTGTAGAGGGCGTCCTTAAACGCCGCCAACTCCTCGACAGCACCCATGTACTTACCCCTAAGCATGTAGGGGGGCAACACGAGCCTGAAGCCCTTCCCAGTCAGGTAGTCTATAGCGTAGGAGAGGAGGGCTAAGTCGAGCCACACTAAGTCATCGAATAGGTAGTAGAACCTGGATCCAGCGACCTCGCCGGCCTTAGCGGTGTCCCCCAGCATGAGGACGTGTTCAAGCATGTCAGCATGGCCGACGAACTCCATATCAACCACCTCATACTCCATCCTGACCCCCTTACCCTCAGTCTCCGCGAGGAAGTCGCTCAGGTGCGCCCGCTGAACCCTCGCCCTACCCCAAGCACGGACAACAGCGTTGTAGCTCTCGTCAGGACCTATCGGAACGGAATCGTGGAGGAGTGAAGGCATCCTATCCAGGAGGGACTCCCTCCCCGCCTCAACCTCCTCAAGCCTCCTCTCCATCTCCAAGATCTTGGCCAGCAACTCCTTAGCCTCAGCTACAGCGGCATCCTTCTCACCCGGCGGCAGGGACGCTACCTTAGAGCTGATCACGTTGTGCTGATGCCTGAGCTTATTGAGTTCCGTCTGAACCCTCCTCCACTCCCTATCGAGCTCCAGGAAACCGTCGACGAGGGAGGTGTCCATGAACCTCCTCCTCAATACCTCCCTCATCACGTCAGGACTCTCCCTCAACACCTTCAGAGTGGACCAAACCAAACCGGACACCCGCCTACTTCTCTAGAAATAAATAACAGCAACTATAAAAATACCTAAACACCATAACGCAGTTAATTTAAACGTGATGGCGTAGGCAGAGCGTTGACGGGAACGTGGACGCCGAGGCAACGGACCTCATCAATCCCAATACTTCCTAGTTCTGATGAAGCTCCTCTCCAGCTCGTAGAGGGTCAGGTAGAACTCCTGCTCGTTGTTCGCGCTCAACGCTTTGACAGCGTTGTGGGGGCCTACCCCCCTGGCGGCCAATGCTATGACCGCTTTCCTGCCGAATCCAAGGACCAGCCTGGCTGACGCCGCCAGCTCCTCATACCTCCTCTTATCGTCCTCGCCCATCACATACTCATACTTGACGCCGTGCTTTATAGCCTTCCTGACCACCTCACTCAAGTCCTCACTGCCGAAGTGCACGCCTACCACTGAGTAGCCGCACCTAGAGCAGGAGATCCTGTCGGGTAGTTCCTTAATGACGGACTCCCAGGAGTTGCCGCAGTTGAGGCAGTACAGCCTTACCCTCTTCTCAAGCAACCTCTTCCTAAGGAGGTCCGCGATGACGTTCTTCGGAAGCCCCTCAACCTCCACTCTGCCGTAGCCGCCGGCAACCCTCAGACCCTCCAGCGCTAGAGGGGAGGGCATACGCCCGATGACCAGTCTCGTAGACATGGTCCCAGACCTGACGCCTTCGATGAAGTCCTTAATTACTTCGGTGTCGACGTAGCGAGTCATGACCTCGTTCAGCACCTCACCCCTCACCACGTTATTGTCCATATACCTGCTCACCAGAGTCTTGATGACCTGCGTCGGCGCGTCCTCTGGAATGACCCCCAGCCTCACGAGCACCCTCCTAGCAACATACCTAGCCAGTGTCGACCTGAGGAGGGAGTCCCTCAAGCCTGTGGAGAGGTCTTCGACCCGCAGACCCTCCACGATCAAGGAGGCAACAACACGCTCGTCAACCTCCTTAGGCAGGAGGAGGTAGACTCTGTAGGGGTCGGACTTTACGACCGGATCCACACCCAACATCTTACTTAAGTAGTATGAAATCAGGTAGGCGAGTCCTAGATTACCTCTACTGCCTAAGCAGGCGTGGACAACCGCTAGGACATTCGCATCCCTACACACCTCAACCACTACATCCCTGTCCGTCGGTAGTGGGTAACCCTTGCCGGTATGCGTGTTCAGGACATCCCTAACGTGATCCAGAGCCACGGGGTCTTCGAGGAAGCTCAGGTAGTTCTCAAACCCTCTGCCAGAAGCCAGCAGGCGCCTCAGCGCGCAGACCTCCCTAGCGACCCCATAGTCGACGGGTATGTTCTCGCCAGACCAACTCGGTATCAGGGCTTCCTCACCACTGCCGGGCTCCACATAAACCTTCTTAGCCTCATCGTCAACGCTGAGCACCCTCCACACCCTGCCCGACAGGACTATGCTGGATCCCTCACCAGCCGAGAGCGCTATGAATTCCTCGTCCAGAGTGCCTATGTGCCCTCCGGAAACCACGTCCACGACGTCGTATTGAGGGGACTCGACGATCATGGTGGTCCTCAAGTAGTATATCCTGCCCCTCCCGGTGGTCACGTACCGTCCGTCAGGGCCTGCCTTAACGTACCTTAATTCCTGGAGGAAGTTGAGGACCTCGAGCAGCTCCTCCTCACGCAGCTCCATGTATGGGTAGGACCTCCTGAGCAGCTCCTGAGCCTCCTCCACCGTGAAGCCGCCCTCCAGGCCGAGCCCTACAAGGAGGTGGGCCAGCGCGTCCAGGGGCTTCTTGAAGGCCCTAGACTCCTCCAAGTCGTAGTTGGACGCCCTCCTAACCAGCACCAGAGACTCTGTCAAGTCGTCAACGCTCCTGCCCACCACCACATACCCCACCGCCTTCAGCCAGACCTTATGCGATGACCTCCCAATCCTTTGGAGGAGCTTCACAGCCTGCCTAGGCGACGACACCTGAATCACCGCGTCAACGTAGCCCACATCTATGCCGAGCTCCAGGCTAGAGGTCGACACGACCGCCTTGAGGAGGCCCTCTTTAAGCCTCATCTCAACGTCCTCTCTAACCCCCTTCGAGAGGGATCCATGGTGGACCTCGACCGGGATGCCGCGTCTGCCCAGCATGGAGCCGAGCCACTCAGCCTCATCCCTCGTGTTTGTGAAGATTATGACGCTTCTGAACTTCGTGAGGAGGTTCGAGACTGCATCAACGACTGCATGACGTTCGAGGGACCCTCCGGTAGTGTCGGCCGGGGTGATTACCTTGACCTCAGACTCCCGGGAGGCGGGGATTACAGCTTCAGCGACAACCCTTCCCGGCGCCAGCACCTCCTTAACCTCATTCACGTCGCCAATGCTTGCTGAGAGAGCTATGCGCTGATACCTCCCCGCAAGCCTTGCAATCCTCTCCAGATCAGCTAGGAGGTGAGTCCCCCTCTTACTGTTGATTAACTCATGGAACTCGTCAATCACCACCCACCTTACGTTCCTCAAATACCTCCTCAACGCCTCGTTCACCAGCAGGTACGCAAGAGTCTCCGGGGTGGTGATCAGCACGTGCGGCGGCGACTCAACCATCAACCTCCTTGCACTGTTCGGGGTGTCACCGTGCCTGACCGCAACCTTGAAGCCCAGCCTGCCACCCAGAGCCTCTAGCCTGCGCAACATGTCCCTGTTGAGGGCTCTGAGAGGCGTTACGTAGACCGCGGCGATCGGCTTAACCCCGGCCCCCTCCTCAACCATCCTCGAGAATATCGGGAGGACCGCCGCCTCAGTCTTCCCGCTGCCTGTCGGGGCGACTATGAGGGTGTGACGCCCCGAGAGAACGGACGGGATGGATGCCTCCTGGACAGGCGTTAGCGTGGTCAGTCCTAACTCCCTCAACACCTCAACGAGCTCGCAATTCAGCAGACCTGCAGCACTGCCGTGCATCCCGACCACAACCCGGGGTTCAGGCATCAGCCAAACTAGGCCTGAACCACCCTGCGTTAAACACGGGGAATCAACCTTTATAAGTATTCATAGAGGAGTGTAGAGAGGTGTTAGAATGTTTGAGGAAAAACCTGAGGGGAGCGCGGAGGAGACTGAGGAGGAGGCCTTCGAGAAGGCGATAGATCTCGGGGAGGCTGAATCAGGGACTCCGGAGGAGTTCGAGGAGGTCTCAGTGCCTAGGGCCCCCTCCTTCAGCCTGAACTCCCTGGAGGTCATGCTGAGCGTGGACGAGCTGCTTGTTAAGGCTGTGAACAACCCGGAATCCCTTAGGGAGGTGTCCAGCATGATAAGGAAGTTAAGGGAGAAATCAACGCGACCCAAGAGACCTCAGAAGAAGTTGAAAGAACCCACTAAAGAGAAGGGGGGTAAGAAGGGTAAGGAAGCCCCCGAGAAGGTGAAGGGGGGTAAGGCCGGGGCAGGGAAGGGTAAGAAGTAGGTGCTTGGCCCTCTGCGTTACTAAGAACCCTGCGGTGGAGGACCCGCAACAGCGCTCCGGGTTAGGTTCGAACGCATTAGGTCTGCGAGGGGTTGTCCACATGCCTGACTACCTTGTCGTAGGGAACCCTCTTGTCGAAGATTACCGTCGCCTTCTTAACGCCGCCCTCCACGTGGAGCTTGACCTTATCCACGAGAACCCTGCCCGATATTAGGTCCCCCTCACTCCTTCTAGGCGCTATGTACTCCTTAAACTTCCTCCGCAGCATTCCGTGGAACACGTCGAAGTTGCTTAAAATCCTCAGCGTGTCTTCCAGATCCTCAGTCACCCCTGACTCGCTTGAGAGGCCCCTCAAGACCTCGGCGACCTCCTCCGCAGGGCCCTCCACAACCACGTGCCCGAACTCCATGAAGACCTTAACCCCTAAACCGCATCACCACACATTAATGCGTTGAGCAGTATTAAGGTGGGAGTGACTGCTTTTTAATCCGGCGGAGGTAATTATATGTGGGTTCGGCGTAGTTAATGAAGGTGGTGTCAGTGTTCAGCATTAAGCACCCTGACGGTCTATCGTTCAGAAAGTACTTAGTCAGCGTTGCGAAGCCGTTGAGCGACATACCCCTCAGGGTGTCTGAGGAGGGTTTTCTGGTGAGGGGTTTAAGCCCCGACAAGAGTGTCCTGGCCGAGGTCTTCATACCGCCCGGCGTGTTTGAGGAGTACAACGTGAGCGGAGTGAACGACCTCACGATAGAGAGGGACGAACTGCTCAAGATACTTAAGAGGCTGGGTAAGGGCGACTCGCTGCTCCTCAAGTATGAGGAGGGCGGTGGGAAGGTCAGGGCCATGCTAGTGAACAGCAGGTCAGGCATTGAGCGTGGCTACGACGTTAGGGTGGCGAGCCTTGAAGGACCCATAGACCCTATCCAAGTGGAGCTGCCGATCTCCATGAGGGTCGAGACCTCGATAGTGCAGAGGTTGCTTAAGGACGCGAAGCTCGTGGGGGAGGAGCTGACCATAACGTATTCAGGGGACGCTGTGGAGTTCCTGTCGTCCAGCGAGGGCGGGGAGTTCAGGACGGTCCTCGAGAGGGGCAAGCAACTCCTCGAGCTGACGTCGGAAACTAAGGAGAGGGTCTCCAGCACCTACGACATAGACCTCCTCAAGACGGCCACGGTAGCGCTCTCCGCCTTTGACGTGGCCCTCATATGCTTCGGCCCCTCACTACCGCTCAAGATATCCCTCACGGGGGAGGACGGGGTTGGCGTAACGCTGTGGATAGCCTCAAGGTGAGGGATGAGAGCACCACACCTAACTCCCCGGCTCTTGAGTCCTTTGCTGGACCAACCCGAGCTTCACAGCAAGCTCTGCAGCCTTCCTGACGGCCTCCTCAGGACCGCTTGCCGAGACGTTGAAGGTTATGTTCGTGTTGACTAACCTTATCCGGTACCTCCTACCCCCCTCTACCTCGACCTCCTCAATCACCTCCAAAGCAGGCTTACCGCCCATCGAGAACACCTGCCGGACCCCCGCCAGCGTTTGTCGGAGGTCCCATCAATCAAGACATCGCGGGACTTAATAAACTCGATCAACGCGCCTCAACCGCCTTCAACCCCTCCGGATTGCAGACCTTTGAAAAATTTTTATACTTCTGCAAGACAGTATATCGTGGTGAGTAACCTGTTCTACTACTACGATAGGTACGAGCCTAAGGGATTACCGAAGATCGTGGTGGAGCCGCCTGGGCCTAAGTCCAGGGAGGTTATTGAGAGGGACCACGATCTCCTGATGCAGTCGTTCGTGAGGTGGTATCCCCTAGTCGCTAGGAGTGCGTACGGGGTCGTCATCGAGGACTTCGACGGCAACTTGTTCGTGGATCTCAATTCAGGCATCGCCGTCATGAACGTCGGCCACAGCCATCCGAGGGTGGTTAGGGCGGTCGAGGAGCAGGTCAGGAAGCTCATCCACTACTCGCTGACGGACTTCTACTACGAGGAGGTCGTGGAGTACGCTGAGGGGCTTTCGGAGGTGCTGCCAATAGCAGGTAGGAAGAAGTTCTTCTTCGGGAACAGCGGGGCGGAGGCCATTGAGGCAGCTATGAAGATAAGTAAGGGGTCTGCTGAGGGGAGGAGGCCCTACATAATGGCATTCATAGGGGCTTTCCATGGCAGGACGCACGGAGCTATGTCGCTCACGGCGAGCAAGCCGGCTCAGAGGAAGGGCTTCCAGCCACTCTTGCCGGGCGTGATACACGTCCCGTACCCCTACCCATACAGGTGCCCCTTCCACGTGGATCCCGAGGAGTGCGGCGACGCTGTAGTGGGGTTCATAGAGGAGTGGGTCTTCAGAAGGATGGTGGACCCGACTGAGGTCGCGGCCGTCTTCGTGGAGCCCATCCAGGGTGAGGGGGGCTACGTAGTGCCGCCCGACGACTTCCTCCCTAAGCTCAGGAAGCTCACCAGAGAGAACGGGATCAAGCTAGTTGCCGACGAGGTTCAGTCAGGCTTCGGGAGGTCGGGCAAGTGGTTCACGGTGGAGCACTGGGGGGTTGAGCCGGATCTGATAGCCATGGCTAAGGCAGTCGCCTCGGGACTGCCGCTCGGCGTTGTGGCGGGCAGGGAGGAGGTCATGAGGCTGCCCCCGGGCTCCCACGCAAGCACCTTCGGAGGCAATCCAGTAGCCCTGAAGGCGGGGACCGAGGTCCTGAAGATCATTAAGGAGGAGAGGCTGCTTGACAACGTGGAGAGGGTGGGCGGCTACGTGATGAAGAGGGCTAGGGAGTGGATGGACAGGTACGAGATAGTGGGTGACGTGAGGGGTAAGGGGCTGATGATCGGGATCGAGCTGGTTAGGGACAGAAGGACTAAGGAGTACGCTAGGAAGGAGCTGGAGTCCTTCCTGAGTAAGTGCTTCAAGAGGGGGGTAGCGGTGATAGGGGCCGGGTTCTCAGCGGTCAGGATAGCCCCACCGCTCGTCATCTCGCAGGAGATAATGGAGAAATCCATGGATATGATGGAGGAAGTGCTGAGGGAGGTAGTAAGGGAGCACGGCATTGCTTGAGGAGGTAGTGATCAACGCGTTGAGGAGGCTTGGGGCGGCCACCTACGAGGAATTACGCAACTACCTGATCAGGGAGGGCGAGGACTTCCTGGACGTGGAGTTAAGGGAGACTGTGGCAAGGCTAGTTAGGGAGGGGAGGGTGGAGAAGCTCCCCAACCCAGAAAAACTCAAACTAGTTTTTACTCCGAGGCATGCAGGACCCGCATAGTGCGCACGGCGTTGCTCAACCCAACCCTGGAGTCTGAGAAGCGCTCAGTACATCGCCCGGGAGACAGGTCAGTAGACCGCAAGCCCGCCATAGAAACCAGTTGGTGGGGCCGCGGGGATTTGAACCCCGGACCACCAGCGCTCCGGGACCATCCCCGGCGGGGAAATCCCCCCAGGCTGGCATCCTAACCAAGCTAGACGACGGCCCCACACCAAATATCTCTAGACCGCGTCCTCTTTTAAATGTTTAAAATACGTTTCTACATGGTCGGTCAAACTTGATGAGACTATTCGTCGCGGTGGAGATAGAGAATAAGGATGTGCTGAATGAGGTGATTAAATTCAGGGACGCGGCGGTCGCATGCTCAAAGCAGAGGGGTATTAAAGGGGTTGAGGACGAGAACATACACCTGACGTTGAGGTTCATAGGGGAGGTTCCCGACGATAGCCTGCCGCCGATAAGTGAGTGTGTGAGTAGGGTTGGGCAGCATACTAAGTTCCAGATGAAGGTTGAGGGGGTGGGGGCCTTCCCCTCAGCCTCTAGGCCGAGGGTGGTGTGGGTCGGGGTGTCTGAGGGATTCGATAAGTTGAGGGTGATTAGGGGGGAGTTGGAGCGGTGTCTGAGGCCCTACGCTCAGCCCGACAGGGAGGAGTTCGTCCCCCACATAACTGTGGGGAGGGTTAAGGGTTCTTTCGACGTGCAGTGTCTGAGGAGGGTGTTGACGTCCTACGAGAGCACGGTCTTCGGCGTTTCGCAGGTGACCCGAGTGAAGCTGAAGAGAAGTGTCTTGAGGCCTGAGGGGCCCGTATACACTGACGTGGTCGTGGCTGAGCTGAAGGATGGTTGAGTTGAGTGAGGAACTCCTTAAACTGCTTGAGGAGGTTAGGGAGGAGCTGAGGCCGACGGAGGAGGAGGTCGCAGCAGGCCTCAGACTCTTCGAGGAGGTTAGGGAGGTCATAGAGTCCACACTGCGTGTGGACTGCGACTTTAAAGTCACGCTGGAGGGCTCCTTCGCCAAGGGAACCTCCCTCAGAGGCGACATAGACCTGGACGTCTTCATACTGCTGAGTAGGGAGGGCTTAAGCAATGAGTGGATTGAGGAGGAGGTCATAAAGCGGCTGCTGGAAGGCGGTCTGAGCAGGTACGATGCACGCGTTAAGTACGCCTCACACCCCTACATAACTCTGCGAATCCAGGACTTCGAGGTCGACGTGGTCCCCGCATACTGGGCGAGGGAGGTCAGCGAGATAACTACAGCAGTCGACAGAACCCCCTTCCACACCAGATACATCAACTCCAGACTCGACGAGGGGATGAGGGATGAGGTCAGACTGCTGAAGAAGTTCATGAAGAACATGGGCATCTACGGGGCGGAGGTGAGGGTCGAGGGCTTCTCAGGGTACTTGACGGAACTCATGGTAGTCAAGTATAGGACGTTCCTGAGGGCGGTTGAGGCGATGAGCGGGTGGCGTGAAGGGGAGGTGATCGTGGTGGAAGACAACGTGCTACGCGAGTACGGGTCGATCAACGCGGTCAGGAAGGCCTTCAGAGACGACGCCCTGATAGTGCTTGACCCCGTTGACCCGAGAAGGAACGCCGCCTCAGCGGTGTCTGAGAGAACGTTGAAAGTGGCTGTAGCGAGTGCGTATTCCTTCATGAGGAAGCCGTCCAAGGCCCTGTTCCACTGGGAGCTGAGGCCGGCGCAGCCCGCCGAGCTGACGAAGTTCCTTGAGGAGACAGGTAGGAGCGTGCTGTTGCTGAAGTACTCCCTCCCCAAGGGCGTGCCCCCCGACGTCCTGTGGGGGGAGCTCAAGAAGCTGAGCAGGAGGGCCGCCAACCTCCTGAGGACATACAGGTTTGAAATCATAGACTATGACTGCTGGAGCGATGAGGCCGCGCAGGCGTTCATAGCTCTAGACATATCCTACGGGGGAGGGCTGCCGGCCTACGAGGTCAGGGTAGGACCGCCAACCCTACGAAGCGGATTCCACGACTTCATGGAGAAGCACAGCACCTCCAGCAGGACGTCTGCCGTCTGGATAGCTGGGGACGGACTCCCTAAAGCGCTGGTAAGGAGGAGGTACAGAGATCCGGAGGAACTCCTGCGTGAGGCGGGGCCTCGTGACCTGTCAACTAAGGACTTGGTGCTCATAGAAGTAATTAGGGGCTGTGAAAGCCTCCCGGAGCGCCTTAAGGCAAACGAAGAGTTCATGCGATGGCTGACCGCCTTCACGATGAAGGCGCACCCGTACCTCCTTAGGTAGTGCTACACACGGCAAGGGCTACGCACTTAAAAACCTTCGTAAGAATAAATGCAAGGTGTTTGAATGCCGCTCAGGGAGAACATAATTGACGCGAGATTTAACGGCAGGGAAGTGGAGTTCAGAGTTCTCGGCGCTCAAGACTCAATCAGAGGGGTGATAGATGAGGTGTCCAGGTACGAGATAGGGCTGAGGGTCGGTGATGCAGCGTACGTGCTCTTCAGACACGCAATCCTGAACGCCACAGTGGAGGCCTCAGACCTCCACGGCTTCAGCTCAGAACAATTAGATGATACGGTGCTCGGCATAGACCTGATAGGAGTGGAGCTGGAGCTACATCTCATAGACGGCTCCGCGATCTCAGGCACGTTAGCTAAGATATCCAAATACGAGTTAGGCGTCAAGAGCGGGGATAAAGGCGTCATAATACCTAAGTCCTCGATAGCTTACGCTATCATCAGAGGAGAGCAGAAAGGGGCTGAGTAACCTACTAATATCTCAATTACTACCTCAACACCCCTGCACAATTAGTACGGGGGGTGCGGGAACTCCCATGCCTAACTACCGGAACCCCATAACACCTCACCCCTACGCTCAGGGGGTGCCGGCAGAGGCATGGTCACCCTGACCTAAAGAAGAGGAATTCGAAGATAATTAAGTTAAAAAAACAACCCCAAGTAGTGGAGACTGAAGTTAATTAAAAGCAAAGTTCATGAATTCATCGGTTCTGTATTAACTCGCCAGTGATTACGTTGTCAACCATCACTCATCATATGATCACCAGATAAGGTTGAACAACTTCTCCAGGAGTTTAACACTCCAAAATTGGGTTTCATTTTCTTATTTAAGGTATATTAATAACTTTCAGGTATATAATAAATTGGGCGTTGTAGTTGAGGTGTGGGAGGGCTGAATCGGACATCTTAGCCACGGTCGTCCTAATCGCCACAACCCTGATCCTGGGAGTAATCGTGGTGGGATGGGTGATAGGGATATGGGGGTCTACGGGAGGACCTTCAGAGAGTTTAACGGTTACGGGCACTGAGGCTGAATGCATCACAACACAGGGGGTGCTTTCAGTAAGATTGACCGTGAACAACAAAGGTACGGCAGACGCGGTGGTAAATAAAGCCTACATCCCAAATCTCGGGGCCGCGAGCCTGTATGAATACAACGGACAGCAAGTTAACGGCAATACAGTGACGGTTAGCAAGGGAGAGTCCGGCACGCTGGTTGTGAGGGCCCCCTACACAGGGGCATGCCCAATCGAGGTGACCTACCAGGTCAACGTCTACACGCAGGCTGGCAATGTATACACCACCATGGTTAAAGTGGCGAAATCCACAACGCCGAGCTAACCCCACGACAGCTGATAAAATGACCTGGGTCCCCGTCATAAACCCAGAAGCCGGAATCTAATTACCTTGACCTCCGTGTCGTCCGTTATCCTACCCCCGCCGTAGATCTTCTTAAGCTCTAGAATCAGGTCCTCCTTGCTTCTGAAGCCGTCGTTCAGAGCATCTGCATCGCTCAGCTCGCGAACCCTCTTGGTTACGACGTTCTCGATGTATGCTCTCCCCACATGCACGTCGCCAACCTTGACATCGACGACCTCACCCTCCCTTAGGTTGGAGCGGAGCCTGACCGTAGTGGTCTTCTTACCAAGCAGTATGCTCCTCCCATACTCCCTCCTGAAGGCAAGGACCTTCCTCATCCCCGCACCTCAGGACCTTCCTGGAGAGACTTCAGTCAGCAGGTTTTAAGCTTCTGTCCCTTCTGTAGTCCTCGAGCAGATTGCTGAGGTCCTCGTAGGTGAGACCGTGGAGCTTCTTCCTCCTCTCCTCAGCCAGCTGAGGAGCTAATGCGGCGGCCCTGATGACGGAGTTTTTGTCGACCGCCACAAGGCACTCGTTGACCTCCACCACGTCCTCCGAAGCTACTGCCGGTATCAAACGCTCCTCAATCAAATGCCTGCTTAGATCCACCGCTTTAGGCGGAAGCACGAAGGCCATGCTACCGCTGTCAACCAGCTTCCCAACCTCCCTCACAGCCTCCGTGACGTCGTAGGTGAAGACTACCGGGGTCCTGGCCTCCTCAGACCTCACCAATTTAAGGCATCTATGGTTGTAGACAGGGATCAACACGTGCGTACCTACGTAGAGCTTGAGGATGGCGTTCTCGTAATTAACTAGTCTAGATTTAGTGGATGAATTCTCGCCCTCCAGAACCCTCACATAGGACTCGAGACTCCTGACCCGTTGAGCGAGTTCGCCAACCTTCCTATCCCTGAGAACCCTCTCACTGATGTCGGACGTCACAGCCTCCAACCGCGAGGTTAACTCACGCACCACCCCCTCAAGCTCAAGAACCCTCTGCCTGTAGAGCTCCTTCTCCCTCTCCAACTCACTTACCTTCTCCCTTAGGGCCTCCTCAACTTTACTGATCTGAGGGGGTGTGGGTTGCCTGGGGACGGGCAACTCCTTCCTGCCCTCCCCCTTAACGTACTCGTTTATTATCTCCTCAACTATCGTTGATAGGGTCTCATTAAGCAACACCTTAGCCCTGTACCTCTGCAGATCGACCTCATAGAGACCCATCTCCCTCAGCTTACGCGACAGTTTCTCCATCTTCCCCTGAAACTCGCTGTACGCCTTAAGAGCGGCGGCCAGAGCGTCTCTCTCGTGAGCGTTCCTCACGGACAGTGAGGGATGCAATGCCGTGAACTCGGCGACCATCACCTCCTTCTCCGCGGTGTTCAGAGATCTTTCGGGGACGTACAGCATGGCGCCTAAAGAGGCCGCCAGCTTCCTGCACATCTCGGGCGGCGGGTTCTTGTCGGTTGCGATGACCGCAGGGTGCCCGAGCTTGATGAGAACGCTGGAGATCTCACCCCTGTCTAGCTCCCGGCCCGACGTGATGTAGATCGGAGTCATGTCTAGATCCAGGACCGCTAGCCCTACACTCATTCCGGGGTCGTAGCCTACGATTAGATAGCGCTTCTCCTCGTCCCCTCTAGATTCCCTGAGTAGATCACTTAGAAAGCTCTTACTAAGCACGGGCCTAATTTTAACGACCACGTCCTTACCTCTCGCCTGCCTGACGACTCCGTACAGCCTCTCCCGGGACGTGTAGGCTACGAAGACAGCTCTCTCAACGCCGCCCCTACTCCTCCTGACAAGGAGGTCGTAGTCTATCCCAGCACCCTCCAGAGCCTCCTTAACCTTCTTCACATGCCTTGCGACAATCCCATGCAGGTTCCTCATAAACTTCTCAGTTCTGGAACCGCCCGCGACGCCTGAACGCCCTGGGTAGACGTAAATCTTAACCTTATTCTCGAAGACGTTCACCCTGGTGCCGTACCCCTCCTTAGCGAGGTAGGCAATGACAAGGGCGGTCTTGAAGGGATCCAACTTACCCTTACTGCCAGCAAGCCCTACCTCCTCAGCCATGGTCTGCAGGTCAAGAGCCCTTCCAGACTCAACGTTCACCTGAACCACGCTTATCTCCGGAGGCAACAGCCTGAGCAGCTTAACGAGGTTCCTCCTATTACCCCCTAACTCAAGGACGTTGTCAGTCGCGAGAACTGAAGGCCTTAACTCCCAGAGCTCCCTTATCAACCCCCCGAAACTAACTTCCTTCACGGTCTTGAGGGAGCCCCCCTCAACAACCACTAGAGCATAGGCAAACTGAGATAGATCCCCACCTGATCTTACGATATCAACGCCAACTATCTTTTCAGAGCCCATCCCTCAAACCCTTCACGAACTCCAGACACCTGCCAACATCCACTTCCAGACCATATGTCCTTTTGAAGAATTTAACTATGTATGAGACGTCCCTCTGAAGGACTTCCTCGGACGCGGGATCCCCTCTAAGGAAATACTGAGGCCAGTCAATTACGTAGGGCTTCTCACCCCCACCCACGTCAACCAGGACGTTGTACTCACTTAAATCGCCGTGAACAAGCCCCACATCCAGGTAGGCGCTCCTGAGGGCGGACATGATGGCATGTAATATAGTTTCAGGCGATAAAGCAGCCCTATACCTGTAGAGCTCGACACCCTGCACGTACTCCATGACCACAGAGTGGTCCACGTGCCCGTAAACCTTGGGTACGTAGGGCGTGCAGGGGCTCAAGACCTTCAAGGCTTTATACTCCCTCTCAGCAGCTGTCTTGGACTGGACGAACCACCTGCTCTCGTCGGCCGCGTAGGGCCTCACCCTCTTAACCCTCTGGAAGCTGACCCTCCCTATCTTGTAGAACTTAACGGCCACCAGCCTCCCTGCAGGAGTCTTGGCAACGTAGATCTCGCTCTCCTTCCCAACGCCGACTCTAGTACCCAAGTACCCCAGAACGCCTGAGTCACTCAACTTCCTGAGAGCCGCTAGATCAAGGCCCAGGTACGTGAGTCTGAAGCCCTGCATCGCGTGATGCTTGACGAGCGCCCTCACCTCGATTAAGCTACGGAGGGACTTGATGATGCGTGAGGGCGGAAGCCTCAGCAACCTCTCCAACTCCTCCAGGGGGACGTACTCATACCTAGGTGCGAGGGCGTTCACAACGTCGAGCACCCTGAAGTCCTCAGGACTCAACCCCCTGTATATGAGGGCCAGCTCCCTCAGGACGACCACCTGCTGAGAAGACGAAGAAGACTTGAGAACGTGTTCAGCGAACGACCTGACATCACGCATCAGACCCGGGTTCTCACATCACCTAAACCAGGAGGAAAACAGGGGGTTTAAGAACTCTCTAGAAGAGCATCACCCTACCGCTTATTACCTCCTCAGTTATGCTGGTCACGTTACCTATCTCCTCATCAACTATCCCGAACACGTCGGACTTGACGGCATTAAGCGCTTCACGCCCCGTCGGAGTCAGCCTGACTAAAGCCATCTGAGGCTCATCTATCGGATGACCTATCTTGGAGAGGAGCTCCACATAGACTTCCTGAACCTTAGGTACCTCCCTAATTATCCTTGCCGCGATCTTGCTGGCGAGCACGTTGTAGATCTTACCGACGTGGGTTACTGCGTTCTTGCCGGCAGTGGCTTCAAGACTCATGGGCCTCATAGGGGTTATCAACCCGTTAACCCTATTCCCGCGTCCGGTCATCCCGTCATCACCGTGCTCCGCCGAGGTACCCGTGACCGTCAGGTAGACGACGTTGTTCTCAGGCATGTCAGCGCTGTTGATCACCACCTCAACATCGTGCTTGCCAGCCCTCTCATCGCTTGAGAGCTCCCTGGCTATGAAGTCCCTGACCTTATTGTCCAGCTCCTCCTTAACCGACATGTAGTGGCTTAAATCAGGTATGAGATGCGATATCATGGCAGCCGCTATAGTCAGCTTGATGCGGTCCCCAACCCTGAGCCCCATCACCTTTATATCCTCGCCGACTTCAGGCATGGACTCTTTAAACCCGCGCGAGTTCAGATACCTCTCGACGCCGAGAACTATCCTCTCAAGCGTTGAGAGCGGCGCGTAGCCGACGCCTATGCTGGTGTCATTGGCCAGCGGCTTCTTCTTCACCTTCACCCCAGTCTCGTAGGTCTTGACTAAATCAACGCTTCCAGGCCTTATCATGTAGTCTACGACGATGTGCCTCTCAGGGTCTAAGAACCTGAAGTTCTGGGCAACCCACTTCTTGACAGCGTCCACAACCAACGTCCCCACAGGAACCCTGTCTATGCGTCCGTTATTCAAGCTAACGTACTCAGTAGCCCTCCCCGCCACTATTATGTATATCGGGTGAAGAACCTCCCCGCCACCGAAGCAGGGCTTCGACTGCCCGCCCACTACCAGGACCTTGTCCACGTTATGATGGAGTATCGCGTTGTAGTTCTCCAGGTAGTACTTCGATAGGGAGACGCTGGAAACCTCTGAGGCCGCGTCGGCTATGTAGTCAGGGTGCCCTAGACCCTTCCTCTCAACGAGCTCCACCCTCCACTCATTCATCGGAGGAGTATCGGCCAACTCGATCTCTATGTTCCTCGCCATACGCACTACCTAAAGGAGATAACACTGACTTTAATTTTAAATATTAGCTCTGAGGAATAGACTGCAGACTGCCTGAGGGGGTCCTTAAATACCTGTCAAGACAGCAGGCAGGCAGCACTAACTTAACTGACTCCTCCCTATAACCAGTTATGATCCTCCAATAACCGCTTAACGCGACCTCAAGCTCGGGATCCCCGACGTCGATGAGGAGGTGCTTAACGCTAGACAGTTTCGAAGCTGTGGAGAGCACGTATATGTTCTGCCTGCCGACCTCACGCAGAACCCTTGCGCTGAATTGCTGGTTCCCCCTGCCGAAGAGGTATCCCTGCCTCCCGATGATCGAGACCACTATAGCCGCCTGCTCGTATCCCCTCATGAGGTTCAGCACATCCGACTCACTCAAGTCAAGCCCTACGACCGCTCTATTAAAGAGCGCGTCAACACCTAATAAAGTCTTCTTAAGGCCCAGCAGATCCGCTACAGCCTTAGTGGTTGTTCCAGGACCTAGGAAGTAGAGGACGTCATCACGCATGAGTTCCTCAACGAAATACTCGGCAATGCCCCACTTATCCTCCTCGGAACCCCCGGCGAAGTCCTTAGAAGGTATTACGTAATCCTCCACGAGGGGGGTCAACGCGTATCCATAAACACGCACGCTGAGGACATCCTCCTTAAGCCTGGCCTCGTCGACGTCAGCTACTTCAACGTAGTCGAGAACGACTCCCCCCATGCTGAAACCCGTAACGACCTCAGCCGCGGCCTCCGGCGACGCGGCGAACACCCCGGAATACATCTTCACTCCAGATGGTATGCCGAGGACAGGGACCTCAGCCCTGCAGGCCTCCAGAACGTCCCTCGCCGTGCCGTCCCCGCCAACGAAAGCTATTAAATCAACGCCCCGCCTAACGAACTCGGAGACTACTTGAACCGTGTCCTCACGGGAGGTAGCGGTCTTGCCGGGGGAAGGCAGGTTCAGACACGAATATCTGAGCACCCCCTCAAACCCGGCTAAGTAGTCGCAACCCATAGAACCGCCTGCGGAGATGATAACCCCCTTAAAACCCTTTCCTGTCAGGGCATTCAGGAATCTAGTGACTTTGAGGGGGGCTACAGGCCTGGCCCCTCTCCTTAAAGCCTCATGAAGTAATTCACCGTCAGTCCCTTTAAGACCAACCGAGCCGCCCATGCCGGCCACAGGATTTACGATAAGGCCTAACCTCACCTGAGGAAACCCTCCAGCCAGGGTTGGGGGTACACGCCGCCGGATCTGCTTAAACCACTCAAACTAGGGACCTTCGTCCTTAAGCTTCTCGACATACCTGTAGGTGGGTGCTAAAGTCTTAGGGTGGTTAGCTGTCAGCACGTCAAGCCGCCCTACCGAGGTGTTAGTAGGGGATGACTTAACCAACTCAGGACTGCTGTAGGCTAGGTCCACCACCTCCTTGTAGGCGTTGGCCAGGGCGTCGATGTTCTCCTTACTCTCACTCTCAGTGACCTCTATCATGTGCGCCTCCTTAACTATTAAGGGGAAGTATATGGTCGGTGCGTGGAAGCCTCGATCGAGGAGCGCCTTAGCCACGTCCTCAGCGCTGACTCCAGTTTCCTTCAGGAGCTTCTCGAAGCTCACCACGAACTCATGCTTGCGCCACCTACCCTCACCATAGGCGAGTGAGACCCCCCTCAAACCGGCCAGCTTCCTCATGAGGTAGTTGGTATTTAGGACGCTCAACTCCGCCACTTCCCTGAGTGAGGGCCCGAGGGTCGCTATGTAGATGAAGGACTTCACGATCGGGACTACGTTGCCGTAGAACCACGAGATCCTCCCTACAGTCCTGCTCAGATCATACCTAAACACGTACTTACGTCCGTCGAAATCCACTATCGGAACCGGCAGGTATTCCTTGAGGCCGCTCTTAACGCACACGGCCCCGGCGCCGGGGCCTCCGCCCCCGTGGGGGGCTGAGAATGTCTTATGCAGGTTCAGGTGGATTATATCGAACCCCATATCGCCGGGCCTCACGAGCCCTAGGATGCCGTTGAGGTTAGCTCCATCATAATACATGAGGGCGTCCCTCCCGTGAAGCAGGTCCGATATCTCAACAATCTTGGACTCGAAGATGCCGAGCGTGTTGGGGTTGGTCAACATCAGGCCGGCCGTGCTATCGCTTAACACAGCCTTCAAGGCCTCGATATCCGTCTCCCCGTCCGGAGCCGTAGGTATTTTGACTACCTTGAAGCCCGCCATGGCCGAACTAGCTGGGTTCGAGCCGTGCGCCGCCTCAGGAACTATCATCTCGACCTTGCCGGTGTTGCCCTTGTCCAGATGGTACTTCTTTATTATTAAGGCGCCGACGAACTCGCCCGCCGCCCCCGCCGGCGGTTGGAGCGAGCACTCGTCCATTCCAGTTATCTCGGAGAGCCATTTCTGCATTAGGTACATTATCTCCAGAACCCCCTGAACGCTGTCCACGTCCTGATATGGATGCAGGTCGACTATCCTACGGTCCGATGCGAGCTCCTCCGATACCTTCGGGTTGTACTTCATGGTGCAGGAGCCTAGGGGGACGGGGCCTAGATCAACACCGTATGACATCTGAGAGAGTCTGGTGAAGTGCCTAACGACCTCCACCTCACTCAAATTCGGTATCCCCGGCTCAACACTCCTGAGAACATGCCTAGGGGCCTTGCTTAACGCTTCCTCAGCCTCGCCGCTGAATTCATCGTCCACCGCGAAGGTCTGCTTGCTAGATCCGCCCAGCTCAAACAACACCGGTTCATCCCACTTAGCCTGCCTGAAGACCATCATCCACCCCTCCCAACGACCTCCCCCAGCAACTCCACCAGCAACTCGATGTCACGCTTCGTGTGGAGTTCGGTAACACACACCAGACCGCAATCACCGAGCTCTCCGCGGAACCTTCCCAGATCAGGGCCTGCGTAGACACCCCTGCTGGCCAGCGTCCTGAGGACCTGAGCAGCATTAACGGGGAACCTGACGCCCACCTCACGGAAGTGAAGGGCTTCAGGGAACAGTAGATCAACGGACTCAAGCCTTGAGAGGCTCTTCACTAGGTAATGAGTTCTTCCAAGTATAGCTTCCCCAAGCCTCCTGAGCCCCTTGGAGCCAAGTAGCGACAGGTGCACGGCCGCGGCCAACGCCTCGAGAGACGCGTTAGTAGTTATGTTGGAGGTCGCCCTCTCCCTCTTTATGTGTTGTTCTCTAGTCTGCAATATCATGGTGAAGCCCCGCTCCCTGCCGTCTACCGTTCGTGTAGCGCCTATCAACCTGCCTGGAAACTGGCGAAGTAATTCCTTGTCATCGTTTATGCCGAGTATTCCTGCGGAGGGGCCTCCGAAGTTAAGCCCCACACCCAAACCCTGAACGTCGCCCACAACCACGTCGGCCCCCATGGCTCCCGGGGCCTCGAGAACGCCGAGCGCTAGCGGATGTGTGTAGACTATGCTCAGGGCGTTGACCCTGTGCGTCTCTTCAATAACCTCTCTAACCACCGATTCAACGACTCCGAAGAAGTTGGGCGTCTGCACGAAGACTGCGGCCACCTCGTCCGACAGCTTGCTTCTAAGATCACTCAAGCTGATCTGCCCGGACTCCCTATCGAGACCTACGTTAACGAGCTCTAACCCCGCCCCGAAGCCCCACGTTCTGATCACCTCCACTACCTCCGGATGGACGGACTCGCTAATCAGGATCCTCCTCCTCTTTTTAGCACGTGCAGCCATCAGAACAGCCTCAGCGGAGGCGGTGCTCCCATTGTACATTGACGCGTTAACCACCTTCACACCGTAGAGGTCGGCCATGAGGCTTTGATACTCGAACAACGCCTGGAGAAGTCCTTGAGCTATCTCGGCCTGGTAGGGGGTGTATGCGGTGTAGAACTCGGATCTGGAGACGAGGGCCTTAACGGCCGAGGGCACGTAGTGCTGGCAAAGCCCACCCCCCATGAACGAGGGGACCTCGCTTAAGCGGTTCTTGGATATTAAGGTATTGAAGAGCCTCACCACCTCGTATTCAGCTAGGGTCCTGCCGAAACCTACGTTAAGATCCCTTGCGAGGAGGAGCTGCGGCGGCACGTCGCTGAAAAGCTCTGAAACATCCTTCAATCCGAGATCTCTTAATAGCTCCCCCCTGATCTCCGGTGATGAGTTGGGTATCCAGTTATGCATCACACCAACCTCTCAAGGGAAAATACCACGTTTTCAGTTAAAAGGTCTTCACCAGTATTATATCGGGTGTTTAACATAGTTAAGGAGGTACCCCTGCTTGAGGTTCAGAGGGAGTTAGGCGGCAGCGTCGGCGAGTTCGCAGGCTGGCTGACCTCAATGGATTACGGTAACCCGATCGAAGAGCATGTCAACACACGAACCTCCGCCTCAGTGTTTGACGTGTCGCACATGGGTAGGTACGTGATGAGAGGTAGGTCCGTCTTCGAGTTCCTGCAGAAGCTAGTCTCCAAGGACTTAAGCGATGTTGAGGAGGGGCGGATGAGCGGGCCGGTGTTGCTTATGAACGAGAACGCCGGCATAAGGGATGACATAATGCTGTATAAAGTCAACGACAACCTATGGCTCGCCGTCGTCAACGCCCCCAACGTCGAGAGCGATAGGGAGTGGATGCTTGCCTGGAGGGATAGATGGAGGTACACGGACGTGGAGATCGAGGACGTCACACTAAAGTCCGTTCTGATATCCATACAGGGACCTAAGGCGGCTGAAGTGATGGAGGGGCTGGGCTTCAGCAACGCCAAGGACCTCAAGATACTCGAGTTCGCCTACGGAGCCGAGGTCCTGGGCAGGAAGACCGTGCTCGTCAGCCACTCCGGGTGGACTGGTGAGGAAGTCAGGTCATATGGATTCGAGATATGGACTGACGTGAACCACGGCAAGGAAATAATTAGGAAGTCCGTGAGTCTAGGGGCTAAGCCGGCAGGGCTGATAGCCAGAGACTCCCTGAGGCTTGAGATGGGCTACCTCCTGGTGGGGCAGGACATGAGCGAGGACCTCAACCCTATCGAGGCCAGATATTGGTTACCATTATCGCTGGAGAAGGAGGAGTGCGTCGGGTGCCCTAAACTCAGGGAGATATACGAGAAGGGAGTGTCCAGAATTAGAGTTGGCCTGAAGCTCAAGAAGGGGGTGAGGGCCATACCAAGGCACGGCTCAGGGATATACGCCGGCAACAACCTCGTCGGGAGGGTGACTAGCGGGGTGTTTTCCCCATACCTAAACGCAGGGATAGGCATGGGCTACGTCGATGTCAGCCACGCCTACATAGGCTCGCGGTTGGACGTGGAGATCAGGGGCGTCAAGCAAAAAGCTAAAATAGTTGACTTCCCCTTTATTTAAGGGTGGGTAAGTGATGGACGAATCTCCGGTCTTTCACATCAAGACCAAACTGGGTGAGTACTTAATCCCTAAGAACCTGCTGTACACTAAGGATGATGAGTGGATTAAGGTGGAGGGGGAAGTCCTCACTTTAGGGATAACGGACTACGCCCAGAAGAAACTCAAGTACATAGTTAGTGTCGAGCTGCCTGAGGTTGGGAGGAGGGTCTCGTCCGGTGACGCCGTAGCTTCACTTGAGTCCGTCAAAGCTGTCGCAGAGGTCTACACACCGACTTCCGGCGAGGTTATTGAAGTCAACGAGGAGTTGGTAGATAAGCCCGACCTAATAAACAAAGACCCCTACGGGAAGGGGTGGCTGATCAAGATAAGAGCGCCCGGCCTGGACAGAAGCAAGGTCCTAAGCGCTGAGGACTATGCGGGTAAGATACTGAAGGAGGAGTCCTCCTAGCGCATCATAGAAATTTTTAAGTTTTAAAGCCATCGTATAACTTGTGGGATTACGTACCTCAGACTCCCTCCCAGGATTAAAGTGCTCGAGGCCGCGGGGGCGGTAGCCGACAACAGAGTCGTTAAGGTGGGTGAGAAGACTTTTCGGGTCATCTCGTCTGAGGGCGATCGTGAGTACAGGGTGTACGTCGATCTTGAGAGGATGGAGGCATGCAGCACGGATAACGGGACCGTCTACAGGAACTACGTAGGCTACCCGATAATATCAGCGCTGTACCTGACCAACGCCATCCCATACGACCCCGCGGTAGGCGCATCGCTCTCAGGCATAAACTGGAGGCATCTTAATGAAACCCTTAAGAGCTACGCACTGGTTGAGGCGAAAGTTAAGGAAATAACTAAGGAGAGGGGGGTGACACCGGAACGCATAGACGAATACGTGAACGAGGTCTACACCACTCTGAGGAAGCTAAAGTTTTTGAAGACGGAGGAGTGCCTCCGAAACGAGCTTTAGTGAGGAACCCACCACTAAGGCAGGACAGGATGGGCAGGCGGCCTAAGCCAGGGTCGAGAAACCGGACTATCATGGCTGTTGAGTATTTAACTCTCTATAATGGAACTATTAGTAGTGATGACGTTGAAGGCCAAGGTAGCTGTGATAGATGGCTATCCGTTGCTGATGAAGCTATACGAACCCTATAAACATAGGATAAACGAGTACAATTTAACGATTAAGGACAGCGGGTATTATCTAAAACCACTCCATTTCGTGTACCTTAAGTCTCCGAACAAGCTTGTCAGCATTAAATACGTTTATTTCGGAAGATATTGGTATAGGGTGCATAAACTCACGAACCCGCGCAAACACAACTCGAAGGTCAGGTGGATATACATAGGTAAGGAGAAGCCGGACCCAACACTGCCGGACCCCCCGCTGAACCCCTTTGAGGGCATCTACGTCTTAGCTTTTGAGAGCGACATCCTACTCAGCGAGAAGAGCTACAGAGCGCTCGTCAGGATATCGGAGAGCATGCACGGTGTCAACGTGTTTGAGGGTAGGGTGAGGGGATTGAAGGCGGAGTTAAAACCTGAGCACTTCTGGCCTTTCATTATTTAATTCATTCCGCAGCCCCTCTAGATAGCGTTCCCTCTCATCGTCGTTCAGCAATGTCTTAACGAGGCTTTGAGGGAGTTTAGTGAAGATCTGCTCCGGCCTACCTATCCTGTGGGGCAGTCTAACCAACTCCAGCGGATGTTCCTTAACGAGGGGCTTCTCAGAACTCACGTTAATGACCCTAAATATCCTTTCAGCCGACCCGGGGGTTATTGGGTAGAGCATGACCGCTAACGTCAACACCGTAGTGAAGCCCAGGTTAAGCGTTACCTTAGCATCCTCAACATCCTCTCTAACCTTAGCCCAAGGAGCTTTAACGTTCACATACTGATTACCTCTCTCGCCGAGCTTAACTATCAACTCACTAGCGTCCCTCAACCTAGCGCGCAACATCAGGGATTTATAGGAGTTCCATGAGTCATCTATGAATTTCCTGAACTCCGCATCAACGTCCCCAGCTGGGCTCACATCCTCGACAACGCCGTCGAAGAACCTATTTATCAGGGTTAAGACTCTGTGTATGAGATTGCCTATGTGGTCGTTGAGCTCGTTGTTGACGAACCTCACGAACTCCGACCACTTGAAGTTGGTGTCCTTGTCCTCAGGCCTCATCCTGATTAGGGAGTACCTCCAGTAATCCACGGCATCCACTATCTTCAGCGCCTCGTCAATCCAGACACCGACCCTCCTACTCTTACTGAACTTCCTACCCTCATACATCAGGTACTCCGTGGCAGATATTACTGTAGGCAGGTTGTACCGATCCCTAGTGGCCATAAGGAGCGCCGGCAGTATGACAGCGTGGAACGGTATGTTGTCCTTCCCTATGAAGTAAGCTGTCCGAGACTCACCGTCAAGCCAGTACTTAACCCACTCAGACTCCCTACCCAACCTCGAGAAGTACTCCTTAGTGGCTGACAGATACCCCAGCAGAGCGTCGAACCACACATACACCGTCTTATCCCCAGAGTTCGGGAAAGGCGCCGGGATACCCCATTTATTATCACGCGTAAGCGACCTGGGAGCGAGACCCGTCGTCTTTATCCAGGAGACTGTGAAGTTCCTCACATTCTCTTCGAGGAACTCGTGTCCGGTTATCCAGGAGAGTATCTCGCCCTCCAGCATGTCGAGTCTGAAGAACCAGTGTCTCCTACTTCTGAAGACAGGAGGGGAACCACATAGAACGCATCTAGGGTTTACCAGCTGGTCAGGCTCTAAGAGCCTCCCACAATTATCACACTGATCCCCCCTAGCCCCCTCGAAACCGCAGTAGGGGCAAACACCCTCAACGAACCTGTCAGGAAGATATATGTTGTCCCTGGAGCAGTAGGGAATCACCTGCTCCCTCTCCTCAACGAACCCATTCTCGTAGACCCTGGTCAGGAAATTCTGAACGAAGTCTTTGTGGATCTCGCTCTCCGTCCTGGTGTAGTTGTCAAACGATATCCCCCATAACTCCCAGAGCTTAACTATGTACTCGTGAGAAACATCGGTCAGTTCCTTAGGGGTCACCCCCTTCCTGCGTGCCTCAACCTCGATCACAGTCCCATGCTCGTCGCTACCGCTAACGAAAACTACGTCCTCGCCAATCATCCTCAGAAACCTTGCGTAGACGTCGGCGGAGAGGACACTGCCAATCATGTTACCCAAATGCGGGACCGAGTTTATGTAAGGCCATGCTGAGGTAACCACCCACCTGCCTATCGTAGCCCACCTCATTAACCATAATTTCGGACTACATTAATAAAAACAACGGACGAAAATATTAACTCCCTAATTACAATGTTAGCCTGGCAGGGGTCTGCTAGTGTGTAGCTACTACACATATCCCTTCCTCAAAGACCTTGATGAGTATTTCAGAGAGAGATACGGCAGCGAGATCGGCCTAGAGAGGCTGTTCAGCGTGGGGCACTTGAGAACCAGGGTTATGGAGAGGGTTAGGAACGCTGTCCTAGACGGTGGGCAGACCACAAGGACGGAGCACGGGGAGGATGAATATCTATCCTTCTACATGGGACTGCTGGTTGCAGGACTGGCTGACAGGTGGGCGCTGATGAAGTATGTGGATAGCGAGGTTAAGGCTTTCATCACCCTCTTAGAGGGGGAGAGTAGCAGGTTTGTGTGGGACGTGTCTCGGAGGCTGGGCGTGGTAGGCGAGTTGTTGGCTAAGGATGATGAGTGCGGGCACAAAGTTGTCCTGGAGACCAAGCCGAGACCTGAGTTCTCATGCTTCCAGTTCAGAATGACTATCCCCAGATACCTGATGTGTGCTGAGAGGCTACTGGGCGAGGTCAGCTGGTCGCTTGCCAGCACGTATGTGGAGAGAGGCTACGTATACCTGTCTAAGAAGAAGTACGTCCGGCTACTTGAAGACCCCCTTAAGGAGTATCTGCTGAGGATCTTCGAGACCCTTAGTCTGAAGGTGATTAACAGGGATGCTGTGGAGGGCCTGAAGGATGAGGTTAGGAGTCTAGTCCGTAGCAAGCGTGGCTACACAAGCGATGAGGCCCCTGAAGGGGGTCAAACCCTATTAGGGGAGGTTAGGGAGGAGTTCTTCCCCCCCTGCATAGGTGATTTAATCACGTCGTTGAGGGCGAACGAACATCTAACCCACAGCCAGAGGTTTGCCCTGGCGACCTTCCTCCTGAACATAGGGGCTACAACGGATTACGTGCTCGATTTAATGAGGAACGCGCCGGACTTCAACGAGAGGGTGGCTAGATATCAGGTAGAGCACTTGGCGGGGCTGAAGGGAGGAGGCAAGAAGTACAGCATGTATAAATGCGCCAACATGAAGGAGCTAGGGATGTGTGTAGCCGAATGCGGTGTCAGGAGCCCTATCCAGTACTACCTGAGGCACCTCAGGAGGGCTAGACAACGCGGCGGAAGCGAATCCTCTCGTAGCCAGGGGTCTTGAAGCCCTTTTCAACCCTGAACTTCAGCACGTTAGGGGGTTCAATCCTGTGGGTAACCCCCACCTCAGCGTCGACTACCTCAAAGCCAGGCGGGAATACCCAAGCAACGCTGTAATCGTATGTAGCGACCTCCGCGTTGTAGGTGTTCTCGTAGGTGTTGACGCCGTCAACCAGGTCCCCCCTGAAGTGAATCAGGAACTCTATGTAGGGCCTCTTTAGAGAGCCCCTGAAACCCACGTCCACTAGAAGAACTTCAGGCCTGACGTCAACCCCGTTAATCTTCACTACCTCCTCATCAAGGAAGGACTGCATGTTGCCCCTCATCAACTCCAGCTCCCTGCTAAGTCCACCCTTGATGGCTGACGCAAGCTCCTCAGCCGCGTCTACGTACTCATAAATCACTATTTGATGAAAATCGCCCGTAGGCAAAACCACGAAATACCCGTAGGCATATATGGGCTTCAAGTTATCAGGACCTTTCTATCCTCCTTAATCACTCTCAGAACCACTGCTGTTGATGTTCTCTGAACACCCTCTAGAGACCCTATGACGTCCAGCATCTCAGAGAGCTCCTTATGATCCTTGACATAGACCTCAGCAACCAAAGCCCACTCGCCAGTCACGTCGTAGACGGTCTTAACGTTAGATATGCCGGCCAGCTTACCCACTATATCGTTGTACTTCCTGACATCTATGGTCAAAAATATTAGCGCCCTGAGGTTAAGCCCCACGAGCTCCGGCGACACCTCAGCAACTATCCTCTTTATGAATCCCCTTTCCTTCAGCTTCCTCAAACGCATGTAGACTGTGGAGGGGCTCACCCCCAACATCTTCCCAAGCTCGGAATACGTCACATCCGCGTTCTCCTGAAGAACGTTCAAGATTTTCTTATCCAGCTCATCCAAGCCTTGAACCACGCGCACCCACCAAATAAGATGTGTTGGAAAGGTATAAAAAATTAATGGTTTAGGCCTTGGGCGCGCTTAAATATTCTACCAACTCCCCACCAGGCATGTTGAAAGTAAGACGTAGTGGATGGTCGTTGCTAAACTCTATTCTCACAGCATCCACAACATCGCAGAGAGGCAACACTTTAGTCACGTAGCCCTCATCGTACGGGGTCCTCGAGCCCTCACCGACCTCCAGCTCTATCAGGGACCCTCCGGCAAGGGAGAATTTAACGTCACCGCCTACCTCCGGCGCCTCAAGCCTCAGGCACTGATTATCCATGGCCTCAAAGACTATGGTTCCGCCGCCTCTCAAATCGTTTAAGGCGGTCTTGAAAGCCGCCGAGTACACGGAACCCCTCACGTTGAACGTCAGACTTAGCTCAGGCACCTCGGTCACGGGGACCTCTATAGACCTGTACCTAAACCTCTTAACACCTAGGGATTCTATGACGAACTCATAGAAATCCTCACCAGCCCTAAGAACGATCTTATCAGACCTCCTAGGTCTCGGCAACGTCCTCATCAGGCTACTCAAGTTAACGCCGATAGAGGTCTCCTCACTCAAGTTGTAGGACAGGAAGCTGGACGAAGGTATGTGCACACTCACCAAAGCAACCTGAGCAGGATCGAGAGCCCTTACCGTGAGACCGTCCTCACCGAAGTTAAACAACGCCTCATCAACTATGCTTGAAACAACCTCTAAAACCCTGCTGAACACCTTCCCACTAGGATATTCAATAACGACCCTGAATCCACCCTCACCCATCAAAGAGCCCCACATATATAACTCAGAGAAACCAATAATAAATAGTGATGAGGAACACTGGACCCGAAGAGATGAAGAACCGTGTGAGGACTGACTCCACGCAATCTAAACATAACTTAAAAACAGTCTTACAATCAGTATTAATTGGTGGCTCCGGTAGCTCAGTCCGGGAGAGCGCGGGGCTGTGGACCCCGAGGTCCCGGGTTCAAATCCCGGCCGGAGCCCCACCGATTACCTGAGAATGTCACTTACCACTACAACAATGGCCGATGAACCACTAACCAATAGGACCGCTCCACCAGTTAATGATAATGTGAAAGCCACCGTCATCAACCCAGTCATATAACCACTTCATGAGTGAAACGAATCTAACACTTTTAAACATTCGGCAGGTTCAAACCCTATTAACCATTCATTTGATATATATACAGAAATACAGAACCGCCCTATTAGCTACTTTGGGCGAAGTCGAATACCTAATGACTTCACAAGCCGGACATGAGCTTTCAAAACCCACTAAATCCGGGTAGACAACATGACAGTCCTCATGAAGAAGAGTAACAACTCTATCTCGTGCTCTCTAGTTATTCTTACCTCCCTACAGGCGTCCTTCAGCCCTCCCTCCTAACCCTCACTCTGCTGGGATCTCTCAGGCACATTAAATAACCACGTAGTGGTAAATTTAGTGAAGTGATAGTTTCGCAGATTCATTCCTGCAGGGGGTTGAGTGTGGAGGAGGACAGGCTGTATGAGCACCTGCTCAGGGATGAGTTGAGGATCGCCAACAGCTACATAGCCAGTAAGAGAAAGCCACTCCCTACACTCCTCAACGAGGAGTATCCGCATGTCCTCACGATGGACGGCGGTGTGCACATGTTCCGCAGGTCTGAGCTTCTGTACGCTAAGGCTGAGTTAGGCGGGGAATCCGAGAAGCTGATGCTACCGATCTACGTTGAGTTGCTCCCCAGTCAGACAACCACTACGGCCGTCGTAAGGGACGAGGTGGCTGCTAAGCTTTTAGCCAGGATATTAAGTGTTGAGTGCTCCACCCCACTGTACTTATACCCGGTTCAGCTGATGGAGTTGCGAAGGAGGATCAAGACACTGATTCAGTATGTCGTTAGTCCTGAAGTGCTCAAGGACGTGGGGGAGGACTAAAACCTTACGGCTGTGAATTTCGTTCCGCAGAGTGAGGGCCGATGTTTAAAGGTCCTATCTCGAGAAGGGACTGGTTCCAGGCGGGAATTTCTGGAGGAGATCTCGGATGAATTCAGCCAGTCTGTTGACCGCGTCCTCCACTATCTTCATTCCCTTCTCCCTAGTGGCCTTAGTCGCGTCGCCGAGGATTCCCAACTTAAGCGTCTCCTTCTGGAAGTAGAACGCCGATATGTTGTGGTGCGGGAACCCTCCCTCCTCAGGCATGTAGGTCGTGCCGCCGAGGTATTTCGAGTCTATGAAGGTCGGCGACTTCTCCTTACCGGCCTTACTCATGTCCACCAACTCAGGGTAGAGGGCGAGGGATATCGACGTCTCACACTCGTCAGCGTGTTTGAAGGGCTCCTCACAAACTTCGTTGATGGTCCTCCTAGCAAGCTCCCAGAGGGTCGCTACAGCCACAAACACCCTGACCTCAGGAACTATGTCATGTAACGCGCCCACCAGAACCCACTGCTGGCCGTGAGCGTTCAGAATTATTATCTTCTTGAAACCGGCATTCACGAGACCTCTTATAACGTCCTTAACGTATTCCTTCAAAACGTCCGAGCGTATGGGCACAGTTCCTGGGAAGCCGAGCTGATGGTACATGTGCGCACCATACCATATAGGCGGAGCCACTACAGCGCCTGTCCTCTCAGAAACCAGCTCAGCCACCTTCCACGCGTTTAAGGCGTCAACACCCAGTGGGGAGTGGGGGCCGTGTTGCTCTATAGAGCCTACAGGGACTATAGCTACGTCACACACTCTCTCTGCGTAATCTTTAAGTTCAGTCCACTTCATCTCCCATAGCCTTTTCGCAGGCATGAACTACACCATTAATATATGGCGCAACCATTAATAAGAGTTTCCTCGTTTAAGGCGAGTGTATTCTGAGGAAACCCTTAATTGAGGATTCCAGACTATTGCTTAGCGTAGCAGATCACCCTCAGGGGTCTGCCTCATAACCCACTATCCACTACATTCCGTGAATGTGAGGAGCTCTCTAAAAGCCGGTGGGTGTGTCAGTGACTTAAATTAATCTGGTTAACAGCTCTGATTTTCTAGCCTCCGCTTTCCTGACTACCTCCTCTATATAGTTTCTACCTGTACTGTCTATAGTCACTATTAACGGGCCGAAGTTCTCGACCTCGAACATCCATAGAGCCTCAGGTATGCCTAAGTCAAGCCACTCAACCCCTATGACACTCTTTATAGCGTTAGCCGCCAACACGCCCGCACCCCCGGTGAAGGTCACGTAGGTAGCCCCGTACTTACTGCATGCTTCAGCGGTTTTGGGGCCCATGCCACCCTTTCCAACTATCACCCTAACACCTGCTTTCTCAATTACCGTGTATTCGTAGAGCTCCAGCCGTGCGCTTGTGGTGGGGCCTGCGGAGATTACCTCCCACCCACCACCCTTCTTACTAACTACGGGACCGCAGTGATATATTACACCACCCCTTAGGTCGATTGGCAGGGCCTTCCCCTCCTTAAGGTAATCGATCATCCTCCTATGGGCTGCATCCCGGGCCGTCACCACGACGCCGCTAACGTATATTATATCACCTACCCTAAGCTTCCTGACTTCCCCCTCACCCACCGGAGTCTTTAAGTAGTAGATCGCCACATCGACCACCTCACTGGGTTATCGTGTAGCTCGCGTCGGGTTTAACAGTCGCTGTAGCTCGTCTCGTGGCCCAACACTGAAACACCACTGCGACCGGGTAGTTGGCGGGATGCCTGTGTGCGTACTCTATATGTACTGCGAGAGCGGTGGTTCTGCCGCCCATACCCATAACACCTATGCCGAGGTGGTTGACGAGCCTGTGCAACTCCTCCTCAAGCCTTGCAAGGGCGGGGTCCTCGTTTCTAGTGCCCACCTTCCTTAAGGAGGCCGCCTTCTTGGCGAGCGTCATAGCTATGTCGGCACCTCCGCCCACCCCGACACCGACTATTGTAGGCGGGCAGGGCATGGCCCCCGCCTGAAGCACGGCATCCAACACCACCTCCTTGATGGCGTCAACACCTCTTCCAGGCGGTATCATCCTCAGCACTGCCGGATACTCGGAGCCCCCGCCCTTGGGCACCACAGTAAACTCCAACTCATCCCCAGCGACCACATCCCAATGTATGTATGGTATGTATCTGCCGGTGTTGTCCCCTGTGTTTGTGGAGGTGAATGGGTTGACGCTGTTGGGCCTTAACGGTATGGCTTGAGTGGCCTTCCTAACCGCCTTAACCAGCGCTTCCTCCACGGCGTGGATGGCTGGGAAGCCGTGCCCAACCCTGACGTAGAAGATCATAGTCCCAGTGTCTTGGCACATCGGTCTCTGAAGCCTCTCAGCCAGCTCTATGTTGTCGAGTATGGCTTTGAGCTGCGCCTTAGCTACCTCACTCTCCTCCTCTAGGTAAGCCCTCCTTATGGCCTCCTTAACATCGGGAGGTATCGATATTACTGCCCTCCTTATGGCTTCCACAGCAGCTTCTTCGATCACGTTGAGGAGATTAAGACTCATTCTTTTGATCACCAGCTTCCGTAGGGGCGGTGCACCTTGATGTAGTTGCTGTCCAGGGCCAGCTTGACGAATTTCTTGGGACGCTGTATGAGCTCCCGTACCTCATCCTCAAGCTCTGAGGAGCTCATCACCCTTCTGGCGAGTCCCAACTCAATCGCCTTCTGGGCCACGGCCACGGCCTCCCTCACATAGGCCTCATCCTCATCCATCCTAGGCATTATGTACTCCTCATGAATGCCCCTCTCCTCAGCATATCTTGCCAACGCATATGCAGCAGCCATGAACATCTCGTCAACCATCTTCCTGGCCCTAACCGTAAGGACCCCCCTGAACACCGCCGGGAAGCCGAGGCTGTTGTTTATCTGATTAGGGAAGTCGGACCTGCCTGTAGCGACTATCCTAGCACCCCCTTCCTTAGCCTCCCAAGGCCATATCTCCGGAACTGGGTTCGCCTCAGCAAAGACTATCGCGTCCTTATTCATCTCCGCAACCCACTCCTTCTTAATCACACCCGGACCTGACTTAGCCGCCGCTATGACTACGTCAGCCCCCTTCATGGCCTCCTTAATGCCGCCCGTAACACCCTCGCCGTTGCTCTCGACAGCTATTGCATACTTCCACGGGTTCTCCTTCTTCATAGCCTCCACATCGGACCTGTCCCTATGGAGAATGCCCTTACTGTCGACAGCCACGATGTTCTTAGGGTTGGCGCCGGCGACCTTAAGGTACTTGTATAGGGCTATGTTGGCAGCGCCCGCGCCAATCAGAGCTATCTTAACCTCACTTAACTTCTTACCCACTATCTTGAGCGCGTTAACCAGGCCGGCCACGTTGACTAGGGCAGTGCCTTGCTGGTCGTCGTGCCAGACAGGTATCTCAGCAATCTCCTGCAACCTCTCAAGTATGTAGAAGCATTTGGGGGATTCTATGTCCTCCAGGTTAATCGCGCCGAAACTTGATTCCAGGGCCTTAACTATGTAGACGAACTTGTCTGCGTCGTGCTCGTTGATGACTAGGGGAATCGCATCCACGCCGCCAAGGTACTTGAAGAGGAGTGACTTACCCTCCATCACCGGCAGGCCGGCCTCAGGACCTATATTACCGAGGCCTAACACCCTGGTGCCATCGCTGACTACTGCCGCGTAATTCCACCTCAGAGTGTAGTCGAAGGAGGCGTCCTTACCCTGTTCGAAGATCTTCCTGCAAGGACCTGCAACACCAGGCGTGTACCACACGGAGAAATCCTCCAACCTGGTCACAGGAACCTTAGGAACGACCTCAATCTTACCCCCATACTTTAGGTGCAGCTCGTTCGAGACTGAGTACCAATCAACCTTCCTCTCCTGACTCATGTCGTAACACCATAAACTTATGTATGCTCTAGACTTATAAGGACCTCTTAAGAATAACGCTCATGAACCCTCAAGGAACTCTAGCAAGTTAAGAGGACTGCTCCTCCACACGCCCAGCCCGGACATCGCGAGGTGCCGCCCTAACACGATGGTAGATCACTAATAGAAGAATTGTAGTCATCAAAGCCGCATCAACCACGATTGAGCTCGAGTAAAGCAGTATGAACCCGCCCACTATGAAAGCTGCTCGCTGGGTTGCAGGTATGCGGCCCTTCATGTACCCCGCTATACCTAACAGATATTGAGAAAGCCGCTCTCACCGTCAAGCATGGTCTTTGGAGCCGTTAAGCCGCTTTGAGCTAGGAGAGCGCTGAGAACGCCACTCTGTGCTGCTCTAGCAGGTTGCAACGGTTTTATAACGGACTCGCCACGCGTCACCTCCATAAGTCCGGATGCCTGCGTTGCAGCGATTCCTAATGCGTTACCAAGCCCGTCCGTATTTAGGCCCAACAATTTCCCGGCAGCCGCTGCAGCGCTCAGCACTCCACATGTAGACGTTGTGTGGAAGCCTCTCCTGAAGTGCGACGGATTTACAGCAACGCCCATCCTTATAAAGATATCGTACCCGACAACTATAGCCTCTATCAACTCCTTCCCAGAGGCATTGACTTTCTCACCCACGGCAAGAGCCGCTGATATGACTGAAGCACCGGGATGACCCATAGCAACCCTATGACCGTCGTCAAGTTCATGTATATGGACCAAAGCACCGTTAACGTATGCTGCGTTGACCGACGGAACTGCACTACCATCCCCTATCACGGTAGATTCGCCTACGCCTCCTAACTGCTTTACAAACTTAGTTATGGTCTCGCCGAACTCAGTCCGAGAGCCTGCTAAAGCAACACCCACATAGTCAAGAAAACATGTTTTGGCTTTCTCGACCACCTCGCTCGGCAGATCCTCATACCTCACCTCATAGATAAATTTAGCCAACTGATCAACTAAGTTAGCCTCCACCGCACACCACCAAATCCAAACCCAGACACTTGTTATAAATTCTTATTGAGTGCGCAACCCGTTCTGAATCCTCAACACCAAGACCTAAATAGCTAAAAGCCTTAGTACACCAACATGTCTGTAGAACAGATCCTAAATGTTAAATAATCCCGCCGTCGAATTCCCTCTTCGGTAGGCAAAGTGGCCAAGATCCTGGTTACGGCACCTCTGCACGAGGATGCCATGAAGGTGCTCCGCAACTCCAGGGAGGCTGAGGAGGTTGTAGTTTTGAGGGAACCGCCCGCATCTGAGGGCGAGTTGGTGGGGCGTGTCGCTGACGTTGATGCCATCATAGCTGTCAAGTCTGTAGTTCCCTTAACAGAAAACGTTATAATGTCAGCTCCTAAACTCAAGGTAATAGCGCGCAGCGGGATCGGATACGACAACGTTGACGTGAGGGCAGCCACGGCTCGTGGTGTATGGGTGACGATAGCGCCTGCAGAGGAGGTGACCGAAAGCGTGGCTGATCATGCCTTAGCACTGTTACTCTGCCTAGTTAGGAAGGTGTGTAGAGCCGATGGTTTCATTAAATCGGGTCGGTGGATCTCCAATAGTCCGGAGCTCACGTCAGCTTTCACAGCTCCGAACCTCTACGGAAGAACTATAGGTATAGTAGGATTGGGTAGAATTGGGTCGCGGGTCGCTAGGAGAGCTATAGGATTCGGTATGAAGGTAATATACTACGATATAGTCAGAAAGTACGACCTTGAGGAAAGATATGGAGCGGAATTAACGCCCTTAGAACGCCTCCTTAAGGAATCAGACTTCATCGTGATTGCAGTGCCGTTAACAGATCAGACACGCAACATGATTGGTGAGAGGGAACTAAGACTTATGAAGAGGACAGCGTTCATAATAAATATAGCTAGAGGTCCCATAATAAATCATAACGCATTAGTTAAAGCTCTTGAAGAAAGGATAATCGCCGGAGCGGCGTTAGACGTTTTCTATAAAGAACCCCTACCACCGGACGACCCTCTGCTGAGATTAGACAACGTAGTGTTGACACCTCACATAGCTGCCAACACGTACGAGGGCAGGAAAGCACAGCAAATTGTAGCCGTCGAAGAAGCTCTAAGGGTTTTGAGGGGGAAGAACCACTGTATCCAGTAAACCCGGAAGTTAAGAAGGTAAAGACGCTGTAGGATTGACAACACGATTTTTGGAGCTCACCGATCTTAACGATGTGTGTGATAAAAAACTTACCTGGGGATTGCTAGGTCCTCCGCTCCTCTCCTGCTCTGAATGGCTTCTGGGAAGTACCTAGCTATGTGCTCCCTTATCATTATTGCCTGTAGCGCCATCTGCACGCCCTGATCTTTAGTCGTGGGCACGCCGTGAGTCTCCACGGCCGAGTTGCCTGTCTTTATGTGTACTGGAGCCGCCAACCTCACTATCTCGGGTGCCTCATAGTTCCTTATGAAGCCGCCCGTGGATCTCGGGTTGTCCACATGTATGTCTAGAGGTACCTTAACAGCAGCCCTGAGTGCGGCGATCATCGGTAGCTGTAGATCCCTAGCCGGGTTTATGCTGTCCGCACCTAAGGACTCGAATAGTTTGAAGGAGGCGGGGTTTCCGTGGCCGCAGTGCGCTGAGAGCTTGAACTTTATATCGCTCGGCAACTCGCCGGCTTTCCTCATCTCATTGACCACCCATAACATGCCCTCATCATATATCAAGAATCCCCTGACGCCAAACCTTAAAGCCCTCTTAATGTCCTCGATAGCGTACACCAGGTTCTCAACGCCCCTTAACCTGTACCCTAACCTGGCACCCTCAGGGGTTCCTGTAGCTCTCTGAGCACTAGTGTCGTAGGCAGCCCTAGGACCGACGGACATCACCAACTCCACCTTAAAGTCCTTAGCAAGCTGAACCATCTCCTCAAGCTCCCTGTCTGTATGACGCATGATGCCGTAAGTCTCGGTAATCCTGTTCACGACAACCCCATAGTTCTCAGTAGTCTCCAGAACAGCCCTCATAGCCACCGCAGTATTGACTGTGGGGATCTCAATCCTGAAATGAGCCCCGTCAGGGAACCTCAGGTTAGATGTCGGGAGCTCGTAAAGGTCGTGGTCCGGAAGACCTAACTTTTTAAGGAATTTCCTAGTCTCCTTACCAACCAATAGTTCTACCACGCTTTTACCACCAAATGAGATGTTTCCTTAGGCTTAAAAACTTTAATGGAGGTTCGCTCATACACATCATTAATAAGGACTCGCCGCCATGCTTCTATGGGTTACCTGTTGCTTCCACCTTTCGGAGATTCAAACACACAGATCGTTAGCGCACATCCTTCGTCAGTCATGTCAGCCATTACTAACTCTGAGGCAGCCTCCCCTTTATTCTTGAGTTCGTCTGCTATGTACATGACCATGTTCGCTATGGGACAGAATGTATGAGGCGGCACCTTCCTCTCTGAGAGTTCCTTATCTATCTCCTTATGTATGCATCCCTTAACGCTTACGTGAATCACCCTGCCAACGACCAGGTCGTCAAACTCTCTGACGAATTCTAGGCTATGACTCATATCCTTAGCTATCCCCAACTCTTTAACGGTCTCGCCAACCTTACCGAGTATCTCACCCCAGTCCTCATCCTCTCTGACTTTACCCTTTATCTTCTCGGCGAAGAAGTCCCTGCCAATTAAGTATGTTCTGAACCTGGAGCCCTCACCGCGTTGTTCGTAGAGAGCCTTCTTCAGTCCTTTAACCAGCACGTTGAAGTACTTAATGAGCTCCTCGCTACTCATCAGCTACCACCCCCCACTTTCCCACCGAAGGGGAACTTCCTGCCGAACTCCTCATAGAACGTGATCTCCTCAAGAGGCAGTCTAGGACGCGGCTTCGGTTGCTCGTCCGGATACCCCAACGCAATGATCGCATCCAGAGTGTACTCCTCAGGTATCTTAAGGAGCTCCTTAACCTTAAGCTCATCCCTAACATCTATCACAGGCGCCACGAGCCAGCACGCACCCAGGCCCAACGCATGCGCGGCCAACAACATGTTCTCAATGGCGGCTGACACGTCGTAGGGCGCGTCCCACACGTTCCTCCTCCCAACAACAACTATTAACACCGGCGCGTCCTTCATGAAAGCCGAGACCTCGCCGGTGATGAGCTTCCTGTAAACCCTCTTCCTCTTCTCTTCATCGGATATTTGAATCCTCTGGAACAACGCTCGAGTCATGTACTCGGACTTGAACCTCCTGCCACTCCCCGCAGCACCCCACCTGCCGAGGAGCTCCCTCTTAGCCTTATCCTTAACGACTATGAATCTCCACGGCTGAGCGTCCTCACCGCTCGGCGCCCACCTACCTGCCTCCAATATCTTCATTAAGACGTCGTCCGGCACGTCAACATCCCTATACTTACGGACACTCCTTCGAGTTAAGATAACCTGCATAAAGTCCCCTGGACTTTGAGACACTGCAGTTGTCACCATAGATAGATAATCAGTCAGAAATATAAGCTTTAACATCACCAAACCCCCATTCTGAAGAACAAGCCCTCTGGGGTGGGAGAAGGAGGTGTTAAAAGAGAGCTCAATACCCCCAGCTACGTCACCCTCGAAAGATGAGGGTCTGTAGTTACGGACCTCACGGAGGCGCGTCTCTGAGATCCATGAAATGACATCATCATTTAGGGAGGTGAGGACCTAAGCTGATCGGGATACCTATTCCTTAGCATATAGTGAGCGTGGTATTCTCTCTCTTAAGACTTTGAGTTCGTAGTCGCTTGGCTCCGGGGTGGTCACGACCTTCTCAGGGACGTCTAAGGTGAAGCCCGTGTTGCTGATTACCTCCTCAACAGTTATTCCGGGATGCACGCTGACTAACGACATTTTCCTCCTCACCCTGTCGAACTTGAGCACGGCCATGTCCGTAATGACCATTATGTCGCCGCCTCTTATCCCTAACTCCGCCCTATCCCTACCCCCGACATAACCGGGTGAAGTTATGAAGTACACCCTCTCCTTAAGCTTCCTCTTCTGGTGCCTCATAATAATTATGACCTTCCCGGCCGATGAGACTATGTCGTTACCACCACCACTCCCTGTGAAGTGTCTTTTCCTACCCTCAGACTCAACTATCGATGAATTGACGTTGCCGTGCATGTCTATCTCAAGCACCCCCACGAAGCCCACGTCAATCTTACCTCCTTGAAGCATGTACCCTAAGACCTCCACAGCATTGGTGAAGTAGGCTGACATGGACCAAGCCTTCAAGTCCGCTAGACCGACGCCGTAATCCGTTGAGTCCGGGTTCACAACCCCGTTCTCGAAGAATATAGTGGCTCTCGGCGCGTGCGTCTTCTTCGCCAGTATGGCGCAGGCCATTGGTAGTCCAAGACCCACCAACACGTTGTAATGGTCTTTAATCTCCCTGGCACCAGTCACAACCATTAACTCTTCAGGAACGTACTTCATGCATAACCACCCTAAAGTAGTGTCTTCGCCAAGTATATTAACCTTGAAAGCTCGCTGGAGCTCACCGCTTTCTTGAGGAACTCGTTAAAGTTCCCAACGCTTAACACATACTCCTCGAGGTACTTGCGAAATGAATCATCATCACACTGCATTTTCGCGTAGGAGCTTATGTGTCTCTCATCATGGTAGTAGTATCCATAGAGATTCGTCGGGTAAGCGCCGAACGGCTGAGCCACTATAGCGTCAACGCGGTAGTTAGGGACGTATATGAGGTCCCTGTCAACACGCTCTCTGGGAACCACCTCCTCAACGGATACTACCACTTTCTTGCTCGAGAACACCACCTCCTTAATGTCGAATTTAGGTCCGTAGATGTATATGTTGCCGTCCGTGTCTGCGGTTTGGGCGTGAATAACGGCGACATCAGGTCTCAGCGACTTCAGAATCACGTACTTCTCACCAGTGAAGGGACAGTTGAGTTCCGCGACCTCACCCTTCCTGAGGAGCTCACTATAGAGGTCTGAAGCTATCAGTGATTTAGTCGGCATGAAGCTCAACCCCAGAGCGCCTCCCAAGAACCTGGAAACCATCGCGAAGTTGCTGTACTCGTTTATACGTATCCTCCTATCCACTATGGCTCTGTTAACGCAGTCTATCCTACCGAGCCTGTCGAGAGACCCGCCCCCGTAATTCACCTCATTAACAACGCCTGCACCTACCATGAGGTCCAGCGCCATGTCGCCTATGGACTCTGACACAGTCAAACCACGTTTTCCCTGCCTTATTATCTCATGAGCTAAGGCCATAGCATTTCTGGTGATGGCGAAGCCCGCCATAGCTATGTGTGAGCCGTCGGAGATAAACCTCCTCACAGCTTCGGAAGCCTCCATAAGTTTTGACTCAACCTCACCCAACACACATCCCTCAACTATTATTTCAACGCATCGTTTTTAATTTTTCAACGTAACTCACTACCCACTCAGCAACAAGCCGCCAGTCAAGTTCATTACTTCTACTAATCATTGAGGAACCATAAAGGCTTTAATTAAAAAAAAAGAATTTCAAGGTAAGCTCTATAACGGCAGTCCGAGTAGCTTAGGCAACCACAATGCTAGATCAGGTATCAGTATTAGCAGGAAGTATATTATTAGGTAAGGAACCAACATCACCCACGCCTCCCTCATCACCTTAGCGTCAACACTCCCGCCAACAGCCCTAACGGTTGTGAAGAGCACTGTACCGATGGGCGGTGTGACAGTCCCTATTAAGTTGCCGAGCGCGAAGATCGCGTTGATGTGGTATGGGTTTATACCCATGGGCCGGAGCACCGCAGCGATCACTGGGGCTAACGTTATGTTAAAGATTATTAGGTCTAGGAACATTCCCAATATTAACAATAGAACCACAACAGCCAAGAGGGTTAGCAACGGGGATATGTAGCTCATCGAAACGAAGACCTCGTCAAGCACCACATACACCTTAGACATGCTCCAGACGTAGCTTAACATATATGAGGTCGATATTAGAAAGAACACTGAAGCCGTGGTGGTAGCTGAACTCACCACTATATCGCGTAAGGCCCTAAGGTTTAACCTCCTGTAAGCTAGAGCCAGGATCAGTGATGTGAGTCCCCCTATAGCACCGGCCTCGCTGACCGAGAGGAGGCCTGTGTAAATGCTTCCCAGAACGCCGAGAGGGACCGACGCCAGTGGAGCTGCTTTAAGTATGTTCCTGACGATTTGCTTAAGCGGGTACTTAGTCGTGTCGGGCTCCCCGTACTTGCGTTTAGTCGATACTATAGCCTCCCAAATTAGGAGTATTGCCGTAGCAATAATGCCCATGGATCCAACAACAGCGAAGTTAGTTAGTACTGAGGTGTTAGTTGATACGGACAAAACCAATGCCGGTATAGATGGTGGTATTAGCGCACCCAGAGGTCCTGCAGCAGCTAAGACTGCGATTACATGCTCCTTCGGATACTTCCTCTTCTCCATCTCACTACCCAGGAGGACTGAGAACGTCGCGGCAGTAGCCACGGCCGAGCCTGTAAGTAATCCGAAGATAGCGGACCCAATAATACCTATGAACGGGATCCCGTATCTCTTCTTACCTATGAGCGGATAAAGAAGCTGAACTAGCAGGGACGCAAGCCCTGTTATCTGAAACACAGCGCCCATGAACACGAAGAGGAATATCGCTATCAGAGCGAAGGAGCTGAAAGGCTGGTAGAAGGCCTTAACGATGAGGTATGGGTAGACGCTACCAACTATCACCGCCACCACTAGACTACCCAACCCTAAAGCCATCGCCAGCGGCACTCCAGCGAAGGCCAGAGCAAGGAATATTATGAAGAAAGATGCAGTGGCCAGTGCGGGGGTCTCAACACCTATCATTGCCTATCACCCGAAACCATGCCCACAGTCACTAAAACGTATCTAATCAGCATGAAGGTGAAGCCAACGACTAGCGCGGAGTAGTACGCTGCGAAAGGCCACCTCATGTACTCGGTGACACCGCGAGTGAGGAGGGGGAACGTTTGGTAGAGGAACCAGAGCATCAAGACTATGAAGGCTATTTTTACCAACTCCACAAACACGCTGTAGGCCCTACCGACCTTCCCGCGCGTCACTATTCTGTCGTAGAGTATCTTCGTTGCAACGTGATCTCCCTGCCCTACAACGAGCGACATGCCTAAGTTCACCATCCACAGATGTATCAGCAAGGAGAACTCATCCTCGTACGGTGTGGCCATTTGGAAGAAGTACCTGGCGACACCGACGTAGACCAGGAAAACTATTAACACGAGTCCCAGCAACGTGGCCGGGAACTCGAACAGGAATATTATTTTATCAAGAAAAGAGAGGATCTTACCAACGGTCTTGGGCATTATTGATTACCTCTCTCCTCTCCAGATGGTCGCGTTACTTCTTGCTAGCTCTGTAGTTCTCCAGCCAGCTAATGACGTCCTCTCCTATGTCGGCTTTCTTAGAGGCGATGAACTCCTTGTATTTCTGCAGGAAGGGCGCTGGGTCTGGGTACGTGACAGCCTTCATAGTTCTCTTTAGGAAGTCCAGGGCTATCTGCTCGTACAGCACGTCCCAGGTGTTCTTGATCTGCATAGCTATTTTCAGAGCCATGATCACGTCATTCTGTATGTCCGCGGGGAGGGCCTCGAACTGTTGCTTATTAACCAGTATTACGTGAGTCCCTATCATCCATGGGAAGACGGCGAGGTAGTTCTCTATTTCATACCACCTTGAAGCCACGTACCCTGTGAGGTCTTGATCGTGCCCCTCTATAGTCCCTGTCTGCAGAGCCGTGGCTATCTCCGTGTAGGCCATCGGCACTGCAACGAAGCCTAAAGCAGTCGCGGCGTCAACCACTATAGGACTCTGTATCACCCTAACTTTAATGCCCTTTATGTCGTCAATGGTGTAGATGGGCTTCTTCACCGTAGCAAACCATCTCTGCCCATAATATGAGGGACCCAGGATTATCACGTTACCTATCTCATCCCCGGCCTCCTTCAGCCTCTTAGCGCACACATCGGACTGAGCGAACGCCCAATACTCCTCCAAGTTCTGGAAGAGTCCTGGAGTATCGAAGAATAGCAGCTTCTTAGTGAAGGACGAGAGCACCGACACTGAGGTGGTGGTCATGAAGACCGTTCCAGTCCTCACGTGCTCTACGTTATCCCTCTCCGCACCCAGCTCGGCCGCTGTGTGAATGATCACTTTAACTCTGCCGCCCGTCCACTCCTCCACCAGATACTTGAATATCTTGTGTATCAGGTTATGGTCGTTGCACTCACCCCACTCGTTAAGGCTACACGGGTTAGGAGGCATGTGCGTCGCTGTATGTATCTCTATGACAGGCTGGGGGGTTGTCGTGGGCTGGACGGTTACGGTCGCCGTCAAGGTCCTGGTGGCTGTGGCGGTTACGGTAGCAGCACCGGCCGTTACTGTACGGGTGACGGTAGGGGCTGCAGGCACTGACATGCTGCCTATGAAGTACCCCGCAACACCTACCACGACGACCAGTACTAGGAAGACTACCATTAAGGATGTGGATACCTTGCTGCTCATTTTGAAGTACACCAAAATATGTTATATTTGAGGTTTTTAAGTGTTTCAAGCGCTAAACTGAAGACACCGTGGCCTCCCGCACCCTCACGATCCTTGTAGAGGACGGCGGGCTTCCGCCCAAGGCTTCAGGTCCGCGTCCGTTGCACGCCCGCGACGACCGGAAACCGTGTTGGCGAGGACTTCAGACGTAAATGCTAAGCAGTGAGGTTGAGTGAAAAGAGGGCTGGGCTATGCTAAGAAATTGGGCAGCTCTACACCCAATCTCATGGCGGTTTTCTTGAGCAGGTTGAGTGTTTCATGATCTAACGGTACGCCTTCCTTAAGGCGTTTCCTCATTAGGTTTATCTCTATCTCGCCGGGCAGATATATTTCAGAAACCCCACTAGCCTTCGGCGTTTCTTTGATTATTTTCTCGAAGTCCTGCATGTCCTTCAGGTACTCGTCGTAGGGTCTGAAGGCCTCCACGTTTATTGCTTCTATGAAGAAGCCCGTCCTGGAGGGTCCGCTGTAGTCGTCTAGGGCTTTTACGTAGATGCTGTAGGCTGACCCGGTAAGAATCCCGCTCAATATATCCACAGCCACCGCCAGGCCATACCCTTTAGGACCCCCTATCGGCGCTAAGGTCCCCCTTATCGCGGCTTCAGGGTCCGTCGTCGGTCTGCCCTCCTCGTCGAGAGCCCAGCCCTCAGGTATCCTCTCCTTCTTGAGGGCGGCTAATCTTATCTTTCCTCTAGCCACCACGCTGAGGGCCATGTCCAGGGTCACGTGCGCTCCGTCCTTAAACGGGAAAGTGATGCAGACGGGGTTGGTTCCCAACCTCGCAGTCTTACCTCCCCACGGCGCCATGGCAGGAGCCGCATTCGCTAAGACTATCCCCACCATCCCGCTCTCAGCTATCTTGATACCATAGTAGGCAGCCATCCCGAAGTGACTGGAGTTCCTAACACCGACCACGCCTACGCCATACTTCCTGGCCTTCTCAACAGCCGCGTTGACCGCATGCATTGCTGCGACGTAACCTAATCCGTTGTTGCCGTCTATAAGGCATGTGGCGCCGAAGTCACGCACTACTTGAGGTTTGGCTTTCGGGTCTATGAGGCCTCTTAAAATCCTCTCAACATAGCTGTGGAGCCTGACCACACCATGTGAATCCACGCCACGCAGGTTAGCCATAACCAGTGCGTCCGCGACGACCTCAGCATCGCTCTCGCTTACCCCGACACGCAATAACACAGCCTTGCAGAACTCGCGAAGTTCCCCCGAATTCACCAGGACCTGGTCCACTCTCAGTCACCATCTAGTATTAAACCTCGAAAAGCACCTTTAAAGACTTACCGCTGGCAGCAACTTCAAACGCCTTACCGCACTCGTCAAGCTTGAACTTATGGGTGATGAGCTTAAGCAATTCCCGGGAGAAGTCCTCCCTCCTCATAAGCCTTAGAGCGTCAATGTAGTCACCCAAGTATATAACGCTCCCCTCAACATTCAACGTACCCCTCACGAGCGGGTAGACCTCGACCTCCGCCCTATGGCTCAGAAGCCCTAGAACGACGATCTTACCCCCAGGCCTCAACCACCTGAAGGCCTGGGCGAAGCTCTCGTTGGTTGCTACAGCATCTATAACGTAGTCAGCCTTAGAGCCCTCAAAGTAATGCTTCACAGCATCGTCAGCGTCGCTCTTGGAAACATCTACAACCTTCCTGACCCCTATATCCTTCAGCAGCTCTATCCGGGGCTGAACCACCTCAGTCACGACGACGTTCACACTCATGTACTGGAGGGTGAGGGCTGTGAGCGCTCCAATAGGCCCGCCGCCCACGACAAGCACGTTGTCTGAGGGCAACAGGCTCGTATGTCTGAGCGCACGCAGGACAACCCCTAACGGGTCCGCCAGGACGGCGACCTCGTACGGCACTCCATCAGGGATCTTCCAAGCGAACTTGCTTGGCACGTCAACATACTCGGCGAAGACGCCGTCCCTAGTTATGCCATACACGATCTTGTTCTCACATATATCCATCCTACCCTTCCTGCAGTAATAGCAATTACCGCAGTACACGTTAGGCTCGATCACAACCCTATCCCCGACGCTGAAGCCCTTCACATTCCTGCCGACCTCTGCAACAACGCCTGCGGCCTCATGACCCATTATTATCGGGGTTCTGACGTTCCTCCTCCCGCGATAGACCTCTAAGTCACTCCCGCATATACCGGCTACCTTAACGTTAACCAGCACACTATCATCAGCGAGCTTGGGAGTAGGCACCTCCTCGGAAGCCACCTTATAAGCTTCTTTAAACAGACAAGCCTTCACTTTCAAACACACCAGGAGTTAACTTGCTTGCAGACTAAAAAACTTATTACCCTCAATTCACGAATCTCTCCTTGAGGGGGTGTGCAGACCATCTCCAGAAAGGTTGTGAAGCCTCTTCTCATAGCGGCGTTACCCGTGAGGAGTGCTAAGGACGTCGAGAGGATGCGTGAGGTAGTTGATATAGTTGATCTCGTCGAGCTTAGGGTTGACTACATGGATGATCCTCTAGCATTAGATTATGAGGGATTGAGGAGTGACAAGGTTTTGATCACGCTGAGAGACGTTGCCGAGGGCGGGGCTAAGAAGCACGCCGATGAGGTCAAGCTCAAGTTGCTGAATAGGCTTGACGACCTCGGAATGCTTTACGACGTTGAAATGCTCTTCATAGAGAAACACGGCAATGAAGTCAACTACGAAGGCAAGATAGTCTCACATCACATAATCGATTCCTCACACCCGATAGACGCCGAAGGATTGCGTGGGAGGGCGAGGAAGTACCTGGATAAGGCTTTAATAGTTAAGGTGGTCACAGTCCCGTTCCCGGGATATAAGACCTTCCTCACATCCCTGCTGGAGCTGGGGGACAACGTCGCCGTGATGCCCATGAGCACTAACCCGCAAGAGAGGATAGCGTTCACGTTGCTAGGTTCGAAAATACTGTTCTGCTGCATAGAGACCCCGACAGCCTTAGGTCAGATCCGATGTAGCGATGTCAAAGCGGTTTTAGACACGATAACGAAACGCACTAGCTATGTTCCTGACGTGAAGTAAAGAACCTACAGACCTTTTAACTGGTAATGTATAACTGAATAGCTCTAGCGTATCACTCAACACTGCCTCTAGATGTGACCTCCACGTAGTTCTTCACACCGCTAATCAGGTCATACCTAGGCGTGAAATTGAGTTCAGTCCGGGCTCTTTCAATCACCAGGGGTCCTTGAACTGGGTAGATCAGGTGGCCGGGCATGTCCCCGAAGGAAACGCTGGTGTTGGGGTAGAGGGACTTGATGGTCTCCAAGACTTCTCTGAGGGTGCATATCGTGCCAATACCTATGTTGTACACCTTACCAGCCGGCCTCCTGGCCTTAAGCGCCAGATACACGGAATTGGCGGCATCGGCCACATGCAACGGCTCCACCCTCATACTTTCAGTAAACGGGATGGTAGCCGCCTCCCCCTTCACGGCAGATTCAATAATGTAGTTAATCAGTCGAGTGCCTCCCCCATAAATCCCCGGACCGTAGATCATCGGGAACCTCAAAGCGATGAAGTCCAGCCCGTAAAGTTCACTGTACTTGAGGCCCATGAACTCCGACGTCAGTTTAGTGATACCGTACACGGAGTTAGGTCTCTTAGGGTGGTCCTCATGCACGGGCGCCTCGCCAGTAACGCCGTACACGGCCTCAGAGCTCGCGTAGACGAGTTTCTCAACATCCATCACCCTCGAGATCTCGAGCAGGTTAAGCGTCCCCTCAACATTAACTTTAAAGGCCTTAGGCGGGTTGTCTTCAGAATCCTTCGTCAGCATGGTGGCCAGGTGAACCATGTGTTTAACGTCAAGCTTCCTAACGGTCTCCAACACTCTGGGGACGTCAAGCAAGTCACCCCTAACAAACCTAATCTTATTGAGGTCGGCCTTGTAGAACCGCCTGAGCACGTCTGGCTGTACTGTAGCCACGTCATAAGCGATGACGTCGTAACCTTCATCACTTAACCTCTTTAAGACGTGCAGGCCGAGGAAGCCGCACCCTCCGGTAACTAGAACACTCACGCACAACACCCCACTACATCTGGGGCAGTGGACCTAATAAGTTTCAATATTGTATTTACACAATCCCTCAACACCGGTGTTGAGGGAGGCATAACTTTATATTGTTGAACCCCGGTAGGTTTATGAGGTGTATAAAGTGGGCAAGACCGTGAGGGTAGTTAAGTTTGATCAAGCTGAGGAGTTCCCTGCACCACCACCATCCAAGAAGGTAAGCAAGATATTGATAGATCCTGTCGAGGGCTCAATCAACGCGGCCATAGGTGTGGCCACGTACCCGCCTGGCGAGAAGGGGGCTATGCACGCGCATGAGAATTGCGAGGAGTACATGATTGTCTTAAGCGGAAAGGCTAAAGTCGTAAGGGAGGACGGTAGTTACGAGATAGCTGAGGCCAGGGACCTAATATACGCCCCACCTCAGGTCAAGCATGCGTTAGAGAACGGCGGCGATACTGACTTAGTGTTCGTCTGGATATACGTGCCTCCGGGCGAGGAGAAGAAGATAAGGGAGAGGAAAGCTAAGAAATAGCTCTGAGATTATCCAGGCACGAAGCACTTTTAAATCACGTTAAATTAAATCAAGCTCCCTCAGCTTTTCAGCGGTCGGCACGCCGTCAGGTGTCCAGCCACGTACCTCGTAATACTTCCTCAGCATCTCAGCCAGGTTCGGTGCCTTGCCCGCCGTCCCGCCCTCACTGAGCGGCTCGAGCATTCTGGATGGTAGAGCGTCGTCCTTGACTGTTACCCCCCACTCCAAGTTTAGAAGTCTCTTCAGGTTGAAGGACCTCTCACCCACCTTAACCAGCTCTGCAGCGTTAATCTCCCACCCTGTCGTTAGCTTCAACAAATCAAGCACGTCCTTCACCTCAACGCTGGCTGAGATAGCATACTTGCACATGACGAGGGAGTCGAAGACCTCCATGTAGTCCTGCATCACTTTAACAACATGCCAACTCTGATCCACTTGGAAGCGGTCTATAGGTTCCTTAATCCCCAGCTCAGGATATACCGAGCCCTGAGCCACTCTGTGAGGCCAGGCTAGGTGGCACGCACCCCTGTTCATGGTGGCGTAACTCAGCCCTTGAACAAAGAACGCCCTGCCGTCGTGGGCAGGTACCTCCAACCCTTTGACGTGTAGAGCGTACCTGCAGGCGTCGCCGCCTATAGCCTCGCACGCCCTCTTAACCCCTTCACCAAGCAGGAACCACAGCCTACCGTCCCTCTTGACGATCCTCTCTATGGCGTCAAGCATGACTGCAGGATCGCCGAAAGCCAGCCTAACACCCCCAGTATCGCCGTCCGTTATTAAACCCTTCTCATACACCTCGAAAGCGAAGCCCAACACACCACCAAGCGATATGGTGTCGATACCGTACTCGTTGCAGAGGTGGTTAGCCAGTATTATTGATTCAGTATCATCTATGAGTAGGTTGCTGCCAAGCATGCCGACAGTCTCGTAGTCAGGCGTCCTAGCCACTATGTGGGAAGACCCCACCTTGATCTTTGAAGTCCTCTTACAGCTTATTGGACATCCCCAGCAGGGGGCGAGCCTATCCAAGTACTTCTCAGCCAGGTACTCCCCGCTGATCTTCACAATGCTTTCATCGCTCCACAAACCCTTAGAGAAGTTCTTTATCGGTAAGTTACCGAGCTTATAGTACCGCTGGACCGCCCCAGTAGTGCCGAACTTCTTGAGCCGCTGACCGCCGGCCGACCTAACCATCTTAGCCACTAGGTTCCTGGTATATTCCTGCAGCCTCTCCCTGTAGGCTATGGGGACTTCCTTACTACCCTTAACCGCCACAGCCTTCAACCCCTTGTAACCCATCACAGCCCCGACGCCGCTCCTGCCGGCCACGCCACCGTCGCTGGCGACTATGCTGGCATACCTCACTAAGTTCTCCCCAGCCCTACCTATGGCTAAAGCGCAGGAATCCCTCCCCATCAGCGAATTCAGTTCGCTGAAGACATCGGAGGTGTTCTTGCCCCACATGCCCTTAGCGCTCTTGAGCTCTACACTATCATCCTCTATGCTGAGCCAGACAGGCCCCCCAGACCTCCCGTGAATCACCACGGCGTCGTAGCCCGCCTTCTTAAGCTGGAGGGCGAAGCGAGTTCCTGCATGAGCTTCACCCCATGCATTACTCAGCGGGGATCTCGTCGCTATCGACACTCTGGCACTGGAAGGTATGAGGGGATTGTTGAAAGGCCCGGTCGCTATAATCAGGAAGTTACCGTCGCTGAAGGGCTCACTCCGCAGTTCCATCCGATCCCTAATTATGTGTGCTGCAAGACCCGAACCCCCTAAGTAACGCCTAGCAACCGTGGAGTCAAGCCTCTCAACACGGACGTTACCGTTGGATAAGTCAACGTAGAGTATATTTCCAGCATATCCTGGAAGATCCGGCATACAGTTTCACACCAGCATATTATCCACGCCCGCAATAAAAATCTTCCCAATGCGGGCCTGCAATCCTGGGAAGTTAAGGAGGGCCCTACGAGGACATCATGCTGAACACCCATGAGAGAGTGCTTTATAACGACTAAACCAAGACTGAGTGTGAGGGACCCACATGGAACTGGAGATCACTACAGTAATCCCCAAGAGGACCGTGCGCCTGAGTGACGTGGACTTAAACAAAGACTTAAAGAGCATTTTAGACGAGTTATGTACGAGCAGTGAAGAATTCTGCATCAACGAGGATGAGCAGGTCATAATCCTAGCGTCCGGTACTAAAATCCTCCCGTACAACGAGGACCTCAGCAGGATCAAGCCCTCCGAACTGAAGCAACAATCGGGAGGCAACTCCGACGTAATTAAGATTATCATAGCTCCTGTGCTGGAGGGCGGCTGAGCTTACTGAGGCTCAACACTCACTTCCCTCATTAAGGGAGTTTTGAAAAACCCTCCGCTGATACGCCTCAGTAAGTCCTCACCTACCGCTGAGTTCGGTGTTCCAGTATCCGCTTAATCCTCTTCCTCCTTACCTTGTCCTCCCTCTCCCTCTCCTCGAACTTCATACCTAAGTACCTTATGGTGGCTCTGAGTCTGGGGATAGTGATGTTCTCCAACGCGTTCACCTTCCTCTTCACCTTCTGAACCTCCCTACCAACCTCAATCATGGAGATCTCCACTTCAGCGAGCCTGAGGACGTCCCTCACCAACTCTTCATAGCATTTGCTAGTGTCTTCTAGTGTGAGGGGGTACACGCTGTAGTCGTACTTCCCCGCCGCCACCTCATACTCCAGTAGAGGCAACCTCACGCCGGCGACCACCCTAGATCCCATAACCACCTTAGAGTCCACTACTCTGGATCTGGTGAACTCTTCAACGACCCAGGGGGGAGTGTACGAGGTGGTCTTCACGAACTCCCTACCACACCTCACGACCTCTTCATGGACCTTCAACCTGTACTCGATAGCCTCCCTATACAGTGAAACCAGCTCTTGAGTCAGTATGAGTAGCCTGTCCCTAAGCACTCTATGGAGGCGTCGGGCGGTGGCCAGCCTCCGCTTAAGCCTAATGAACTCTATCTTAGTAGGCCTAGCCAGCCTGAGTATCTGTTGCGACACTACCCCTCACCGGCGACCTGTACTTCGGGTGGTACCTCCTAATATTCTCAACGCTCACCAGCTTCAACTCCTCCTCAGGTAGTGAGGAGAGGACTTCCCACGCCAGGTTGAGCGTGGACTCCACATCCCTCCTCTCGAACTCACCCTGCTTAACGAACCTCCTCTCGAAGAGATCGGCAAAACTCAAGTACTTCCTGTCCCTCTCGCTTAAGGACTCAGCACCAATTATCGCGGAGAGCTCCCTCAGGTACTGACCCTCCGTGTAGGCAGCTATCAACTGCATGAAGACCTGGTAGTGATCCTCCCTAGTCTTCCCAGGCCCTATACCGTCCTTCATCAGCCTCGACAACGAGAGCAGGACGTCGACCGGAGGGTAGATCCCCTTCCTGAACAGGTCCCTGGAAAGGACTATCTGACCCTCCGTTATGTAGCCGGTCAAGTCAGGTATCGGGTGGGTTATGTCGTCGTCAGGCATCGTGAGTATGGGCATCTGAGTGATCGAGCCCTTCCTGCCAGTCACCTTGCCAGCCCTCTCATATATGGTGGCGAGGTCGGTGTACATGTAACCCGGATACCCCCTCCTCCCAGGCACTTCCTCCCTAGCCGCCGAGAGCTCGCGTAAGGCTTCACAGTAGTTAGTTAAATCGCTCATTATCACCAGCACATGCATGTCATGCCTCCAGGCAAGGAACTCGGCTGTGGTTAGGGCTACGCGTGGGACCGCGATCCTCTCAATAACAGGTGATGACGCCGTGTTAATGAATGAAACAACGTTCTCCACGTTCTTGGCCCTCTTAAGGGATTCCATGAAGAAGTAGGCCTCCTCATGAGTAACCCCTATAGCCGCGAAGACCACCGCGAACCTCTCCCCCCTCCCTCTAACAGAGGCCTGCCTGACTATCTGGGCAGCTATCCTGTTGTGGGGTAATCCGGCCCCGCTGAATATGGGCAGCTTCTGGCCCCTTACGATTGAGAATAGAGCGTCTATAGCGGATATGCCGGTCTCTATGAATTCCGACGGCGGCTCCCTCATAGCGGGGTTCAGTGGGGCGCCGTTAACGTCCATCCAATCCTCAGGTATTATGTTGGGGCCCTTATCCAGCGGATTCCCCAGACCGTCGAAGACCCTCCCGAACATGTCTAAGGAAACGGGGATCTTAAGCGTCTCCCCCTTAAATCTCACCTTAATGGCCTCTACGTTAACCTCACTGACCCCACCGAACACCTGGATGACGCAGAGATCCCTACCCACATCTATGACTTGGCCCACCCTCGACTCACCGTTCGGCAGGATCACCTCAACGACTTCATTGTACTTAATGCCCTCAACAGACTTGACTATCAGCAGAGAGCCCCTAGCACTTAAAGCCCTCCTAATCTCCTTAACACCCAACCTGAGAACCGTCCTAACCACCCCTCAAGGAATTAAAGTAGCTCGTCAAATCCCTGACCAGCGCCTCGTAGAAGTTTTTAAACTCCTCATTACGCACCTCCTTCATCCTGGCGATACGGGATATAATGGGGGACTCCCTAACCCTGCTCAAGGGGATGCCGTCGCCCAACGCTTTAGAGGCGCCCTCGTAGAACTTAATTATTAGGTCAAGCATTAGAACACTCTTCTCGGGGGAGCTGTAGGCGTCCACCGAGTGGTACGCACTCTGCTGTAGAAAGTCCTCCCTAATCATCTTAGCCACGTCCAGGAGCAACTTATCGGAGTCGGGAAGAGCCTCAGGACCGACCAGCCTGACTAACTCCATGAGCTCCGACTCCCTCTGCAGGATCCTCAAAGCCTCACCACGCAACCTTAACCACCCGCTGAACTCACGCTCCCACCAGGTAGCCACAGTATCAACATATTGGGAGTAACTCAACAACCAATTAATCGCTGGGAAGTGCCGCCTGTTAGCCAGCGAGACGTCTAAAGCAAGCAACGTGCCCACATACCTGAGGGTGTTCGTAGTTACGGGCTCGCTGAAGTCGGCGCCGGGCGGCGAGACCGCCCCCAAGAGAGTTAACGAGCCGGACCTCTCAGGACTCCCCAACGTAACCACTCTGCCCGCCCTCTCGTAGAACTCGGCCAAGCGGGATCCCAGATAGGCGGGGAAGCCCTCATCACCGGGCATCTCCTCAAGCCTGGCGCTTATCTCCCTCATGGCCTCTGCCCAGCGGGAGGTCGAGTCAGCAACCATCAGCACATCGTAACCCATGTCCCTGAAGTACTCACCTATAGTAACCCCGAGAAAGACGCTCGTCTCCCTGGCGGCCACAGGCATGTTGGAGGTGTTAGCTATGAAGACCGCCTTCTCGGAGAGGGGTCTACCTGAAGACGGGTCTGTCAGCCTCCTGAAGCTGTGCAACGCGTCAGCCATCTCGTTACCCCTCTCCCCACACCCAACAAATATGTTGACTTGAGTCCTGCTCCACTTAGTTAGCGTGTGCATCAAAACCGTCTTGCCGCTTCCGAAACCTCCAGGCACTGCCGCCTTACCGCCCCTAGCTATAGGGAACATTATATCCAAGACCCTAGTCCCGGTTATAAGGGGTTCCACAGGCTCTAGACGCTGTCTGTACGGCCTAGGCTTGCGTATAGGCCACCTGCTCATGAGACTCACCTCCTTCGTTGTGCCACCACCCACGTCCACCACAGCGATCAAGTCCTCAACAGTGTAGTCCCCGTCCTGAACGATCTCCTTCAAAACGCCTGAGACTCCTGGAGGGACCATGATCTTATGCTGTAGTATCGGCGTCTCCTGCACGTAACCTAATACATCACCGCTTTGGATCTTATCACCCGCCCTGACGTTCGACCTCCTGAAAGCCCACTTAACGTCCCTAGGCAGGGCCGGCAGCTTAACACCTCTGCCTATGAAAGCGCCCGATAACTCACCGATAACTGAGAGCGGTCTTTGAAGACCGTCATACACCTTGCCAACTATCCCCGGACCAAGCTCTGCCGACAGGAGCCCTCCAGTGCCCTCCACAGGCTCCCCCACCTGAAGCCCCGACGTGTCTTCATAGACCTGAATAAACGCTCTGCCGCCCTGCAGCCCTATAACCTCGCCGATGAGCCTCTCCTCACCGACTAAGACAACCTCGTAGACCATCGACCCCTCCATACCCTCAGCCACTATTAAGGGACCTGAAACCCTAATCACCCTGCCTCTAACCATCCCCTCACACCTCAACACTAACGCCTAAATACGATTTAACCATACGTGAGTAATAATCCTTCACATCTATCTGAGGGACCTCCTTAAGACCGGGTATGAAGACCACCAGCTGCTCCCTGCTCACTCTCTCCACCTTATCTATTATTAAATCTCTGAACCTCTGCTGAATCACTATAACGCCCACAGAAGGGTCCCCGTAAAGCCCTGCCAGAATTTCAGCGAGCTTCTGCTTGACGTTCTCCGAGCTCTCGACCTCCACAAGCCTCCTGACCCCCGCAAGCTTGAAACCCTCCAGGAAGCTCAGCTCGCCAACCACCACCACGTCCTTCCTACTTGGGAAGCGACTCATAGAATCTTGCCCACCCCGCAACCTCCTCCTGAATTACGTCGACCGGATACCCGGAGGTAATCAAGTAAATAACTTGGGAGAAGGTCCGCAATTCCCAGTCCTTAAGCAGGATGTAATGAAGCAAGGTCTCAGCCGACGGCGGCGCTGCCCTCAGCAGGTTGTGGCACAGGATCGTAGGGAAGGCTGCAAGCAGAAACTCGAGCGCATGCGTGTCCGAGGAGGAATTGGCTAGAACCCCCCTCTGCGTAGGTGTCAGAGGAGTCAGAACACTCGCTAAATCACGCCCCTCCCTCAGAGCACGCCTCAAGGAATGCTTAAGACCCTCAAACCTCTCAACACAACCTACACACTCCAAAGCACGGGTGGATACCCCCAGAGCCTCAAGCGCAATTCTAAGCTCCCTAAAGTATGACTCAATAAGCTCCCCGACCAGCTTGTGGATATCTAAATCACCAACTCTAAAACCCCTGTACTTCCTGAGGGTTTTAACTATGAAGTCAGCTCCAACATACCCCCTCAGGACGGGGAGCAAACCATCAACTTCGGCGACACCCCTCAACGTCCTGGCGGTCTGAGGGCTTAAGTACACGACATCCTCACTGCCGGCGCTCAGGACCCCTGCAAGATCGTTCAAGACGTACCTGCCTACGTGAAGGTTGATCAGCCTCGACACGCTGTCTGAAGGCTTGATCAGGCGGATCTCATCCCTCACAAACCCCTCCCAACATCTAAGTAACCTGCTGTAGATGGTCGGACGCGGTAGGGGGGATTCGCCGTGAATTTCCCTAGCCATGCACGAGCTGATGTCGAGATCCTGCAGGGACGCCAGAAAGTCCGTGAAGGTGCGTGCCACGAGATCGCTGAGCCTGCCCACCAGACTCGGGCTTAGGGTCTTATGCAGGCGTAGCTCCACATGATTGAAGAAAACTTCATCATTGACCGTCCGAAACACAGCGCTAGCCTCCGAAGATCTCCCCCCTCAACCTCCTGTAGAGGTAGGGGGTGACTCTCTCAAGCCTTGTCAGATACGTATTGTCCACACTTAATGAACCGTTGCCGAACTCCACGACCACGCCCCCCACGTATCTAGGGTGCAGCAACCCGACCTCCTTAACCCTGCCCTCAATGCCTAATTCCTTCACAACGTCCCTGACAAGCGGTAGATCCCTCTCAACCACCATCAACCTCATCACCTGCTCGGGCGGTCCCTCCTCAATACTTTCTCTAACCAGCGTTCTCAGAGACTTCCTTCTAACGTCTTCAGAGATCAATGCAAGCCTTTCCAAGGCATCGCGAATTAAGTCCTCAACCAACTTATTCTTGAACTCAAGCAACTCCATATTGAGCTTCATCGACTCCTCGCTGACTTTCTTAGACAGCTCGTCCCGCAACTCCCTCAGCTCAGCCTCCCTAGCAGCATTAACCCGTTCCGCGTACTCCCTAGTAGCTTCCTCCAAGATCTTCCTGGCCTCGGCCTCAGCGCTCCTCAGCAGGCCCTCGGCCTTAGCCCTTGCCTTCCTCAAAACCTCCTCCCTAAGACTTTCTAGGCTCATCCCCGGCCAACCACACCTCAAATAGGTGATGCAGAGACCAGCAGAATCAGGAGATAGCCTAAAACCATGCCAAGAATCCCCAACATCTCAACGTAGGCGGCGAGAATTAACGAGGGCACGAGCATCCTGCCCCCAGCCCTCGGCAGTTCAACTATTCCTGACATGCAGATCACCCCCTGATACCAGGCCGAGAAAAGCTCCGCGGCCATCACGAACAGCCCCACACCTAGGAAAGCACCTGCCTTAGCCCAAGTCATCTCGGCAATGCCGGGCATGACGGATGTCAGGGTGAGTAGGGCGAATATAAGGCCGTAGAACGTCTGCGTCATCGGGAGGGATGAGAGAATGAGAACTAATTTGAAGGTGCCTGGATCCTCGGATATCACTGAAAGGCCTGCTGAGGCGGCTTTACCTATCCCTATCGAGGAGCCGGCCACACCCCCCGCGACGCCTAACACAGCTCCCAGCGACGCTATGACCGAGGGACTGAAAAGAGACGTGATGTCTGCGGACATGGGGTCACACACACCTCACTGCTTAATAAACGAGGAACCACTTTTAAGTCTTAATCAAGCCCTGCCATGCTTCACTACCTGACCCTCCCTATGGGGACGTGCCTGTCCACCTTAATGGTAAAGGGCGTGAACTCGGACCCGTTACCCTCATACCATTTAAGCAGGAACTCAACGAAACACAGCCTCATCGAGTGGACAAAACCCCCTATAGTCCCGAAGATCAGGTTAAACGCGTTCATGAACAACACGACCGCAAACATCAGCAGAAACCCTACAAGGGGTCCTACGATCGGCGCGACCCCCGAGAAGTACTCCAGTATGCCTAAGGACAGCCTGTTGAAGTTGGCCGCCATCACGTACGTCGCTATCCCCAGACCAGCTATCCTGGAGTAGGATAGGACGTCGCCAAGGACCCCCGTCAAGTTGAAGATCCACATGAAAAGCCCGACACCCCCCATCTGCTTGACGGTGCCCGCTATCATGAGCAGAACCCCCGCGAGTGAAGCGTAGAGCATGTAGGTATACCACTCAGGACCTAACACGAGCAAGTCGTACCGGAGGAATTCATGGAGTACGTACGGTATGCTGAAGACCTCCGCCACCAACAGACCAGACTCGCTCAACACCCTCCCCACATCACCTGCTTTCACGCCGACGAGGAGTGAGAGGGCGTGACCCACGTTTATGTGCACTAACCCTATTATCAACGCGAGAATCAGGAAGAACATGGGGTCAGACAGGTTCAGCAACGAGGGTACTAGCATTGACTCAGGCCTGACCCCACTGGCAACTACGAAGCAGATGACTCCATTCCTGAATGCTATTGAGTAGCCGGCGAAGGTGTTCGAGAGCACGCCGAAGAACGTGGCAGATGCAGACAGCACCGTCATCATCCTCTTCAACGCTACGTAGCCGGGTGAGTACGGATTATCCACGAAGCCGCTCCTGTCGAGCACGTACCTAATAATGAGCAACAGCACCAACCCGTAGACTGCGTCAGCCATCATCAAGCCGAAGAAGACTAGGAAGGAATACGTCAGGATTGGCGTAGGATCCCACTCACCAGGTGAGGGCACGCCGTAGAACCTGGTCAGGAGCTCGAACGGTCTGAAGAACCTCAAGTTCCTCATTTTAGTGGGCGGTTTCTTATCTGTTGACACACCCACCATCAAGTACGTCCCGACCTCGGCACTGAGCCTGCCCTTAAGTACACTCAGGGAGCCTTCAGGGATCCAGCCCTCCATGGCCAGGAGGTACTCACCACTGGCTGCGTTGAGTAATGCGTTGAGTCGCGACTCAACGACCTCCTTAACCACCTTAGCGAGTGCTAGGAGCTCCGCGTTCCTGCCTAAAATATCTCTAAGGTCTCTATCAATCTTAGACAGCAAGTCCCTCAAGTCATCAACCCGCCTGCGCAGTTCAGTCATGTAATCGTACAACGGGATTTCCTGCTGAGGGAACTCGAGAACCTCAGCCTTAACTTTAGCGAGCGCCTCACCAACCTCACTCAACATCCCCGTGAGTCCTATCAGCATCACTATGAATTCCCCGTCGACAACGCCATACACGACGGTTAGGTCCTTAGGCAGTGCAGTGAGGAGGCCCTCTAAGTCCTGCGCCCTACCCACAGCCACAAGCGAGAAGAGAATTTCACCGGTAAAGGAGAGCTCTGAGACCTTGACCGCACTCCCGATCCTATCCTTGAGGAACTCTAGGACCTTAAGCTGCCTCAAGCACGTGTTAATGTCCGAGACCGCGCGTTCCCTGTTTTTCACGAGGTTTTCTATCTCCTCGTAGACCTTGCCCAGCCTGACGAGGACGTCGTCCAACGTGTCCTCAAGACCCTCAACACTTAACTCCCTTCTCACATCCACAATCGTGAAGTCGTAGTGACCCTCAAGAGAGTTAATCAGGTTCGAGAGCGCACGAACCCTCTCAAAACGTTCTGAAAGCGCTTTTCGGTCCTCCTCACTCAACTCACCCACGACCTCTACATGCATGACGCCGAGGCTCTGCAGGAGGGCCAAGGCCTTACCGCTCAAGTCCTTAGGCACTAGTAGCCTAAGGTAGTGAAGTCTCTCGGGCGTCGAGAGTAACAGCATTCTATATCTCCCTTAAACCAGTCACGATCTCCACTATCTCCTTAACCAGGCTGTCCCTCCTCTCAGTGAACGCCTTCACTATTCTGGCCCTCCGCTCTTCAGCCGAGGACCTCAGGTCCCTCAACCTAGCTTCAAACTCCTCCTCGAGTCTCCTCCTCTCCTCCGGCGTGACCAGGTTGACCAGAGGCCTGGACCTCAGCCCCTCAGCCTCGCTCTTAGCACTACTTAATATCTCCTCGGCCTTAACCTTAGCCTCCTCAACAATCCTCCTAGCCTCCTCCTCAATCTCGCTGATCGACACCGCTACCCACCCTCAAAAATTCCGTGGACTACTATGTAGATAATTAGGCCCCTCCCTTTAAATAACTTGCAGGGGGATACAGCCTTAATCCCCGTGAAGCTTCAGGACTACTTAAACATCCTGTCCTTCAGGAAGAGGGCAGTATCACCCAAGTAATCCTCGATTCTGAGCAGCTCGTTGTACTTGGCTGTCCTCTCACCCCTGGCAGGCGCGCCCGTCTTGATGAGGCCGGTCTCCAACCCAACTGCTATATGGGCTATCGTGTTGTCCTCCGTCTCACCGCTCCTGTGGCTGATTATCGCTCTACCACCGTTCGTCAGGAGGGTTCTCACAGCGTCCTCCGCCTCCGAGTACGTGCCGATCTGATTCACCTTAACGATGGCGCCGTCTATAAACCCCTCCCTGAGGTACTCACTGATCAAGTCCTCCCTAGTCACCGTAAGGTCGTCACCTATCACTAGAGCCCTACCTCTGACAGCCTTCCTCAGCTCCCCATACATAGTCGGGGATTCCTCGTCGAAGGGGTCCTCCAAGTATGTTATCGGATACCTAGACACCATATCCAGGTACATCTCCAGCAACTCCTCAGCGCTTAAGAGCCTCCCGTCAACACTGTACTTACCGCTTGAAGCGTCGAAGAACTGGCTTGCCGCAACGTCTATCCCTATAAGCACGTCGCCACCAAGGACATATCCGGCCAGTCTGACCGCCTCCGCCAACGCGTTCAGAGCCTCCTCAACCCTTCTCATCGGCGGGGCGAACCCCCCTTCATCGCCGACGTTAACTGCGTTCGAACCGTATTTACCTTTAAGGAACTTCTTGAGCCCCCAATAGACCTCAACCCCTATTCTTAGGGCCTCACTAAACCTGTCAGCGCCTACCGGAATCACCATGAACTCCTGAAAGCTTAACTCATTGCCGGCGTGGGCCCCACCGTTAATTATGTTCATGAGCGGCGTCGGCAGTAGCCTCGCTTTAAACCCCCCTATGAAGTTAAAGAGCGGGATCCCCATCGTGTCGGCAGCGGCTTTAACACTCGCTAGCGATGTGGCGACGCACGCGTTACCCCCAACCCTAGACTTATCCTGGGTCCCGTCACTCTCAACGATCTTCCTATCAACGAGCCTGTAGTTTGAGGAGTTAAGGCCCGTCAGGGCGGGTGCCAGAACTTTGTTGACAGCCTCAACAGCCTTAAGAACACCCATACCTAGGAACTTAGATCCACCGTCCCTCAGATCCACGACCTCCCTCCTCCCCCTTGAAGCGCCGGCAGGGGCTATGGCCCTGCCGTACCCGCCGCCCTCAGTAACCACGACAACCTCGACGGTCGGGTTACCTCTCGAGTCAAGCACTTGAAGACCCTTAACATAATTAATGTCGAACTCCATACACATCCCCAAGCAATACAGCTCACCGCAGTAATAAATACGGAGGCTATAGCGGGGAGCAGTCCCTGAAGGATCCCTATGCGGCTCTCTAATCCTACGTAGGCTACGGGGATTCTTTGAGGCCCCCACCCTTTTAAGTAATTCTATTGAGGCAGTAATACTGTGAGGTGTTGAACGCCGTGGCGGTTGGCCTGGATCAGATTGATAAATTCGTCGGTCAGGTGATTAAGGATGAGTACGGTAGGGTCCTCGGTAAGCTGATGGCTATATTCAGCAACGTCTCGGGCGAGGTTGAGTCTCTCGAGATAGTAATCAATGACGCGTTGTATGAGAACGTCCCAATTACCAGGGTTAAGCTAACGCCCGACGGCCCGGTAGTGGTGCACGAGTGGAAGGTGTTAGCCCTAAGCACTGAGAACAAGCTGGACAGAGTTAAGAGGAGGCTAAGGGCTACTGAGGAGTTGTTCAGGAAAGGCTCCATCCCCGCACACGCGTATGAAGAGCTGAAGAGGAGGTTGGACAGCGAGTCCAAGATGCTTAAGGATGAGGTCAGCAAGGTTAAAGAACTCCTCAGAAGGAGGGCGGGCGAGTTGGAGGACACGATAATACGGCTGGAGAAGGACTTGACTAACATGCAGATCCTCTACATGAGCAACGAGATAAGCGATCAAGCCTACAAGGTCGCTTCCGACGTGCTCAGAAGCAACAAGGCCAAGGCACTGGATGAGAAGAGGGATGCGGAGAAGCATTTGGATTTGATCGCGAAGCTCGAGACCGAGGCGGGCGAGATAAGACCTGTGAGTGAGGCTCCAACCCCCGCATCCTTGGTTAAGCAGCAGGCAGACCAGGTGAGGGTTGAGCAACCCATACAAGTTCAGGTAGTCGACGTCTCGTAACAACAGCGAGGGGAGGAGTGCGGCTTGAGCGTTTTTAGTGAGGGTGGGGGTGTGATGAAGTGGCTTTCAGGACTACGCACGCTGTTCAGAGGAGAGTCTAGGGTAGATCCGAAGAAGTTCATCTCGCTACTCATAGTCCACGTCGACTCGGCAAAGCAGGAAGTATCTGATGCGGTGGCTAGACTGAAGAGCAGGTACGACCACCTAGTTAAGGCAACGATCTCCGCCAGTGTGGGCAGGGAGAACGACAGGGCGCTAATATACGCCAACGAAGCCACGCAGGTGAGGGAGATGACCACTAAGCTCGTCGTGGTGGAGAAGGTCCTCGAGCAGGTGAAGCTCAGGCTCGAGACCTTAGAGGACGTCAGCAACATATCGGCGCCGCTGATAGAGGTCTCCAACCTACTCGTCGTCGCTAAAGACTACGTTAAGGATCTAGTGCCGAACCTAGCTTACAACATAGACACCTTAATCAGTGAATCCCGGAAGGTCATAGCGTCGACGACCGACTATGCGAGAGTGAAGCCGGAGGACGTGATAGAACATACGCCTGAAGCCAAGAAGCTGCTTCAGGAAATAGAGAAGGCGGCCGCAGAGACCATAAAGTCGCAGATGCCTGATATACCCGTCGACATACTGCTGCCGATTAAGGTCAGAGGTAATCTGGAGGAGAGGGTTAAGAGGGAGGCTGAGAAACTGCCTGAAGCGAGCAGGCATCAGGAGAGGCCGAAGGCCGTTGACCAGAGCATGCTCGAGAAGGCTCTGCTGGAGTACATAGCGACCCACAACGGTTTCGTCGATGTGAACCACTTCAAGGACTCACTGGGCGTCAGCAAGGAGGAAGTCTACAAAGCATTGAACAGGCTGCGTGAGCAGAACAAGATAATCTTCTAAGGTTTTAGAGGGGGAAGGGGTGGTTGATTAGTGAGTAGCAACTCACTACCTTATCTAGAGAATATTGCGAGGCACTACGCCATACAGGCTGTGATGAACGATAGGGAGGGGAACTACGGGGAGGCAGCGAAGAACTACAGGAACGCCATAGACGTCCTAGTCAAGATAATACAGCTCTACCCTGAAAACCCGCTGAACGCCATATACAAGGACTGGATAAAACAGTATCAGAAGAGGATAAAGGACCTGGAGAACTTTAGAGCCTTACCGCTATCCACCTCCGGATCAGCCAGGGAGGAGAGCCCTGACGACGAGATAGAGGCCCTGGTGGTTAAGGATAAGCCTAACGTGCGGTTCAACGATGTGGCGGGCTTAGACGACGTTAAGAGAGCCCTCTACGAATCAATAATCTACCCCACTAAAAGACCCGATCTCTTCCCTCTAGGGTGGCCTAGAGCACTCCTCCTCTACGGACCGCCAGGCTGTGGTAAAACCTACGTGGCGGCGGCGGTCGCTAACGAGATAGAGGGAGTCTTCATTCACGTTGACGCAGCATCCATAATGTCTAAATGGCTCGGCGAGTCAGAGCGTAAGGTCGCCGCACTCTTCAACAAGGCTAGGGAGATCTCAGCGCGCGATCAGAAGCCGGTGATAATATTCATAGATGAAGTCGACTCACTCTTCGGCACCTTCAGTAGCGAGATAGGCGGTGAGGTCAGGGTGAGGACTCAATTCCTTAAGGAGATGGACGGCCTCCAGGATAAGGGGAGCGCTCAGAAGCTGGTCTACGTGATAGCGGCCACAAACAAGCCTTGGAAGCTTGATGAGGCCTTCATAAGGAGGTTCCAGAAGAGGATCTACGTGCCGTTGCCGGACAGGGAGTCAAGGAGGCAGCTACTCAAGCTGTACACGTCGTCGCTGAAGCTCTCCACCGACGTGGACCTGAATGAGCTGGCTGACACTATGGAGGGCTACACTGCAAGCGACATAAGGGACATAGTGATGAGCGCACATCTAAGGACTGTGAGGGAGTTCTTCTCTAAGGGAGACGGTTCAGGGGATCCGAGGCCGATAGGTAAGGAGGATTTCATAGAGGCTCTCAAGGAGAGGAAGCCAAGCGTTAACAAGGAGTTAATCAAGGTATACGAGACCTGGGACTCTAAATTCAAGGCAAGCTAGCATCGGATCCGATCCCAGATCCCGCACACAGTATTACCGTTCCTGCCCTACAACGAGTGAGTTGAGGGGGAGGGTCAGCCCCCCTCGAGTGCGAAGCATACAGCTTCACGCCCGACCTCATACGTACCATCATTACCCACCCCTCGGGAAGACCTGATGGTATGGGTCTCAACACGAATGTAATACAGGTTAACATTGGGGTTAGGCTTTATCTATTCCTAAACCTTTTAAGAAATAGGAGGAGAGTAATAAGGTTCGGTGAATCGAGTTTGGAATCTTTGAAGGTGGTTAAGAGGAGCGGGGGTAGTGAGGCTTTCAAGCTAGACAAGCTCACAAAATCAGTGCACCTAGCCATGAGCTCAGCGGGGTTCAGCGACCCCTCCAACGCGGCGACAGTCATAGACGAGGTAATAAACGAGGTTCTAAAGAACCCGGAGGGACTCACCACAGTAAGGATAGCGGATCTGGTCGAGAAGGTCCTGATAAGTAAGGTCGTTGTTGATCCTAGGTATGAGCTGGCTGCACGTAACTACGTCCTCTCAAGAATCTACAACGACGTGTTCGGTAAGAACGGCTGGACTAGCTTTAATCCTGAAGACTCTAGGATGAGTTACTACTCACTAAGGGTTCTGGCAAGCAGATACCTGATGAAGAACCCGTCCAACGGCAGGTTCCTCGAAACGCCGAAGACCCTCTTTGAGAGGGTTGCCGGGCACATATCTAGTGCCGAGGCCCAAGACCGTGAGAAGTGGTTCCGCGAGTTCTACAGACTGCTGAGCGAGTTAAGGTTCATCCCTAACTCACCGACGCTGATGAACGCCGGCACCAAGCTCGGCATTCTGTCAGCATGTTTCGTCCTTCCAGTTAGGGACTCCATGGTGACGCCCGAGGGGGAAGGAATATATGACATCGTAAGAGCTCAGGCCATAGTCTTCCAGCAGGGCGGCGGCACTGGCTTCTCCTTCTCAGAACTCAGGCCTGAAGGGGATGTAGTCTCCTCCACCGCCAGCGTGGCTTCGGGACCTCTCTCGTTTATGAGACTCTTCGACGTAAACACGGATGTTGTGAAGCAGGGTGGACGTAGAAGAGGGGCTAACATGGGGGTTCTCCACGTATGGCATCCCGACATAATGAAGTTCATCAGGAGCAAATCAGGGGAGCTTAAAGACAGATCCCTCCAGAACTTCAACATATCGGTGGGGATGTATGACTGGTTCTTCAAGCATATGTCGGAAGGAAGGCCAATACCCCTGATAAACCCCCGCAAGACCTCAATAGATGGGAGCAGCGATTCAAGGAAGTATGCAGTCGTGTGGGCAAGGCACTACATGGACGAAGAGTGGGTTCAGGAGGTTATAGTGGATGAGCTCGAGGCGCACGGAGGTTCAATACCCCTCGATGAGTCGCTCATAATAACCTGGGATGAGGCGCTAGCTATAGCGGAGAGCGAGAACGCTATAGTCGGCTGGGAGGATCCGAAGGCCATGTTCCAGGAGATAGTTAAGAACGCGTGGGATTCCGGAGACCCCGGACTTCTCTTCATAGACACTGTCAACAGGAGACACCCGACATGGTATGTTGGTAAGATAAATGCTACTAACCCATGCGGTGAGGAACCGCTCCTGGAGTGGGAGTCATGCAACCTCGGGAGCATCAACCTGGAGAAGTACGTGCAATACGTTGACGGCAAGCCAACGATTGACTGGGCCGGGCTGGGCCGCGACGTGATGGTCGCTGTGAGGTTCCTAGACGACGTGATAGACGTTGCTAAGTGGCCCTTACCCCAGCTGGAGTGGGCTGCCAGACGTACTAGAAAGGTTGGCCTAGGCGTCATGGGATGGGCGCACATGCTCATAACGCTAGGCATCCCCTACGACTCTGTCGACGCCCTCTATCTAGCATACTATTTGAGTGAATGGATTGCATATAACGCATACAGAGCCTCCGTTGAGTTAGCTAAGGAGAAAGGCCCCTTCCCAGTCTGGAACCCTAAGCTCTACCGACCTTTCTGGATCGCCGCGAAATCCTTCGATGAGGTACTCAGTGCTGCAGGCGTTGATCTCATGACGTCCAACAACGTTAGAGCGATAGTTGAAAGCAGACCAGCAGTCGATTGGAACCAGCTCCGTGAGGAGATGATTAGGTACGGGCTTAGGAACGCAGCACTGCTCTCGATAGCACCTACCGGCACCATATCAATAATAGCTGACACCTCATCCTCAATAGAGCCTATCTTCGCTCTAGCGTTCACCCGTGTGGTGACGGTCGGCACGTTCGTGGAGGTCAACAACTTGTTCCTAAACAGTCTTAGGGAGTATGGGCTCGATAATCCAGAAGTGATAAGCCTGATAACCGAGTCCGGTTCAGTCAGGCATAATCCATACATACCTAGGAAGCTCAGGGAGATATTCGTGACAGCACACGACGTGGAGCCGACCTGGCACGTCCTCCACCAGGCTGTGTGGCAACAGTGGGTCGACGCGGGCGTGAGCAAGACGGTGAATATGAGGGCTGAGGCAAGCGTCGACGACGTGAGGAACGTCTACATGCTCGCCTGGAAGCTTGGTTGTAAAGGTATAACGGTGTATAGGGATAAGAGTAAGTCGCAACAAGTGATATACTTTGGAGCTAAACTCACACGCAGGATGGCCAGGGAGAGGAGAATGGAGGGCGTTGGGGAGCCGGCAGAGACCCCGCGTAAGGGTGATGAAGCGGGGGAGGAGGAAGTGAAGTCCAGCGAACCGCTGCCAGAGGCCGGGAGGAGACCTCAGGTAAGGTACAGGATCTCCTCGAGATACACTCTTCAGGAAGGTGAGGCTGGAGACTGCTACACATGCGGGTACTGAAACACCTGACACGAAATACCTCATAAGTCAGCTGAATTGAGCCGGCGGGGAAGATGTTTCAAATCACTGCCGCTCCGCGTTCTCCGACTCCTTACTCAGTTCCTTAAGTATTCTCATGTATTCTTCCTTCTTCGCCCTCTTCAAGTACTCCCTGTTTGAGTGAGCAACTATCCTCTCCAACAACTGATCCTCGTAAGGCACCCCCACAAACTCAACCTCCTCGTTTATCGCTATCATGGGGACTGAAACAACCCCGTATTTATCTGCTATGTCAGGGTTCTCGTACGCCTCAACCACATTGGACGTCACTACCTTATTCCCGGCCCTGAACGACTCGAAGGCGAACATGTTAGCTAGCAGTGCAGCGTAGGGGCAGTAGGGGCAGGTAGGAGTCACAACCACGTCCACCTGTACAGGACCTCTCAGCTTGGATATCTCCCCAGCGGTCTGTGCGCTCAACCCTGAGTCACCAGTGCTTAACCTGATTACAGTCTCTATGAAGCCCCTTAGCTCCTCACCCGCCGGCATGCCGAGGTACTTAATGAAACCGTCAAGCATCGCTATCGTCGGAACTCTTGAGATCCCGAATTTCCTGAAGAGGCCTTCCTCATCAGCCTCCCTCCTGACGAGGACATGCCTCACGAGCCTGGCCCCACTGGCTACGGGGCTGGCGTTAGATATCACGTCGATGAGCCTCACAGTATTGGCACAGTACCTACACTTGCTGTCGACGAACGTGTAGACGTCGACAGGGTTTCTCATGTCCTTCAGGGTGGCCTCAAGCTCCTCCACATCCTCCTTACTTAATCTAACCCTGAACATTTCGTCAACCCACTCATAGCCCATCTCTCACACCCTACTTAATCACTGAGCAATCGCTGATTATAAGTCTTGCTTAATAATACTTAATATTAAGGACTCCACGCTTAATAGGTAGTGAGCGCCGTGGAAAGGGGTGTCAGGAGATTCCGTGGACTCTGTTTTCGAGAAAGAATGTGCTATGAGTGCCTAGCAACGGTAGATTTGGAAAACGAGACCCTAACCATAAGACTGGGCTCTGAGGTCAGAGGGGTCCTCGTCAAGGTCAGAGGAGGGCTCTCGCTAAACATGCTGAAGACGTTGAGCACTGTCAGAGGCGTTCGCGGTATAACCATTAACCTACATGAGATTGGTAGCGTGAGGAAATATCAAGTAGACAGTGAGAGAGCGGATCTGAAAGAGTACTTCAAAGCGAGGATTGAGGGGAATCTCTCGTTCGTGGAGCTGACTTACGGCGGTGAGGAGATAAGGATATTAATGAACGACAACGACGCCGTTAGATTCGAGAAACTTATAAATAGGTTGAGGGTTAAGGGCTAAATCCCTCTCAACCGCTTAGGGTCTAACGATGAAAGACCTCAAAACGATATCGGGGTTCGTGTCCACACTATAGAGAAAGCGGAGCCTGACCACCTTAAGCGTTTTCAACTACTTCATAGCTACGTAGAGTGTTGAGCGAGTTGCCTTGAGTCCCGGCTCGCCGTGCTTCACGTGTTTAGTGGTCGGGGCATACTCACCGAGGAAGTGCCCTATCATCTCAGGCACTATCCTAACGGGCACGAACTCCTTACCGTTATACACATCGATAGTCAGCCCGACCATCTCAGGCAACACCACCATATCCCTTACATGAGTTCTTATCTTGACACTCCTGCCCTGGGTCATTAACTCCCTGGCCTTCCTGATCTCCCTAAGCAGTTTCATCCTGGGTGATTCGTCCGATCCGTACTCCCTCCTCCTGCGCATTATGTCGGTGGACGACTCCCTAAGCAACGATCTCCTAGCTCTTGCCGGAAGTATCTGAAGTAACTGATCCATGGGCATGTTTATGAGTTCCTCCAGCGTCTTACCCCTGTACCTGAACCTCTTCCACTCAGGGGGTATCTCAACGCCCATCGACATCGCTCACACCCATAACTAAGGGGAACGAAAGCTTAAAAATAACTCACTGATCAGGCAGTATGGATATCAAGCGCTTCTTAGCCTTAGCTATTACATCGCTACCTACCGTTAGAGTCTCCCCACCGTCGACCAGTATCTCATCATCCAGTATGACGGTCTCCACCTTAAGATTGCCCTCGGTGACGGCTCTAGTCACTTCATCGAGGCTCCTGGGCAGGGGCCATCCCGGCGGTTCGGAGGCGTCCAGCATGACTAGGTTCGTCTTCACCCCCTCCTCCAGAGGACCTACGTTAGTTAAACCCATCAGTAAGGGATTCCTGACGGTCGCAGCGTAGAGCACGTCCAAGGGATGTTTCGAGGTCCTGTGCACGACCTCCCTGACCACATCCACCATACTGTATGAGGGTCTCACACCCACACCCAGACCCTCCCCTGGTTGCCAGCGATCCAGTTGATCCCCCCACCTGATGACCCTCTCGCCGGAGCCCCTTACGGGGTTTACGTAGATAACTTCAACCCCCTTCACCTGATGATCCTCGATCTCACCCCCTATGACGAAAACCCTAAGACCGTATTCCCTGGCCAGAGTCAGGGCCTTCTCACTCAACTCGTAACATACGGCAACACCGGCTGAAACCCCCTCCACCTTACCGTGCCATCTATTAAGCAATAGCTTCAACTCATTATCGGGTGTGAACTCGTCGAGGCCGCAGTTAAGTGGGGGGGCTAAGACCGTGCTGAAGCCCAGATCATGAGCAGCTCTAGCAACCTCATCCAGATACACATCAACCACTAAAGCCGATGTGACCCCTCTGGAGATAAGCTCAGCCAACCCCATAGAAGCCAGGAAATACATGTCAGTCCTAGTAAGTTTCCTCAGGTAGTCAAGGCCCGCGCCCAAGTCCGCCACATACCTCCTATACCTCAGCGGGTACAGTGAAAGGCTGGTGAATGCGGTGCTGAATCCCGGCATAACAAGTCTCTCCCTGCCGGCAATCAATAGTTCAGGATACCTCAACTCCTCCGGCGGCTCCCCCTCACCCACAGCCACGACCCTGCCCTCGTCCGAGAATATGAACCCCTCATCTATTAATGTCTTCTCCTTAATAGAGAACGTCAATATTGAAGCGCCGTTTATCAGTATCTTAACCACAGTGCTCTCACCCACGTTAACCTAGGTTAGGCCACCCTTCCTCACGAACCACTCACCCAACAAACCCGCAGTCAAATACCTCCTGCCTTTCGCGATCCTCAGATCGTCCCACTCCTTCAGCACCCTGACAGCCTCGTTAGCGACCCTGACAGCGTCTTCAACACCCGCCCCAGGGGAAAACTCCTCTGTGACCCTATTAGCTATCGCAGCGCAGACGGCGCCTCCTCTACCGCCGTATATGTTGGCCAGCGTGAAGATCGTCGCCGCCTCCATCTCGAAATTTAACACGTTAACTTCAGAGAGCCTTAAATGTATGTCAGACCACCGCCTCGGCAAGTAATTTCTGAAGCCCGGCCTCCCCTGACCCACGTAGAATGAGTCACTGCTCGCCGTAATCCCCACGTGATATCTAACACCCAACTCCTCGGCCGCCTCAATCAACGCTAGGAGCACGTCATATGAGGCTACCGCCGGATATTCAGCGTCCACGTAGATCCTACTGACCCCATCATACCTAACGGCGGCGGTCGTGATTATCAGATCACCTAACTTTATGTCCCCCCTCAAAACCCCGGTGGTGCCGACCCTTATGAAGGTGTCGGAGCCGACTCTGAGCAACTCCTCCACAGCTATGGCGGCGGCGGGGCCCCCCACCCCAGTGGACACCGCCGCCAGGCCCACACCCCTATACCTACCGACGTATGTCACATACTCCCTGTGAACGCTTAGCTCCCTATACTCATCCCAGTAACTGGCTATCAGAGGCACCCTCCCCGGATCCCCGGGAAGCAGGACATACCTAGGCAACTCACCAGGCCTCACACCGATGTGGTACTGCCTGCCTGACTCATCCACGGGGTTCGACGCTGATCTGAGCCCCACACTGCCCACCAAGTGAAACTCACTAAAGTCTTAATTAAGGAATGCTAATGCTTGGAGGATCCCCCGTGAAGGCATTCTAAACGAAAAACAATGCGTGGATGTGTTAAGGCGGTATTTTCTCATCCTCCTTATCGAACATCTCCACCGTCGTCCTCAGCGCTATCTCAACAGCCTTGATCATGGTCTCTAACGACATGCTGGGCGGCACGCCGGCCCAGTCACCCCTCTTAACGGCCGCCTGCTCGGGAAGTAGCGGCAGATGCATGTAGCCAGCCTTCCTCGGGTAGCCGTACATAGCCGAGTGGTGTAATGCGATGTACGTCACGAAATTGCACAGGAATGTTCCGGCAGTATTGGAAACTATTGCGGGTATGCCGCTCTCCCTCAACCTCCTGAGGATCGCCTTCTTAGGTAGTGTGGTGAAGTATGCTGAAGGGCCTTCAGGCTCTATAGGTTCATCCACAGGTTGCTCACCGTCGTTATCAGGTATCCTAGCGTCCTTAACGTTAACCGCAACCCTCTCAACAGTGACGTAGGATATCCCAGACCAGAGCCCCAGACCTATGTAGATGTCAGGGACGTTGGAGCTCAGAAGCCCCCTCAGGACAGGGCCGGCCCTCCTGAACGAGACCGGCAGGACCGCCGTCACGACCTCCAGCCCGGGCATCTCCTTAGCGAGGGCTTCAGGCAGCCTACGCACCACAAACTCCGACGGATTTAACTTATCACCACCGAAGGGCTCAAAACCTGTGAGAAGGGCTTTCATGATACCCGCCCAATATCTACTAAACTGTTAGGTTATTTATCCCTTTAGGCGTTTTCGTAAGCACCTCAGGACCGTCCGGCGTTATTAAGACTGTGTCTGAGTGCCTAAACCCACCAACATTAGGCACATATATACCTGGTTCAACACACAACACCATGTTCGTGTCCAGGGCCGTGACATCCCCCTCAGCTAAGTTGGGCTTTTCATGTATCTCCAAACCTATGCTGTGTCCTGTTCTGTGGGTAACGAATTTGAGGGCGTTGTGCGCCGCAAAAACTCCTCTCGATACTTTATCAGACTCCTCAGCCAACACACCCGGTCTCAGAACCTCTATCGCCTTTCGCTGGGCCTCCTCCATCAGCCCGAAGTACTCCTCGACCTCGGGCTTGACTCTACCGACTAAGAATGTTCTCTCGTTCTCAGCCCTATACCCCTCCACAGCTATGTCAAGCGTCACTATTACCACATCACCGTCAACGACCTTCCTGCCGCTGACCATGCCGTGAGGGTAGTAAGACCTGAACCCTGATAACGCAGCCGCTACGGTCCAATTCATCCAAGGATAGAGCCCTTCATCGCCAAGCAACTCAGCCAACCTGACCTTCATAGCATACTCAGCACGTGCCGCGACCACGACTTCCCTACCCCTCTCCTCCAAGCCCCTCATGACCTCCTTCATGCCGAAATCCGTTATATCTGCCGCCACTCTGATCCTTTCAACCTCACTCCCATCCTTAACCATCCTCAGGTGGGCGAGCTCTTTCGAAAGATCCACCACCTCCAGAGCCTCCGACACGGACTTCACCTTAGTATGCATCGTCAATGAATCAACGTCAAGCCCCACTCTCCCTGCATCACGTAAGCCCTCTTTCAGTATGTGGTAGAATTCCTCCTCATGGTAGTAATGCTTGATTGTTGGTATTGGGCTTCGCTCCCTAGCATGCTCTAAATCTAAATACGGCACTATTAGTGTTGGGTCTCCCTCTGAAGGCACTATAACCGCTATCGGCCTGGAATATATTATGGCTTGGAAGAGGCTGACGTAGTACGTGTTCTCAGGCTTCAGCACTACAGCCACGTCGACGCCCTTAGCCGCAAGGATCCCCTGCAAATTCTTGAGTCTTGAGTCATACGGGAATTTCGGAAGCATCATCGCCCCACGCCACCCTCACTACCCCGCGACCCTCGCGACTCAATCAACATGTATAGGAAGAGTGCAACCACACCTAGTAGGCAGCCCACCACACCGCCATACAGTATTATACCAACTATGAGTGAGGGAGTCATTTCCTACCACCCAGTACTACAAACACCAGGGAAATCAGTAGGGGGACAACCCAGGCCGCGATAGTTCCGTAAAGCGAGTTGTAGAGGTATATCGTCGCTGAGGCTACGAAACCTAACAGGGCTGCAGTAAACGCCCCCCAACCACTCAACCTTTTGGTGTAGAGGCCTATGAGCGCTGGAATCACCGGGGGCGTCCTTAAGGCGTAAGAGAACATGAGGAGCCACAGAATGCCTGGAGCATACTTGGCGATAATTATGGTTAATATGCCGAAGAAGAGGGCAACCACCCTACTCACCAGGAGTTTCCTGCTCTCCGGCGCTCCCTTCATGAAGAAGGGGGTGACGACATTCGCCATAACTATTGCAGCGTTTCCATTGACGTTAGCGGCGAAAGTAGACCACGCAGCAGCCACAAACCCAAGTAAGTATATAAGCCCTAGGGAGGCTGGGAGTAGGGTAGCCACTACCTGAGGCGATGCTGAGGACGGGGCTACGTTCAGACCTGCGGCGCGGCCAGCAAGCCCTATGAAGCCGCACGTTAACGCTACCGGCATGAACAGGACCCCGCTTAGCACTAGCGACTTCCAGGCGTGTGAGGGGTTCTTAGAAGCGTATATCATCTGCCAGAGGAATGAAGAGGCGAGAGTCCCCCCTAACAAGGAGAGGAGGAATGTGAACATCCAGTTAATCGAATCGGGCGTTAAGCCCAGGAGCGCCGGTGAATACTTCTGTAAACCGGCTACAACACCGTCCACACCACCCAACGTCGAGGAGATGTAGAGCGCGACTATTGGTAGGAGTATGCTTATCATGGCTAGCTGCATGACATCAACTAGAGCCACCGCATAAAGTCCGCCATATGTACTGTAAACCAAGTAAAACACGCCAGCAACAATTAGTGAGGAATCGAAATCCAATCCTGTTAATGCCTGCAGGACGTAGGCGCCTCCAAGAGTTGACGACGCCGCACTTAACGTAGTTATGATCAGAATCTCCCAAGCCGTGAACTGCTCGAAGAGATTAACCCCCCCAACACGTGCCTCACTAAACCTGTGCCTGAGATACTGGGGGAAGGAGATAGTTCCGGGGGGCGCGTCCCTCTTTATGCGAGGCGCAAATATAGCCAGTATGATCAAAGCGCCGCCGACCGCTAACGCGTACCACACAGGACCTACCAGACCGTACCTATAGCCGGATTCACCGCCGGCCATGACCGTGTAGTGGCTCTCCCAAGCCGCCAGGATGGTTATTGAGAGTAACGCCAATCCCATCCTATGGCCAGCTAGAAAGTAGTCGCCAAGACTCCTGACCCACCTACTACTGACGATCCCTAGGACGGTCCACATAACAAGCAGTGCGACTAGAACGATTAGAACTAACATCAAATCTATCAGGATGGATCACCTCAAGTAGTAATGTGTTAGCCAAAGATTTAAATATTTCTGATGAACCACCCCTGCAAGTCCTTTACAACCGGGAACCCCTCAGCGAACCTTAAACACCGGAACAACTGACTACCCTCACGAAGGACTGAATCAATGCTGTAGCCATCAGTAACGCACAACAGTCCGTGCTCACCCCCTCCGAGACATCGGTTCCTAGGGCTCGATGATTACGTTATTTAAAAGAGTGAAACTACATGTTCGTGTGGGAATAGGCGATGGCTAGGGTTGGGATAATAGACACTACTTTGAGGGACGCCCACCAGTCGCTACTAGCCACCAGGCTGAGGACTGAGGACATGCTCCCAATCCTGGAGAAGCTTGATAAGGCTGGTTTCACCAGCCTTGAGGTCTGGGGTGGGGCTACCTTCGACGTTGCTGTCAGATATCTTAAGGAGGACCCCTGGGAGAGGCTTAGGAAGGTCCGTGAGGGGGTTAGGAGGGCTAAGCTCCAGATGCTCTTGAGAGGGCAGAACCTAGTTGGCTACAGACACTATCCGGACGACGTGGTTGAGAAGTTCGTCGAGCTGGCCTATAAGAACGGCATAGACATATTCAGGGTCTTCGACGCCCTCAACGACTCCAGAAACCTTGCCGTGAGCATAAAGAAGGCTAAGTCCCTCGGGGCTACAGTTCAAGGTGCCATATGCTACACGATAAGCCCAATACACACCGTCGACTACTACCTGAGGTATGCTGAGGAGCTGGTCTCGATGGACGTTGACGTGATAACCATAAAGGACATGGCCGGGATACTGGATCCCTACACTGCCCACACGTTGGTCACGGAACTTAAGAAGAGGTTCAAGGTTCCGGTAAACGTGCACACCCACACCACCAGCGGCATGGCCGTAGCGACTTACGTCAAGTCTGCGGAGGCCGGCGCCGACTACATAGACACGGCGGTAAGTCCTCTCGCCTTCGGAACGGCGCAGCCGGGAATACAGGCAGTCTACTTCTCACTCAGGGAGGACCTCAGACCGGAGGTGGACCTCACCATCATTAACGAGATCTCCGAATACCTGGAGAGAGTGATTAACGAGAAATACGCTAAGCTGATGACCATCAAGGCCCTAACACCCGACCACAACGTCCTAATACATCAAGTCCCCGGCGGGATGGTCACGAACTTGATCGCGCAGTTGAAGGAGCTTAAGGCGGAGGGCCGGCTGAAGGAGGTGCTGGAGGAAATACCAAGAGTTAGGGAGGATCTCGGATGGCCTCCCTTAGTGACACCACTCTCCCAGATCGTAGGGACTCAGGCAGTGCTGAACGTACTGCTGGGCAGGTATAAGGTGGTGGCTAAGGAAGTCACTAACTACGTGGCCGGCTACTACGGAAGACCTCCAGGACGCATAAACCCAGAGGTGAGGGAGAAAGCGCTGAAGAGCGTTGAGGAAGTGCTGGCAAGGCCGGCGGACCTGCTTAAGCCAGAGCTCGGCAAATGCTATGAGGAGGTGAAGAGAATGAAGGTATTGATAACCGACGAGAACGTCATGACCTACTGCCTCTTCCCGGACGTGGCTAAGGAACTCCTTATCGAGCTCTACGACGACTACAAGAGCCAGGAGATGGAGGTTGAAGCATTAATAGCGTACTCGCAGTAAAACCAATTACGTAAGTCCCCCTATAGCATTGAGGACTGGGAGACGCCTCGTGCAGTTGTTTTGGGTTTCATAATTTGTTTGCGTTGGTTGTTGTGGATGTAAATGCTTAGGTGCTTTACACATGGTGGTCTCGATGAGGGGTCGCCCTGAACACCCCCCCCCAAGCCCAATGCAGGGAAAACAAGACAATAAAATCAATCAACGCAAACCCATACAGGAGCCGAACCCTAACCTAACTTTGGCATACACACCATACTCAGATTGTTAAGAACTCATTCCCGCAGCGATCAACGCACTGCTAGCAAGCATAAATATCTTGAGTATTTAAGTAAATATAATTAAAAGTAATTAATTAAAATTTATTCGGACCTATAGCTATATCTCAATGAGGTGTTATAGTGTTCGAGAAGCTATTCAAGCCTTTCTGCATTAGAGGTCTTGAAGTACCGAACAGGATAGTAATGCCGCCGATGGTTGTTGGCTACGCTGGCCCACATGGGGAGATCACCGAGCAGGCGCTCTCATATTATGAGGCTAGGGCGCGCGGCGGCGTTGGACTCATAATAGTTGAGGCCTCGTACATCCGTGAGGACGGCAAGCTGGTCTCGGGGGAGATAGGGATATACGACGATGAGCTCGTGCCGGGGTTGGCTAGGCTGGCTGACGTCATTAAGATCCACGGCAGCAGATCCGCGATTCAGATAGCTCACGGCGGCGTGCAGGCCCACGTAGGTCAACCGCTTGGACCCTCAGCCATCGGCAGGAAGGTGGTTCCGCCTGCCAAGACCCCGAGGGAGCTCAGGACGGAGGAGGTGGAGGCGTTGGTCGAGGACTTCGCTAGGGCGGCGCTCAGGGCCCAGCAGGCCGGCTTCGACGCTGTTGAGGTTCACGGAACGCACGGCTACCTAATAACGCAGTTCCTCTCACCGCTCACTAATAAACGCACGGACAGGTACGGTGTTGATAGGGTGTTATTCGCTGTTGAGGTCGTTCAGAGAATTAAGAGCCTGTGCGGGAGGAACTACCCGGTGATATTCAGGTTAAACGCCAACGAGTTCATGGAGGGCGGAATCACCACTAACTACGCTAAGGAGGTTGCTAAAAGGCTTGTGGAGGAGGCCGGCGTGGACGCCTTCGACGTGACCGGCGGGAACTACGACACGATGGACATGATCCTCATGCCCTACTACTACACTGGGGAGGGGTTCTTCTTCAATCTGGCTAAGGAGATAAAATCCGCCGTAAACGTGCCAGTCATAAGCGGGGGCCTCATAACCGACCCAAGCGTGGCTGAGGAAGCCATAGCTAAGGGTTTGGTTGACGCGGTGTTCGTTGGGAGGCAACTGATAGCAGATCCTGAGTGGCCTAAGAAGGTCAGGGAGGGCAGGTTGGACAGCATAAGGATCTGCCAAGCATGCAATGAGGGTTGCATAGGCAATAGGGTATTCTACGGTAAACCAACCTGGTGTGCGGTCAACCCGATCTCAGGCTTCGAATACAGGTGGTCGTCCGAAGACCTCTTGCCGAGAGCGGCACAAAGGAAGAAAGTAGTTGTTGTGGGCGGCGGCCCAGCAGGGCTTGAAGCCGCGAGGGTGCTTGCCATCAGAGGTCATGAGGTGGTTCTAATAGACGAGGGAGAAGCTCTCGGAGGCACCCTCAAAGTCTCCTCGGCCTCAGACTTCAAGAAGAGGCTTGAGAGGTTGGTTAGGTGGTATGAAGCCCAGCTGAAGCAGCTTGGAGTCAGGCTGATGACCAAGGTTAAAGCAACCCCGAAAACACTTGAGGAACTAAGACCGGACGCCGTGGTGATCGCCACGGGCTCCAGACCACTCATCCCAAAGATACCCGGCGTTGAGAGCGCGGTGGTAGCCGATGACGTGTTATTGGGAAGAGCGCCTGTAGGGAGGAGGGTGATCGTTGTCGGCGGCGGACTCGTAGGCATTGAGACAGCACTGCATCTAGCCATGAACGGCAGGGAGGTAAGCCTGGTTGAGGCGCTGCCCGAAATAGCTAAGGACTTAGAACCCGTGTCCAAGATAGCGTTGCTCAGGACGGGAGGACTGCTCAGTAGGTACGGTATAAGAGTCTACACATCAACCCCGGTCATAAGGGTGGAGAGAAACGGCGTTGAGGTAGTGAGGCCGCCGCTCGAGAGGTTCTTCATCGAGGCAGACACAGTGGTGTTAGCGGCGGGGAGGGTATCCAACATAGATCCGCAGTTAGTTAACGCTGCAAGAGCGGTGGCTAAGGAGGTCCACATCATAGGGGATGCTAAGGAACCGAGGAAAGTCATAGACGCAGTGCATGAGGGATTCTTCACGGCGTTAAACATTTAAACCCTTTTTTTATCACCGAAACACATATACTCAAAGACTAAGTTATTCCAACATCGTTGATGCCCGCATCGCTCAGGATGGAGGGGGCGGAGTCCTAGATCCGACCCAAGTCCCTTGCCTGATGACGCGAACCCTAGGCGACCCGCCACCGCGGATCAACCTCATAAGTCTCGATCACCTGATAATAATCGTGATCATGCATGGTAAGGCTGTCTAGAGGTAGTGTGTTTCTGGATGTGGTGATTGGGGATATAACTGAGTTCACCGGAGATGCCGTGGTGAACCCGGCGAATACGTACATGTTTATGGGTGGAGGGGTTGCAGGGGCTATAAGGAGGAAAGGCGGGGTTGAAATAGAGTTAGAGGCTAGGAGGCATGCACCAGTGCCTATTGGTAGGGCCGTGACCACCTCGGCCGGCAAGCTTAAGTGTAGGTACGTTATTCACACACCAACCGTCGAGGCCCCTGGAGGAAGATCCAGCGCGGAGAAAGTGTATGAAGCGACTAAGGCAGCTCTTAAAGAAGCCCGCAGGGTTGGAGTAACAACGGTGGCGTTCTCGTTAATGGGTGCTGGGGTCGGAGGCTTAACCCTCGAGGAGTCCTTGAGATCTATGGTCAAAGCGTTTGAGGAGTTAGGTCGCGGGATGAATCTCCATCTATATGTCCTGAGCGGGGACATGCACTTGAAAGCGGTAGAGGTTCTAACTAAAATGGGTTGGACGGAGGGCTGAGCCTTAGTAGGCTTGCATGCTGTAAGTAGTTCTTCCAGTGTGTGGACTGTGGTTGGAGGACCCTAGGGGGAATAGAGTTTGGCAGGAGTGGTTTTACATAAAATCGACGCGTGGTGGTTGAGACTAAAGACGCATGCGGAGAGATTCAATATTTCCGCAGGCGTGGGTTAAAGTACATCTCAAGCCCTCTACCTATCATCATTACCGACATCACCGTTAAAGCTATCATTAGACCTGGAGGGAGGAACCACCACCACATCTCCAGTATCACTGCATTCTTGATCATCGCGAAGTGAAGTATGGTCCCCCAGCTTTTTATTGTGGGGTCTCCGAGTCCCAGGAAGCTTAGGGATGACTCAGTTATCATAGCCATGGCAGTCCTCACAACTATCTCCACCAGTATTATCGGCGTCACGTTAGGGAGTATGTGCCTAAATATTATCCTGGTTGATGAAGCCCCTAGGGCTACGGCAGACTCTATGTACTGCCTCTCCTTTATCGAGAGGGTGGCGGACCTCACCAGCCTTGCCACAGCGGGCCATGCGGTTAGGGCTATGGCCAAGATCACTGAGTAGAACATCGGCACCCCCTTAATCCTAATTATTATGGCGGCCAGGAACAGCGCGAAGAGCAACGTAGGTATCGAAAGCCATATGTCAGTCAACCTCATCAATGCCTCATCAAGCTTCCCGCCGTGGTAGCCGGCCATAAGCCCTACCACCGACCCTATGGACGTCCCTATCAATGCAGCTAAAAACCCTACCAGAAGGGAGGCCCTGGTGCCGTAAATTATCTCACTGAAGATGTCCTGCCCAATGTCGTTAGTGCCGAGGATGTGTTTGTCGCTGGGCGGCTCATAAGGCCTGCCTACCCGAGCGTAGGGGTTGTAAGGAGCTATGAAGTCAGCGAAGATCGCCACGGATAGTATTGCAATGAATATCCCTAACCCAACCACGGCAGCTTTATCGCGTTTGAAAACGACCCAGAACGCCTTCAACCTATCGGCAACGCTGCCTTTGCTGAGTGAGGTGTTGAGCTTCATTTATACCTCACCCTCGGATCCAAGTAGGTGTATAAGACATCCGTAACTAAGTTGACGAGAATGACGCTTAAAGCCAGCACGACAACAGCGCCTTGGAGGAGCCAGTAGTCCCTGTTGAATATTGCTTCGTAAACCAGTCTTCCGGTGCCAGGGTAGGAGAACACGGTCTCCGTCAATATTGCGCCGTCTATTATGAAGGCATATCTCATACCTAACACAGTCACTATAGGTAGCATGGCATTACGCGCCACGTAGTGAGACTTGATGTACTTGTCTGGCAGTCCCTTAGCCCGTCCGGTCGTCACAAAGTCCTCACTTAAGATATCTATAACCACGTTCCTCACGTATATCAGCTCCGCAAGAACTCCTCGAAACGTTAGGACGCCGAAGGGCAGGGCGTAGTGCCATAGGTAGTCAAGAAACCAGTCAAGAGACCAGTCAAAGCTCTTTCCAGGGGTCACGGCTCCGAAGATCGGGGTTACTTCCAGCTTTATGGAGAACATGTAGAGGAAGACTATCGCAAGCCAGAAGTATGGTGTCGACCTTATGAACATGGAGACACTCATAAACACCGAGTCCAACTTACTCCCCCTTCTCCAGCCCACCTCAATACCTATCTTGTAGACCAGATAGTTCGACAGGGTTATCGAGGGTATCAGCAGTGCTAACGTGTAAGGGAACTTCTGAAGGATTATATCCATGACGGGAGCCTTGTAATGAAGGGAATGCCCGAAATTACCTTGAAAGAGATTAACTATGTACGACAGGTACTGTTCGTAGAGGGGCTTATCAAGACCGAAGGACGCTCTCAAAGCCTTTATGGTTTCAGGAGCTATTCTAGGGTCATTCTCCAGCTCGGCGAGCGGGTCCCCCGTCATTCTGACTAGAACAAACACTATCGTTATGATGATGATAAAGGTCACAAGGGAGGTGATAACTCTTCTAATTAAAAAGGTCTTCACTATTTAACACCCGGAGACGAGGACATGTTATCTCCTTCTCATGAAGAGGAACACTACTGCTACCACTATTATTATCGCTATCGCGCCTACAGCTATCCAAGTGTAGTCAGGACCTGCAGGAGGGGTTGTTGGTGTGGGCGTTGGTGTTGTTGGTTTAGGGGTTGTAGGGGTCGTTGTGGGAGTTGTTGTTGGTGTCGGTGTTGGTGTTGGCGTTGTGGGCTTAGGCGTAGTAGGACTCGTAGTAGGCGTGGGCGTCGGCGTAGGTGTTGTTACCGGGGTTGGGCATGTTCCGGGTTTCAGCTGAACTCTAAGCAGAGTCACACGGTTGAACACGCTGTCGGCAGTGTCTCCCGTGAACCAGTTGGTGAACCTGTCTGTCCGGTATGGATTAGGGTAGAACCTGTAGTAGAGGTTGATTACCGGAGACTCCAGCGCGAGGTATTCCTGGATCTTCCAGGCGATCTCCTTACGTTTCGCTGGATCGAACGTGGTGAGCAACTCCTCGGTCAGCTTGTCTACCTCCGGGTTGGCGTACCTAGCCCAGTTGCCTGAACCTCCAGGTCTGCTGTGGAACCTGTTGTAGAGCCAGCCTATATCTGGTGCCCAGCCGCTGCCCAACAACCAAGTCATTACCTTACCTTGCTGGATGAGAGGCCATAGAGTCGCCCACTCGTAGTAGTATACCTCAGCCTTGATTCCCCCGTTGGGTATTTTAGCCAGCTCCGCCCTAAGTAGTTCGGCGATCCTAGCTCTAATCGGGTCGTAGCCAGGTGTGGGGGAGTATATCTCCACTACAACAGGCTCGCCCTTCGGGCCCTCCCTAAATCCATCACCGTTAACATCTTTAAACCCTATCTCATCCAATATCTCAGCAGCTTTGGAGCGGTTGAAGTAGACGAGCTTCTCAACGTTAGGATTATACCACGGCGTCGAAGAGCCTATCGGGCCTACCACGCCGGGGCTGCCCGGCATGCCGTAGCCTAGGAGAACGTCGTTTATTATGCTCTGTTTGTCGATGGCGTAAGACAGTGCTAGCCTGAACTTTGAGATGTTGAGCGGCCACACCTCGTTGTTGAGGCCCCAATGATAGAAGTACTCTGAGGCGTACACGTGTATGGCTACGTTGGGAGTGGCCAGCAACTTAGGCACTACAGGTGCTTCAACGCCCCACGCGTAAGCATCCAGCTCACCCTTCTGAAGCCCCAGTATGATCACGCTGACGTCCGTCATAGGGATTAAGATGAGTTCATCTATACACGGCCTCCCGAGCCAGTAGTCCTTATTCGCCGCAAACTTCAGGTACTGCCCGGGAACCCTATCAACGAACTTGAAGGGTCCGCTACCAATCAAGTCACCGGGTTTGGGTGAGTACTTAGCGAGCTCGTCGCCGAGGGAGTTAAGCAGCGGCTCCCATATATGTTTAGGCATGATCCTTAAGGCGTTGAGGGAGTTGAGGATGAACTGAGCGTCGGGACTCTTGAAGTACACTTTGACAGTGTATTTATCGGCGGCCTCAGCCCTGTCCACACTCCTGAAGTATCCATAGTAGTAGGTCCATGACTTAGTAGCCAGGACATTTATGGTGAAGGCGAGATCCTCAGCCGTGAGCTCAACACCGTCATGAAACTTTATGCCTTTCCTAACCCCTATTGTCAAGATCTTGTAGTCGGAGCTGTACTCCATCCACTCCACGGCCTCGAATGTGAGGGTTCCGTTGATGACTCTGACAGGCCTATCATATATCACGTCCAAAGCGGTCAAGTCCCAGGTGGATCCCGCGACCCACCAATTCAGAGTGGGGGGTTCTGAAGGCCACGCAATCCTGAGGGTGCCTCCATAACATGTGCAGGGCGTCAGCCACACACTATAGCTCGCACCCTCTATCTTTAGAGCGTTACTCACCGTGGTTCCAGGACCTAGTATAGCGACTAGAGTAGAGGTTATAACAAGTATAGCTAGCAGTAAAGTTATACTGCTTCTCAACCTGGTCAAGCTATACACCACGACACTATAATCCTGGTTAGGGTTTATATTTTTTTCCTATGCGTGTATTATTATCTGGCTCATACACCGAGCGAGTGCGGGGGACCAGTTACGGACACGCCGGTCTTCAGCTCGCGTGAGGTCCAGTAATCGCCACGTCTGAAAGCTTTTTGAGGGTGAGGAGGGTCGGCAACCAGGTCCCCCCTAAGCTTAAAATAGTGAATTGTATGTATGGGTGGTTGTCTAAAATGGATGAACCCGTAGAGGAGCGGATCAAGAGCAAGTCTTTAAAGTACTTAGAGGATAATCACGCAAAATACGTGAGGATTCTGGGCGACCTCATCTCCTACAGGTCTGTGGCCGCTTGGAGGGATAAGGATGTTGAGGGGTGCGCCGGCCACATAGCGGATTTGTTGAGGGAGAGGGGGTTTACAGCCACTCTCAAAAGCGGTGGGGGCGCTCCAGCGGTCTTCGCTGAGGTGGGTTCAGGCTCCAGAACCATCCTCATATACAACCACTACGACGTCCAACCTCCGGACCCTCTAGAATTGTGGGACTCGGACCCGTTCAAGCTAACGATTAAGAGTGGCTACATGTTCGGGAGGGGGGTTGCTGATAATAAGGGCAACATAGCCGCTAGGATAGGTGCTGTGGACGCGCTGATGAACAACCTTGAAGACCTCGACCTGAAGATAAAGTTCCTGATTGAGGGGGAGGAAGAGATAGGTTCCCCCACACTCTCGAAGATAGTTAGTGACAACGTGGAGTGGGTTAGGGCTGACGGAGGAATATGGGAGACCGGGTACGTGAGGAGGGACGGCAGGCTGGGCATCTCCCTCGGGTTCAAGGGGATGCTGTACGTGGAGATAGTGTTGAGGGGGGCGTTGAGGGATGTCCACAGCGGGAACGCCCCGCTAGTGCCTAACCCTGCGTGGAGGCTTGCCAAGCTACTGACGCGGCTGAAAGACGACGATGGTGTGATCCACGTACCCGGGATCTACGACGACATAGACCCTGAATTCCTCAGCACTGCCGAGGAATTGATAAAGCAGGTGAATTACGAGGAGTTGGAGGAGATGAAGAAGGAGCTCGGCATTAAGGAGTTCGTGAGGGGTCTGAGGGGTCTTGAAGCATTGAGGGAGCTCCTGCTGAAACCGTCGCTCAACGTCTCCGGGCTCTACTCGGGTTACACCGGGAAGGGCTCCAAGACAATAGTGCCCTCACTGGCCGGTGTCAAGATAGACATAAGGCCCGTGCCTGGCCAGAAGCCTGAGAAGATCTTGGAGGGCCTGAAGAGGTACTTGGAGGGCCTGGGCTACGGCGATGCTGAGATAACGATACACAGCATGTACCCCTCAGGGTATACCAAACCTGGTGAGAGAGTGGTCAGGGCTTCAGTGGAGGCTGCTAGAGAGATCTACGGGAGAGACCCTGAAGTAGCCCCGATCTCAGCGGGTTCAGGACCTATGTACCTCTTCACAAACGTTGCCGGCATTCCAATGACGGGGGCAGGTGTTGGGTACTACGACTCCAGGGGACACGCACCCAACGAGAACATAAGGGAGGCAGACTTCCTGACAAGCATGAAGCACGTCGCAATAACCCTTCTGAAGTTCGCTAGGGAGACATAGCCGCAATCGAATGTCAGTGTTTTCTAAGCCTCGGGTTGTAGTGTTCCTCCAGCACGTAACCCAGTTGCGTGAAGCCCAGGACGGTCATGGTTATCATTAGGCCTGGTGCAGTTACCCACCACCAAGCCCCAGAAGTTAAGGCCCCGGACCTCCTAGCCCAGTATATCATAGTCCCCCAGGACTTAAGCGTCGGGTCCCCGAAACCCAGAAAGCTCAGCGCCGCCTCAGCCATCATCGACGCGCCGACCCTCAGCATGACGAGCGCTGCTATGGTGGGTATCATTTGAGGCAACAGGTGCTTGAATAGAATTCTGGAGGTGTTGGCGCCAACAGCCCTCGCCGCCTCCACGTACGGTTGAGACTTAAGCATGACTACCTGAGCCCTCGTGTATCTTGCTATCCCGGGCCACGAGAACACCGTTATGATCGCAACTATGTTTAGGTATCCCTGCCCGACGAAGGCTGAGAAGAGAACCATGAACGGCAGGACAGGTATCAACAGCACCGTGTCTGTGACCGACATGATTGCCTCATCAATAAGTCCCCCCACGTAGCCGGCCACCAACCCGGCCAGCGTCCCTAGAGTCACTGACGTCAGGGCCGCGACGATGCCGACGAAAAGTGAGATCCTGGCACCGTACACAAGCTCGCTGAAGATGTCTTGACCGACGTCATTAGTCCCTAAGAAGTAAGTGAGTGAGGGTGGCTGGAAAGGCTTGCCAACCCTCCTGTAGGGGTCGTAGGGAGCTATGTGCTGGGGGAACAGAGCCATAGCCAGAGGCACGAGCACTAGCACGAGCCCAACGATGCCTGACTTACTCTTGAGGAGGGATGTGAGAGCCCCTCTAACTCCGGTTGCAGTCACGTCAACCTCACCCTCGGGTCTATGACCGCCGCGACTGCCTCAGCTAGCGTGACCAGCAACAAGGTCACGGCGGACGTTATTATAACGACACCTAAAATCATCGGGTAGTCCTGCATTAGTATCGCATCGTACATTAGCTTCCCCACGCCGGGGAGGGAGAACACAGTCTCAATTATCAAAGCCCCTCCTATGGAGTACCCGAGATCTATCGAGACCAACGAGAGGAGGGGGGCTAGGATCGTCCTCAATGCGTGCCTGAAAAGCACTAACCTCTCCGGAAGACCCTTAGCCCTGACAGCCATTATGAAGTCCTCGGAGAGGACGTTAATAGCTAGATTTCTCGAGAGGACCAGGTAGGCTGAGGTAATTAACACTGTGAGGGTCACGAAGGGTAGGAATAGGTGATGGGCAACGTCAGCAACGTACTCCAACGTTGAGGCGTAGATCCTGCCGTAGGTGTAGGCACCATAAAGCGGGAATAGGCCAAGCTGGTAGCCGAAGAACGTTAGGAGTAGGAGGGCCAGCCAGAAGGCAGGCATGGAGCTGAAGAACATTGAGGCATTGAAGAGCGTCCTGTCAAGGACTCCTCCCCTCTTACTCGCCATGAGAATCCCTACGAGGATCCCTATCAACGCGGAGAGGAGAATCGATGATGTTGTGAGGAGGAGCGTCCACGGCAGGGCCTTCATTATCACATCCATAACAGGCTTCCTATAGTAGAAGGAAACCCCAAGATTCCCCTCCATGAAGAACTCACGGAGGAAGAGCACGTACTGCTCTACGATCGGCTTATCCAGGCCGAACTGCCTTATGAGGGCCTCCCTAAACTCCGGGGATATATTGGGGTTCTCGATCAAGTAAGCGAAGGCGCCCCCAGGCATGAGTCTGGGCATAACGAACGCTACGGTGAGCACAACCATGAAGACGAAAAATCTACTTAAAACCTTCCTGAGTATGTACGCCCTCAGGTGCACTTGAACTCACTTTCTCCTCAGCATGTAGAGAGCTATAACGACTACTAAGGCAACCACCGCCACACCGACTAAGACCAACGAGTAGTCTACCCCAGTCTTAGGGGGCTCTGTTAGCGACGCAACGGAAGTCGTGGTCGGGGTCGTGGGTTTGGTCGTTGTTGGCGTGGGTGTCTTAACCAACTTCACGCTGTAGAGGTTCATGAATGCGAAGAAGTTGTCCGGCCGCAGGAAGGGACCTACGACCCAACCATCAAAGTTATCGGTTCTATATGTGAAGACGAACTCCTGGTGAGCCAAGACTAGAACGGGCAGGTGTTCGGCCAGCTTCCTCTGCACCCCCCAAAGCGCGGAGATCCTCTCGTCAACATCGATTGTGAACCTCTGCTTCTCTATAAGCGCATCAAGATCCGGGAAGGAGCACCTGCCGAAGTTGAAGCCCCCACTGCTGTGGAAGAAGTCATAAACAATGTCGGGCTCTATATCACCACCTAATATGGCGACCATGTCGAAGTCCCCGGTAACGAGCTTGCTCAACAGCGTTGTTATCTCAACTGATTGATGCTTAACGCTGACTCCAGCCTCCCTCAGGCCCTGCGACAGCATTTCAGCGGTTCTGACGACCATCGGGTCCCCTGCGAACGAATATATGGTCACTTCCAACTTATCCCCGCTGGCGGTTTCCCTCCAACCATCACCGTTCCGGTCCTTAAGACCTAACTCATCCAGGAGCTTCTTAGCAGTCTCAACGCTGTATGGGTACAATTTTTCCTTAGGAGGTAGGTCAGGGTTTGACCAAGGTTTCATGTTAGGAGGTATGAAGCCAAGGGATCCTGGGAGGGCGTTACCTGAGAATACCGCCTCAACCACCTCGCTCACGTTTATTAAGTGGTACATCGCGCGTCTGAAGAGGGTTTCATTCATAGGGTACTTGCCGCAGTTAAAGAACACGAAGTGCGCACCGGCTTCCGTTGCTTTGTGGAGCTTCACGTTCGGGGCGTCCTTGAACTTGTCAACGCTTGCGTAGGGGATGCTCCAAGTAACTGCGTCTATCTCGCCTTTGGAGAAGGCCAACAGCATTGAATCAGGGTCGGACATCACTATGAAGAGTAGTTCATCGATTAAAGGCCTTCCGAGGTGGTACTTAACGTTAGCGCTCAGCTTGTAGTACCTCTGCGGCTCGTGCTCAACGAACACGAAAGGCCCTGACCCAACAGGCCTTTCATTCTTGTACGTAACTACGTTATCCAGGCCTTCCCAAATATGTTTGGGCAGTATACGTATAGTTCCAGCCACTTTATAAAGGAATGCAGCGAACGGCTCCTTCAACACGATCCTAACGGTATAGTCATCCACCACCTCAGCCCTGTCTATCAGGGCTGCCACACCGGCCCACGGAGTCATACCGCCCACCTTCGCCAAGAGATTATACGTGAAAGCGACGTCCTCGGCCGTCAACTGCTTGCCGTCATGCCATGACACATTACTGAAAAGACTGAATGTCCACGTCCTGCCGTCCTGCGAGACTTCCCAATCCCTAGCCAACCTGCCCGCGAACCTCAGATCAGGCGTCATTACGACCAGGGTATCGTAGATGCAGTCTATGATGGCCCCCTCCAATGATGTAGTGTAGACCAACGGGTTTAACGTCCCAGCCTCACCCAACAAAGGAATCCTTAAAGTCCCACCAGGGCTCATCCAGGGCTCTCTCCTTATGTAGCCATGTATATCGACCTTGAGCGAGTCTTGCTCTAGCCCTGACGCCTGAGCCGAGACCATCAAGCAGAGGGACGCAATAATCAACGCGCTGACAATGGCCAAGCGATTCATGTCTGAATCACCTAAATTGCTTTATGAGAACCGTATTTAAATGTATCTATGTAAAATTTTATTCATAATCCAAGGGGATTTCCAAGGAAGCATTTCAACCTAACACACGGCTATTCGTGAAATTATTGACGCATATGTCGGTGATGGCAATATATTGTTGTCGCATACCAATTATATAAGCCAAACCCCCTATTAGAATAAATTCGGGTGGTACCTTGAGTAAGAGACTACAACCCAACGATTTTGAGTTCTTCACATCAGTCTCTCAGGTTAGCTTGAATCCTGAGGGGCGTTTAGCGGCCTTCACCGCAACTAAGCCATCCCTGACGAGCAACGACTACAGGAGTTGGGTTGAGGTATATGACGTAACGTCCGGTGAGAGGGTCTTCGCAAGCCAAGGTAATAAGGACCTGCTCCCCAGATGGTCGCCCTCCGGCAAAAGACTCTACTTCCTGAGAGTGTCTGATGACATGAGGATTCACCTGGTTGAGCACACGCTCGGCGACGGCACCCGAACCCTGCTCACCTTGGAGAAGCCCATCAAGGACTACAGGATATGCTGCGATGACGTCGCTTACGCCATAGTTCAGGATGTTAAAGGCGCTCCGGACCCCGACCTGATATACACTGAAGAGACGCAGGTGTGGCACGACGGGGCGGGGTTCATCACGCACATCATCACCAGACTTTACAGGATAGACTTGAGGTCCGGCTACATGGAGCCCCTGACAGGCCCGGAGCACAACGTGCTCAACTTCGACGTTAACGGGGAGTGCACGAGGGGGGTGCTCGCCCTTGCCGAGAATAAGGCTTCACCCCTGCTCTCGCGGCTCTACCTCTTCAAACCCCCCTCCCTCGAGTTAAAGCAACTTGCCGGCGGTGCGGAGTACTTCGTCGAAGGCATAAGTGTGGAGGGATCGCTGGCCGCCATCTCCGCCCACAAGATGGAGCGAGGGCTCACCACGCACACGAGGCTCCTGCTCATAGATCTGGACAAGGATGACATCATCCTGTACGACACGCCCCTAGGCAAGGCCGTGGGTGGAAGAATCTACAACGATGTCGAGGGGCCTGCCTTCAGCTTCACGAAACCTAGGATAGCGGGTGGTAAGGTATATTTCACGTTAAGCGATGGGGGTAGGATCCCGCTGTACGTGTGGGAGGGTGGCAACACCTACCGGGAGCTAATGAGCGAGGAATCCGTGGTTCTAGACTTCGACATCGCTGGGAACACTGTAGCGTACACCAGATCCGATGGAGTAACCCCTGTAGAGCTGTACTCGCTCGACCTGAATCGGATGAGTATAAAGAAAATTACGAACTACAATCAGTGGCTCAACCAATTCAAACTCTCGAAACCAACTCACTTCTCGTTCGTAGCGAGTGACGGCACCCCGGTAGAAGGATGGGTGTTGAGACCCGTAGAAAGGAGGCTAGACATTAACGGCAAGTCACCGGCCATCCTAGAGATCCACGGCGGTCCGAAGAACAAGTACGGACACTCATTCATGTTCGAGCATCAACTCCTAGCCTCACAGGGGTTCTACGTCATCTACATGAACCCGAGGGGCAGTGACGGATACAGTGAGGACTTCGCCGACATACGGTTCAGGTACGGGGAGAGGGACTATGAAGACATAATGGAGGGAATTAACCACGTCCTGAATCATGAGGACGGGATAGACCCGGAGAGACTTGGGGTGGCCGGGATAAGCTATGGAGGCTTCATGACGAACTGGATCATAACACACACCGACACATTCAAGGTAGCGGTGTCAGAGGACGGAATCTCAACATGGCTCGGGGAATACGGCGTAGCCGATATCGGATTCCTGTTTGTCCCGGATCAGATAGGGGGAACGCCATTCAATAATCGGGAAGCCATGGAGAGGAAATCCCCAGTATATTATGCCCACAACGTCAAAACACCAACGCTCTTCATACACGGCCTAAATGACTATAGATGCTACCTAGAGCAGGCTCTAGTCATGCACACAACACTTAAACACCTGGGTAAGAAGAGCGCCATCGCGCTGTTCAAAGACAGCTCACACACGTTCAGCATGACTGGGAAGCCGAAGGCTAGACTCAAAAGATATCAGTTGATTTTAGACTGGTTTGAAAAACACCTCGGAGTGAAGACTTAAAATAAAACAACATCGCAACTGCCACTACAATATCTTCTAAAGCTCATCAACTTTCACCCCACGTAAGGGCGGGGATTCCAAATTATGCAGAAATGCCTGCAAACCCTTTATCCCATAAAGGGGAGTGGTGCGGCGGCCGGGATTTGAACCCGGGATCTCCGGCTTGGGAGGCCGGCGTCCTGACCAGGCTGGACGACCGCCGCCCCAGTATAAAACATGTTTGGCGATCAATTTAAGTTTTTGTGTTGGGGATTACGGCCGAGATCCTGCCTCCGGAGGCAGTAGCTCATCCTCCGAATGCCCTGTCCCCAGCGTCGCCCAGCCCAGGAACTATGTAGCCCTTCTCGTTTATTTCCCGATCTATTGCGGCTGTGTAGATCCTCACCTTAACTCCTAGCTCTTCACCGACTCTTCGTATCCTCTCTACAGCTATTGGCGTCGCGATTGCTGAGGCTATTACGTAGAGCTTCCCTCTGCCGTACCTGCTGAGGACTTTAAGCACGGTCTCTATGGTTGAGCCCGTGGCCACCATAGGATCCACTATGATCACCGTGTCGTCAGGCCCTACTGCCGGCATTCTGACGTATTCCACGTCCACGTCGAAGCTCATATCACTCTTCATACCTCCCTCCTCAACCCTCCTAGCCGAGATTATCCCCTGCCTCGCCTGGGGGAATACCTTTATCAAACCTTCCGTCATAGGCCACGCAGCCCTTAAGACGGTAACTATCACAACCCTGTCTAAGCCCCTGATCCTCACCCCCTCGGCGCGCACCCCAAGAGGGGTCTCAACGTGAACCCTCTCCAGTTCGAAGTCCTTAATGATCTCGAAGCCGAGGGCCCTGCCCAACCTAACCAGAGACTTGCGGAACTCTATCTGCCCGGTATTCCTATCCCTAAGCTCTGTTAGGACCGCCTGTATGTATGGGTGCGTCAACACCTTAATATCCACAGCGCATCACCCAAGTATTAAGGACGAAGCCAGTAATTAAAGGAGCGCTCATATCAGACGATTAAACCCCGAACCTCCTCTCCCTCCTCTGGTAGGACCTGATGGCCCTTAGCAAATCTATCCGTCTGAACTCCGGCCAGTATGCGTCGCAGAAGTAGAGCTCGCTGTACGCTATATGCCACAGGAGGAAGTTACTTATGCGCAGTTCGCCCGAAGTCCTTATAACTAGATCCGGCTCCGCCAAGTCGTCTGACGGGAGGTCGGAGGATACCATTAGGTACTTCCTGAAGAGGTCCTCAGTTATCTCGCCCGGACTTACCTTACCATCCATCACCTCCATCACTAATGCTTTTATGGCGTCCAGTATCTCCTGCCTGCCGCCATAGCATAGCGCAATGTTGAGGAATCTATTCATGTAGGGGCTGCTGAGACTCTCCACCTCAGCTATTTCGCTCCTGAGATCCTCTGGAACGAGGTCCAGCCTGCCCGCAAACTTGACGCGCACACCGTACTTCTCATACGTTCGCTCACTCACGAACTTATTGATACTCCTCCTCATGATGTCGAACAAGAACCTCCTCTCATCCTCCGACCTCTTGAGGCAGTTCTCGTAAGACATGGCGTAGACTGTAACCACCTTAACCCCAAGGTCCCAGAGCCAGTTGAGAACCTCCTCAAGCCTCTCATACCCAACCTCGTGCCCCACGTTTGGGTCGAGCCCTAGGCTCTTAGCCCACCTCCTGTTACCGTCGGGGATTATGGCCACATGCTTCGGCATTGGACCCCCTGCAACCTGGTCGTGCAGCCACTGCTCGTAAAACCTGTAAACAAGCCTGCCGAGAGGCCTTGACATAAACCTCAATCTACCGCTGAGACGTCTAACCCACCGGACTAGGGAATTCATCAACTCCCCAAATACCCGTAAATTTTACATAACAGAGCTTAAAGGTTAAACTCAACCCCTCCCGCCCTAGGGAGATGGGGGACTACGGCCGTGGGGAAACCCTCCTGAGACCAGACTTATTAACCTCAACAAATATCTATAGTCTTAGATTAGCCAGCGGCTCGCACGGTGGTTAGAGTGGGTGTGTATCAGGGTAAGGACTTCAGGAAGGTGTCCGGCGGGAGGAGAAGGCCTCACAGGATGAACAGAAAACACGAGTTGGGCAGATTCCCCACCATGACCTCCCTAGGCGGTGAGGACGAAGTTAAGATTATTCGTGTTAGGGGCGGGAACATTAAGATACGACGTGAGAAGGCTAGCCACGCAAACGTCCTTGACCCGGCCACCAACACCGTTAAGAGGGTTAAGATCGTCAGGGTTCTCGAGACGCCAGCCAACAGGGAGTTAGCGCGGCTTGCAGTCATAACGAGGGGGTCAATCATCGAGACCGAACTAGGCCCCGCTAAGGTCACCTCAAGACCCGGCCAGCACGGAATAGTTAATGCGGTGCTGATTAGGCAGTAAGTCTGAGGCCGGCCTCGCAAGCCTTACAGCCGCAACACATAAACAACAACTCTAAAGTGGTGGTGCATACTGCATAAGTACATTATATGGCCTGAGTACGTAACGCTAACGCTGAGCAGGAGTTCAGGCAGGAGAGTCGGGAGAAGCCTAGCACCCCCTAGAGTAACCCCTGAGTTAGTTCTTAAGGCGTGCAACGAGCTGGGATGGAGGTGCAGTGTGGAGGGGGGCAAGTACCCGCGCACGTGGTTTGAGTCCCACGGTTTTAAAATAATTGTCGAGTTTGAGAATAAGGTCGGCAGCAAGAACTCAGTAATCAAAGCTTTAGCAGGGAAGCTGAAGGAAATTGGTGGGAAGACCGTATAATGCGCTCGAGTATTACATAGCGTATTACATACGCAGATCGAAATACAACCTCTCAAGCTAGTAAGGTATTACATTAATTATTACTTTTAAGTCCCCTTGCAGAAGTAAAGTCTTGGCTTGGGATCCGCTTTGATCAAGTTGGGGTATTACCTGCATAAAGTCCCCTCAGGGAGATTAATAATTAAGATTAGCGGGAGGAACCCGCCTAAGCTCGGAAGCAGAGTGCTGGACGGTAAGGGTAACCTGCTGGGGATCGTTGTAGACGTCATAGGGCCTGTGAGCTCACCGTATGCCGTAGTGAAGCCCCTAAGCCCCGGGGTTAACTTAGCGCAGTTTGAGGAGGTCTTCCTTAAGGCGGGCGGGAGGTGATCATCACGTCCTGCGCCTCATCCTCCATAATTTACGATGAGATCCGCGGTGAATACATATGCACCGAGACTGGGGAGGTTCTTGAGGAGAGGGTTGTCGACACAGGTCCTGAATGGAGGGGTTTCGAAGTCAGTAATGGGGCCGGTAAGGTCAGGGGTAGCGAGCCCGTGACCAGCAAGGTTCATGACTACGGATTAACAACCTCTATAGATGAGCTCACGCTCGAGGGCAGAAAGCTCAACGACCTAAACAAGTCGATAAGGGCGTCGAGCAGGGAGAAGAAGATTGTGAAGGCGTTGCAACTGGCGAACACCGTGATTAACAAGCTCAACCTCCCTAACTCCAACCTAATCAAGAACGACGCCGGGATGATAGTGAACAGGCTCTACCGCAGGGGGTTAATCAAGAGGAAGAACATGAAGGCGATGATAGCCGCAGTCCTCATAACAACCCTCAAGAATTACAGCATACCCTTCGACAGTAGGGAGATCCTCAACCTATGTCAGGTGACTCAGAGGGACGTTTGGAAAGCCCTCCTGAAGATACACAGGGATTCGGGGGAGAGGATCCGTGTGGGTGTAGTCGACCCCCTAAGCTATGTGAGGCAATATTCAAACACTCTGGAGGTCTCACCGGAGACCGAATCCCTGGCCATGAACCTAGTTACAGCCGCCAGGAGGTTAGGCATAACCTCAGGCAAAGGGCCGCAGGGCGTAGCAGCAGCCTCACTCTACCTGGCCTCAATACTGATGAATCAGAAGCTCACACAGCAGGACATATCAGAGAAGCTCAACGTCACTGAGGTAACCCTGAGGAACCGCTATAGAGACCTAGTTAATGAGTTAAGCATAGTTGTTGAGCTCTGACCCCCTAGCGACCTAGATCACATCATCTAGTGGCCGTCAGGTAGTTGTAGAGCCCCAATATAGCTCTATAGGTGGCGCCTCTGAAGGCTGGCATCCCCTCCTCTAAGTCCCTCGCGTAGGATAGCTCTACATCCTCCCTCAGAATAGTCTCGTACACCACCCTCGGATCCCTGCACCCCTCTGATAGGAGCTTCTCAATGCGGTAAATCCAGGCAGTAAGTTTATCCTTAACTCTCTGAATAAGGATGTCTGGATCCACGTCCACCACGCCGTAGTGTGAAACTGCGACCTTCCTAGGCCTCAGCGCCAGCATGTTGCTCAGGCTTCTCAGATATTCCGAGGCGTTGAAAGGCGGCACGGTCACCGGATATGCCCTCCCACTGAAGTAGTTAGCTATGGAGTCCCCAGCGAAGAGTATGAGGTGAGGTTTGAGTAGGTAGGAGACGTGGTGTTGGGCGTGACCCGGTGTGTGGATAGCCTCCAAATCCATGCCGCCTAAACTTATCGTCCCGCCATCAACCGCAGGCAACACGAATCCCTCCTCCACGGGTTCGGGCTTGCCGAAGGCTTGGGCGAGATCCCCAAGGACTTCCAGGGAAGACTGCCAGAGTTTAGTCGGATTCACCAAGTGCCTAACGCCTCTAGGATGCACTACCACCGTCGGACGCTTTAACTCCCTGACTAGATCGCCCACACAACCTGCGTGATCCATGTGCACGTGCGTCAGGACTACGTAAACCGTCCTCCGATCCGCTCCAATCCCCCTCAAACCCCTAAGAACGTCCTTGTAAACCACTTTAGGGCCCGGGTCAACCACCGCTACAGCGTCATCACCGGCAATCAGGTAGGTGGAGAGCCACCCCCTGCTACCCAGAGGCTCTGAATCCACTAAGTAGACCCTATCCGTTAAGGTCTCAAGCAACGCACCTAACCCCCTCCATGAGGAAGGAATCCAGAACCCAACCAACAAACATGGGTCTGAGGAGGCAGTCCGGGATGTGGGACTTCATTCCAACCGCCTCAAGTCCATGATTAAGGCATTCGCACAACAATCCCTCGACACCGCCCACCATTAGAGAACGCAGCCGCTTTATAAGCACTGCCCCCCTCTGAAGGCGAGTCCCTGACTGCCGGACCATTTCCATGGTGCGGGGGGTGGGATTCGAACCCACGCAGGCCTGCGCCATCAGGGTTCCCACCTGATTAGGACCTGAGCCTGACCCCTTTGACCTGGCTCGGGCACCCCCGCACCAATAAGATATCTCCTAGAACCTTTTATAAGCACTACCATCTTGAGCTAGATTCAATTCGGGTTCCCTACGAGTTAAACCTCGACCTTCAGGGCGGGGAGTCCAGTTCACTGAGTCTTCTTCTGACTAGGTCCGCCACCATTTTACCATCGGCTCTACCTCTAATCACCTTCATCACTTCACCCATCACTATGCTGAACGCCTTCTCCTTCTTAGTGAGTAACGTTTCCTTAAGCCTCTCCACAGTCTCACGCACTACCCTATCCACGTCCTCCTCGGTCATGCCGGCGTATTTAGCGATTAACTCATCCATTCCCACCTTACCGAGGTGTGAGGCGTATTCACGCAGTATCTCAGGGATTGCGTCCCTGCTCACAGACCCTTCACCGACCTTGCTGAGCAGGGTTTTAAGGACGTCCTCACCCACTGCACTCACGTCCAGGCCCTCAGATTTAAGGCCCTTCAGGTGCATCATCAGCGTGGTCGCTATTACGTGCGGCGACACCCTGCCCTCCAGCTCGTCCACTAGGTTCAGGTACGTATGTATCAGCGGATCCCTAATGAGCTGCTCGGCAAGCGGTCTCGCGAGTTTGTGCCTCTCAACCAGCACCGTCAGTAGCTCCTCAGGGGTCGGTGGCCTGAATGCCTCGGCCCTACCAAGTAGTTCCTGAGTTACTGGGATAGGCTTAACATCGGTCTCCGGATACATCCTCATAGCTCCGGGCTGCGGCCTCATGTATTTAGTGGTGCCGTCAGGGTTGGCCGCGCGGGTCTCCCTAGGTATTCCAACCAGGGCATAACGCGCCCTCTCAACGACCGCCTTGAGCGCCCTCTCAGCGGAATCCCTCTCACCCACCACAAGAACGTACGCGTCCCGAGCCTCGTCAAGACCCAGATGCTCGAACACCCTTCTTTTCTCATCCCCACCTATCCCGTAGGAGGGGAGCTCGTCACTGTGTATAATGCCTCCGACACCGCCCCACGCTTTGGCGTAGTCCGAGAGCTCTGTCCCGAACCTCCTCCCAGGCATCAACTCCACCTTCAGCAACCCTGCGAACCCCTTAAGCGGTGTAGCGTAAACCCCTAAGCCCTTACTTATCGAGGACGCTATGAGCTTACTCTTGCTGCCCGTAAAGAGCTCCGTAACGTCCTTAATGATGCACGGTAGGTCGCTATCGGAGACCCCCCTCCTAATGAGCTCCCCCTTAACCTCGAGCAGCTTCAGCTGCCTCATAACCTCATACTCTACTACCTTAGGAATTAACTCGAGCTTGCCAACCCCCTTAACCTCAGTCTTAACCCCGCCACGTATGGATATGTTTAGATCCTGTCTTATGGTCCCTAAGCCCCTCCTGACCCTGCCGCCGAGCCTGAGCAGCAGTCCTATCTTGAACGCCACCCTCATCGCCTGCTCCGGACTGCCTATGTCCGGTGCGGTGGCTATCTCCACTAGAGGTATGCCGAGCCTGTCAAGGTTATACCTGACGTAACCCCTGCCCTCGTCCACCTTCCTGGCCGCGTCCTCCTCCAGACACACCGTCTGTATCCTTATCACGGACTCCTCGTCCAGTATGTGGCCCCCGACAGCCACGATGGCCGTCCTCTGGAAGCCGGTAGTGTTGGATCCATCTACAACTATCTTCCTCATCACCTGTATCTCATCGACAGGCGTTGAGTTAAGCGCCTTAGCTATGGCGAGAGCTATGAGGACTGCTTCCATATTGAGGTCGTGCGGGGGCTCCTCATCGAGCTCCACCATACAAGCATGACCCTCGGGCACCTCATATATGATGTTCCTCCCCTTCATGACCTCATACTGCGCCGCCGGATCCACCTCACCAACCTCACTTCTGGCAACCCTCAGATACCTCGTCACCTCCTTCTTCGGGGCCTCGTCGCCGGCCAGCTCCGCAGGGCATGCACAGAAGAGCTTCTCCCTAGTCGCTAGCTGCTGGTGTATCTCTATACCCACCTTAAGACCTAGGGCTGCGTAATCAACCACCGTGGAACCACCTCGGGAAGGTCTCACACCCGTGTACTCGATTGAACTCGTGCACCATGTCCCTCTGAAACAGTTCCACGTACTCATCCCTCTCAAGACCTGGGTAGTTGCCTAAGATCCATGAGAGCTTGACGTACGCGACCTCGCTCAACATATCATGCCCCGACACGGCGCCTGCTCTAAGCAATCTCCTCCCAGTGCTGTAGACGTTCAGGTTAACCCTGCCGAACACGGTCTGCGTCGTTATCACTACGATCATGCCTGACTCCGAAGCCCTCGCCACGCTATCGACGCATGCGTTCCTCACGTGCCCCAGACCCGTCCCCTCAATCACTAGGGCCTTGTAGCCTTTGTCAACAAAGTAGTCTATGATATCGCAATCCATTCCAGGGTAGAACTTAAGCAGTGCAACCTTATCGCTGAAGCCACACCTACTCAGGAACTCCTCCCTGCGACTCCTGCGGATGAAGGCCCTGTTAATAATCCTCAACCTCATCTCAGGGAACTCCACCCTAGCCAGCGGCAAGTCGTTCACAGTCTGGAAGGCATCCCTCCTGCTCGAGTGCATCTTCCTAACCTTAACACCCCTGTGCACCAGGACATATTCATCCGACATGGTTCCATGCATGCACACGACAACCTCGCCGAAGGGCGCGTCTCTGAAGACCGGGAGGGATGCCCTCATGTTTATGGCTGAGTCAGAGCTCGGCCTGTCACTACTCCTCTGCGACCCCACCAGGACTACAGGGGCCGGTAGGTTCGACAGAGCGAACGCCAGCGCGGACGCGGTGTACGTCATTGTGTCAGTCCCGTGGGCTACCAGCACCCCATCCACACCGGACTCGATGAGTCTGCCCACCTCACGACTCAGCAGGCTCCAATACTCTGGAGTCATGTCCTCGCTGAAGAGCCTGCTGAGTTCAACCACCTCCAGCTCCGACGCGTAGGAAGTGAATTCCGGAACCGCCTCAAGCAACTCCCCTGCAGTTATAGCTGGCCTCACCGCCCCGGTCTCGTAGTCAACCTTGCTGACTATAGTTCCTCCAGTGCTGATGAACGTCAGCTTAAGGCCTCCCCCACCCTTGACGAGGCTTCTGGACGGCTCAGCCTCCCGGAACTTTATCACACCGCTCTCCAGAACCTCGATCTCCGCCCCGCTGACGTCGACGCCCACGTTATATCCGTTGTCCAGCTTGACGACCAGTATGTTGGTCGAGCTGAACTCACTCTTAGGGAGGACTACCCCCTCATAAACTATTGAACCCTTCTTAATTCTCACCCTATCTCCTACGTTGATCTGCGAGTCCAAACCAACACCTCAAGACGGAACTACTTAAAAACGGCTACTACGCTGTAGCCCCCCTCCCCTTCCTAGGGATTGAGGAGGGCGGTATCACCGTGGGCACCGGGAGCCCTGCATCCTTCCTCTTCCGGATCCAATACTCACGCCTGTTCCTCTGCCTGGGCGGGAAGTTCCTCTTAGGCTTCCTCTCCACCTTAGGCGTCTGACCCCTCACTTTACCGGCCTTAGTCATCGAGCCGTGTGTAGGCATTTCTCCAACCCGCATTAGTTTAAACGTAGGAGTTATTAAGTTTTATGTCATCGCCGCGCGTCAGGCCCGGCAGCCGTCTTCAAGCATATATAAGTTGCCTAAGCATTGATACTTGGTGCTAGTGTTGAAGGTAGTCGCTCTCGACACGCTTGTAGGATCCTTAATAGGGGATGAGGAGGGCAACGTCCTGGTAAAATCGCTGAGTCCATCAACGAACATCAACGAGCTGGTCGAACGGGCTCTGAAGCTGGAGGACGGCGAGGTCACCGAGGATTTCATCAAGTCTTTGAGGGAGTTGGTGAACACCTACGGTGATCAGGTCGAGGTTGTCGTTACGGATGACGGACACGCTAGGGCTGCGTCCGCCCTCAACATAAAGGCTACTGTAAGTCCTGAGAACAGCGCCCTCCGCAGGCTACGCAACACGCTCATCACCACGCTAATCAGCGAGGGCGTCGTCAAATCCGAGGGTGAGTGGGTCTCATTCCTGAACCAAGTGATGATTCAAGCAACCAGGATCAAGCTCAGAGGGTTCGCCGCCAAGAGGGATCTCCTGGCGATTCAGGCGATAAGGTCCATTGACGACATAGACAAGACGATAAACCTGTTCGCCTCGAGGATGAGGGAGTGGTACAGCGTGCACTTCCCAGAACTCGACGACCTTATAGAGGACCACAAGCTCTACGCCACAGTTGTTTACGAGTTCGGGAGTAGGGACGGCCTCTCCGTCGAGGGGTTGAGGAAGCTTGGCTTCAGCGAGGGCAAGGCTCAGAGAATCTACGACGTCTCGAGGAGGAGCATGGGCGCCGACCTCTCTGAGGTCGATGTTGAGAGAATCAGGGACTTCGTCGGGGTGATCCTCAACCTCTACGACCTCAGGGACAAGCTCTCGGAGTACTTGAGTCAAGTCATGAAGGAAGCGGCCCCCAACATAACGGAGCTCGTCGGTCCTACGTTAGGCGCTAGACTGCTGTCCTTAGCCGGGAGCCTCGAGGACCTCGCCAAGATGCCTGCGAGCACCATCCAGGTTCTAGGCGCTGAGAAGGCCCTCTTCAGGGCCCTCAGGACTGGGGGCAGGCCGCCCAAACATGGCGTGCTCTTCCAGCACCCGGAAATACACGTAGCGCCCAAGTGGCAGAGGGGGAAGATCGCTAGGGCCGTAGCGACGAAGCTCGCGATAGCCGCTAAGGCCGACTACTTCACCGGCAGGTTCGTGGCCGACAAGCTGAAGAAGGACCTGCAGGACAGGATAGCCGAGATCAAGGAACTCTACGCCAAGCCACCTGCCAAGCCAGCGCCCGCGCCGGAGAAGGCTAAGAGACCTGAGAGACCGCCGTTCAGGCGAGGCAGGAGGGGGAGGGGCGGGAGGTGATGGGACGTGATTGAGGTCGTCAATATCAAGCCCCATGGGAAGTACGCCGGCGTCTACTTGGTGGAGCTCGAGGACGGGAGTGTTAAGCTGGCCACTAAGAACCTATCGCCTGGGAGGAGGGTGTATGGAGAGAGGCTCTACCTCTACGAGGGTGTTGAGTACAGGGAGTGGAACCCGTATAGGAGCAAGTTAGCGGGAGCCCTGCTGAAAGGGATAGAGGGCCTAGTGCTCAGCCCCGGCAGTAAAGTACTCTACCTAGGGGCGGGCTCCGGAACCACGCCGAGCCACGTCTCGGATCTGATAGGTGAGGAGGGATCCCTCTACGCCGTCGAATTCGCACCTAGAGTCATAAGAGACCTGCTGAGGGTGTGTGAGGACCGCAGGAACATGGTCCCAATCCTCAACGACGCGCGATTCCCGCAGAGGTACTCACACATAGTGCCCCTGGTAGACGTCCTATACGCGGACGTGGCTCAGCCTGAGCAGGCGGCAATAGTGAACATGAACGCCAAGTACTTCCTGAGGGGGAACGGACACCTCTACCTAGCGATAAAGTCTAGGAGCATCGACGTGACTAAGGAGCCGGACGAAGTCTACAAGAGCGAGATAGAGACGCTTGTTCGCGGTGGATTCGACGTAGAGGACGTGGTTCATCTCGACCCGTTCGACAAGGACCATGCCATGGTGCTGGCGAGGTATAAGGGGTAGACACCCCATAAGGTGCTGGTTGAAGGCCTGATTAACTTTATTTAGCCGCCACATCCATATTTACATGGTAATAATGGAGAGCGGGACCTCAGGAAAGGAAGTGTTTAAGAGGCTGTATGAGGGGGTCAGCCAAGTCCTGGATAGGGTTAAGTTTAAGTACGAGGCAATAAGCTTTCCAGTGAAGCATAGGGAGAGGTCCATAGACGTTGTCGCCGTGAGCGAGGAACACGGTAGCCTCATAATAAGGCTGAAGAACACCATGCAGGTAAATAAGAACGAAGCCCAGGACCTGGTTAAATCCTCTCTAGCGCTGAACGCGCTACCACTCGTGGTTTCGGAGATGCCGGAAGTGTTCGACAACGTGATCGTTGAGAGGGAGGGCGTCTACATAGTCGGTCTGAAAACGCTTCAGAACATATACTCCGGTAAGGACGAGCTGGTGACTCTCTATAGGAAGGGTGAACTATACGTTAGGGTGGATAGTGAGAGTCTCTCCAGGAGAAGGAGTGAGCTGGGGTACTCGCTGACCTCACTCTCAAGACTCCTCAACATATCTAGGAAAACCCTGGAGTACTACGAGAGGAGGGGGGGTAACGTAACTGTAGAGGTGGCGGAAAAACTCGCCGCCACGCTCGGAGACGACGTGGTGAAGACGATAACCCCGACAGACCTACGCAGGGAGTTCGTCACCAAAGCCTCCAGGGAGGTCGTCAGCGAGGACGTAACGACCCTTAAGACGAACCTGAGAGACCTCCTTAAGATGGGGGAGGGCAGTATTTACGAGATAAGGAAGTCAGCACCGGACTACATAATAAAGGATGACGAGACGTTGATGACCGTGGACGTCACAAGCTCCCGCAAGTACGGGGTTAGGGAGATTCTGATTAAGACCCACGAATGCGTGAAGTTCTCCACGGTCACGGACGTGGGGGTTAAGATAGTCGCCGACGACAGTGGTAAGGCTAAGGTGATAATGGACGAGCTCTCCTCACTTAAGCGGGGCAACGTAGAAGTGATTAGGGTGTGAGCAACTTAATGAAGGTGTTCATAAGCGGCCCTCCCGGCGTGGGCAAGACCACAGTGTTTATGAGGGTTGTCGACATGATTAGGGGTGAGGGGTTCACCGTAGGCGGTTTCATATGCCCTGAAGTCAGGGATCGCGGGCGTAGGGTGGGGTTCGAGATAGTTGACTTGATGGACGGGAGCAGAGGATGGCTGGCCAGGCTATGTGGGGACCTTGAGGAGGAACCGCGTGTAGGTAGGTACTGCGTTGACGTGGAGGCAACCGCCTCCATAGGCGTTAAAGCTGTCGAGAAAGCGATCTCCAGCGCCGACTTAATAGCCGTAGACGAGGTCGGCCCTATGGAGCTGGCGGTGCCGCCCCTCAAGACATCCATACTTAAGGTGCTCAGCGGGGATAAGCCTTTGATGGCGGTGATCCACTGGAGGCTCAAGAGCGAGTTGCTAAGGCTTGTAAGGGGTAGATGGGAGTTAATGGAGATAACGCAACTCAACAGGAGCCACATCCATAGGGACATATATTCCAAGATACGCATTACACTATATTAGCTCCTAAAACCATAGATACTAATGGGTATGGAGGTTCGGTGTCATAGATGAGGCTGGAACTGGAGCGACGTATACTTGAGGTCGTGAAGCAACATAGCAGGAACGGTGTCATACAGAGCGAGTTGTGGAGCATCCTAGGCGTTGACAACAGGGAAGGCTCTCGAGCCGTCCTCAGTCTAATGAGGAAAGGACTGATAAGGAGGGAGCAGGTAATACATAAAGGCAGGAAGACCTACGTCCTCAAGTACACTCCGGAGAAGCTGGAGAAGGTGAATCTCAAGGTCAACCTAAACCCCGTGATTAAGATACCCTGCTTCACATGCAAAGAGCTTTACAAGTGCGGGATGGGCGGGTTCTTCAACCCATACAAATGTAACTTACTGACGTACTTCATCCTCAACAGCTCTGAGAGTTGAAGGCCCCCACGTTCAGGAACCCCTCAAACACTCAACCAACATATCGTGGGGTGCGTCAGTCCTAATACATTGAGGAGATAAATGCGTTCTGCTAGCGTTGAAACCGCCTCCAGTCAGGCAGCCTATGACTCGCTGGACGGGCGGCGTGTTTACCTTGTAGAGCCTGGCTAGAGCAACTAGATTATACATAGGTAGGTGTGTTAACTCCCCCCCTATGACCTCTAGGAGGTTCGACAGCCTATCCACTGTCTGAAGGTAGCTGAACTCATTAAGGCCCCTCCTCAACTCGTTTAAGAATTGAACGTCCACCAAACCTCCACGCCAGAGAGGGCCCAGGGCTTTGAGCCGACCCCCACAATACACGCACTCACCCTCAGCAGGTTCGGGAACAAATTCCCTGAACCCGCAGCGCTCGCACATGAGTAAATAACCCACGTTCGCGCTGAGCACCTCAGCGGCTTTGCTAGCCCCCCTCAACACCTTTACGAAGACCCTGTAATAGTGTCCTGAGTGAAGCGAGAACAGCGGGAGGGCAGCTCTATCACGCACCGCAGCCCTCCTCGCCACAAACGCTAGGAGCACACGTAATCCTACATCAGCACCGACGTCGCTGGGCAGTATTCTGGCGTCGTACCTACGGGACCCAGCTACGTGTTTGGCGCCGCTCAGCGGCGCCACGTCGGTGGCGGTGATCGCTAAGACACCCTCGCTCCTGGTGGACCAGATTCCTGCGTCGACGTAGGGTGCTGGCGAGCCGTAGGGATCTACGTCGACTAAGACGAAGGAGATTCCAAGAGACCTCAGCAGGTATAGTATGGCGTTAGCGTCGCCCTTCATTGCTCTAGCCCTACCCTCCAGGCCGTTCATACGGATGTTCTCCAGCGTTAGCTTGAAGGCGTTGGGGTCTATGTCGTTAGCATAGATCTCATCCACCTCAGGGACCTCAACGCCGTACCTGACGGTCCTCACGCCGGTCCCTGAGAATGGGTCGGCGACTCTGACGGGCTTCTCGAAGGATCGAGTCCTGAGCAAGGTCTTCAAAACCATGACTGAGATGTCCCTGTTGAGCACCTGCGCCGGGTTGTAGAAGACGGGGGCCCACGCAGGCTCGAACACCCTGTCAGGCCGCAGGTATTTAAGCGGATTAGGTATCTTAACTTTAGCTCTGCCCTCATCGATGATCACGAAATCCTCACCCATTACCCACTCACCAGGCAGGTTCAACGTGTTGCACGACTCTGACACAGGTCCTTAAGTAAGGATTTAGGTTGATATCTTAAAAACATCGCCCAACCGCAGTACTCATTAGGGTGTGTGGATGCTCGACTTAATACTCATGACCATCACGGTGTTGCTGGTCCTAGCGAGCGTGACCGGATACGACAAGTACGTGGCCGCCAAAATCCGGAGCAGCGTTAGACGTGAACGAGGGCTTGAGGGGCTGCAGGGCGGGGTCGGTCACTACGAGGCCGACAGCTTCACTAAGATGAAGATCAAGAAAGTCAAGGCGTCGAGGATAGGGAGTTACTTAGTGATCACTCTACTCATAAGTGAGGGTGAGGACAGCGGTAAAGGCGAGGCCGTCGAGATAGACAATCCCATCCTCCTCACTTACTTGGAGGATGAGGGCGTTATCACTTCATGAACTGCGTTTCAAACTGTTTTATCAGCTCGATGCTCTGCTTAGTGTCTATAAAGAGTCTTGAGGCGTCTTCAACGTCCTCCGGCAGGACTTCCTGATGATTCCTGCGCTCAGCTATTATGTGCGCTGGCCTGAGGAGCTGGACCGCGTATCTGAGGCTGTGTGAAGCACCTATGTCGGCAAGACGTTCTAGAGCTTCCTTACTGAGGGGGACCTCCTCCTCGTCAGCCCTAATAAGTATTATCTGCTTCACTTCCTCCCTACCGTAAGGCGTGACCGGTATTATCAGAAGCCTGTCCAGGAGGTCTAGAGGTATGCCGTGAGGCGCCTCTATCTCAGTGCCCCTAATCTTCGTCATGCCCCTGTTAGTAGCGAGTATTAATATCGGGGAGAACTCCGACTCGAGGACCTTAGTAAGGAATGAGTAGGCCTCGAGGTCTAGGAGGTGTGAGTCATCTATGAAGAGAACTCCCGGCACTATCTCCCCCTTACCCTCCTCCAGCCACTTCCTCACCATTGAGTTAACAGACTTCCTGACGTCCTCATCTATCTCCTTCTCCAGCTCAACGCCGAAGATCGAGGTTATGGAGAACCTCTGGCTTGCTACGTAGAGATCTAGATCGTTGAATGAGAACACCCTAACTATCTCCTTATCCCTCCTGACAGGCCCTGAAGGCATCTCCTCCTCCACGCGGGTGGAGTCTATGTCGTACTGCTTGACCTCCTCAATACCTTTAACCCTTCCGACCTTATGGATCACTCCAGTCTCCGCATCTATCCATATGTGGTCACCCCTCCTAATCCTGAGTTGAACTAGCTGGCCGGTTACGTCCTCACCTACGGAGAGCGTCACTGAATCATCCTTAGTCTCCAACGTTATCTTAGCTTCCCCCGGTATTCTGGCATATGGGTTGAAGGGGTGTTTAACATAGCCTATCTTCACGCCCTTAACCACGCCCTCATAGACCTTCCTAACCTCCCTGACTCTAACGCCTATGGCCTTACGCACCGCCCTCATCAGGATCTCCGTCTTCTTAACCTCGGCAGAGTATATCTCAGCCCCGTCCATAGCTACGAAGGGGGTGTCCTCACCTAGCTCCCTAGCTATGGCGACGGCGAGCGCTGTTTTCCCAGTGCCCGGCGGGCCTACGAACAATATCCCTTTACCCGTCATCCTCCCCTGCCTTATCAGGTCCACCACCACCCCCGCAGCCCTCCTAGCATCAACCTGGCCTACAAGGCCGTCGGCCACGGGCTTGGGCTCCCTCCTCTCATCAAGGCCTAGACCTCTGATGTGACTGTGGATGCTTAAAGTTACCTCAGGCCTCACGGTCTTTATCTCTCTGATCTCACCGCTCATGCATACCCCCAATAATATATAATAAATATAGAGACCCCTAATTTATTAGCTGCCAACGTGTTTTCGTTTGGGGACAAGCCATGCCTCAGAAGCCGCAACAGCAAGCATCGTCGACCTCGACCTCCAAGGAGTTGAGGATAGTTGCTAGACCGGTGGCGACCCTCGACGCCGTTAGGAAGGACCCAGACAAGCTGAAGCTTCTAAACATAATAGGGCGTCTAGGAGCGATCTCGGAGAGAGGCCTCACTAACTTGGTGTATCTTCTCGTTAATGAGAAGAAGATGGGGCTTAAGTACACCTTCATAATGGTCGATCAGATACCTAACAGTAAGGAGTTGAGTGAGGACGTTAGACTACTCCTGTACCTGGGGTTGGTTGAGACTGAGCCTACGCTCAGGAGGCTCAGGTTAACGAGCTCGGGGAGGGAGTTCATGGAGCAGAATAAGCTTGACGAGAACGCGCTGAACGAGCTATTCAACGCAGTGGACGAGCTCAAGGAGAGAGTCATAAGTGAGGAGAGGGCTGCCGAGTTCTCGGCTAGGGGGGCAAGAGGCAGGAGAAGGTTCAGGCGTTGAGGGGCTAAGCCCTCACAGCTTCAGCATCTCACGGATTTCCTGAGGTAGGGTATCCTTGTATTTTTTGATGAACTCCTCCTCCTTAGCCCTCACTTTAGGATGTTGCCTCTTCGCGTCCGGATACATGAACGGGATCCCGTTGATTATCGGGTACCACCGGCCGCACTTCCCGCACACGAGAACGCCGTGCAGCACGTCCTCCCTAACGCATGAACTACAATCCAGGGAACTTGAGTCCACATCAGTGATGAGCTTCTCAACCCTCCCGCAGTAGTGATCGCAGAAGGGCTTGCTGACGGAGTATTCCTTCTCCTCGACCCTCGACTCCACCACGTAAAGTTTAAGGGGGAAGCCCTTACACATCGGACACGCGAGCAGGTTCAACAGGGGGTGTCTCATCCTAATACCTCACTAATAATTCCCAGGAGGTTCTTAAGAATCTCTTTAGCTAGCGCCTCCGTCTCCGCCTCCACGAAGACCCTGAGGAGTGGTTCAGTCCCCGAAGGTCTGACTAGGAACCAGAAGTTACTCCCAACAACCTTAACACCGTCCACGGTCACTGCCCTGTAGTCGCTGTAGTGCTGCAGAATTCTTGAAATCACTTCGTCTGAGAGGCCCCTATCCCTCAGCGGAACTTTAGTCTTGATCAGGTGCATCTTCGGGAGCGCGTCGTGGAGGGCCCCCAGCGGAAGTCCCTCAGCACTGAGTAACTCAAGCATCAACGCTGCGGACATCCCGCCGTCCCGGACGAGCTGATGTGGCGTGTACATGAAGCCCCCGTTCTCCTCAAACCCCGCCATAGCGCCCAAACTCTGCATGGTCCTAGCTATCACTATACTGCCGACCCTTACCCACGTGACCTCTATCCCGTACCTCCTCAAAACCTCCTCGATGATGGTGGAGGAAGACACCGCAGTCACGACCCGTTTAGGGGTCTCATCCCTTCTGTTGACGGCTATATGCCTACATAGGAGGGTCGCCGACCTGTCGCCGGGCACGTAGCGCCCTAGGTTGTCTATGAATATGGATCTGTCGGCGTCCCCGTCGTGAGCTACTGCGAAGTCCGCCCCGACGGACTTAGTGATTTCGACGAGATACCCCAGGTTCTCCTGGGTTGGTTCGGGCTCTCTGAAGGGTTGAGGGCTTAAATCACTGTTCACGGTTAAAGTCTTAACCCCCAAGCCCCTCAGTATGTGGGGTGTTGTGAGGGCGCCGACGTTGTTAGCAGCGTCAACCACCACCTTGAACCCTCTGCTCCTTACTCTATCTGAGTCAATCAGGCTTAGAACCCCCCTGACGTAGAACTCGTTAACGTCTTCCAGGCGCGTCCTCCTGTGGCTTAATTCCCTCCAAGGAGTGCGTCTGAACCTCCCCTCACTGAAGAGCCTCTCTATCTCCTCCTCCACCTCCCTAGGTGCTTCAATGCCGTCGTGAAGAACCACCTTAATGCCGCTGTACTGCGGCGGGTTGTGCGATGCCGTCACCATGACGCCGCCGTCGAACCCCCTTCTACTCACGTAGTATTGAAGCGCTGGGGTGGGCGTTAACCCAGCGTCGTAGACCCTCACACCGGCGGACGCCAGGGCGCCCGCCACTACGTCATGAATTAAGTCGCTGCCGGCTCTTGCATCCCTCCCGAGCAGTATCGACGAGCCCTTGCCGAAGTAAGACGCTATTGCTAAAGCGAGTCTGAGCACGAACTCAGGGGTCAGGTCCTCGTTTACAATCCCTCTGACGCCGTCCGTCCCGAACAGCCTCATGATCCTCACACCACCCTAAAACTAGGCAGTCACTCCACACTATAATATAGCTGGTTATCCCTATATAGTTTGGGTGATGAAGTTCAGGGTATGGATCGATGTCCTGACCTCCAAGCAGGCCACACTCTTCGGCTTCCTAGCCAGGGAGTTGCTGACAAGGGGTTATGAGGTGCTGGTCACCTGCAGGGACTACGAGTACACGGTGGGCGCCCTTAAGAGGGTAGGCCTGAACCCGGTCGTCGTCGGTAGGTATGTGGCTGGGAGCCCCTACGATAAGGTTTTGGGGGACGCTGACAGGCTCTTCGGCCTAACCGCGTACGTGGAGAGGTTCAGGCCGGACGTGCTGATCGCGTACCCGAACCCGCCGGCCGCCAGGCTCGCCTTCGGCGTGGGGATCAAGTACGTGGCAGTCACCGACTCCCCTCACGCCTACATACCCAGCAGGCTATCCCTGCCCCTAGCCGATGTGGTGATAGTGTCGGACTGCATACCTGAGGATGAGGTCAGGAGGTACATACTCAGAGACGCTGAGCTGGTTAGGTATGGCGGCGTTGATGAGGTGGCCTGGCTAATTAGAAGCAGGCCCGACGTAGAGTACGTCAAGTCATTAGGCCTGATGCCGGGTGAGTACGTCATCGTGAGGCCTCATGAGGCGCACGCGACCTACTACAGAGGGGTTAACGTGGCCTTCGATTTGGAAGAGTTCATTATCGAGGCACTCGGGAGGGGGTTGAAGGTGGTTTTCCTCCCTCGATACCCTGAACACGAGGAGCTGGCCAGGAAGATGGAGTCAATTGCAGGGGGAGGGGTGGTTCTGCTTCGGGGATCCTACGATGGAGTCAGCTTAGCCTTCCACGCTAGAGCCGTGGTCAGCGGGGGTTCGACGCTGGCCAGGGAGGCGGCCTTACTCAACACAGCAGGCATTACGTACTATCCGGGCGTCCTGCACGTTAACGAGTGCGTGAGGGCAAGGAACTACCCGCTGTTTAAGGTCTCTTCGACTAGGGAGGCGTTAGAGTTGGTTGATGGGCGGGGGTCCTTCGTGAAGGACGCCACGGAAGTCACGAAGAGACTCGCGGAGGACTTTGAGGATCTCATTGAAGTATGTCTTAAGGTGATCGAGGGGGGCGAATGAACCCTACGGAGACCCTAATCCTAGGTATAGATGAGGCCGGCCGCGGGCCCGTTATAGGGGACATGTTCGTCGCGTGTGTGGGCTTCAATGAGGGCGGTGAGGGAAGTCTTATAGGTTTGGGTGTGAAGGACAGTAAGCGCCTCAAACCGCGTGCAAGATCCGCCCTATTCCCCAGGATAGTTGAGGTGGCTAGGGTGGTGTTCGTCAGGAGATACAGTCCCGGACAAATAGATGCAGCCAACGTGAACGATTTATTCGTAAACGCAGTAACGTCGGCCGTTAAGTCCGCGTTTGAGGCGGGCTTCAAGGTAGGCAGGGTTTACGTTGACGCGCTCTCCTCCCCCAAACACAGGCTCAAGATCGTTGAGGGGCTGCCGTCGAGCGTGGAGTTGGTGTATGAGTTCGGAGCGGACAGGAAGTACCCGATAGTCGCCGCGGCATCAATAATCGCTAAATACCTGAGGGACGCCCACGTAAGGACCCTCCATGAGGTCTACGGAGATTTCGGGAGTGGCTACCCATCGGATCCGAGAACCATTAAGTGGTTAAGTGAGCACGCAGTACTTGAGGTCCCCATCGTTCGCAGGAGTTGGTCAACGCTCGCGAGGCTGGGTATGAAACCCGTTAGGAAGGATCAGGGGCTTCTGAAATGGCTTGGAAGCAAGTGACACCTTATTCAGGATTTAAGTTGTTGCATCCTTAAAGATTTATAGGAGGGAGCGTGCCGACTAACTTACCTGCCGAGGCCAAGGCTAAATGGGTTAAGTACCTGGAGGCGAGAACCACTGAGGAGAAGATAGAGGCCTTGGAGGAGTTCCTGTCCGCAGTGCCTAAGCATAAAGGTACTGAGAACCTGGTCGCTTGGTCTAGAAGGAAGCTCTCAGAACTCAGGAAGGAGCTTGAGGAGAGGAGGGTTAGGAGAGGGGGTGGGGGCCCTACATTCTTCATAGAGAAGGAGGGCGCGGCACAGGTCGTCGTCTTAGGTTTTCCGTCCTCCGGCAAGAGCTCAGTGCTCAGAGCCTTAACCAACGCCAAGCCTGAAGTGGGTCAAATACCCTTCACAACTAAGTTCCCCGTCCCCGGCATGATGTCCTTCGAGGATGTTCAGATTCAGCTAATTGACACCCCGGCCTTCGTGGAGGGGGTGTCGAAGGGAGGCATAGGGTGGGGAACCAGGCTATTGGGGCTGGCTAGAAACGCTGACGGACTGCTTCTCGTCCTGGATACCTCAAACAACCCTCGTCGACAGCTGGAGATCATGCTCGATGAGTTGGGGGGCGTCGGCATTCACTTAATGAAGCCCAGGGGGCAGGTCCACATAGTTAGGGGTAGAGGTCTTCAGGGCGTCAGAGTGGTCGTGAACGGGAGGCTAGTTGGTTGCACTGCCGACGAAGTCAGGAAGCTCCTCGAGAGTTACAGGCTCTACAACTCTGAAGTCAGGGTGGTGGGTGAGGTAACCCTTGACGAGATCGAGAAAGCCATTTTCGAAAGGATAACATATAAGCCGTCATTGATACTCCTAAACAAGATCGACCTTCTGACCGGCGGGCAGGTCGCCAGCGCCGTGGAGTCGATTAGAGGTATGATACCGGGTGTTGAGGTCGTGCCGGTCTCGGCGTTGAGGGGTGAGGGCTTCGAGCAGGTTCCACGCATGGTCTTCAGAATGCTGAACTTGATAAGGGTGTACACTAAGGAGCCGAACTCCGAGACCCACTCCCCGAAGCCGATGGTGCTTAGGGAGGGCGCCACGGTGGAGGACGCGGTGAAGGAGATACGTGAGGAGTTCATGAAGTTCTTCAAATACGCTAGGCTGTGGGGCCCTTCAGCCAAGTTCCCCGGGGAGAAGGTCGGGCTTACGCATAAGCTGATGGACGGGGACGTCATTGAAATAAGGACCACGATTAAAGGTATTTAGCGGGCAGTTGGTGATAGGCAGGATGGTTAAGAAGAGGGGGAAGGGCAAAGGCGCTAAGACTGGGGAGGGTGAGGGAAAGCCTGGAGAGACGGAGGTGCAGGAAGCCGTTAAGGGGGGTGGTAAGGAGAGGAAGTCCGCCCGCAGGAGTGTTGACGTGGATGCGTGGGTTGAGGAGAACGTGGATGAGTTCGTGGCGTTAGCAGGGCTGACCTCATTAGGTCTAAGCAGGGATCAGTATATAGACCTGCTTCGTGACATACTGACTCAACTCTACGGCTCCCCGACCACCTACACGAGCGTTGAGACCGTGGTCAAGAGGTACAGCAGGCATAAGGACGGGATAAACGAGATTGTAGCTAACAGGCTTGTGCAGATGTTGGAGACCCTGACGCCCGAGCAGCTGGACTTCGTAGTCCTCAGCGTTAAGGATTCGGCACTGATTGTTGCGCCGAGAATCTACCATCAGCTCGTGAGGAACGGTAGGGAAGACCTAATCGAGGTCCTTAGGATTAAGTGGTTTAAAGCCTGGCTCGCCAGGAGGTACAGGTCACCCCCACTAATCTGCCCCGTATGCAACTTCAACTCCTTAATGCCCGACCTGACCTGCGCTGTTTGCGGGGCTACGGTCAGTGAGCGACGGCTGAAGAGGGATGTGAACTTCGAGAGGATGTTGAGGGAGTATGTTAGTGAGTTATCGTGCAGCGATTTGAAGGAACTGCTTAACTACGACACCATACTGCTTAGTAGTGAGGGGCTAAAACACCCGGCCCTAGTCAGAGGTCCTGTGGATGTCGAGGTATATTTATCCCTTGCAGAGAAGAGATTAATTAGGGATATGTACACAAGTAGGTGTAGGTCCTCAGGCGATGAAAGTCCTAGATGACTTGAAGAGCTTGATGGAGCTGGTCTACAGCAACGAGGTGGTGTTAGTAGCGATTCTCGGCCCGAACTTCCAGAGGACGCAGTCAATACACAGGATCTTAAGAAGGCTGGAGGAGAGGTCTAGGGGACTGGTGCTGACGGCAGTGCTCCACGTTGATGACGCCGGCGACGAGAACGTAACCATATCCCTATTCTTTAGAGGCGTGGAGGTAGTCAGGCAGAACAGCATGTTCGGAAGTGAGAAGAGAGATTATGAGGTGCTCAAGTGGACCATCTCACACGTTCTAAACAGCAGGGGGGTTGAGACCCCCTTCTGAATCACTCGAGCAACTTAATGAAGTGCTCCGCACCCACCCTACCGCCGGTGATGGTGACGCCCTCCAAAAGCAAGAGCCTCTCCTTGAACCTCGGGCTCGATCTGCCGTTAAGCGTGTAGCCACCCAAGCGCCCGTCTTCGTGCACCACCCTGTGGCATGGAACCAATATAGGCTCGTCATTGCCTCTGAGGACGTTAGCCACGCTCCTCGGATGTGATTTGAGGACCCTGGCTAGGCGTGAGTAGCTCACCACCCTCCCTGACGGAATTATCGTGAGCAGTATTTTGACCGCCTCTCTAAAACATTCTCGGGAGATATGCGCGCTCACACCCCCTTCAAGATCTTCATCAACACACAACAGTTTCAAAAAACTCACTTACCGAGACTTCTCAGCGAGCTTCGCGGAGGTTATGGTTATCCTGCCGTTCTCCTCATCCCTCTCAAGTACGAAGTCAACCCCCCACCTCTCAACCATACTTTTAGGGATGTAGAGGTTTAGAGGGAGCGTGTAGTACTCGTACTGGTAGATCTTATCCTTAACAACCTTCTTACCGACTATCCTCCTTGCAGTGACCTTCCTTCGGCGTACAGACATTCCATGTCACACTCAAGAATAACTGTCAAGTGTCTTTATAAGGATAACGCCTACCGGCGTCGAGTGGGGGGTACGGGATCTTAAACAACTCCTCATCCTGGACGTAGGACTTACCCAGCTTCAACGCCGTCTCAGCCTTGCACAGCTCGTACCCGAGGTAGAGGGCGTGCTCCATGCTTACGCCCCACTCCCTCGTCAAGGCCCTGCCCACGTCAAGGGCCCCCCTACCTACGTACCTTCTGAGGAGGCTGTTACTACTCCTCTCATACACATCCACGACTATGAGCTCACGCTCTCTGTCGACGTACACCTTCAGGTAGTAAAGCGGGTCCGGACTGAGGGACGTTACCTCACTGACTTCACGCGTTAAACCTTCACTGACTTGAGGTGGTTGCACGTTGAGGTCCCTCTTATCCTTCACTATCAGGAGGTCCACACCCTGATTCACTGGAGGGGACTTCTTTATGTAGGACCTGTAAACCAGCTCCCTGCTGACCGACACCTCAAGCGCGGCGTTACGTGTCTTAACGCTCGACTCGGTCACCAGCAATGAGGAGGCCCCTAACTCGAACCCCATGCTTGTGAGGAGGGCTATGACCCCCGGGGAGTCAGCGTCTATCAGTTCGTACACGTTAGCGGGGCTGAAGAGTATCGGGCGTTTGAGTTCTTTCTTGACCTCACGTATTTCAAGGAGGCTCTCAGTGAAGCCGAGCATGGGGGGCTTGGTCACTATATCGATTATCACATTCCTGATCCCAAGCGCCTCAAGGGTTTCGATAACTCCGCCGACGTCCCTGCTCGGCCTCACCCCCTCGTCGGCCCCGGCCGGTATGACCACCACTACCTGATCGCTTCTCAAGTACTTGACGACCGTGTCTAAACTCCTGCCTGAGACGTTGAGTATCAAATCACTTGAGTCAAGCAAGTCCTTAAGACCGCTTTGATGCACTGCCTCGTAGATCAAATCAATCCCGGCTAGGAGGTCCTGATCCCTAACTAAAGCTAAGGACCTCCGCACTGAGTCCAGATGCTCACACGTCACCCCACAACCCACAACCACACCCTCATACCCAAGTAGCTTCAGCCGTTCAAGCTTCCTTGACAACGCCGCCACGGAGTCGTTGCCGCCAACCATGTGTTCGTAGAGGAGGTTTAGGGGTGGCGGATCCATGGCGAACTTGACGTTCTTCACGGTGAACAGGGCCTCCCTACTACGTATTACGTGGCCTATCCTGCTGGAGTAGTAGTTGGTGAGGGATTCCTGGATAATGTTATCGGCGGGGACGTCCGGACTGAACTCGAACCCCCGGCTAAGCAGTCTAATCATCTCCGGGAGGTCGCCGAGGTACCTAGGCCCCTTAACCGCCTTCACCCCCACGGCCTTCTCAACCTCTCTGGCTGATCCCATGCTTAAGCCCGGGATTATAACTAGGTCGTAGCTTCCAAGCTCGCTACGTAGCCTCCCCAGCTCCTCAGATATGAGTCCGGTTGTAGCCATAGAGGCTACGGGCACGCTCAGCTCGAATATGCGGGGCTCAACCAGGCTCGAGACCTCCTTAAGCACCTCCTCAAGCATGGGTCTGGCGACCTTGGAGGTCGCTAGCAACACCTTCAAACACTCACACCCCAGCTTAAACCCAAAATATAAGTCTAGGTCATTATATTAGTGGGTGTGTGAGTTGACGGATGAGGTGATCGATATCCTAAGGCTCGAGGGACTGGCTATCAACGGCCTTGTCAAGGAGTTCAAGCTAGTTGAGTGCGAGAAGAGAGGCAATATGAGGATAAGTAAGCTCGTGGTCAAGCTAACTACAGGGGAGGAGTATGAGACTCCGTGCGATGAGTACCCAAGAATCTCACGAACCTACGTCCTCCTGAACAGCTACAGGAAATTCACGCAGACCGCTTAGGTGGGTTCAGCCCTGACGCAGATTTACATGACTGGCCTCACCACCGAGCCCCTCTCAGCGGTACTCAGGCGGTCAGCGGACTACCGTGAGCCCTGAGGGCAGGGTTGTTGATAGGTACGCAGAACCTGAAAACCGTCTCTAATCCGGAGACGGACGCTGACCTCTAGGTCGGGGGTTCACGGGAGCGTCGTCAGTGTCTAGCGTCTAACTCACCGGGTCGTTGGTAATACCTTTCATCATCATAAGTACTTAACCTTACCCCGTATTTAAGCTCTCCTACATAGGAGTACGGGCGTGCCTAAAAATTCATGCAGAAGGGAACTCAGCCGCGATTTTGTGACTTGCTTCCTTAAACTTTGGAAAAAAGCTCCTCTTACACGTCTTAGTCCTTCTTAGATATTACGATCTCTATTGTAGAGACTCTTGACTGCCTGCCTTCAGCGCTGGTGACTACCTGGCTGCCTATCCTTATGTCCCTCACTAAGACTTTGTCGGGCAGGAACCTGTTCCTCACGATCTCGACCGTGTCGACAGCCTTACCTATAGCCCTGCCTCTGGCCTTCACTATTATCTCCGGAACTCCCTGGTTGAGCAGGGTTAACGTCGCCAGCACGTAATTCATTACCGGCTTCTTACCCACCAAGACTACGTTGCTTGACATAGGTCCTTGAGACATTCACTCCACCTCTACTCTTGTTTTTATATCGTTATATTGTATACGCTCGCCCTTAAAAGTCTTTCGCTTCCGACGATTACACGGTTGGGTCTAAGCGAGGCCCGCAGTAATCTGGGGGAGGGGGTAGTGCAACACCCCTCGAGGCTCCTGCCTCGTGGGCTACCCCGAGCTATTTTCTTTCCGCTGTTCATGGGTTGCTGATGTCCTTCGTACTTCAAGGGAATGATTTATAAACTCTTACGTAAAGTGGGGATTTGGAGTGCGGATGAACTCGATGAGCACGGCGAGGGGGGCTCTGCCTGCACTCGGCCCCGCCGAGGAGGGCTGAGTGAAGCCCCGGGCAGCCGGGGTGGGGGGTGGGCAGGCTCCCGCAGGCGGGGCTGGGGAGGAGGTCGTTGAGAGGTAGGCCATGTGGAGGTTAAACACAAAGACACTGGAGACGGTGAAACGCCGCCGCCCGCCGGGAAATGGTAAGGTGGATTACGTGGCTCGTGAAGGCTGTGCATGGGGATCCACGCTCTTGAACTCGAGGGGGGTCCGTGGAGCCCCCCTGAAGCCGCACCATACATGGTGATGGGAGATATATGGTCGGGAGTGGAGGTAGAGGTATTGGGATGAGGGTGAACTCCCTCGGTAGGGGGTCCTGTGAGTTCTGAGGAGCTTGTTGTGAGGCATAGAGGCTGGTTGAGCGAGTCCGAGTTCAAGAGACTTCTCGATGTGGCTGAATACCTTGGTAGGGAGGGCGACGAGCTAGCATTCAGAATCTCTAAACATAAGGTAGTGAGTAAGAGGTTGAGCTTGGACGAAGTCCTCGGCATCCTCGATGAGGTCGGCGTGGGCTACGACGCTGAGTTCGTCGAGAAGCTCAAGAGGTTTTTCAACAGGTCCAGGGGATCGGTGACTCTAGTATTCAGCGGTGGCAAGGTGAGGGCCGCGTTCGAGAGGTATTTGGGCGACGTCTACCAGACACACCTGAAGGAGGTGCTCAGGTATGATAGGCTAAGCAAGTCTTTCTACACACATCCTATCAGGTATCACGAGCTGAAGAAAATACTGACGGGCCTGGGCTTCGGCCTCAACGATCTGACGGGCTTCAAGGACTCACTCCCCCTGCCCACCAAGGTGGGGTTTAAGGGGTCCCTCAGGGAGTATCAGTCGGAGGCCCTCAACGCCTGGCTGAACAACTCCGGACGCGGGATAATAGCACTGCCAACGGGGTCGGGCAAGACTCACATAGGGGTGGCCGCCCTGTCGAGGGTTGGTGAGGCAACCCTGATAATAACGTACACCAAAGAGCAGCTGATGCAGTGGGAGAAATTCCTCACGAGCCTCACGGACATGCCCCAGTCGCTGATAGGGCGGTACTACAGCAGGGAGAAGAGAATCCTCCCGATCACGTTAGCCACCTACCAGACAGCCTTCAAGTACATAGAGAAGCTGGCGCCGCACTTCAACATGCTGATAATAGATGAGGTTCACCACCTGCCGGCGGAGAAGTTCAAACACATAGCGGTCACGTCCCCGGCCAAGTATAGGCTCGGCCTCTCAGCAACGCCGTACAGGGAGGATGGAAAGCATGTGGAGCTCTTCCCGCTCATGGGCGGCGTCGTCTACTACAAGACCGCTCAAGAGCTGGCTGAGAAGGGGTTCCTGGCTAAGTTCAGGATCCAGACCATAAAGGTTGAGTTAAAGAGTGATGAGAAGAAGGAGTACGTACGTCTGAGGAAGGCCTTCCGCGAGCTAGCCGGGGGTCTGGACTTCAAGACCTTGGTTGAGCTGGCTAAGAGAGGCAACTTCAAAGCGGCTAGAGCGCTGGAGGTACACAGTGAGATGGTTAAGGTGCTCTCCATGAGCAGGTCTAAGATAGAGACGGTTAAGGAGATCGTGGAGCGTGAGCTGAGTGAGGGGAAGAAAATAATTATATTCGCGCATTACGTGGCTCTAGCGGAGGAGATAGCTAAGGAGACTGGGGCCTACCTGCTGACCGGCGAGCTGGAGGAGGGTAGAAGGCGGGCGATACTTGATCAATTCAGGAAGGTGGGTGGCGGCGCCCTGGTCGTCACTACGGTGGGCGACGAGGGTCTAGACATACCGGACGCTTCCGTGGGCATCCTGGTTGCCGGCACCGGTTCGAGGAGGCAGTTCATACAGAGGTTGGGGAGGCTCCTGAGGCCCCAGCCAGGCAAGGAGGCAGTGCTGTACGAGATAGTGGTTAAGGGGAGTAGTGAGGAGCTTCAAGCCAGGAGGAGGAAGACCATGAGCCTCGACGACCTAGCAGGTGTAGAGGACGGCCCTGATAAGAATCTCTAGGAAGAGATCCCTGTACCTGTCCTCCAGAATACCGTTGATCACTACAGACCTGTTTAGGGGGAGTTCCCCTAAGAGGACGTGCTCATCAACGCTGAGGAGCGGCTTCATGAGCAACCTCAACTTCGGCACGTCCTCAACGCTTAAGCAGTCCCTCACAGTCACCTCACGCGCAGGTAGCTCGAGGCCCGAGAGTATGTAGTGCGTGGTCCAGTAGCTCTTCAGATAGCCTCTGACACTCATTGGTTGGACGGATTTCAACGAGCGTGTGATCAGGACATGCCTGACGTTGATGAGCCTACTTAAGTACTCACTGGGTTCTAAGCCGCCCTCCGAGTCAAAAACGTCGCACAGGGACCCCTCCTGCGAGTCGCTCCGCAACATCCTCAAGAACTGCAGTTCCCCAATAGTGAATTCCCCGGAGAACCTAACGCCGTCCGACTCGATCACGTGCTTGGCCTCAGCCCAGGCATCCTCCTCAAGCACTAGGTCAGGCTCCCTACAACTTAAGGGACTCTCAGTGATTAACGACGCTGCAGGTATCCCCAACCTAAGCGTGATGCCCCTCACCCTGACCTGAGCGCTGAGGGGTTTCAGCAGGACGTAACTGGATTTCCTCACCCCCTCACCCAACATCTCCTCAACTACGCACGACTCGTCAAGGTACCTGCCCATTAAATAGACCTTACTGCCTCTCTCAACCCTCATCTGAGCACTCAAGTAGGTAATGCGATACGATGTTTTAATATTGCTGTTGAGACCTATCCCAGGGTTTCACCACGATGGGTCGCGGGCATTTGCAGCTCCTCAATGATTCATAGCCTCCTTGGATATCAGCAGGTACGTTGCATCCCACACGCGCGATGAGCTACGAAGCCCCGAGGAGGAGGTCGAGGACCCCCGCGGCCCGCCTGAGAGTCCTCCGGAAAGTGGAGGATGGAGGCGTGGAAGGGCGACGGGCATCATCTGCTGAGGAGCGGTCAACCATGGTAGGAAGCAATTCTTACCGCATGATCGACAATCCTCTCGACATGTCTTAAGATCAATATCCTAGCTACCGCAGGGTTCGGCAGTGTTTCCTTACCTCCTATCTCCTTAAGATAACTTAGATACAGGTTATCCACTACGTTGTCTATCTCCTGAACTTGCTCGAAACATGACTTACAGTCCTCGAACAACGCGTTGTAGGCGTTCTCATACGCTCTGCTAGCCAGCTCCAGCAACCCCCTCACATCTCCTAAGGACTCGTCGCTGAGTCTTCTCACATACCTATCGACGAGGGTTATCTCCCTGCAGTACCTGCTTATTCTGTATACGTCGTAGAGCGCGTCGAGGAATGCGTGAACCCTCCTGAAATCCCTCCCTAGCGGCTGATACCTGATGGCGTAGACCAGCAAAGCTTCGGTGATCTCCCTCTTTAGCATGTCAAGCAACGTGACGTCCTCCCCTATCTCCTCAGCGAGTCTCTCACGCGCTTCACCGCTCTTAACCTCGGTCAGGTCCTTGGTTTTACTGAGAATCTTAGAGGTTATTAGGTAGACATCCCTCAACTTACTCTCTATCCTTTTGAGGTCCCTTAGACTTGACTCGCTCATGATCAGATTACACCCCTCAAGAATTTATTCGTCACCTCATTCTTAGGATTCACGAAAACATCCCTGGCAGGTCCTTCCTCAACTATGACGCCGTCGTAGAGTAGGGCTACGTGGTCAGCGACCCTCACTGCCTGATGAGGCATGTGGGTCACCATAACTACGGTCAGCTCCTCCCTCAACTCCCTCAACGACTCCTCTATCATGAAAGTGTTTGACGGGTCTATATTAGCTGTAGGCTCGTCAAGCAACAGCACATCAGGTCTGGCGGCCAACGCCCTAGCCAGACAGAGCCTCTGTCTCTGACCCCCACTTAAGGAGTGCGGGTAGTCTTTAAGCCTGTTCTTCACCTCATCCCACAGCATGACCTTCCTTAATGCCCACTCAACGAGCTCGTTGAGTTCCCGCTTACTCTTCACGACGCCGTTGAGCCTGGCGGGGAGGGCTACGTTATCGAAGATCGTTAGATGTGGGAACGGGTTCGGCTCCTGAGAGACTAGGACGACCCTCCTCCTTAGTTCGTACGGGTTAATCGCGGACGTGTCACGACCCAACACCTTTATAGAACCCCTCACCTCAACACCGTCGATGAAGTCGGTCAGCCTGTTCAACGTTCTGAGCAAGGTCGACTTCCCCGAGCCGCTGGGCCCCATAATGACTAGGATGGTGTTCCTGCGGACCCTGAGGTTTACGTCACGCAGTACCTCAACCCCCTTAATCCTAACCTTAAGATTACTCACCTCTATGGCGTATGGATTCATAGTCTAACGCCTCTGAGCAGACCTCTCGTAAGCGAGAAGAGGGTTAAGTATATGACTATGAGGAGGAGGGTAGCCCCCCAGGCAACTCTGTGAAAGACCTCATATGGTGAGAGGGCGTAAGCGAATATCAGGACCGGCAGGGAATTACTTGGTTGGAGAAGCCCCGCAAACACGGAGTTCATCAGGAAGCCCATGGTGAATAGGAGCGGCGCCGTGTCACCGAAGGCTCTTACGCATGACATCAGGACTCCCGTGAGTATGTACTTCCTGGAGACACCCACGTAGACGTGCCTCAAAGCCTGAAACCTGCTCATACCTAGAGACATGGCCGCCTCACGCACGGTCTCAGGCACAGACCTCATGGCGGATGTGAAGTACACGTAGGTGTATGGTAGGACGACTATAGCCAGTGAGAGGGACCCCGCGAGGAGCGATTGGGTACCCATCCGAACAACGACGACGGAGTAGACGAACATAGACACTATGAGTGAGGGTATTCCGGAGAAAGACCTCACGACCACCTCGAAGGCCTTGCTGAAGATGCTGTTCGGGAACTCGGTCACTAGGAACGCCGTCAGGAAGGCTACAGGGCCTGAAATGATGATGGCTAAGGATGTTGCAAGCACGGAACCCAGGAGGGCGGGCGCTACACCGCCCACGCTAGAGCTTAAAGGCGTGGGGGGTAGCTCCATGAGGAAATTCACCCCTGCCTCAAGGAGGGTTCTGCCGCCCTCAACTATCGCTGCGTGAAGTATGGAGGCTAGCGGGATTACCGCCAGCGCTGAAGTCAGGAGCGTCAGGGACGTCATCAAGTAATTCTTTAACTTCCTTGCGAGGAGGTTTCTAGACATGTATTCTCCCCCTCCACGTGTAGATCATTTTAATCCCGACGTAGCTGACCCCTAGACTCACCGCGAGCAGTAGGGAGCCGCCGGCGAACAGAGTTGGTAGGGCGTAGGTATAGAGTCTAGCACTCTCGAATTGACTGGCTATCAGTGAGGGTATCGTGTGTGTCGGGTCGAAGATGCATAAGGTAGGCTTAACGGCATTTCCTATCGTCAAAGCCACTATGGTCGTCTCGCCCAACGCCCTGCTAAAGCCCAGTAGGGAGGAGGCAATCACGTAGGGCCTGAGTAGCCCAAGTAACAGTTTGAAGACTTCATACCTGGTAGCCCCTAAAGAGAGAATCCCCTCCTTATACTTCGCCGGTATCATTCCATACCCCTCTATGAGGAGGGCGGTGACGTAGGGAGTGGTTGCGGTGGCCAGGACTATGGAGGCGGTCAGCACTGAGTAGCCGGTTATCGGTCTGCAGGAGAAGATAGGTAGGAATCCTAGGTAATTGTGTAACGGCTTCATCACCGAGTCCCTGAGGTAAGGGCTCAACACTAAGGAACCCCATAAGCCGTAAACCACTGTGGGCAGTCCCCCCATGACTTCCACAACGTTCCGCAGGAGTCCCGCCACATGCCTAGGCAGTATCTCGGTGGTGCTGAACGTGAGCGCCACTGATAGCGGGAGCGCAAATAGAGTGGCCAGAGCGGACACGTACAGAGAGCCGAGAAAGGGGGCGGCCAGCCCGTAGACCTCACGCCCAGGATCCTCCGCAGGACTCCACACGCTCGAGACAAGTAAGTCGACGCCGAACCGCATGAAGGAGGGTAGGGCTTGATGTAACATGAAAAAACCCACCGTTATGAAGAAGCCCAGAACTCCGATCACCAACGGCAGGATTGAGTAGAAGACCACCTTATCGGATTTAGGCAGAAAAATCACCTTACTACCACCTAACTACGTCCCTCCAACTTCAAGCAACTCAATTGCCTTCAGATTTACCCTCCTTACCTCCTCAGTTATTGGCAGGTATCCGGGCACCATGCGTTCCTGACCCTCAGTGTTTATCCACCTGATGAATTCCCTCAACGCCTCCACAACGGCCCTGTCTGGATATGTTCTGTAGATGAAAATGTAAGAGAAGGAGACTATCGGGTATGAATCCCTCCCAGGAGGGTTAAGCATTTGCGGCAGGACATTGCTCCAGTCGTCCAGAGGTGACTGGGGAAGGAACGCCGTGGAGTTCCTGACGGCGTTGAGGACTGTTTGGTCTGTGGGCTTGACACATACACCCTCCGCGTTCCTCAACGCCGCGGTAGGTAACCTCTGGGTTATCGCGTAGCTTAATTCGACGTAGCCCAGTGAGTAGGGGGTGGTCTTCACCACCTGCGTCACTCCTTCATTTCCCTTACCCCCAACTCCCCTGCCGACCGCGTCGACGGGCCAATCGACTGTGAAGCCAACCAAGCCTTTGCTCCACACCTCCGGTGAGGCTTTGTTAAGATATGCAGTGAATACTGATGTAGTGCCGCTTGAGTCAGACCTGTGAACAGCCACTATCTCTTGATGAGGTAGCACTCCCCTAAGGTCCGGGTTGACGTCCAGGATCCTCTGGTCATCCCAATACCTAATATCACCCCTGTAGATTAAGGCCATGACATCGCTACTTAGGCAGATGCTTCTACCCTCAGGCACTTCAGGGATGTTGTACACTATAACGACGGAGCCGACGACCACGGGCAACTGCATGACCCCACCCGCATACTGTTCGTGCAGCTCCCTAGAGAGGGGCGGGTCACTCCCCGCGAAATGGACGACCTTATTGAAGAACATATCCCTACCGGCGCCGCTGCCCACGCTCTGATACTCCACCCTAAGCCCCACAGTTTCAGTGAGGGCTCGAGACCACTCAAACATCTGTGGGGCTAGGAAGGAAGCGCCAGCGCCGGATAAGGTGACACTGCCCCAAGGCCTCGTTGTGGCGGCTGGCGATGTTGACGTGAGGACGGAACTTGCCGTCGAAGTGGTTGTAGAGGTACCTGCCGTCCGCATCAAGTTAAGTGCCTGGAAATACATGGCGACCGAGAAGGACGCAGCCACTAAGGCTAGCAGTACCAGTGTGAGGGCTTTACTCGATTTCCCACCATCACCGCTCATATTACTCCACCAAATCCTGGATCGGCTCTTTCTTTTTATTCTTTAAGTATAGAAATTATATTAAATATAAGGAGTGCATTAAAATATATAATCTATTTAGTGGAAATAGCTAGGGAGTTCAGGATGAGGTATAGGAGGAGGGTGCAGGTCGTCGGCGGTTCCACCTACACGGTCTCACTACCTAAGGAGTGGGTGAGGAGTCTGAACCTGAAGCATGGGTCTGAATTAGTTATTGAAGTAATGCCTGACTCATCCCTTAAAGTGCGTTCCAGTGAAGAGACACATCCTGAGGAGCCGCTGGAGGAGGAGCTAGAAGTGAGCAGTGATGCCGTAGAGATATCGATGATAAGGTTGATTGCATCCTACGTTGTGGGTTACGATATGATGACCGTCACCTGCGGTGATTGCCCCACCACCAAGCTGGAGGAGTTTGTTAGACTGGTGACTGAGAAGACCATAGGGCTGGAAATCACTGAGAAGGATAAGGACACGATAGTGTTGCAGTGTCTTGCCAACATCTCAACATTCCCGTTCTCAGAAGTGCTAAGGACTCTCGTCAGACTCACTCTGAAGTCGTTCGAGAATATTGAGGAATTCTTGAGGAGTAAGACAACCGAAGTTCGTGAGGTTCTGGAGAGGGATGACTTGATAGATAAGCTCTACCTATACGGCTTAAGGCAACTGAATCAAGTCCTTCTTGGCAGGATTAACCATTCCTCAATAGGGCTGAACTCAACCGCCCACACAATCTACCTGGCTATGACGCTCAAACTCCTAGAGAGAATAGCTGACCACCTGTCTGACTTGGTTGAAGACCTGGAGAAACTCAGCACGGACACCTCGAACACGCACTACAGGCTACTAGATTACGTTGAATCACTGCGTACTAAGTACATTCAAGTAACCAACTACCTAATACTGGAGCACGAGTCGAAGAAACCGGAATCCCTAGGCCTCCTAGTCGACGAGCTGAGGAGGCTTGAATCCAACGTAGCCGGAGACCCAGCACTGCTCGAGCACGCGGGTAAGGAACACTTGACTAGGATCTCCGCCTACTTGAGGGATCTCATAGAGTTGTTGGTGGATACCTATGAGCTAGATAAGCTGGTTGTAAGCCTCACATGACGCTACCCATACGATGCCTGAGGTGTAGGACGACTGAGGCAGAGTAGGTAAAAACCCAAGCCCCCACAACTGAAAGCCTCGTCTTTTAGGTCCCGAACACCTAGCTAATGAGGCACTGGTAAGTCCGAAAGACCGAAAGATTTATATATGAATATATATTCATATGAGTGGTGATACACTTGAAGGGTTTAATCGTTTGCGTTTGTCAAGGCACGTGCCCGTCGTTTCATAAGATGAACGTGTTTGAAGTAGTTAACCACTTCAGAAGGAATAAGAAAGTTGACTTCGTAGTGATCCACCCGCAACTCTGCGCCGCCGACGGCGATAACTTCTGGAGGGCGTTGCTGAGTGGTGACAGGGGCGTTGAGAGGGTTGTGGTGGCTGGCTGCGATCCAGCAATGCAGCGGAAGATGTTCGGGTGGATTTTCCGGGAACTAGGTTTCGATGAGTCCAAGTTTAAAGGTGTTGAAGTAAGGAACATGAGCACTGAGGAAGCCATCAAGGCCGTTGAGGAAGCTCTGAGTGCGTGAGGTGTTTAGGCTTGACTAGGAACTGGTATCCAGTAATAGACTACGAGAAGTGCAGCGGGTGCCTAACCTGCTATAACTTCTGCCCGCACGAGGTGTACGGCCTGGGCACTGACGGGAAGCCGGTGGTGGTCAAACCGGATAACTGCGTTGAGCTGTGCAGGGGTTGCCAGAAAATCTGCCCCTCATCGGCAATCAAGTATTATGGAGACGAGCGGTGAGGAATTCCAACCCTTTAATTCTTTCGTAGCCTCTTTAAGCCTGGTTAGGTGTGGTAGGTGGGTAGATCCCTCAGATTGTCGGACGTGTTCAAGGAATTGAGGGCTGCCGGTAAGTGTAGGTTGAAGGAGATACCGCTCGACTTGGACAGAGTTATCGAACTACCGCAGGAGGATATAGTGATTGTTGCAAGGTACTTAAGAACTCTCGGAGAGACCAGCAGACTGAAGATCCTCCTACTACTTAGGGAAGGACCACTCCCCGTATGTGTCGTATCTCACGTACTAGGGCTTGATCAAACGCTGGTGTCCCACCACATGCAGGATCTCGTGGAACTAGGCCTCGTGGAAACAGCTAGGAGAGGTAGATTCAAACTCTACAAATTAACTGAGAGAGCCCGTGAGGTGCTTGAAGCGCTGCTTGACGTCGGCTTATCGATTAAGGCCAACTCAACCCCATCTAAAAAGCGAGGATCACCAAACACTCCTCACAGGATTCGCAGGGAAAAATAAATCACCCCCATGCGGGTCTGGAAGCACGGCCAGACATGCATTACTACCGAATCACAAGTCTTCAACATGTTCGTGGAAAAACAGCCCATATTGGAGGTCCTAGTAATTTTACTGAATTATCCTCTGCTCGACCACTATCATCGTAGTGGTCCCCCGGACCTGGGGGATTCTCCTCACCTTATTTATTATTATATCCCTCAGTGACTCGTGTGTAGGGGCCTCTATCTTTATGACGACGTCATACATCCCGTAGACTTCATATATCTCCTTGACGCCCTCGACGTTGGCCAGGGCGTTTAGCACGTCAGCTTCCGACCCTATCTCTGTATTTATGAGAACTATGGCCATGGGCATTATTATTCACTAATAATATATTGTGAACTCAAAGTTAAAAAGCATTAAAACGCAGAGCATTTAAGGATCCATGCGGGGACGACTTAACTAAAAACCTTGATGATGTGCCTTGTAAGGCCTGAGTGCGTGATGAGGACCAGGCTTCTGACGCGTTCCCCACCAACCACAGGCGCTTACTCATCCTTTCCTGAAGACCTCGCTGAGATGCTTCAGCGATTCCTCGCCGACCTTCTTTGAGGCGTCCAGGTAGCCTGCCTCGAAGAGCTTCACGTTCAGCTCCCGAGCCCCTAGCTTAAGGACTTCGTTGATCGCGGACTCCCTCCTCACTATCGACGATTTCTCGAGTAGGTAGGTCGCGAACCCAAGCATCACTACGTTAGCGCCCACAGTGCTGCCGAGACCCATGGATATGTCTGAGGCGTCTACTAGGTAAAGATTTCGGGTGGACCCCCTAAGCATGTTGACCAGCTCCTCGACTGACGGCATCTTAACCCCGGGCAGTGAGGGCCTGATGACCTTGTTGTTGACTATGGCCACCGTGTTGACGCTGTGCATTGTTGAGTAGCGGACGGCCTCTATCAGCTCCATCGATATGTGGAGGTTCACGTCATCCTCCGGGGGTAGGGGGGCCATCACGTCGTCGCCGACCCTCATGAAGACGGTGACAGAGCCCCCTCTCTGACTCATTCCGTGAGTCTCAGCTATGTAAACCTTATGCCCCTCGTTGAGCGCTGCCTGACCGAGGATCCTTGCGAGGGTCAGTAACCCCTGACCGCCGACACCCGATATGAGTATGTTGAGCGTGGAACTCACCTCCAGAACCTCTCGACTTCCTCCTTATTGTAGTCCTTCAACGGCACTATAGCTTTAGTGGGGCAGACTTGAGCGCACGCGCTACACCCCACACAGAGCTCCGGATCTATATACGCCTTCCTACCTTCCTTAGTCGTTATGGCAGGGCAGAGGAACCAATCATAGCATATACCACAACCCACACACTTGTCATCCAGGACCACGTAGGGCACGATCTCAACACCGGCCCTCCTTACATCCCTCACGGCCTCCAACGCGCATCTCCTCCTAGCTATTATGACGGCAGGCTCCCTAGCCTCCCTAACATACCTCAGCGCTTTCTTGACAGTCTCGCGCACTGCCTTAACGTCGTACGGGTCTACGACTTCAATGAACTTGATGCCGAACCCTGCGACGATGTTCTCCGCCGGTATGTAGCGGGTGCCGTCACGACCCTTCGTTGAGGGGGCTGGCTGATGGCCGGTCATCGCGGTGACCTCATTATCAAGTATTAAGACCACCATAGGGCTTCCATGCCATAGCGCGTTCAGCAACGGCGGGAGGCCGGCGTGGTAGAACGTTGAGTCACCTATTATCGCTATGACGTTGTCGTCCGTCGTGACGCTCAGGCCGTACCCGACCCCTATACTGCTCCCCATCTCGATCATCACGTCCTGCATTCTGTAGGGCGGGTTATAGCTCAGTGAATAGCAACCTATGTCGCCGGACGCTATGTAGGACATCTTCTCCTGGTTGACAAGCCTCCTCAACTCGAAGAAGAGGGGCCTGTAGGGGCAGCCCGGACACAGCGTCGGTATCCTGGCCGGCACACCGTCCCGAGGCTGGGGCCTTGCCTGAGGCCCCACATACCCCAGGTTGAGGAATTCGGCGATCGCCCTCCTCACCCTAACGTGATTTAACTCGAACTCATAACCAACTAAATCCTTACCTCTAACCTTCACTCTAAACCCGACGTCGTAGAGCGCCGCCTTAACCCCTTCCTCCACAATCGGGTCCAGCTCCTCAACAACCAATATCCTCTCGACGCCCTCGGCCGCCCTGATTAAGAGTCTCTTCGGCAACGGCACTGTAGTGCCTACCTTGAGGAGCCTGACCTTATCCCTGACTCTGAAGTGCTTGAGCGCCTCAACCACGTACCCGTATGCGTTACCGGAGGACACTACTAAAACCCTCCCATCACCTTCAACCCTATTGAAGGGAGCGTCGTTAACAGCCTCAGAGATCTCCCTCCACTTACTCAGGAGCCTGACCTTATTCCCCCTGGCGTTGGCGGGCATCACAACATATCTGTCCTCCTTAACAAACCTCCCCTTACTCCTGAGCTCCGGTATCGGCCCTAACTCAACGACCCCCCTGGTGTGACTCACCCTCGTCGTCGTGCGTATGATGACGGGGTGTTTGAACGACCTGCTGAAAGTTAGGGCGTATTTAGTCATTTCCTTGGCTTCACCAGCGTCGAAGGGCTCGAAGACAGGTATGTAGGCGTGGAGGCCGTACCACCTGTTGTCCTGTTCGTTCTGGCTGCTGTGCATGCTTGGGTCGTCGGCCGTGACCACGATGAAGCCTCCCTCAACCCCGGTGTAGGCGGAACTCATCAAAGGGTCTGCAGCCACATTCACCCCCACATGCTTCATAGCCGTCAAGGCGTTAACACCGGCTAGTGAGGCGCCGTACGCGGCCTCGAAAGCCACCTTCTCGTTAACACTCCACTCGGCATGTATCCCGAGGACATCCCTCACGGATACGAGGGATTCCAAAATCTCTGAGGAGGGCGTGCCTGGGTAGGCGGCAGCAAACCCTAAACCCCCTTCAAGAGCCCCGCGCGCTATAGCCTCATTACCAAGCAGTAAGTACTTACCCGTGCTCAGGCTCGCCAAAGATTTAAAACTCACGATCTCAACCCTAAGTCTATACTTCAATGATTATTATTATATCTTAACGAATTTAACAGATTTAAATGGTTTTAAACAGCTAATGCACGAGCTCCTTGAGGAATGATGCGTATATGGGTGACGGCCTCAGAGGCCTGCTCCTGAACTCCGGGTGGAACTGCACACCCAGATAGAATCGACGGCTCCTCAACTCCATGACCTCGGGGAACCCTTCAGAACTGAGCCCGCTCGCTATGAGGCCCTCCCTCTCAAGGGCGTCAACGTATTCAGGATTTATCTGGTACCTGTGCCGGTGCCGCTCGTAAATGGGGTTGGCGCCGCCGTATATCCTCCACGCAAGAGTTCCGGGAATCAGCCTGATTTCCAGGGAGCCCAGCCTCATTGACCCACCCTTAACTATAGTCCCCCTCTGGGAGCTCAGCAGGTCTACGACAGGGTGGGGGGTCTGGGGGTTTACCTCAGTCGTGTTCGCGTCCCTCAACCCGAGGACGTTCCGCGCGAACTCAACGACCATCAGCTGGAGCCCGAAGCAGATGCCGAACACAGGTAGCCCAGCCTCCCTGAAGGCCTTGATAGCCCTCAGCTTCCCCTCCACACCCCTCTCACCGAAGCCGGGCAGTATGACAGCACCGTCGACCAAGCTCGTGAACTCCGACGCGTCTCTAACACCCCTCTCGATATCCGTCGCCTCAACCCAGACGAACTCCGGCTTCACCCTCAGCGAGGCCCCGGCGTGCTTCAGAGCCTCAACTATGCTTAAGTAGCTGTCGGTGAGCTTCGTGTACTTGCCCACCATGGCTATCCTGACTCTGCGCTCAGGGTTCCTGAACCTCTCTAAGTACTCAATCCACGGGCTTAGGTCAGGCTCCACGTACGTGAGCCTCAACCTCTCGGCAATCACCTTCGTCAAACCCTGCCTGTGGAGCTGCAGGGGGACTTCATAGATGACCTCCACGTCAGGATTGCTGAATATGTTTGAGGGCGGGAGGTTGCCGAAGAGGGACAGCTTCGCCCTAGCGTCGCTAGTCAGGGGCTCAGGGGATCTCGCTACGAGGATGTCGGGCTGTATGCCTATCCTGCGTAGTTCCTGCATGCTGTGCTGGGCGGGCTTCGTCTTGAGCTCGCCGAGGGTCGAGAGCTTCGGCACTAGGACGACGTGCGTGAAGAGCACGTTCTCAGCCCCCCTCTCAAGCCTTAACTGCCTGGCGGCCTCCAGGAACGGAAGTCCCTCAATATCCCCTACAGTGCCCCCGATCTCGACGACAACCACGTCACTGCCGTACTTACTGGCCACGAGATTCAGCTGATTCTTTATCTCGTCAGTTACGTGGGGGATTATCTGGACGGTCTGCCCGAGGTAGTCTCCCCTCCTCTCCCTCTCTATGACGATGCTGTACACCTTCCCGGTCGTCAGGTTATTCTCCTTCGAGAGGTCCACGTTAAGGAACCTCTCGTAGTGCCCTATATCGAGGTCAGTCTCACCCCCGTCCTCCGTCACGAAGACCTCCCCGTGCATGTAGGGGTTCATGGTTCCGGCGTCCACGTTAACGTAGGGGTCTATCTTGATGGCGGTCACCTTATATCCGAGACCCTTAACTAGCAACGCGATCGAGGCGGACGTCACGCCCTTACCCAGCCCTGAGAGCACGCCCCCCGTTACGAAGACGTACTTAACCAACTTCACTCGCCCCGAACCCTCATCTCCTTAACCTTTAAAGCCATTTTAAGCGGGTCCCTCACGACCTGCGGAACGTACTTAAGTATGTTGGTGGGCGACGACCTCCCGTCGATGAGGTAGGCGAGCTCGCCGGCGACGGCGTTTATGAAGGCTGCTGCCGAAGCCGCTCTGAAGGGGTCCCCTGACCTGGCCAGGGACGTGGCGGTGATGCCGGTCAGCACGTCGCCGGTCCCCCCGCAACTCATGTCCTGATGCCCGACGCCCATCCTCCTCTTAACCCTGCCGTCCGGAGCCATTATCACGTCCACATACCCTTTGAGGAGCAGTGTCGCCCTGTAGCGCCCCACAACATCCCTGGCTATGGCGATCCTCGCATCCACCGTGTCTTCGAAGGCCCTCATTTTCTCGGCGTCCATGCCGAGGAGCTTAGCCGCCTCCCCTAGGTGGGGCGTTATGACGGCCTTCAAGCCCTCCAACTCCCCGGCCCTAATTACCTTCAGCGCGTCAGCGTCCAGAACAAGCGCCTTACCGCACGCCCTAACGGCTTTAACCAGCTCCTCCACGAAGCCCCTGACGCCCTCACTCACCGTAAGCCCTGGCCCCGACGCCACCACGTCAACCCTTCTCACCAGCTCCATCACCTCGATCACGTGGTCCCTAGTGAGGTAGTCACCACTCAAGGGAACCCCTATCACCTCGGGGGAGAACCTGGACTCAAGGACGTACTCAGGCGCGGCCAGGTATACTAGGTCAGCACCCGCGGCCCAGGCGCCGAGGGCGGTCAGCCAGGGAGCGCCCACATAATCCCTCGAGCCTGTCACAACCAGGACCTTGCCGCCCTCACCCTTCTTAGCTTTAAAGTCCTTCTTCCTGAACCATACCTCCACGTCCCCGGGACCCACGGCCCTGAAGGCGTTGGGCGGGATCCCTATGTTGACCACTATCAACCTTCCAACAACCCCCGGCGCCTTCAGAAGGCCTGGCTTAGGCGCTACTAGAGTGACTGTGGCGTCAGCCCTGACGACGTCCCCGGGGGCCTCGCCGGTGTCCGGGTCTAGCCCTGAAGGGACGTCGATAGCTACCTTGAGCCCGCCTGAGTTGTTTATCGACTTAATGGCTTCAGCGTAGAGGTCTCTGGGCGCGCCCTTAACCCCTATACCCAGCAGCCCGTCAACCACTACGTCCGCGCTGAAGAGCATGCCGGGGCTGTAGTCGCGGATCACCACGTTAGCCTGGTCCCTAAGGATCTCCAAGTTCGACCTGGCGTCCTCGTGCTTGATGAGCCTTGAGACCAGGAAGACCTGAACCTCATAACCGTCACCGGCCAGATGCCTAGCCATGACGAAGGAATCCCCTGCCTTACCACCGACCCCCGCAACGACTGCGACCCTCCCCGCAACACCGCCCGTCATCTCCCTAACCACCCTGGCGACGCCGGCGCCGGCGTTCTCCATGAGTAGTTGAGTGCTGACGCCCCAGAAGATTGAGTTGATGTCTGCAGCCCTTAACTCATCGCTTCTGAGAACTTCCATTACTCGCCCTTTCTAGTTATAGGACTCCATGCTTTTAAGGTTATTTAAAGCATGGAGATTACTATCAGGCTGAATGATGTTGAGTATCAGTGTCTCCAGCGAGTCCTTCCTCAATTCTCTTGTGCTGACCAGGCTTGATGGTGAGCGTGATGTAATAAACGCTGGACTCCTCAGGGAGGAGCTCAGCAGGTTTAGCGAGTTCTTCACAGCCGCCTCCGGTGGTAAGACGTTATGGAGTGTGCAGAAAACGTGGATGAAGAGGGTCCTGACCGGCGAGTCCTTCGCCCTCATAGCCCCTACAGGGGTCGGTAAGTCGACCTTACTGCAGGTCTACTCCCTCTACGTGGCCTCCAGAGGTAGGCCGGCCCTCTACATAGTCCCCACTAAGTACCTGGCAGAGCAGACCTTACGGTCACTCAGGGAATTTAGGGTTGGGGGCGTGCAGGTGAACGACTCCGAGGCCCTTAAGTCGGGGGTCCCGCTGCCTGAAGGCAGGGTTGACGTGCTCACCCACGCCTTCCTCCACAGGAGGAAGGCATCCCTCAGCGGTTCTAGGTACGGCTTGGTGGTGGTCGACGATTTCGACGCGCTGCTTAAGTCATCCACGCTGATGAACACGATACTCAACCTGGTAGGGGTGTCCGAGGAATCGATTAAAATCGCTCAGAAGCTCGTTCAAGCTAAGAGGGAGATGATGTACTTCAGATATGCGGGCAACGTTGAGAAGGCCCGCGAGCTACTCAACACCGTGAGCGAGCTGGAGCTGAACCTGAGTAGGAGCCTCAACTACGTGGGCATGGGGCAGATCCTCATAGCCAGCGCTACGGGTAGGGGGAGGAGCGAGAGGGTGAAGATCCTCCGCGAGCTCCTGGGGTTTGAGGTAGGCTCCATAACCGACTACCTGAGGAACATGGTCGAGGTTGTGGAGCCCTTGAGTTCCGTGAGGGTTGAGGACCTTGTTAGGAGGCTACATAGAGGGACCCTCCTATTCGTCAGCAAGGACTTGGGGGTTGGGAAGGCGAGGGAGCTGGCCGCCAGCCTGTCGAGCGCCGGCGTCAAAGCGTTGCTCGCCGGGAGTAGGAGGGCTCTCGAGAAGCTTAGGGACGGGAGGGTCGACGCGCTTGTCGGGGTTTCAACCTACTACGGCATACTGACCCGCGGTCTGGACGAGCCCCTCCACATATACAACACCGTTTTCTACGGGTTGCCTAAGTTCGACATGGATCTGGAATCAACGCTCCTCAACCCCCTTACGTTAGTCAGGGTTGTCAGGGAGTTGCCCGCCCACGGATACGCCATCGGAGAGGAGGACAGGCAGTTAGTCGCCAGAATATCGTCGCTGAGGCCCGGAGCCCTTAAGGTCCTCTCCCAAGGTCTGAGGGGGGGTCTGGAGCTGGAGGGCTTCCTAAGAGAGTTGAGTCTGGAAGTCCTTAAGGCTAAGGAGAGGGTTGAGGGACGCATCAACGAGCTGCTGGAGAGGGGCGGTGGGAGACTCAGCCTGAGCTTCTGCGTCATTAAGCGCGCCGGCGGGAGGACCGCCGTCCTGCTGCCGGACGTGATGACTTACCTGCAGGCGTCCGGCCGCAGCAGCCGCCTCTACGGCGGCCACATGACTCTAGGGCTTTCAATACTGCTCTACGAGGATGAGGACCTGCTGAGGATCTTCCAGCGTAAGCTGCACTACCTACTACCGAGCTACTCCCCGGTCAGGCTCGGCGACGTTGACCTGGAGCGCGTTGCGAGCGATCAAGCCCTGAGTAGGTTGGGTGGGGTTGGGGAGTCAGTTCTGGACAGGATTAAGTCCGTGCTCATGGTGGTTGAGTCCCCCACTAAGGCCAGAACAATAGCCAGGATGTTCGGCACCCCTGGGAAGAGGTTCGTCGGGAACTACGTGATGTACGAGACTGTCATAGCGTACGACGGTAAGGTCTACCTAGCCACGGTCGCTCCGAGCATGGGTCACGTCCTGGACCTCGTCACTGACGAGGGCCTCCACGGCGTGGTTTTGAAGGGCTCGGCCATACACCCCATCTACACAACCATAAAGAGGTGTGCTGGCTGCGGCCATCAGTTCACTGAGGAGTCTCAGACGTGCCCGAGATGCGGGTCTGTGAGGGTTAGGGACAGCAGGAAGGTGTTGGAGGCGCTGAAGAAGATAGCCAGGGAGGTCGACGAGGTCTACATAGCCACCGACCCCGATGACGAGGGTGAGAAGATAGCCTACGACCTCTACACGGTCCTCAAGCCCGTTAACAGCAGGGTTAAGAGGGTTGAGTTCCACGAGATCACTAGGCAGGCCCTCATGAAGGCCCTAAACAGCCCGAGGGACGTGGACCTGCTGAGGGTCAGCGCTCAGGTAGTTAGGAGGGTTGACGATAGACTCATAGGCTTTGAGTTAAGTAAGATACTTCAGGAAGGCCTCGCCAAGCACTGGTTGGGCGGCGGTAGGGTGCAGACCCCCGTCCTCAGGTGGGTTGTTGAGAGGTACCTGGAGTACGAGAGCTCTAAAGGCTTCCTGGTTAAGGTTCAGCTACCCAACGGCCTTAAGATCAGCTACTTCACGCCAAGCCGTGAGGGAGCGGAGAAGGCGGCGAGGGATGTTGAGGAGTCCGGCGTGACCCTCGAAGTCCTTGAAACCTACGAGAGGGAGGTCAACCCACCACCACCCTACACCACCGACACCCTGCTTACGGACATGGTGCGTGAGTTGAGGGTGTCGCCGACGGCCGCTATGAAGATCGCTCAAGAGCTGTTCGAATCAGGGCACATAACATACCACAGGACGGACAGCACCCACGTCTCGGGGGTGGGGATCGAGGTGGCGAGGGACTACGTTGAGAAGGCGGGTCTCCTCAACCTATTCACCCCTAGACCATGGGGGGGTGAGGGGATCCATGAATGCATCAGGCCGACCAAACCCCTTGAGAGCCTCGACGAGAGCGAGTTCCTCTTCATGAACAACCTGACGTACCTGCACAGAAGGGCCTACCAGATGGTGTTTAAGCGCTTCGTAGCGAGTCAGTTAAGGCCCTCTAGGATACTCTACGCGAGGCTCAACGCCCTCCTAGGGGGGAACCAGGTGAGGGTTGAGGTGCCGCTTAAGGTGCTGTCGGAGGGCTTCACAAGGGTTGCTCCGGTAAGGACCTACGAGGACCTGACCGCCGCCGCGAAGCACGTCGTCAGGCCGCTCAGTGTTGACGTGGTTAAAACCTCTAGAGTGCCGCCCCTCACAGCCGCCGACGTGGTGAGGATGATGAAGGACCACGGGATAGGTAGGCCGAGCACATACGCTAAGGCGGTCGAGAATAACGTTAGGCACGGGTACGTGATCCTCTCCAAGAGGAGGCAGTTCCTAATACCGACTAAGACCGGCTTTGAGGTGCTTAAATTCATTCAGGACAGGTACGAGTTGCTTACGAGCGTCGAGTTCACTAGGGGGTTGGAGACGCTGGTTGGCAGCATTAAGTCCGGCAGGATCTCCATCGAGACCGCCCTGACCTACCTGCTGAGTGAGTTGATAGCGCTTAAGACGATAAACAATGTAGTCACGAACTGGGGCGAGGGACTGCCGCAGGAGACGGGTTAGGCCCTGCAGGGCTTCACCCAGCGACGCAAGCTTAAAAGTTCCCGTAGCACTAACTATTGAGGTAATTGATATGTCTCAAGAAAGGACAACCGTCTCAGTTATTAAGGCCGACATAGGCTCCCTCGCGGGGCACCATGTAGTCCACCCTGACACCATAGCCGTGGCAACGAGGGTGCTCGCTGAAGCTAAGTCGAGAGGGTTGATAGCGGACTTTTACGTCACGAACGTGGGCGACGATCTCCAACTCGTAATGACGCACAGGAAAGGGGTTGACGCGCCGGAGATACATGAGCTCGCCTGGAACGCGTTCAAGGAGGCTGCCGCAATCGCTAAGGAGTTAGGGCTCTACGCAGCGGGGCAGGACCTGCTGAGCGAGGCTTTCTCAGGTAATGTGAGGGGGCTGGGCCCCGGCGTCGCGGAGATGGAGTTCGTTGAGAGGCCGTCCGAACCCATAGTGATCTTCATGGCTGATAAGACGGAGCCTGGCGCGTTCAACCTCCCCATGTATCGAGTCTTCGCAGACCCGTTCAACACGGCAGGCCTCGTGATCGACCCTAAACTTCACAACGGGTTCAGGTTCGAGGTCTTCGACGTGTTCGAGAGTAAGGCCGTCATGCTCTCAGCGCCTGAGGAATCATACGACATACTCGCGCTAATAGGGACTCCCGGAAGGTTCATTGTCAGGAGGGTCTACAGGAAGCCCGACGATGAGATAGCGGCGGTCGTGAGTGTTGAGAGGCTGAGCCTCATGGCCGGCAGGTACGTCGGGAAGGACGACCCGGTGGCAATCGTCAGGGCACAGTCAGGGTTCCCAGCGGTTGGCGAGGTCCTAGAGCCCTTCGCATTCCCGCACCTCGTCGCCGGATGGATGAGGGGCTCGCACCACGGTCCCCTGATGCCTGTCTCTCAGAGGCACGCCAAGTGCACCAGGTTCGACGGACCCCCGCGCGTGTTGGCGCTGGGCTTCCAGGTCAAGAACGCCAAGCTCGTCGGGCCGGCAGACCTCTTCGACGACGTGGCGTTCGACGAATCACGCAGGACCGCCCAGCAGGTGGCCGACTACATGAGGAGGCACGGACCCTTCATGCCACACAGGCTGGGCCCTGAGGAGATGGAGTACACGACGCTGCCGTCAGTCCTGGAGAAGCTTAAGGACAGGTTCTTTGTGGAGAAGGCCTACGAAGTCAAGAAGCCTAAGGTCGCTACATCCCTCCTCACAAGCAAGGAAGGGGACTAGGAGGCCGAAGTTGGTGCGGAGGCCCCGCCTTAACAGGTGGTCAGCGTGAAGTACGTTCTGGCGATAAACTTCAAGACCTACAGGACCTCCTACGGCTCGAGCGCCGTCAGGATTGCAAGGGAGGCCGACGAGGTGGCTAAGGACTACCCAGGCCTGGTCGAGGTGATTCTGCTACCGCCGGTCACGGAGATACTCAGGATCGCTAATTCAGTGACCTACAGCAGGGTGTTCGCCCAGCATGTGGACCCTGTTGAGGAGGGGGCTTACACGGGGCACGTGACCCCTGAGATGGTTAGGGAGGCTGGGGCAGCAGGCGTCATGTTGAACCACAGTGAGAGGAGGCTGCGGCTCGACGAGATAAACCTGATTCTCGGGAGGGCCCGGAGGCTGGGCCTGAGGACTTTGGTCTGCGCTGACACACCGGAGGTCGCGGCCGCCGCATCGATCCTGAGGCCAGAGATGCTTGCTGTGGAGCCTCCGGAGCTCATAGGGACGGGGATACCTGTCTCCAAGGCTAAGCCGGAGATAGTGAGGAACACCGTTGACAAGGTCAGGCGCCTGAACGAGGAGGTGGTGATTCTGACCGGCGCTGGCATAACCGCAGGAGATGACGCGGCCGCGGCCGTGAGGCTGGGGACGCAGGGGGTACTGCTTGCGTCCGCAGTCATGAAGGCTGAGAACCCCGGCAGGGTCGTCAGGGAAATGGCTGAGGCAATGGTGAGGACCTCAGGCACGGGTTAAGCCCTGCGCTAACACACCGTCCCAAGCTTCACCGCAGGAGTTTTAGCCGTGACGACCCCTAACTGGCGTGCTTGAGCTTCTTAAGCTCCTCTAGTAGGGTGTCCACATCCTCTTTAGTGTTGTATAGGTGTGTGGATACCCTGATTCCGGAGATCCCCGACGCGCCTCTGTGGGACACCGCAACCCCCTTCCCGCCGAGCGCTCTGACCGCCTCACGCTCCTCCCTCTCGCTCAGCCCGGTTTTGACTAGAGTTATTCCCGACCAGTGCCTCCGGTCCTCACTGTAGCCATATATCTCGTAGCCCTCACCCAGCAGTGCGTCGTGGAGATACTTCTTGAGGCACATCACGTGCTCCTCTATGCTCTCGATCCCGACGTTGTTGATGAACCGGGCTGCCTCGTATAGGGCGGCGATCAGCATGTAGGGCTTCCCACCGCCCCACTCAAACTTCAACGCGTGCTTGGAGACCGGCGGGAGGGCCCACACGTTCTTGTCGGGGTCCGGCCAGTAGGAGCCCCAACCCCCTTCAGGCTCCTCCCTGTTGAGTATCCCGTAAGGGTAGGGGTCTAGGTCCTCAAGCAACTCAGCCCTCACGTACATGAAGCCGGACCCCACGTAGGGGTTAAGCATCCACTTCTCACCGCCGACGCACAGGGCGTCAACCCCGTCCTTACGAACGTCAACCCGTAGCGCGCCCACGTGCTGCACGCCATCGACTATGAGGAGGGCGCCGTGCTCGTGGGCGATGTCGGCGGCCTCCCTCAAGTTCATCCTCCACCCAGACACCCACTGAACGGAGGACATCACGACCGCCCTAACACTCCCGTCCATAACCCTCCTCAAGTCCTCGGCCCTGTGGACCCCGCCGCCACCCACGATCCTGATCCCGCAACCCCTGACCCTGCAGAGGGATTCGAGAATGGAGGTGATTGTGGGGAAGTCCAGGTCGAAACCCACCACAGCATCCCCGTTCCCCAGTCTGAGGGACCTGAGGAGGCTCTTCAGACCCTCAGTCGTCTGCACGGTGAAGGCTATCTCCCTCGGTTCGGCGCCCACAAGCCTGGCTAACTCCCGCCTCCCGCGGACCACGTAGTCCTCGAGGAGCTCCTCAACCCCGGACTCTTGGGCGGCTGCATCCAGCAAGTCGTTGAGGAGTCTGCGGACGCTCGAGGGCATCAGACCGACTGAGGCGGTGTTTAGGTAAGCCTTGAACCTGCTGATCGCTGGGAACGAATCCCTAACACCATTTAACAATGAAGTGCACCAAGTCATAATTACTCCGCAAGACTATATAAGAAGACGATATAAAAAGACGATTCGACGAACTCCCTCAACCAGAACACCCTGTGCGTACCTCCACGTGATGATTACCACTATCCTTGATTCGCAACTAGATACCGCTTAATTGTTTTTCATAAACTCGCGTAACGCCTCAAGCATTGAGTTCACTTCCTCCTCAGTGTTGTAGATGTAGTAACTCACCCTGACGGTACCCAGCTTCGCTCCCACGTACTTGTGGAGTGGTTGGGCACAATGATACCCACTCCTAACAGCTATGCTGTGGGCGTCCAGGAATGACGCGACCAGATTAGGGTTCACATCGTCCACGTTGAACGCAATGATGCCGCCCCTCACATCTAGGTCAGATGGTCCATATATTCTGACGTGCCTGCTTAATAGGTCATCGTTGCTGACTTGCTTGAGGGTGTGGGCAATGAGGACCTTCTCATGGAGGGTCACATTCTCCATCCCTACCTTGAGGAGATACTTAACTGCCTCACTTAAGCCGATCGCCCCGGCTATGTTGGGGGTGCCTGCCTCCAGGTTCCACGGCATGTTCAGGAGTTTCACTTCAAACACACCGTCTTCAAACACCACGCTCTCAACGGTGCCGCCGCCTGTGAAGAACGGCTTTAAAAGCTCCTGAATCTCCTTCCTAATGTAGAGGACCCCTATTCCAGTAGGCCCCAACATCTTATGTCCGCTGAAAGCCAGGAAGTCCGCATCGAGGTCTCTGACTGAAACGGGTATGTGGGGCACGCTCTGCGCCCCATCCACGACAAGAAATGACTCATTCTCCCGCGCTAGCTTGGAAACCGTCTTTACGTCTACTATGGTCCCTAACACGTTGCTCATGTGGCTGAGTGCTATAACTCTCGTCCTCTCATCCACCAATTCAGTCAGTTTCTCATAGTCTATGGTGTAGTCCTCACCTAATCCGACAACCCTGAGTTCAGCCCCTCTGAGCTTGGAGATCTGGATCCAGGGGAGCATGTTACTGTGGTGCTCCATTATGGAGATCACGATATTATCCCCAGGGTTCAGCATCGGAGCGAGCATGTAGGCAGCCATGTTGAGGGATTGGGTAGCACCGCCTGTGAACACTATCTCCTCGAAGTACCTCGCTCCTATGAAGCCCCTCACAATCTCGTGAGCTTCCTCATACATCCTGCTTGCCTCCATCGAGAGACTGTGGATGCCCCTGTGCACGTTACTGTTGACATTTTCGTAGAAGTTTTTCATGGCCTCAATGACGTGAATGGGTTTCTGAGACGTGGCGGCGTTGTCGAAGTAAACAATCCTCCTCTTAGTAAGGAGGGGGAAATCCCTCCTTATAACCTCCGGGCTTAGCATCGTGCAACACCTGACAATAATCTAATTGTTTCACAGTAAATAAATTAGTTATTGATAAGGAACATACTGAGGCTGGGGATTCCGCTTAATAACTCCCTCTATAAATTTGTTATTGGTGATACAACAATACGATTAAGGAGCTACTGAGGGAACACAGCACGCCGCCGAGGGAGGTCTATTTCGACCTGGAGAACTCTGGCTATGTGCCTGACGAAGTAGTTGAGGCTATGGTGCCCTTCTTCAATAAGTATGGCTACGGCCATCCAGCGATAACGCATAAGCCGGGCTGGGAGGCCCTAGATCTCCTTATGGAGGCTAAGGAGCTTGTGTCGAAAACTGTCGAGGTCGGTGATCCAGAGGGCTTCATCTTCACGCACAGCGGCACCGAGGCTAATAACTTAGCCATACAAGGCTACGTCATAGCTAACAGGGAGAGACTGAAAGGTAAGAAGATACTGGTTTCATCCATCGAGCACTTGAGCGTCATATTTGCTGCAGAATTCATTGGGGAGCTCTTCGGACTGAAGGTGGTGAGGGTTCCGGTAGATGGTGAGGGTTCCGTCGACCCCGAAATCCTCAAGTACTACGTGGATAGGGATACTGCGCTAGTAAGCATCCAGCTAGTCAATCACGAAATAGGGACTATTCAAAGGTTAAGGGACTTAGTGGATATAGTTAGGGACGGTAGTCCTGAAGCGGTTATCCACACCGACGCCAGCAGTGCTTACGGAAGGGTAAAGGTTAACCTGAAGGAGTTAGGCGTTGATATGATGACCTTAAGCAGCCACAAGATACACGGTCCCCGAGGGGTCGGGTTACTCTACATCGGGGAAGGCGTTAGGGTTGAGCCCATAGTAAGGGGGCAGCTAAGCGTTGAGAAGCTCTGGCCTGGTGTTGAATTAATTCCCCTGATAGCCGGTTTCAAGAAGGCGGTGGAGTTGATGCTCACCGAGTTCGAGGAAAATGTGAGCTACATGACCAGGTTAAGGGATAAGTTGATGACAGGAATCTTGAGCTCGGTCAGTGAAGTCATAGTTAACGGGCCTCTGGGCGATAGGAGAGCCCCTGACAACGTGAATGTCTCGTTCAGGTATGTGGAGGGTGAGGCACTCACTGTCGAGCTCAGCCACTACGGGGTCTATGTCTCGAGCGGCAGCGCATGTAGTTCAAGGTTCCTCGAACCCAGCCACGTCCTCCTAGCCATCGGGAGAGAGTATGAGTTAGCTCATGGAAGCATACTGTTTAAGGTGTCAAGATATCACAGGGAGGACGACATAACGTACGCACTTGAGGTACTGCCTAAGTCCGTTGAGAGGCTTAGGAAGATCAGCCCACTAACCCCTAAGAAAGTTTATAACTATCGAAATAACAGTGTTATATGGAGGCAAGACAAGTGAGTTCGCGAATCCCGCTTCCATACTCGCCGGAAGTGCTTAAGCACTTTAGAAATCCGAAGAATGTCGGACCCTTGGAGAATCCGACGGTTCAGTCAGTGGCAGGCAGCCCTGCGTGCGGCGACGTCATAAAGCTCTACCTGAGGATAAATGACAAAGAAGTTGTAGAGAAAGCAACGTTCGAGAGTTATGGATGCGCTGCCAACATAGCAGCTGCAAGCATACTTACAGACTTAATAATTGGGAAGACCTTGAGAGAGGCTTGGAGTATCAAGTGGAAAGACATCTCTGACAGGTTAGGTGGTCTGCCACCAATAAAGTACCACTGCAGCATACTTGCTGTGGGAGCCCTTAAGAGGGCTGTGAGGGCTTACTACACCACGGTGGGCAATATGCCTGAGTGGCTGCCTTCAGACTTGACAGTCGAGGAGAGACAGGCCGTTGAGGAGGAAGAACTCATTAAGAGAATATATGGGAGACAATTTAAGGAGTCAATAGGTAAGTCAGATGGATGAAGAACGAATTTTCGACCTACGTAGCGATAAGGTTGGTGGATGTACGGGCGACCCTGTAATCAAGTTAATGAAGCTGATCAACGAAAAACTTAACGATTTCGAAATAGTATTTTACAAGGATATTCTACCTCCTGACGTGCTTAGGATTATCTTAAAGAAGAAGGGATACGTATTGGAAATTCTTAGAGGGCTAGAAGGCAATGCGTTATTAGCTAGGATCAAGAAGTGTAACCCTTGAGAGTTAGTGCTTATGTTTCACGGTCCCCGACCTTTATAATTAGTATGAAGCTATTGCCTTCAGGTATAGTCTCTACAGACCCTAATTCAAACCCTTCTACAGCTTCCTTAATTAGCTTAACGCAATCCATGTTATCTAGCAGAACCCTTAATGAGCATCCAATGCTTAGTGTGTCAATTACTCTCACCACTCTTATGAGAGGCTCTGGACATGGGATGCCTCTTAAATCGAGGACCTCATAAACCACAGTGAGTCGCCTTAGAGTTAGTCGTGAACAGGTTTTTCATTAACTCGTTGTATATCCTCATAGCTAGTTCTCCATCCGTCAATCCATTTATTATTGCCCGGCCATCATTGAATAACACTACTTCATAGTCTTCTACAAGTGCCTTCAGCAGATATGGCGTCGTCAAAACTACTTTAACACATGGTGATTGAGTACTTAGCCCTTGAACGTTGCACGTGTTTATATTTACGGGTTTTTCAGGATACACTTGAACCGCGTGGGACCCACACTCTCTTAACCCTTATAAACTCCTGAGATGTGATGAATTCCAACTTGTTTTGTGAGCAGGCAGGGCATGAGGGATTCCTAACTAATCTAAACTTAGTTACTTGATTCCTCAGTGCGTCAACATATATTAACTCACCACCTGAGCTCAGCCCTAAAATATGCTTAATGACTTCGTTAGCCGATATTGAGGTAATCAGCGAAATGGTTGTATTCATCGTTCCTAAGATACTACAGGCATTGCCTACCTCCGGCGGCGGCTCAGGCATTAGACATCTAAGGCAGGCAGTAACTCGAGGCCTTATTAGGATTACTTGTCCGTACCAAGTGCTGGCTCCCTGCATAACCCACGGCTTACTAAGCTTAAGGGACGCGTCATTTATCAGGTACCTAGTCATCATGTTGTCTGTTCCGTCAACTATAATGTCCACATCCTTAACTAGATCCTCTATATTTCGTGGGTTGACTTCACTTACAACATAATCAATCCTCGCATATGGGTTGATCTTCATTAATTTCTCAGCACAACTGAGAGCCTTCGGTTTCGCTTCCATGGCATCTTCCACTGTGTGGAGGTGCGAACGTGATATATTACTTAATTCCACAATATCTCTATCGATTATCCTCACGTAGCCGATCCCAGCCCTCACAAGTAGTTCCACTGTCGCGGTTCCCGTGGCCCCACACCCAATCACAGCGACCCTGCTTTCAAGGAGTCTCAACTGGCCGTTAACTCCTACCTCCCTGACTATGAGCTGCCTTGAGAACATCTCAAGAAGATCGAAGCGTTTTCCCATTCTCCTCTCCCTTTAATAACTGTATTATTTATTAAAAACATTATAATAGTGTTATTAAAGGTGGTCCGCATGGGTGCGAGGCTCGTCCGACTTGATTCCATGAAGTGTAGTGAAGTGGATTTCAAGAAGTTCTTGGAGATGTCAGGGGATATCCTGAGGACGGGCGGTGTGAAGGGTGCGATCATGGTTGACTCATTGAACAACGTCGTTGAGGGCAATGCGTTATGCGATGTCCTCAGGAGGCTTGGCTGCACTTACGTGCCCGTGGTGAAGGCAGGTTCTGAGGATGTTGAGGGATCCTTGTTCACACCGTTGGAGTCCCTGGGCTTCTACGATGAGTTAAGTCCTCCGCCCGCGCGCGTCTTCATGAGTACTGAGGAGCTGCTGTACAGAAACTGGCCCACGCCACTAGTGCTCCTGAAGAGCATGTCAAACAACTCCCTCAGGGTCTGGGCTAAGCTCGAATGGTATAATCCCTTCAGTTGTAGTATTAAGGATAGGATTGCTTGGTACATGTTGAGGGAGACCCTGAGGAGATCCAGTGGCTTAAAGAAGCTCTATGAAGCCACCTCAACCAACACTGGGTTGGCATTAGCTGGTCTCTCAAACAACTACGGACTGAAGACCCGACTCTACGTACCTTCAACAGCTCAGCAGTGTGTGGATTATATATTCAGGTTGCTGGGGGCTGAGGTAATTAGGGGGAGGGCCTCTATAACCGTTGAAATGATTGAGGACGTTAGGGAGGACGCCTTGAGGAACGGAGCCCTCAACTTAAATCAGTTTGAGAATGACTTGAACTTCGAAGCCCACCTAAGGTATACCGCCAAGGAGATAGAGCTTCAGGCGAGGGAGGCCGGCTTAAGGCTGACCGCCGTGGTGAGTGGGCTTGGCACCTCAGGACATCTCTCAGGGATCTCCCACTATATGAAGAACAGATATGGAGACCGTGTGAGGATCATCGGCGCCCAGCCGACTCCAGGGTCCATAATACCTGGCATCAGGAGGATTGAGACGGGGATGAAATGGGTGCATCTGGTTAGGGTGGATAAAATATATGATGTAACCCTCGAGGATGCGTTGGAGGGGGTTATCAACGTGGCAAGAGGGGATGGGATAATGATAGGTCTCAGCGGAGGCGCCGTAGTTAGCGCAACGAGGAGAGCAATCAATGATGGGTTAATCGCCGACGGCGATGTGGTAGTCATAATACCCGACCACGGGCTAAAGTATGTGGAGATAATAGAGAAGTGTGAAGACTACATAGTCTAACGCATCAAAAACATACCTCCATAGCATCGTCTTCAGCGTCATGCGGTACGCAATATTGGACGTCTCAGGAGTGCTCTGAAGGCTAACGTGTCGTGATCCTACCATTTCTCAGAATATCCTCAATCCACGCGACGTACTTGGCCTCTAGGTTCAGCGTCCTCAGCTTTCTGACCACCTTCGTGACGTCGTACTTGACCCTGCGGACCTCCACACTCCACCCGTCTGCGTCGATCATCATGTACGAAGCTCTCGGATCCCCGTCCCTCGGCTGGCCGACGCTCCCGGGGTTCAGCACCCTTATTGAGTCCACCTTAATGTCGGTGGGGATGTGGGTGTGTCCTGTGAGGACTACGTCGGCGTTCACCGGTCTGGGCCTGAGGGCGACCTGGCTAGGGGTTAAGGCGAGCCTCAACTCCTCAGCGGTTAGGGTGGGCTTTAAATATCCGTAAAGCGGGTTCCTAGGCGACCCGTGGGCCACGTAGACCCTCAGCCCGCCCGCGGAGACCTCGCGCGTCCTGGGAGCGGTGCTCAGCCACTTGACCTGCTCCTCGCTGAGGAGTCTGCGGGAGATGTTGAGCCGCGTGTACTCACTAAGCTCGCGCATTTCGGGGGCGCACATGCAGTCGCCGTTAGTCACTACGGCGTGGTCGTGGTTCCCCATGACGATTACCTCAGGTCTTAAACCCCTGATTGAGTCGATGACTACGTGGGGCTCGGGGCCGTAGTCAACTAAGTCGCCTAGGAACCAGATGTAGTCCCACCCCCCAGCGTCCTCAAGCACTGAGTGCAACGCGTCGGCGTTGCCGTGGACGTCCGACAGCACCAAGACCTTCAAGCCACCGCACCCAGGCGTTAGTCGGTTTCACAGCCTAAAAAGCCGAACTTGTTGCCAGCGGGTTCTGCTTAGGTGCTTGCATAGCTTGAAACGCCTTTGGCATATCCTGTATGTCGCTGGACTCACTTTGAGATCGAGTCTCTAGCGGTGGCTACAGAAGTGCTTCCTACTCAGGGCGTGGACTACCCTCAGCGGCTTTGAGTCCAAGTAGTGCCAACTTAGACCTCCGGAACTGCCTCGCCTGCCAGCGTTCTGATTCCCCCTCATTAACTCAGGTGCCGGAGGCGTCGATAGATGCCCAGCGAACGTGTTCAACCTCTCTAAAAGAGCGGCAACGCTGAACCTCTCCCTCCTCCACCTCAGGAAAATCTTGACAACAGAAGCATCGACCTCAACCCCATTAACACCCTTCAGGAAGCCCAGCAACCTACTTGCGAATCTCTCGTGCTTGCCTAGAAACGCGTTAACAGCGCTTGAGAGGTCCTCCGCAAACCTCCTGAAAGAAACCCCGTATTCCGAAAGCGGGACTGCCCAGCAATCAACGAACATGTGGGGAATACTATACTCGTCTAGAAACGAGAGGATCAGGCTAGTCTTCCCAGCCCTACGAGGCCCCACGAGAGCCACAAGCCTGGCGTTCTCATATCCCATATGGAGACTTTTAAGCTCTTCATCAAACATATAAATCCCTCCTAGAAGTCTTAGGAGCTAAATCAAAGAGCAACGACTTATCACAATGACTGGTACTTATGTCAGTTAATAAGTCTGCACGACCACAGATTCATCAAACCCGGAAGCTAATAGTGAGACAGAATTGAAAGCGTTTATAAGGAATGCGGGCCCGCCGGGATTTGAACCCGGGGTCTCCGGCTCCGCAGGCCGGCGCCTTATCCTGGCTAGGCCACGGGCCCCGAATAAACATACAACCATAGATAATAAAACCTGATTACCCACGCGACCGGGTGTCTCGTATCCAGGCAGGCTACAGGCTGTAACGGACCGCACCGTTAAAACTACAGAACATGATTGACCACACTCTTCTCAAGCTTGGTAAAGCATGCCGTTCGCTAGCGTGTAGGTTTTGTCTGCGGGGAGTCTAGCTACCTCAGGGTCGTTCGTCGTTATCGCCACGGCCCTCCCCAAGCACTTTAGATCCTTCAGCGCCCTGAGTACTTCCTCCTTGCTTTCTCTTGTGAGGTAGGCTGTCGGCTCGTCTAGGAGGAGTATTTCCGGATTGTAGATCAGCACAGCGGCCAACGCGACCTTAGTCTTCTCCCCACCGCTTAGCCTGTACGGCGGTCTACTCAGTAGGTGCTCCACTCTCAACCTGCGTGCGACTTCCGCGACTCGCTCTCTAATCACCCCCTCATCGCCCTCGAGCTGTCTCAGTGCGAACGCGATTTCGTCGTACACCGTAGCGTTGAAGAACTGGTCATCAGGGTTCTGGAAGGTCACGCCGATCCTCCTCCTAGCCAGCGGTAGTTGATCATATATTGACCTCCCGTCAAGCAGGACCTCACCGGCTTCGGGCTTCAGGAGCCCCGCGGCCACGAGGATTAGGGTGGTTTTACCGGATCCGTTAGGCCCCGTTATGACCGCTAGTTCGGAATCCCGTAACTCCAGGTCAACGCCCCTGAGGACGTAGTCCTCGTTCCTGGAGTACCTGAACCACACACCCCTCAACTGAAGTCTAGCTACCAAGGCGTGACGTCCCCCGCAACATGAATGAGTGCCTCAGCAAGGGCTATGAGCAGCGCGAGCGCGTCGAGCTTCGTGATCCCCCACCGCCCGCCTTGACTTGACGCTCCGTACGCTGCGGTGAGCGTTCTGGCGTTCAAGGCCAAGAGCGTTCTCCCACCCCTCTCACTACCTCTTACGAGCAGGTCGCCGACCACCGCAGCGTACGCAGGTAGGTCCTTAAGTCCTGGCCTCCTCAGGATGCGTGCCTCCCTGCCCAACAACGCCCTGGAGGCGTCCCTCAGCAGCGTCGGGATCAACCCAACACACACAACCAAAGTTAACGCGATTCCACCTAGCCTAAGCTTGCTGAGGAAGTCAGCCAACCCCTTCCATCCAAGGACGGCCGTCATCGCCAGCAGGAAGCTCGCCGCGCTCGTGGCCCTCAGCACGTAAAGCAGGTAGAGGGGTGCGGAGCCTTCAAAAAGAATGCGCGATAGAGCTACTAGGGAGAACGCCAGTACGTACACAAGCGCTGACGCAGCCCTCCTTAAGTGCTTCCTCAAGTTGTTCGTGGCGAGCAACAAGGTGGTTGAGGCGATGAACGTGAGAAACACGACGCACCAGCTCGACGTGAATGAAGTCAAGACGATGATCGCGAGCGATGCTAACATGAAGGCGTGTGTGGCCTCACCGCCTCCCTGCATACCCACAACGTCAAGCACCTCTGAAGCCGACTCGAAGAACTTCCTGATTATCCCGGTGCTCAAGCCCTCACCCAACCCTCAGCGCCTTCCTCAGAATGTAGCATGTAAGCACGATCACCGCAGTGCCTAGAACCCCGGCAATCACGTACCCCACCGCCTTAGGGACTCCGGGGACTGCGTAATCCCTAAACGGCGTCCACTCGACCCCAGCCTCACTCAACCCGAGCTCCTCAGCCACTAAGTCCAGCGGCTCACGGTAGCTCAGCTCTTCAGCTAGGATAACCCCGAAGACAGGGCTGGCGAGGAGGAGAACCGCCAACATGATGAGCGACTTACGCGAGAGCGTCACGATCACCCCACAATCCCAGGCGACTTGAGGCGTAGGTAGCTGACCACAGAGCCCGTTATAACCCCCTCGACGAGCCCGAGAACTGCGTGCCAGAACATCATAATGTACGTCGGCAGGATTGAACCCCAAGAGACGCTCAACTCAACCCCGCACGCAAGCCCGGCGAGCGCCAAGCTAAGCCAACCAGCGACGAACCCCGCCAACCAAGCCCTCCGACCGAGCTTCATAACCGCCTTAAACGCTACGTAGCCCGCGAGGACGGCTATGACGCCCATGTTCAGCACGTTAGCGCCGATTGAAGTTATCCCGCCGTCGTGAAAAACAAAAGTCTGCACCAGGAGCACTAAGGACATGGAGAGCGTGCCCAACCAAGGACCCAGCATGATGCCCGCTAAAGCCCCGCCGACCAAGTGAAGGCTAGTGCCTCCGGGTATCGGCCACGCCAGCATCTGAGCCACGAAAATGCTGGCGCTCAGCGTCGTGAAGAGCGACATTCTCTCCCTGTCCAGCACCCCACCCCTTGAGACCGTGCGTACCGAGAGGAGCAGAACCGCCAGCACCACGGCCAGCGAAGCCCCCGCGACCGCTGGGGAGAGGTACCCGTCCGGCACGTGCATGCTAGTGCACCCTTAATATAAATTAGTGCACCCTTATAAAGCTTCAGCCACCCCAACACACTGAAGACGTAGGGCCGGTAGGTGGGGAGGGTTTTGTGTATTCACCCACCCTTAATTAGGGCGTGGTTTTATATTTGCGCCCCCGATATATATAGCCCGGGCGTTACGGCATGAACTCAATACTCATAAGCGGGTGCACGGTCGTAGACGGTTCTGGGGAACCCCCCTTCAGGGGATGCGTGGTTGTGGAGGGCGACAGAATAGCCTTCGTAGGTAGGGGGGAGGAGTGCCGCGGCCTAGATGCTGAGAGGGTTATAGACGCTGCAGGGCTCTACGCAGCACCGGGGTTTATAGATGTGCACAGCCACTTCGATGAGACGGTGCTCATGCATCCGTCGGCTGAGAGCGCACTACTCCAGGGAATAACTACGGGCGTAGGGGGTAATTGCGGGTACTCCCCAGCCCCTCTCCATGGATGGTGGCTCTGGAGCTTCTGGGATGAGGACGTCTTCCTAAAGCTCCACCCGTACAAGTACTATCCGGACTCCGTCGTCCTCCCGCTGGAGGAGGTCAAACCCCTCCTGAAGGAGGAGTTAGGCCTAGATGTTAGGTGGGGTAGCTTCCGCGAGTACGTGGAGGTACTTAAGGGCGTGGGCATAGGGGTGAACCTGGCCGTCCACGTAGGGCACAACACGGTTAGGGCGCAGGTCATGGGCAGGGACTACAGGAGGAAGGCCACCCGGGAGGAGGTCGAGGAGATGAAGAGGCTCGTTGAGGAAGCCATGGAGGCGGGGGCCATAGGACTCTCCACAGGCCTGGACTACGAGCCGGGGGCGCACGCCGACACCGACGAGATCGTCGAGCTCGCCACGGTAGTCGCCAGGTACGGGGGCGTGTACTCCACACACTGGAGGAGGACCGGGATCCGGAAGGCCTCCTCAGGAGGCCTGCCGCGGAAGATCGAGGGGGTTCAGGAAGCCGTGGAGATCGGTAGGAGGGCCGGTGTGAGGGTTGAGGTCTCACACCTACTGCCAGGTTACACAGTCTACCCAGACAACGATGAGGTTTGGAGGGTTGCCGCGCGCGAGACGGTGAAGGTGATTGAGAGGGCCCGCGAGTCCGGGCTTGACGTGGGCTTCGACGTGATCCCAACTGAGACCGGGGGTGTGTTCAAGATACGCTACCTCGCGTCACTCCTAGCCCCGTGGCTCCGCGAGGCAGGGAGCCTGGATAGGCTGGGGCATCTGCTGAAAGCCCGGGACTACAGGGAGGAGGTTAGGAAAAGCATACTTGAAGGGAAGGTGTATTCACTCAACCCACCCCTGCTGGCCGAGCAGGCCAAGTACATAATCATATTGAAGAGTGGGGTTCCAGGCATTGCGGGCCTAACCCTGGACGACGCCTCCAAAAAACTGGGTAAGGACATAATCGACTCCGTGCTGGAGATCCTGACGCAAGACCCCGCGACGGAGGTCGAGGTTACGAGGATGCTGGAGATCCACGAGGCCGCACTGGAGGAGCTCGTGAAGCACAGGCTCTCAGCAGTAGTCACGGACACGTTCCTCCTAGGCATGAAGTGGGGCATGAAGGCCCCACCACACTACCTGCCGCATCCCAACACGTACGGCTGCTTCCCGCGGTTCATCAAGAGGTTCGTCCTAGATAGGAGGCTACTGACCATAGAGGAGGCCGTCATGAAGATAACGAGCATCCAAGCCAGCAGGATGGGTCTAGAGAGGAGGGGTCTCATCAGGCCGGGCCACTACGCCGACATAGTAGTGTTCAGACTTGAAGAGCTGAACCACCCGGATGAGGGCGACCCCAGACAACCCCCAGGAGGGGTGAAGTACGTAATAGTCAACGGCGTGGTAGCGGTTGAGAACGGCAAGCTCACGGGCGCCCGCCCCGGAAGGGTTCTGCTGAGGGGGCTGGGCTTTCATAGGAGTTCGATATCCCAGCCTACCTCCACACCAGCCCCTCCCGAATCCCTTTAGGATAAGTCCTGCCCTTCAGGGTCGTGGAGGGAATCGGATGCTGTAGCCGTCCTTTAGCACGTTGTCCCTATCTATTGCTTGGACACCTTACCCTCGAGGAGTTTAGCCTTAATAGACTTGACGGCCTCTGCGAAACATTCCTCCATTTCATTCTGCGTTACTATGCAGGGCTTCCTGTTTCTCCTCGAGATGAATGCCTTGTAACCTATCTTCCCTACGTTGCCGCCTTCATGCTCGAATCTCATCACTGCATCCGCGACTCTTGATTCGAGTCTGTATGTCAGGTCGTCTGTGAACGCCCCTATGCGGGCCACGAGCTTGCCGCGGTTCCTCAGGTAGTTCATCTGGTTGTACAGGTCCTTGACGTGTTTGGCTATGTCTGTCAAATGCCTCACCAGGCACACGCTGTGGAACACTACAATGTCGGCGTCCGCGCTGTCAACCAGCTCCAGTTCCTTTGCGACTAACTGGGTCTCGTTGTAGGAGAAGGGGTTAATCCCTCTGAACACCACATACCTGTTCACTATCTCTTCAGCAGTCTTCGAATCAATGCCGTGCGCTGTGAGCGTCCTCACGATGGATTCCTTCAACACTTCTTTAGTGTATCTATAGCTTATGATCAGCACCCTCATGCCGTTCTCCACTGCTATGCTGAGGAGGAGCGTCAGCAGCTCCGGGTGGTCTGAGTCAGGCGGGTGCACGAAGTTCACCACTTGCCCTCTGTGCAGATGGTTAAGAGTCTTCCTGAGTACATCACACGTCACCCTCGCCTCCCCGCTCTCAAGCGCTACGTCCTCAAGCACGGGCGGTACCATGACCTCAATGCCCCTGCCCCCACTTATCGTGAACGGCACTTCAGCCAGCGACGCCGGCGCGCCCCTGACCTTCCTGACTTCGAGGAGCCTCACGAGGAACTCGTCCTCAATCCGATGCTTCATCACGAGAATCGCGTCGGCGACGAACTCTATCCCCCCTAACTGAACCCCCTCCTGCCCGTAGGGTACCTCCGCGATGAGTACCCCCAGACCGTTCGTCACTTGGGGCAGGTTGTAGAAGTAGTTCTGAAGCCAGGCCCTCTTAGCGGCGTCATCCCCTACGGAAGCTAGCAACGCGTTAATGGAGTCAACCACCACTATGTCGTAGCCCTCCATGCCGATGAGCTTCAGCATCTCGACTGAAGACTCCATGTCGAGCGTCACCGGGATCCTGATGAACTTGAAGAGGCCCTTAGCCTCTACACCCCTTAAGTCCAAGCCCAACCTACCCATGAACGTGAAGAGCTTCTCCTTATCCTCCTGGAAGGAGATGTAGATGCACTTATGACCCCTTAAGGCGTTGTGGTAGCAGATAGTTGAGGCTAGCGTAGTCTTACCGGAACCCGGGTGGCCGGCCACAATCATGACGTACGGAGGCACTATAAAGTTCCCGAGGAGCTTATCTAAAGCCTCAATACCTAGGATGAAAGGCTCCAGCGATATCGCCTCTAATAATAGAGTTCCATTCTGAATTTAAAAATCTTAGCCAAACGGTTCTCATTCCTTAACAATCCCTCGACCCTGGTTAAGGTAATTAAGGAAATCAGGTCAGGATGTCGACCCACCACGTACGGCCCAGCGCAGTGCCCAGCCTAACTACTAGTGCGGTTGAAACGGATTTGAGGGAACTGGGCGTTGGAATCAGCTGATTAGAGCAATGAAGAAGTCGTTGACGTTCGTCCCCGTGTAGCCTGTGAGTACTGCCAACCCTAACTTCCTGAAGAATGTGTAGCTGTCGTTGTTCCTGAGGTGGGTTAACGGATCCAGCCCTGACTCCAGGGCTTTCCCGAAGACCTTCGAGCTCGTGATGGCGCCTGCAGCGGGGCTCACGCCGTCCATCCCGTCGCTGCCGACGCATAACGCGACGGCTCCCCCCACATCCCTGATTTCGATGGTTAGGGAGAGGCACAGCTCCTGGTTCCTCCCGCCAACCCCGTCCCCCCTCACCGTGACCGTAGTCTCGCCCCCCGCTATGAGGGCTGCTGGCTTCCTGACGGGGGTGTCCAGGGCTGCGACGGACTTGATGACCCCTGCCAGCACCTTCCCAACCTCCCTCGCCTCGCCTGTCAGGTAGGGCGTCAGCAGGAGTGTGTTGTACCCCAACTCCCTCGCCTTACCCTCCATAACCCTTAATGACGCGATGTTGCTGGCGACGATCATGTTGTAGGCTCTGCGGAACAGGGGATCGTCAGGCTTGAGCGTCTCCCCAACCAGACCGCTTAAACCCCTCGCCACTAACCTCCTAACCGACTCTGGAACCTCCCCATACACCCCTCGACTCCTCATAACCTCGTACGCGTCCCTGAAGGTCGTCCGATCCGGATAGGTGGGGCCGGACGCAACGACGCTCAGGTCGTCCCCCACCACATCACTTATTATGAGGGAGGCGACCTCACCCCTAACAAACCTGAGGAGCTTACCGCCCTTAACCCGCGATAAGTGCTTCCTCACCGTGTTGAGCTCGTATATGTCGGCGCCTCTAGCCATCAGCAGCCTCGTGACCTCGGCTACATCATCGATGCTCAACCCCTCCTCAGGGACCTCGAATAGAGCTGAACCACCGCCCGAGATGAGTGTGAGGACTAAATCATCCTCACCCACGGCCGACTCCAGGTAGTTGATTAACCGCATGGAGGACTGGAGGGTTCGCTCCCCCGGCAGCGGGTGATCACCTCTCAGGACCTCCACACCGCATAACTCCCCCTCAACGACGGGATTTATGACAATACCCCCCACCACCCTACTGCCTAAAACACTGCATAGAGCCTCGAGCATCCTCGGTGAGGCCTTGCCGAAGCCAACTACGTGAACGCCTCCAGGTCTATAGGTTCTCTCACCGACTGCAACTGCTGGACCCTCGGCCCTAACGTGCCTCGCCACGGCTACGTAGGGATCCGCAGCCCTCCAGCCCTCCAGAACTACCCGGAGAGCGTCGCGCGCAAGACCCTCGCACCCAGTGACTTCAAGTCCTGCAACCTCGGGCGTGGAGAGCAAGACACCCCCTCACACTACGATATGGCGCTGAGGCATAAATACATCTGACCTCCTCCCCGTCCTAAAGGACGAGGCTTTCAAGTTATAACAACCGTAGATATCCAACACCGGCATCCGGCCAAGCCACTTGACTGTTTCCACCTAAAAAGACGTTCCTAACCGGTTTCCAGGCGGTTACTCGTCGCCCATCCTACCTGGTGGCAGGGGTTTTCCCAACCCCCTTCCTAGGGGTTGCGAGGTACGTCAGGAAGGTCGCCAGGAAGCCCAGGAGCAGGCCGTACCAGAGGCCCTCAACTACGTTGAGGTAGTAGATTGTCAGGCTGCCTAAACCCCATGAGGCGAAGGCGTAGGGGTTCCAGCCCCCGGCACCCACACCAACCCTCATCCTGGATTTGAGGTAGTAGTCCGTCCACAGCACGATGCCGGCCGGCAAGGAGACTGAAGTCAGTATGGAGAGCCACTGCGTCGCGAATGAGTGCAGCTTAACGAGCGCCAGCACCGCGGTCAGGAAGGCCGCCGTCATGACCACCTTCCTCCTGTCAGCAACCCTGCCAAGGGACTTCAGGCTTAAAGTCCATGAGAGGGACGCTGAATACAGCTGGTTGTCCGCCGACGTCCAGGCCAGGAGGAAGAGCGTTATTAGGGCGAGCGGGGCCAGCCCAAGCGCCCCGTAAGAGCCGTAGAGATCCATGCCAGTCACCGCGGCAGGGATTCCTGAAAGTATTATTATGAAGCTCCAGAACCCGAGGAAGTTCACGAACGCGGTTATGATGGAGTCCAGCGAGCTCCTGCAGAATCTCTGATAGTCGAAGGAGAGCACTATGGAGCCGTTGACGAACGTCCCCAGAACCGACCCGAAAACCACCGGAAGCACGTTCACGTCGAGCCCTCCCGGGCTGGGGGCGCCCCACCTCGACACGCTTGAGGCAACGCCGCCGGCAATCAGAATCGCTAAGAGCGGCACACCAACGTAAGCAAGCTTGACCATGTGCTTCACGCCAAGGTAGGCGGTGATCGAGAAGAACATCGTCATGGCGACTACGAGCACGTAGTACATACCCTGCTGGGCGATCCCGAGCGTGTAGGTAATTCCCTCCGCAACAACGCCTATGGAGAACGCCAACCACCCGACACACACAACACCGGCCCAGAGCGACGGCACCACAACACCGGCTGAGCCGAAGACCCTCTCAGCAGTCAACGCGTAGGTGAGCCCCTCCCTGGAAGCCATGTAACCGGAGAGGGCTGAGAAGACGCTTAAGACGAGGTTGGCCAGCAGAACACCGACAACAAACGTGGTGAACGGGAACGAGGACCCCCACCACGAAGCCAAATACGGGGCTGACGGATCTAAAGTCAGGCTGGCCCAAAGCATCACGGTAGCAATCAGGGACAACCTAGCCACGACAGGAACCGGCGATAGAGCGAATTCCCTATCCGCAACACCTGAACCCAAAACACTCACCACCCCAACACAGCATGGTGAGAGAATACTGAAGTATTAATTTATAAGCTTTTGTTAACTACTTCATACAATAACACGCAAAAGATTTAGCAGATTTTACAATGAAAAAGTAAAATTAACTAAAGCACGGCACAGTCTAAAACTCGACCATCGCAATTTAACACGCCTCCATGAAGACTTTCAAAGACACGCCAAGTTAATGTTGTATAAACATGCAAAGCAAAGCTTTTAAAGCCAGGGCTCTAATACTGTGATCAGGTGCTGAAGGGATGCGCCAGACTACTGCGGGACCCGGTGTCGTCGAATCCCCTCCACGCGGTAGTCCGACGCATCTCAGCAACGTCCTGACACTCCTAGTCGTCGTTATTATCTACTATATGTGGGCCCCTGCCTAGCAGGGGCCCACACTATATTCCATTCTTGTTGTTCATGTAAATCGCTCCGCCCTACATCATAATTCCTTTTTCCTTAAACGCTCGCCCCAGGCCACGTAAGACCTCCCGTGCGATGAGGTGTGAAGTAATGGTAGGTGGTGTGTGTGATGTGTTTGGATCGGGTTTTTGGTAAGCTTAGATTAGTTTTTAGTTTGAAGGAAAACCGCATGAGGTCGCCCTCAGACGGGGGCGGCGGTCCCAGCGTGCACCCGCTCACTAGGGCCGGGCTGAGCAAGTTGATCACCGTGGTTATAGTTGCTGTGGTGCTGGTTTCGATCGCGGGGGCCTTCACCCTACTCAACTACGCACCCACCCAAGGAGTTGGCACGTCAACCCGCCCGGCCACGACGCCGACCTCGCTCAAAACACCCACCACGACCACTCTGCCCGCGGGTTCCGTCGGAGGTGGTGGGAGGGTGTTGCGTGTTGGTATCGGGATTGACGCCGACACTCTAGACCCGGCCGGGCAAACCACCACAACCATATCCAACATAGTGAGGTTCTTCGCTGAACCGCTGTTCCTGGTGGATTCAGACGGTAGCTTGAAGCCCCTGCTCGCCGAGTCGTATGAGGTGTCCCCTGACGGCAGGAACTACACCATCAGGTTGAGGGGCGGCATTAAGTTCCATGACGGGACCCCCCTCAACGCGTCGGCAGTCAAGTACTCCCTCGAGAGGCTGCTGAACCCCAACGTAAAGGTGCCTAGCAGGGCGTACTACACGATAATAAGCAGGATAGAGGTCCTGGACGAGCTTACCGTCAGGCTCGTGCTGAAGGAGCCCTACGCCCCCTTCATAACTGTGCTGAGCTTCACTCAGGCGGCGATCATCTCGCCTAAAGCCGTTGAAGCGCTGGGGGACTCCATAACAACGTCGCCGCTCAACATAGGCACTGGACCCTTCAGGTTTAAGGAGTGGGTTAAGGGCGACAGGATAGTGCTGGTCAGGAATGAGAACTACTGGAACGGGACGCCGTACTTCAGCGAGGTAGTGTTCAAGGTGGTCCCCGACGCCCAGACCAGGACGGCGATGCTGCTGGCCGGTGACTTGGACATAATAATACAGCCCTCAGCGACGGATGTCGAGATGCTCTCCCGGAGGAGTGACGTGAGAGTCATAGCCACCGCGTCAAACAGGGTGATGTACGTAGGGATAAACACGCAGTACGGCCCCCTGAGGGACGTCAGGGTCAGGCAGGCGCTCAACTACGCGGTGGATAAGGACGCCATCGTTAAGAACGTGCTATTCGGCCTAGGGCAGGTGATGGACTCGCCCGTCCCTTCATACACGCTGGGGCACGTGACCTTAGGGCCCTACAGCTACGACCCAAGCAAGGCCAAGGAGCTGCTGAGGGAGGCCGGATACCCCAACGGATTCAGAATCACTCTGATAACGCCCACGGGGAGGTACGTGTTCGACAAGCAGGTGGCGGAAGCCATCGCGCAGTACTTGAGGGAGGTCGGCATAGAGGTCGAGGTCAGGACGTACGACTGGCCCACCTACGTATCAACTGTGTTAGCGCCCCTCAACAAGACTGAGGTCCAGCTATTCCTGCTTGGGTGGTCCCCCGGCAGCCCCGACCCGCACTTCTACCTATACCAGAGGTTCCACTCGACGCAGTTCACCCCGAACGGCTTCAACAACTTCTTCTACAACAGAAGTAGGGTGGACAAGCTGTTAGATGAGGGGGTCAGGAATCCGAACCCCGCTGTGAGGGCCGCCATATACGAGGAGGTCAACAGGCTGATTTGGGAGGACGCTCCGAACATATTCCTCTACCTCCAGTACTTCATAGTCGTCACGAGGGCCGACCTAGTTAACGTGAAGGTCTTCCCGTATGAAATGTTCGACCTGACCTACGCCAGGCTTAGCTCGTGAGGCGGGGCACCATGAACCTCCCCATATTCCTGCTCAAAAGGTTTTTCAGCATCCTAACGACCGTGCTGTGCGTGACCCTCCTTTTATTCGTGCTCCTCAGAACGATCCCCGGGGACCCCGCTAGGCTCCTGGCAGGGTTCGACGCCCCTCCCGAAGTCGTGGCTGAGATAAGGGTGAAGTACGGCCTGGATAAGACGCTTCCCGAGCAGCTCCTGAATTACATGGTGAACCTAGCACGCCTCGACCTAGGCAAGTCGATAAGGACGGACTCGTCGGTGGCGTCAGAAGTCCTCTCCAGACTCCCGAACACGCTCACACTCACGCTAACGAGCCTGAGCCTCTCCCTAGGCGTCGGAATCCCTTTAGGGGTCGTAGCGGCTGTGAGGAGGAACACGTGGATTGACTACGCGGTAACGGCCCTAGTGTCTGCAGGCATCGCAATGCCCACGTTCTGGTTCGGACTGATCCTCATGTTCGTGTTCGCAGTCAACCTCAAGCTCCTGCCGGCCGGCGGGTCCGGCACCCCTGCACACCTACTACTGCCCACCCTGACCTTAATGCTGCCCGTCATGTCGCCTATAGTCAAGACCACCAGGTTCTCCATGCTTGAGGCGCTCGGCCAGGACTTCGTCAAGGTGGCCCGGGCTAAGGGGCTGAAGCAATCGGCAGTCCTGTTTAAACACGTCCTCAGGAACGCGTTAGTGCCTGTGGCCACGGTCGCCGGACTTCAGTTGGGGGTTCTAATGCGTGGTGCAGTGATAACTGAAACCATCTTCGCTTGGCCCGGCGTGGGGAAGTTAGTCGTTGACGCGATATTCGCCAGGGACTACCCGATGGTTCAGGGAGCCATCTTCATCCTGGCGCTGATATACTCCCTGATAAACCTCGCGGTCGACATCCTCTACACAGTGATAGACCCCAGGGTGAGGGTCGGTGGTGCTTAGAAACACGCTTGAGGGCTCGCTGCAGCTGCTCAGGCTGCTGAAGAACCATAGATCAGGGCTCGCAGGCCTGACCATAGTCATCTTCTTCACGCTCATGGCGGCCCTCGCAGACTTGGTGTCCCCCTACAGCCCGATCTCAGGCAGTCTAAGCAACGCCTTAAGGCCGCCGAGCACTGAGAACCTCTTAGGGACCGACGAGCTGGGCAGGGACCTCCTCTCAAGGCTGATCCACGGATCCAGGGTGTCCTTGACGATAGCCCTCATCAGCACCTCGCTGGGCGGGGGCGTGGGAGCCCTCCTAGGCCTGCTCTCAGGATACTTCGGCGGCGCGATAGACTACGCGGTAATGAGGGTCACCGACGCACTGCTCTCAATCCCGTCAGTACTTATAGCCATAGCTTTAGTTGCGCTCTGGGGGCCCAGCCTCCAAAACATAGTGCTCGCGATATCGGTGGGGCTCATACCCTCCTACGTCAGGCTGGTCAGGGGCGTCGTACTCCAGGTTAGGAACTACGAGTTCGTGCTGGCCGCCAGACTCCTCGGGATCAACCCCCTCAAGATAATCTTCAGGCACGTGCTGCCCAACATATCCTACGTCGTCGTCTCGCAGTACACCCTGGACCTAGGGTCCTCAATACTGTTCGCGGCCGGCCTGGGCTTCCTGGGGATCGGCGTCCAGCCACCAACCCCTGAGTGGGGTTCGATGATAGGCTCCGGGAAGACGTACATGGTCAGAGCCCCGCACGTAATCATATTTCCAGGCATATTCCTCTTCATGCTCGTAGCGGGTTTCAACCTCCTTGGCAACGCGTTAAGGGACGTGCTGGACCCACGCAGCAGGGTGAGGTACGCATGACGCTCCTCAAAGTGAGGAATCTGCACGCGTCCTACACGCTCGGCAGGTCTAGGATCAAGGTCCTCAACGACGTCACGTTTGAGGTGGGGGAGTCGGAGAGGGTGGCGGTGGTGGGTGAGAGCGGCTCAGGCAAGTCGACGCTGGCGCTCATCATGGCCAGGCTCAACGACGACAACCTAATCGTCGAGGGTGGTGAGGTCAGGTACCGCGGCCTCAACATCCTCGACCTGAATGAGGGGGAGCTCGCGAGGCTCAGGGGGCGGGAGATCGGGGTTGTGCTGCAGAACCCGTCCACGTCGCTTAACCCGCTCTACCCCGTCGGCGAGCAGATCGCTGAGGCTTTAAGGGCCCACGGCTACAGCAGGGGGGAGGCCTTCGAGGAGGCCGTGAGGCTGCTGGAACGGGTTGGGATCCCGGAGGCCGAGAGGAGGTACAGAAGCTACCCACACCAGCTCAGCGGCGGCATGAAGCAGAGGGTCGCGGTGGCTATTGCGGTAGCGCTGAGGCCTAAACTCCTGATAGCCGACGAGCCGACTTCAGCTCTCGACGTCTCGATCCAAGCGCAGATATTGGACCTACTTAAGGAGCTGAGCACGGAGCACAGAACCGCCTTAATACTGATAACGCACGACATCGGCGTGGCGTACGACATATCCGAGAAGGTCTTGGTAATGTACGGCGGCATGGTCGCCGAGTTCGGCAGCTCTGAGGGCGTGCTTAGGGAGCCACTACATCCGTACACCAAGTACTTGATGAACTCCCTCACCAACGGGCTTAAGGAAGGGCTGGGCCGGCCGGCCAACAACGCACGCAACGGGTTTAAAGACGCTGGAGCATGCCCATTCAGCGTTAAATGCGAGCACGCCTCCGAGGGGGTGTGCAGCGGCGAGATGCCGAGACAGCGTTTAGTCGGAGGGAGGCTGGTTGCGTGCAACCTCTACTAGGTGGTGGGCAGCGTATGAGTGACGGCCACACACTACTGAAGGCCGTGGACCTGAGGAAGCACTACAGAATTGCCTCCGGATTCCGGAGAAACCTGTTGTTAAGGGCTGTGGACGGGGTCAGCATGAGCGTCGACAACGACGAGATCGTCGGGCTACTCGGTGAGAGCGGCTCCGGGAAGACAACTCTGGGGAGGCTCCTGACGGGGGTTGAGGCGCCTGACGCAGGCAAGGTATTCATCGAAGGCGAGGAGCTGGCCAGGTACTTGAGGAGCAATAGGGTTAGGGTTCAGATGATCTTCCAGAACCCGGACACCTCGCTGAATCCTAGAATGCGTGTCAGGGACATACTGATTGAGGCGTTGCGGGCGGGGGGGCGTGACCATCACCACCCCGACACCTTGGTCGCCGAGCTTCTTGAAGACGTTGGGTTAGGCAGGGACTGCGCCGACTACTACCCACACCAGCTCAGCGGCGGCATGAAGCAGAGGGTGGCAATAGCCAGAGCGCTCTCAGTAAGGCCTAAGTTCGTAGTGGCTGACGAGATGGTCTCCGCTTTAGACGCGACCGTCAAGAATAACATCCTCAACCTAGTGAAGAGGCTTCAGAGACAGTACGGCTTCTCAATGCTCTTCATAAGCCACGACCTGCCTGCGGCCGTGCGCGTCAGCGACAGAGTCCTCGTTATGTACCTTGGCAGGGTGGTTGAGGAGGCCAGGTCTGAAGAGCTTGTCGAGAGCCCGGCACACCCGTACACGCAGTACCTGCTCTCATCACTGCCCTCACTATATCTTAAGATCCTCGGCAGGAGCGGTGACGCGCGGGTCAGGTTCTCCGGCGAGCCGCCGAGCCCGTTAAGCATTCCGAAGGGGTGCAGGCTCCACACCAGATGCCCTTACGTCAAGGAGGTGTGCAGGAGGGACGAACCCCCTGAGGTGAGGGTGAGCGCCACCCACAAAGTGTTCTGCCACCTGCGCAGCTGACGCATCAGACCTGACCCACGCCTGAGGCGGCTCAGCAGTCATTTACCCATCACCGTAAGTTTCGTGAAGAGCTCTATGAGTATCTTCGACGCTAGAAACGATGTGACGTTCCCCGTGTCCACCAGGGGATTCACCTCCACCACGTCGAACGCCGCAAGCCTCTCGTCCGCCACGCGGGTCAGCAAATCCATGACGAACGTCGGCTGGAGGCCCTCAGGCTCGGGCGTCGCCACACCCGGTGCGTAGGCGGGATCCATCACGTCCGCGTCAAGCGAGATGTAGAAATTACTGCAGGCGCTCAGGAAATCACCCACCCTGCCGCTGACCTCCCTCAAGGTCATTCTCATCAACTCGTATGCGTTGAGCATGTTGAGCCTGGCCTCCCTGGCCTCCCTGAGCTCCTTAGCGTCGACCGCCCTGAAACCAACCACCATCACGTTGCCAGCCCCCACGAGCTCGCTGACCCTTCTCGTCACGCAGGCGTGGCTGTACCTGAAGCCCAGGTAGTCAGCCCTGAAGTCTAGATGCGCGTCGAGCATTAGCACGCATGGAGCCCTCCCTAAAGACTTAACCAAGCCGTCGACGATGCCGTACGTTACCGTGTGATCACCCCCCACGAACCCTGCCTTCCTGGACTTGAGGAGCTCCTCAGACACCGCCGAGATGTTCTTCAGGGTGGCTTCAGCGCTGCCGTGAACCACCGCGATATCGCCCTCATCAACCGGGGGGTTCTCCTCCAAAGCAAACCCGCTCCTGAAGGAGTATGTCTCCAGCGACTGGGACGCCAGCCTTACGGTGAGCGGTGCCAACCTGGAGCCGCTCCTGAAGCTGTTGGTCGAGTCGAAGGGTACTCCCACGAAGCTGAGTTTAGTCCTCCCCCTATTCCCATTGATGCCCAGGAAGACGTGTGGGTTAGCAACTAAGTACAGCTCAAGCATCACGCACCACTCTATGATGATGGCCCGCAGGGCTTTATAAAAATCAGAGAAGTATTTCTGTGGGTGTTGAGATGGGCTCAGACAGCGGCGACAAGTACGACAAGATAGTCGACCTGGCTGCACGTAGGGGGTTCTTCTGGCCTTCGTACGAGATCTACGGAGGGCTTGCTGGGTTCTACGATTTGGGACCCCTCGGAGCCCTGCTTAAGGAGAGTATAAGGAACGTGTGGCTTGAGTACTTCGTCCTAAGACACCAGGACATGGTTGTCCTGGTCGAGACCCCCGTCATAGCGCCTGAGATAGTCTTCAAGGCGTCGGGGCATCTCGACAGCTTTACAGACCCTGTGGTTGCGTGTAGCGGGTGCGGTAAAATCTACAGAGCCGATCACCTCCTGCAGGAGGTCCTGGGTCTAAGGACTGAGGGGATGGGCCCGGGCGAGCTGAACTCCCTCATTAAGGATAGGGGTGTTAGGTGCCCTTCCTGCGGCAGTGAGTTAGGTGAGGTCAGGACCTTCAACCTCCTCTTCCAGACTAACGTCGGGCCTTACAGACACGGGACTGCGTACCTAAGGCCTGAGGCAGCTCAAGGCATGTTCACCTCGTTCAAAAGGGTCTTCACCTCCATGAGGTATTCACTGCCCCTCGGCATAGCTCAGGTCGGGAGGGTCGCCAGGAACGAGATATCCCCTAGGCAGGGCATGGTTAGGCTGAGGGAGTTCACCATAATGGAGGTCGAGTTCCTCTTCGACCCTGAGGAGCCGGGGGAGCCCGACTTCAGCAGGTTCCAGGAGAGGCTCAGGATACTCACCGCTGAGTCTAGGAGGAGGGGGGTTGAGGAGGTAATCTCGGTGAGGCCTGAGGAGGCGGTGGCCGAGGGCATAATCCTCAACCCGTGGCTCGCGTACTGGATGACGGTCGCGCAGGCCTTCACCAAGGAGTTAGGCATCGGCGGGGATGAAGTCCTCTTCGAGGAGAAACTGCCTGAGGAGAGAGCCCATTACTCAAGACAGACGTTCGATCAGCTGGTCTCCATATCTAGGTGGGGGTGGGTCGAGATCTCCGGCCACGCCTACAGAACGAATTACGACCTCGCCAGGCACATGCAGTACTCGGGTGAGGACATGACTGTCTACAGGGAGTTGAGGGAGCCTAGGGAGGTCTTAACGAAGAAGGTGGTGGTTGATGAGGCCCTCCTGAAGGAGGCCTTCGGAGGCGACGCCGCCAAGGTCTCCAGAGCCCTGGAGAGCCTGGAAGTCGGTGAGGTGGAGGGGATGATTAGGAGGGGGGAGGTGGTGGTCGGGGGGTTCAGGGTTCCCGTCAACGCAGTCAGAATCGAGGAAGTGAGGGAGGTCGTGAGGGGGCGTAGGTTCGTGCCGCACGTCGTCGAGCCGTCCTTCGGGGCTGAGAGGCTCGTGCTGGTTGCTCTGGATAAGGCATACTCTGAAGACGGGGGCAGGGTCTACCTTAGACTACCGCCCAGGATAGCTCCCTACAAGCTGGCGGTGTTCCCCCTGATGGCTAAGGAGCAGCTGAGGGCCCTGGCGAGGAAGATATATGAGGAGGCCGTGAAGGCGGGGTTGACAGCCCTCTACGACGAGGACGGCAGCATAGGTAGGAGGTATGCTAGAGTGGATGAGATAGGGGTGCCCTTCGCCGTGACTGTGGACTATCAGTCGCTGAGCGACGGTACTGTGACGATCAGGTTCAGGGACACCAGGGAGCAGGTCAGGCTCAAGGCGGATGAGGTCGTTGCCTGGGCGGTCGCCAAGATCTATGCAACGCGGGTGCTTCCCTAACACTTAGCTAACGGTCACTACATAGCGGCTTTATATTATCTTAAGACACCTATTACTTTTTGGTGGTACCAACTGAGCGATGAGGGCGGTTCGCAACAAACTCAGAAGAGGGACGTCAGGCAGCTGGTCGCCATAATACCTCCAGCCAGCGAGGTCCTGGGTAAGGGGGTGAAGAGGGTTCTGGAGAGGAGGGTCAGGGTAAGGCTTGGGGACGACGTCCCTGAAGGGGTTCTCCAGATCGCCCGCAGACTGGCCGACGAGCTAGGTATTAAGGACAGTGTCCAGCTCTCGGTCTCCGGCAGGAAGTTGATTCTTAAGGCCCTGACGTCTGAGGAGCTCCCGGAGAATGAGGTTCGGGCCAACGAGGATTTCATGAGGAGGAACGGGGTGGCCGATAACTCCATGGCCACCGTGAGGTCGGCCTGATGGAGGGCCCACTGATCCTGAGGAAGCTTGAGGACAGCACCCTCAAGAGGGATAGGGAGCTAGCCAGGCTGAGGGAGTTGGCTGAAGGCCTCCTCAATCGGAGGGTCTCCTACGACGTGGTTAAGGACTACATCGCTAAAGTCAGCAGGACCAGGAGTGGTTTGAAGCGCAGCATAGAGTCGTGCAGCTCGCCGGGCATGGGTAAAGAGTTCGTCGAACCCATTCAGACCCTGATAACGTTCGCGCTGATGGTGTCGATAGGTGATGAGGAGGAGGTGTTAAACGACATCAAGGACTACCTGCTGAGGGAGGGGATGAGTGAGGAGGTGGCGTTCATAGACGGTGAGCTAACGAAGCTCAGGGAGTTAAGCGCGGTGGCGTCTAAAGCGCTGAAGAGCCTTAGCCAGGAGCCCGGCACGTGAAGGCATCACCAGTTCTGAAGGACACGCCCTGCATGAGGGGACGCTGCATTAAGTATTTAATGCTATATACAGTATATTTTAAGTAGAGTGATCGGTGGTCATTTTGGCCGAGGAGAGTATAAGGATCGATGAGGTGCCTGGACGTGGGGAGAGGGAAAGCCTGGCTGAGTCAGCGATCACCGAACAGCTCATAGCTCTGATGAGGAGGTCTGCAGACCTATACAGGGAGTTGCAGACCCTCCTGAAGGAGCTGGACGACCTCAATAAAGTCGGCATCGAGAAGATGCACGGCAGGGTCCACCTAATTAAGGACGAGGTCGAGGAGGGGGCTATGAACCTATTCGACTACGTGGTCAGGGTCTCGCCCGCGTTAGCTATGGAGAACATCTACATAGATATAATTCAAAGCGTCGTCAGGCTGGCGGAGCACGGTGAGGCGGCGGCCAACAGGTGCCTGCTCCTAGTCACTAAGGGATTCGACAAAATGCCTGACAGCATGTACGTGTACCTCGACTCGACGATAAGGAAGATCCTGGAGATGATAGCTATAGTGGTGGACATGCTGGGTAAGCTGAACAACCTCAAAGCGGTTAAGGAGCTCTTCCAGAGGGAGGTAGGCTTGGAGAACAGCGTGGACGAGATCTACAGGGAGCTAGGGCTCGAGATAATAAAGAACTACTCAAGCGATGTGGGGGCTCTACTCCTCCTTAAGGAACTGACGGACAAACTCGAGGACTCTGCGGACATACTTAAGAGGGTGGGGACGAATCTCAGGCTCATCTCACTCCACAGATAGGGTTCTCAGGAGTTGTGGCAGCGGCGATGCCTACTTAATAGGTTCTAAGGCCATAGTGTTCAACGTAGATCTGGCCAGATGCATTTTCAGCACGAGCTTCATCGGGAAGCCTGTAGGGGTTAAGAAGCCTAAGGACGTTGAGGAGGTCGACAAGCCCCTCGAGCTCTCCCTCATCGAGGCCTACTACCTGGCGGAGAAGGGGGTTCTGAGGGTGTTCAGAGGCTCTGAGGAGCTGAGCCTCGAGGACTTCAGGGCGATGTGTCGGGAGCACATACCCGAGTTCGACGATCTCTACAGGACCTTCAGGGAGTTAAAGGATTCAGGATTCATCATAAGGTCTGCACTCAAGTACGGCACCGACTTCGCCCTCTACAGGAGGAAACCCGGGCTAGAGCACGCACCGTACCTAGTTAAGGTGCTTAAATACGGGCAGGTCATAGAGCCTGGCGACTTAATCAGTTGGGGGAGGCTCTCACACAGCGTGAGGAAGGAGCTGATACTAGCGATGACCTACCAGTCGGGCATGATAACCTATATAGCTTTAAAATGGTTTAAACCATAGATACTATAGGGTCGGCGTCAACCGGTGAACCTGTTTGAGCTATCCTGACAAGCATCGCACGCCTTACGACGAGAGACGCGGGTGGTCTAGAAGGCATGAGAGATTGGAGAAGCCCTACGAGGACGAGGAGCAGAAGTTGAGGGGTGAGCTGAAGCCGCTGCCGCTCGGCGATAAGTGTAACATGCTGTGCCCCTTCTTCAGATGCTCTAAGAACGCCTTAGTGATAGTCAATAAGGTGGTGAAGGGGCACATGCAGAAAGTGGCCATGTGCAGGTGGATAGGCGATTCATGCCTGGGCTACAGGTGTCAGTTCGCGTTCTGCGATAGGAAGGCCCTCCTGCCTGACGGTAAATGCGCGTTCGCCGTGAAGTTCAGGGAGGCCGACAGGGAGTTCATAAAGGAGCTCGATGAAGCTAAGATAGACGATAAGGTCAGGACTCTTCTGGCCCGTAGAAGCGGGCGCAAAGACTCGTTCCTCGAGTAGCTTTAGACCCACCCCACCTCCTGTAGAGCTTATTATCTATATTGAGAACGTCCAAGACCTTGCCCACCATGAAGTCTATTAGATCCTCAATCGTTTGCGGCTCTGAGTAGAATGCCGGGGAGGCAGGCATTATGACGCCGCCGCTTAGCGACACCTTAAGCATGTTAAGTATGTCGAGCGTGGACAGCGGCGTCTCACGCAGGACTAGGATTGTGGGGCGCCTCAGCCTGAGCGAGTTAAGCGTTGCCCTGCTGATTAAGGTCGACTGGATGGAGTTAGCGACTTCACCCAAGGTCTTAAGGCTGCAGGGCATGATCACGGCACCCTCAACCACAAAGGATGACGAGGCCACAGGGGCTGTGAAGTCGTACTCGCCGTAGACAAACTTAGCGAGCCTGCCCAACAGCCTCATCAACCCGTCCTCACTTAAACACTCACTAGCTGACACGATCTTAGCCTCCTCACTCAACACGACGTGGACCTCATGACCTAGGTTACTCAGCACCTCCACAAGCCTCAAGCCGTAGACAACGCCGCTACTGCCAGTTATGCCCACAACGAACCTACCCACTCAAACCCACCCCGAAACGCCATCATATTAGGGGTATCATCAGTTAAAACTCTGCGTGTTCAGTTCTAATCGAGGGGCTTCATCAAGCAAATGCGTCGCGGACGCCGCTGGATTTCCACGCCGGGTGACTTCAGCCCTGCGCGGGCAAATCATCCCTCATACCTTTCGAGCCTCATCACCTGCGAGAAGAGGGCCGGGCACTCCAGCGCTACATCATACTCCAGCGTAAGGGAATTTAAATCTTCTCGGAATTGGCTGGCCCACGTGGTGACTGGCAGCGGGCCGCGTGCCCGTTACTCGTAGCCCAGCATGCTGTAGATCCTGTGGAGGTAGCCGAGCACTATAGCGTCCTTCACGCCTGGAGGTGGGTCTGTGAAGAGGTATATCCTCTCCTCACCCTTAATTTCCTTGATAAGCCTCTCAGTTACCAGCGCGACTGGGTCCGGTATCTTGACCCTGCTCTGGATGTCTTGGAAGGTCTCGAAGGGTTTCTTCCTCTCCTCCAGTATTGTCCACATGGTTTTCTTGCCTATGCCCGGTATCAGCTCGAGCGAGTGCAGCTTTATGGTGACGGGTGCCGCTATGTTGAAGAACGTCACGAAAACCTTCTCCAAATCTTTGACGGCGGACTTAATTGCCTCCGGGAGGTATGACTTAGCTACTGAGGTCAGGTCGTCGTACCGAATCGGATCCCCCCACACATACCCGACCTTATCCCTCAGCTCACGGAATCTGAAGCTGACGCAGACCTTCTCCCCTTGGGAGACCCACATGCCTGGCTTAGGGTGGAACTCTATCAAAGTGAAGTACGTTGATCCCACCGCCTGAGCCAACGGTTTGTTCTTGTGTGATGGGTGGTGGGTGTCCAGCGGATTACCGCTGGGCATGAAGTCGAGGACTATGGCGAACTCCTCCCTCACCACCCTCTTATCCCCACTGGAGGGAGTCCTAGAACTCATGAAGCATCTCCTTCTATCAACACTTACTCCGTGCAGTAGGTGGTGACTGTGTTTAGCACCTCCTCCAGAAATCCAGCCTCCAGCGTCCTGCCCTCAAAATTCAGGAGTATTTTAAGGGTCTCCGAATCCTTAGGAACTACGTTGGCTATGATCACCGCCGTTATCTCGCTTAAGCCCATCTCCCTCAACTTCTCAGCCAGCTCATCACCGCGTCGGCACTTGTTGAACCTGCGTAGGTAATCGAGAACGCGCATCTCTATACTCTCAAGCTCGATACCCTTCCCAGTCAAGCCCTCCAGTATCTTCTGGACCTCGGCGTGCGCGGCATTCCTTGAGGAGAGAAGCCTCATCTACCTCACGCACTGGCCAGTCTTAAATGCTCAGGGTATGTGATGAGGGTCTTCCTCTTATCGCCTAGGTGTAGCTCAACTATGTAGGCCCTCCCCCTCTTCCCAATCACCACACCGACCTTGCCTATGTACCTCCTATGCGGTAGGGCGTCGTGGATCGCTGGGTTAGGCGTTATGTAGACCTTATCACCTACCTTATACTCCTTCAGAACCTGGCTCAGCGGAGGGATCGCCCCCCTCTCCCTCACGTTCTTCCTCAGCAACTTCCTCGTCCTGTGCCTGTACCCGTGGGATGTCCTCACCATCAACCACACCTAGGTTAATATAAGCTGGTCTTCCTTAAAAAGCTAAGCCAAACGCGTGCCTGATTCAGTTGTGGAGGATCCTCAGGTCCGCGTGCCCTCCTCGACCCCCAGCTCACCGTAGTATATCTTCAGGTCCTCTAAAGTCAATCTCTTCGTGTTTTTGATCTTCTTCTCAACCTCCTGCTTCTTCCTGTTCAGGACTTCCTCCTCCCTACTCCTCCTCGAGTTGGTCCTGTGCTTCCTCAACTCCTCCTGCAGGGCGCGGAGCTCGCCGACCTTAGAGCCTATCTCCGTGAATAGATTATCCAGCCTCGCCTTAATCTCCGCCGAAGTCTTGATGGATTCGTCAAACCTCTTCTTGAGGGCGTCGCGCTCGCCCTTCAGCCGGGCCTCCCTCTCCCTGAGGGCATTTATCTTATCCGTGAGCTCGGCCACCCTCTTGTTGAGGTCCTCCAGGATTATCCTAAGGCTCTGGTACTCAGCCCTTATCGCGTTGTACTCCTCCTTAAGCTTCCTGGACTCTATGGCTTTAGCCAGCTCGTCCTCAAGCCTGGCTATCTCCCTGACGAGCCTGTTCTCAACCTCCATCGGAAGTGATTCAGTTATTATTCTCCACTCAAGCCTTTCTATCTCCTCCCTGATCCTGGCTAGGGAGTGGGGGCCACCCTCCCTAAAGTTATTCATACTCTCCCTTATGCTCGTCAGCCTGCCTCTGACTTCCCTCAATCGGTTGATGGTCTCCCTTCTTTGCGATATTAACGCGTCTCTGTTCTCTCTGAGCTTGCTCTTGACCTCCCTCACCTTCTCCAGCTCGCCTCTGACGTTAGCTAACTTATTCCTGAGTTCAGCCCTCTCCTCACGCAGAGTCCTTAGCTTCTCGATTAGCTCGAGCCTCTCACTCTTTAGTCTCTTTACCTCCTCCCTTACCTCATCTATCCTCCTGACGATCTCGTCTACACTCAACTAAAACTACCTTATGAGGATCCTCACATCCGCTACCTTAGCCCCCATGCCAGCCTCGAAAACCATCACAGGGTTGAGGTCAACGTCGGTGACTGACTCCTGATCCTCCATGAATTTGGCGAGCTTCATTATTATGTCAACTATGGCTTCCTTGTCCCTAGGCGGGGTCCCCCTGTAGCCGTCGAGGATCTTAGCGGCTTTAATCTCGGTGAGCATGGTCTCAGCATCGTATCTGGTCAGCGGCGTTATCCTGAAGCTCACGTCCTTGAGGACCTCAACAAATATCCCTCCAAGGCCGAACAGCAGTACAGGGCCGAAGGTCGGGTCCCTCGTAGCGCCCACAATGACCTCAAGGCTTGAGGGCACCATCTCCTGCACTAAGACCCCTGCAACCCTCGCCTCAGGCGCTTTAGCCTTAACGCTGTGCATTATGCCGTCGAAGGCCCTGAGGACCTCCTCCCTCGAGCCGAGATTCAGTTTGACGCCGCCCACATCGGACTTATGCACTATGTCCGGACTGACTATCTTCAGAACTACCGGGTACCCTATCTCCTCAGCCAGCCTAACGGCCTCCCCAGCAGAGCGAGCGAGCCCGAACTTAGGGGCTGGGAAGCCGTACCGAGCTAAAGCCTCGTATGCCTCATGCTCCAATAACTTAGACCTTCCCTCACTCCTCGCCTTACCGATCAAACCCTCCACATACTCCTTAACGCTACCCATACCGGTAAACCCTAGATATAGGTGAAACGAATTTAAAAAGCTATAGGTCCCTGAAGCGATGTGGAGCGAGCGCGTTAAGGCGGGCTTTAACCGGTGCCTAGCACCGACCACCACGAGCCTGGAGGGACTGCTTCAATCCCTGCTCGGCCCCTCACTGTACTCCTCCGTCACGAAATCCTCCCCACCCGCCAGAACCCTCTGGAAGGAGGCGTACGCCTCGTCCATACCCCACATCTCCTTAGACGACACTAGGACGACCTCCCTGAAGACCTCCCTGAAGATGTTGCAGAGCTCCTCACCGACCTCCGGACTTATGAAGAGGGAGTCGCTGCCAGCCGTAACGCAGCTGTACTCCTCGTCGAGGAGCTGGAGTGCGTGGAGCCTGACGCTCAACTCAGGGGGTTCCTTAAGCCCCTGCACGCTCGTCACCAAGTCCATCTTATTCAAGACTAGAACCATTGGGAGCCTCAACCTAAACATAGTGGAGAGTGCGAGGAGCAGTGCCGAATAGCTTGAATGAGGGGTTGAGGCGAGGTGTGAGTCAATCATGAAAGCCACGAGCGACTTGCAGCCCTTAGTGAGCTCCTTAAGGAGTAAGGGCCCTAACCTCCTGAAAGCCACTATCTCCAGCTGCCCTGGAAGGTCTATGAGGACGTAGTTCCCCCTCACCTCGTCGACCTCCCTCCTCAAGTCCCCAACGTAGTTGACCAGGTAGTCGACGCTGAGCACTAGCGCGCCGTTAGGCCCTAGACCGTACTTAGTCATGAAGTCGCGGGTGGTGATGTAGTTCCTCACGTCAACGTCCGGAACGTATGGGAGGGACTCAGCAGCGGGGTCCAGGTTGACCTTAACCACGTCCAGCCCATTAGCCTCCATCCACTGAGCCGCAGCCGAGACGAAGGTTGACTTACCCGAGCCCGCGGGCCCTGCGACGATGATGAAGTACATGACGCACCCCCATTATGGTTCGCTACCGCTTAATTAAGGCAACGAGCGGTAGCTACCTCCAGAAACCCCTCCCCCGCTTCAGGCCACCGACGACGTTGATCCTGAACCCACAGCTAGGGCACGTGTTACCCTCCCCAAGCCTCCATTCACTAACGTAGAAGCCGTACCTACGTATGAGGAGCTCACCGCAGTTGGGGCAGTACGTGTTCTCGAGCGGGTGTCCAGGCACGTTGCCGACGTAGACGTACCTAAGCCCCTCACCCTTAGCCACCTCAGCAAGCTTCTCGAGAACCCTGACAGGGGTTTCAGGGAGGTGCGCCATCTTATAGTGGGGATAGAATCGAAGCAGGTGGAACGGCACGTCAGTCCCCAGAACGTCGATGACCCCCCTAACTAATTTTCTGAGGTCCTCAACGCTGTCGCCGTGCTTGGGGACCACCAGGTCCGTCACCTCCACGAACACCCCCCTACTCTTCATGAGGGCTAGGGTGTTGAAGACGGGTTCGGGGTCCGGGACCCCCATGAACTTCCTGTAGAAGTCCTTGCTACCGTTGCCCTTAAAATCAACGGTCGCGGCGTCTAAGAACCTCGAGAGCTCCTCCATGGCCTCCACAGTCATGTAACCGTTAGTCACCATGGTGTTGAACAGCCCTCTCTTCCTAGCCAACGAGGCCACGTCCATCATGTATTCGAAGAAAATGGTCGGCTCGTTGTAGGTGTAGCTTATGCCGTCGGAACCCCCTCTGACGGCCTCATCGACCAGGTCCTCCGGGGTGATGAACTCCCCGAACACATCCCCCCTCCTCGACTGACTCAAGGTCCAGTTCTGACAAAACATGCACATGAAGTTACATCCCGCGGTCGAGATTGAGAGAACTTGAGAGCCTGGGTGGAAGTGCGTGAGCGGTTTCTTCTCTATAGGGTCTAGATTGACTGCGGTGAGGAGGCCGTAGACCAACGTGTAGAGGGTCCCTCCACCGTTGTACCTAACGCCGCAGGCTCCGTAACCGCCCTCGCTTATAGGGCATCTCTTGTAACACAAACTGCAGACCACCTTACCGTCGCCGACCCCAACCCAATGCCTGGCAACCCTGACCCAGGGCTTGCGTAGATCGGGCGCTCCACCCATAATCAGGCCCCTTAACCCTCACTCATAGACTAGGGTTTCACAATTAATAAGGGGCGCTCAGAGCCTGCGGGGCCCCACCATGGCTGAGGACGTCTACATCGATCGCAACTTATAAGACCTGTGAGTCTAGTGTGTATTGGTGGTTGTGTGGGAAGAAGGAGCAGGAAGCGGTATAAGGTGTTCAGACCCCCGCAGAAGACGCTGCCTAGGGTCTTCCAATGCCCTGCCTGCGGGTCCATCACCATAATCGTCGATGTCGAGCCCTACGTCAACGACTCCGGCGAGGAGAAGAAGCGAGCGCTAATTAAGTGCATGAACCCGAAGTGCGGCCTGAGGGCCGAGCTGCAGGAGCTGCCATCGATTTTCGAGGCCGTTGACGCGTACTCCAAGTTCCTGGACCTCTACGGCAGTGAGGAGCTCAGGACGTGGTTCGAGAAGGGGGAGGCTGTTGAGTGAGCGTGGGTGCTGGGTCGACTCCTACCTCAGGGGTAAGGTGAGCTCCGGGGAGAAGATACACTTCACGCTGCTGGACCCCGATAAAATAGGCGATTTAAACAATGCCGACAGGCTTGCGGAGGCCATGGTGTCTGAGGGGACTGACGCCTTCCTGGTAGGGGGTTCGATAGGGGTGTCCGAGAGGGATGTGGACGCGTTGGTGACCAGCCTCAAGAAGTGGGGTCTGCCGGTGATACTGTTCCCGGGCAACGTATCTGGAATCTCTAAGCACGCCGACGCCATACTCTTCATGTCCCTCATGAACTCCGACGACCCCTACTTCATAATAGGTGCTCAAGTGCTTGGAGCGCCTGTAGTCGCCAAGTACGGAATCGAGGTACTGCCAACTGGGTACGTTATAGTGGGGTACGGCGGCGCGGCCGGGTATGTGGGTAGGGCTAGGCCAATACCCTACGAGAGACCGGAGTTAGGCGTCGCCTACGTCCTGGCAGCCAGGTTCCTAGGCATGAGGTACGTGTACCTGGAGGCGGGCTCAGGAGCTCCTGAGCCCATACCCCCCAAGTTCGTGAGGGCCGCGTCCAGGGTTAAGGGCGAGTCAGTGCTCATCGTGGGTGGTGGGATAAGGAACTACGAGCAGGCGAGGGACGCGGTAGGCTCAGGCGCCGACGCAGTCGTGACGGGAACGGCTGTCGAGGAGAACGCGGAGAGGGCTAAGGAGATAGTGAGGGCGGTTAAGAAGAGGTAGTGACTCAGACTTCAAACCAGCTTAAGAGATATAACCACCCCGTACTTCCTCTCTATGCTGGATAACCTTCTTTTGAGCTTGCGTGCGGACCTAGCCTCCTCCCTCGGCACTGTGACCGTTACCACGCCCCCGTCGAACGTCACCTCAGCCGACGGGAGTAGCGTTAGTATGGCCTTCCTGACAGCCGCCTCCAAGCCCTCCCCAACAACGTGCTTCACCGGGACGACCACAGTCTGCTCGCCGAAGGTGTACATCTCATACTCCAGCTGACCACTGAGGAAGTCCCTGACCTCAATGACGGGTCTCGCTAGGTCGGCCTCCCGCAGGCCTGTAGGGAGTTTGACGCTCATACTGACGTCGTAGACCTTACGCACCTCACCCTCCTCCAGGAAGAGGACTGTGTCAACAACCGACGGGATCATCCCCAGATCTATCCTTCCTATGAACCTCTGCAGCGCGTCTATAGGTGATGTGGCGTGAACCACTCCGATCATGCCTATGCCCGCAAGCCTTAAGTCGACGTAGAGCTTGAAGTCGTTGTCCGTGCGCAGTTCGTCGAACACCGTGTAGTCAGGTCTTGAGAGCAGGAGTATGTCGTGGAGCTCGTCCGGGGTTGCGTAGGTCTTAGAGTACTGGGTTACTTCGGGCGGGAGATGCATGTCCCTAGGAGACTCTATGGTCTTGACCACCTTACTCTTCCTCTTGTAGTATTCGGCCAGAGCCTGGGCGAAGGTGGTCTTACCCATTCCGGGGGCACCGGCTATCAGAATGCCTTCAGCCTTCTCCTCAAGCCTCCTCATGAGCTTTTCAGCCAGCGTGTAGTCCTCCAGCTTAGGCCTTACGAGAGGCCTCACCGCAGTTATCTCCCAACCGTCGCTCATGGGGGGTCTAGCTATTATTATCCTGTACACGCTCATCTGGATTATTATCGAGTTAGGCCTCTCGATCTCTATGACCGCGTCAGGGTCCGTGCGGGCCACTTCGAGGATCTCATCAGCTATCGCCTCAACCTCCTCCCTAGATAGGGGGGTCTCCGAAAGCTGGACTAGCCGCCACCTACCCGGCCTGCCTTGCTTGGCGTGCGGGGGAGCGCCTTCCTTCAGGTGGACGGACATGGTTCCGTCGCTGAAGAACTTCTCGAGAGTGGTTAGGCGGCTTCTAGGGGGCTCCACGTAGAGGACATTAACTCCGAGGGCTTCGCTAGCCAGTTGCTGGGTCTTGGAGGACGTCACCAGCGTGACGCCGGCCTCAAGCGCGTACCACCTGATCAAGGCGTCTACATCGTCAGCCCTCCTGCCGCTGCTGACCACATCAACCGGCATCCCCTTCGAGGCGCACGCAGCCCTGACGAACCTCATCTCCTCAAGCCCTAAAACGCCGAGGGACTTGCCGTTCTTGGCCAGCGACTCGAAGTAGTCTATGAGTTCCTTAAGTAGGACCAGCCTGCCTTGAACCCTCCCATCCCTAACCAGCATCTTAAGAACTCCATTAGTTATGACGCTCGCGTCAGGCACGTACGTAACTTCACCGATCTCCCTCACATCATGCACCGACTATACTACGCTCTAAACAACTTATAACGACGTGGGCCGCAGGAGGCGTGTTAAGGCATGACTATAGCTACCGCTAGGAACGCTACCCCGAGCCCCAACATTATCAGAGAGAACTCCTTCATCCTCATGCTGAAGAGGAGCTTCCCCAGCTTCACCATGCCGTATATCGCATACCCTATGGCGACCAGGGCTATCATGACTACACCCACGATCGCCAGTATGGTCGTCAGGCTGCTGGAGCCCAGGCTCTGAAGGGGGGTGAAGAGATCATTCAACACGTTGAGCACTTCAACACCCAACTACCTCACCGATATACTCCTCAATACCACGTGATTTCTTAAAAAGGGTCAGCTTCTTTAAGTGGGGTTGCGGCGGCGGTCTCGAAGGCATCATCGGCTCCGGGGGTGGGTCAACGCCGGAAGAACTTGCGTGACTTGAGCATCGTATGGGTTAGCTCAGGGTGATTAAGGGATATCTCAGACACCAACTCCTTGATCAGGGCGTAAGCCCTGCACACCCCCTCATCGCCGACCCTTACGGACTCGCTGGCCAGCCTCAGAACCCCGTATACGTACGCAAGAGCCATCACGTCCACCCTCTGCACGGTGCAGAAGGGGCAGACCACCGGAGTCCCTCCAATAGTTAGCCCGCTGAGGTCGGCGGGCGCAGCCCCACTCGATCCAAAGATCACGTACTCCATTAACGCCTCATCAAGGTCCGTCAAAGTGTAGGGTAGAAGGATCGCCTGAGCCCCCTGAAGTACCTGGGAGCCACTGAGGCCCTCAAGCACCCCCACAGAGTTCGTTATTGACTCACCGGTCGAGCACCTGCATTCAGCGCTCAACCCACCTAGTTCACGGTAGTGAACGTTACCCCCAACGGTCAGGGCGTTGGAGGCTAACTCACGCACGGCGCTCAACACCCCACGGGGGGCGACAACCCCTACACGTCCGTTAAACCTCGCCTCAATCTTCGAGAGCAGGCAGGTTAAGACCGCGCCCTCCACAACCCTGTCGGGCGGTATGTAGACCGTTATGAAGGGCTCCCTGCCGAGCCTTACCCTCCCCGAGAAGCTGTGTTTTATGCGGCTGGTGAGGGACTCCTCCAGGCAGCGGCTGCACAGCCTCTCGCCGGAGCTATGCCTGTAGTAGAAAGCCCCCCTCCTCCCGCACACACTGCAAGCGATTTCCGGCATGGCCTCAACCCCGGATGTCACGGAAGCTCCTTCAGCAACATCATGACCTTAGCCATGACCTCGTCGTACACGGCCTCGTTAACCCCTTCACTCACGATGGACATCACCTCGATGACGTCCTTATCCAGCTCGAATGACCCTTCAACCAGCATCTCGTAGACCTTGCTGAAATACGTGCTCAGCGAACGCGGGTCTATGAGGCCACCCAACCACATGTTGAGTGCGTAACCAACTAGGTGTAGGAGGAAGGCGTTCACGTATGCCGGCCCCCTCGCCTCAGCCACGTTCTCTAAAACGCCGGCCAGCTCTGGCACTGAAGGCAGGTGCTTAGTCATGATGCCCACACCGCATCCGTAGAACGTGGAGGGGCGCGTGGTTTCGGGCTCATGGCCTCCTCATTCTCCTTATCCTCTCCAATATGTCCAGCAAGTATATGACGTCCTTTAACTCGCTCGAGTTCAGGCCCTCCTCCTTGGCCAGGGCGTTGATGTACGTATTTAACTTCCTCGCAATAACCTTCTCAAACTCCCTCAAAACCGCCGAGGTGACAGCCTCCACAGCCTCGTCCTCGCTCTTAACTATCTTCACCGCCCCGTGGACCGGGCAAACCACCTCCCCGCTCCTCAGCCTGAACAGAGGCAGGCCGCAGAGCGGGCATGTCTGCTCAAGCATTACAGCGCCGGACCTCATTAAGTCACTCATCCGCTTGACGACATCACCCCTGTCATCCGAGCTCACGTCAATCACCCCCAACACTTAAGAACTTGTGGAACGGAATAAATCCTACATGCCTTGCGTGGTGAAGTGAATCCACCCACGCACTAAGGGCTTGCCGCAGTTGCCTGCCCTGCCAACCCTCGCCTCAGGCATGACTAAGTGCTTGACCGCGCGATCCACGGGTCTGTAGGCCCTCACCGCCAGATCCCGACCCACCTTAACAGCCTCCCTGCTGAGGTCCGCTGACCTATACCCGCATTTAATGCATTTCCAGCCCTTCCCGCTACCTGAGGACTTCATCCTGCGGCCGCAGGCCGGGCACAGCGGGTTCCTGCGAACCTCCGTAATCAGGTCTAGAACCTCCAGGAGATCTGAGTGGATGACCAAGCCACGTCCTTCCCAATACTTACTACCACCGCACACCCTGATTAAGTCGCCGGCGAGCAGCTTCCTCGCAACGTCGCTCAACCCGGTCTCCTTGAAGAAAACCGCCCACACAACGCCATCGCCGTCCTGCCCGCCGAGCTTAAGCAGCACGTCGCCCCCCGGAAGCGTCAGCGGCTTGCCGGTCACTATCGCCCTCACACAACCCGTCTGGTAGGGTCTGAACGACTTAACGCTTCTCTCCACGTGGTGCGCGTTAACGGCCTGGTTAGTCTTGTAGATGACCCACCCCTCGTAATCCTCACATATCCTCAGCTTGTTGAAGGCGTTTAAGACCTGCTCAGGGTCCTCACCCCTCACACCTAGGAGGACGGGGTTAGGGCCTGAAGGCGTGATGAGGGGTTTCCCACTAACGTGGTCGTAGTTGAGGAAGGTCGAGTCACGGAACTCTGCGTCAACGGCCTTAACAGAGGCTGCGTCAACGCACCTCTCCCTCAAGTAGTTCCCTCTAGACCTGTAAGCTATTAACTCGTAGGTGCACGTTCCCAGACATCTTGAAGCCCCTATAGCTGCCAGCGCGCCGACCAGGCCCCTCGAATACCCAAGAGGCGTCTCCAGCGAATCACCTAACTCCTCAACAACCCCCAGCACGTAGTCCTTATGTACGTAATCACTTAAAGCCTTAACGTAGAGCCTCCCAAGCGAGTCGGGGATCCCCCCATAGAGGAGGGCGAGGCCGGGTTCGACGCCCGCGTTCCGGACCTCCGGGAGGTAGTTGCGGAACTCCCCCAGGATCAAATCCCTCAGCGCTGGGATGCTGTCCTCCCTCAACTTAACCGAGAAGGAGAGCGAGGCATTCCCCCTGGTTTTGAAAGGGATTACGGGGTTCAGCCTCACCAGGCGTGGATAGTCCGTGAAAACGACTTGAGGTAGTTCCTCAACGATTCTTCTCAAAATCCTGAAGGTCAGATGCGTCGTGCATCCCTGAAAATCCGTGTCTGTGTCGTCTAGCCCTACATGAACCTCCCTAAGACCCTCACCCACCCTTCTTAGTGACCTCCTTACCCTCCACGACTATCATGGTTAGGGTGGATCTGACGTTGGAGATCTTCCTGACCTTGCTCGAGATTACCTCCTTGAGGGCCTCCGTCGTCGGGGCTTTTATCTTCACGACTATGTCGTACACGCCGTACACTATGTAGGCCTCGTAGACCCCCTCTATCTTGAGCAACTCGCTCATCACTTCCTCCTCAGTCCCTATGTTCGTGTTTATCAGGACTATGGCCTCGGGCACCTAGCTATCACCAAGATTAACTACCATGATGAGAATATAAACTTAATTGCTGCTAAACGGTTGAGGGTTACGGTCGGGAGTGGTGGTCAGGCCCCCAAGAATATACGTGGTCAGGCTCGGTGGCGACGATCCAAAACTATCGACTGCGTTGAAGCTCGTCAGGCTGGGTTACGCTGAGAGAGCGCACCTCGGCAGCCTGCCGGCACGCTCTCTAATACTCAACCCCTACAGCAACAGGATCCTCAGCCCGGAGGACTCGGCAATCATATCCAGGAACGGCCTCACAGTCCTGGACACGTCGTGGAATTCTAGGCTGGAGGCCCTCAGGGGGCTGGCTGGAAGAAGGTCCTGCGAGCAGAGGGTTCTGCCCGTCCTGAAGGCCGGGAACCCCATTAACTTCGGCCTCCTGACCAAGCTAAGCAGCGCTGAGGCAGTTGCTGCAGCCTTATACATCACCGGCTTCAAAGACCTCGCGCTAGAGGTCCTGAGCAAGTTTAAGTGGGGGCCCACGTTCTACGAGCTCAACAAGAATTACCTCGAGAGATACTCCAGGGCTGCCTCGAGGGAGGAGGTCCTAGAGATACAGGCTGAGGTCCTGAGAGCCCATGGCATCGGGTAGGGCTGGGGGCCACGCCCCCTAGCGTTGGGTAGATGAGGCCGTGATCACTTCCTCACTATCTTGAATGCGGGCGGGTTTATTCTCTGCGATCTGCATTTAGGGCATTTGCTCGGCTTCCTAGGCTCCTCCAGCCCTTTAAACACGTAGCCGCACGACCTGCAGGTGGGGGGCACCATCGCCAGGTAGTAGGAGCCCCCGTATGCCCTCTTCAGGGTCTTGGCGACGTGCTTCAAGTGCTCGTAGACCTCGCCCGGCGTGACCCTCAGCCCGAGTTCGGATATTATGTCTTCCGCAGTCAGCGGCCCCTCACTCCTGAGGAGTAGATTCAGAATCCTCTCCCTAGTGGTTAACTCAACACCGCCCACCGGCTTCAACCACCCCCCAGCGGTCGTGATTCCCCGCCGCTTGGGCGCTGGTCCCTGAGCGGCAACTCATTAGCGAACCACACCACCGTTTCCCGCTCTAGGTTTTTGTAGGCTCTCCTAGGGCGGGTTGTGCCTCAACCCTGCGGTTCACCGTGGTCACTGACCACTCTACGCAGGGGTCATGGGCACCGTTCGAGCCCAACGGCACGGGGCTCACATTTAGCTTCAGAGCTATGTTCCATGCTCCTATTACGTCTCTGTCATGGGTGAAACCGCACCTCGTGCACTTCACGAACC